>CAVPCM010000001.1:0-238156 GCA_963702405.1 uncultured Actinomycetota bacterium
TCCGCCGGCGGTCCGCTTCGGAACCAGCGGATCTCTCACGGCGCCGCGGCGGAGATCGGAGCGGAGACGGGATCGTCGCGGTTGCCGATGTGCACGTCAGCGCCCGACTGCCGCGCGTAGACGCGCCGCTTCGCGTCGAGGTACGCCTCGAGGGAACCGTGCCAGTCGAGGTGATCCGGGGCGAGGTTCACCAGGACGGAGATCGATGGATGGAACGACTCCTGGAGCGCCAGCTGGAAGCTCGACACCTCGACCACCAGCACGTCGCGGTCCTGCAGCACCGCTTAGGGAAGGGCAGGCCGATGTTGCCGCACGCGAGTGCGTCGTGGCCGCCTGCACGCAGACAAGACTCGATCATCGAGGTGACGGTCGTCTGCCGTTCGTCCCCGTGACGGCGAGGTACGGGCCGTGAGCGAGCCGGGCCCCCAGCTCCCTCCCCCCACACGTGGAGGCCACGGTCGCGGGCCCAGCGGACGACCGCCGCATCGGGAGGAACGCCGGGCCCTACGAGCACGAGCGTCGCGTCGTCGAGGTGGTGGGGTCGTGGCCGCCGACCCGGACCTCGACCCCCTGCTCCTCGAGCTCGGCCACGGCTGGCACGTCCGTCGCGGGTCGCGCCTCGGTCACGAGCACGGAGGCTCCCTCCGACGCCAGGACCCGAGCCGCGCTGGCACCTGCGACGCCGGCGCCGACGACCACGACCCGTTCCCCCGCGAACCGTCCGGTCAATCGAGTCCCCCTCGGGCGATGAAGTCGGCGTAGAAGACGCCGAGACCGACGGCGACGCAGAGGCCGGCGATGATCCAGAAGCGGACGATCACGGTGAACTCCGGCCAGCCGGAGAGCTCGAAGTGGTGATGGATCGGTGACATCCGGAACACCCGCCTCCCGAAGCCACGGAACGAGATCACTTGGACGATCACCGACATCGTCTCGATCACGTAGAGCCCGCCGAGGATGATCAGCAGCATCTGGGTGTTCGTCGTGATCGCGATGGCGCCGAACAGGCCCCCGAGCGCCAGGGCGCCCGTGTCGCCCATGAAGATCCGCGCGGGGGCGGCGTTCCACCACAGGAAGCCCATCGCGGCTCCCATCATCGCCGCCGCGATGATCGCGGTGTCCTGCATCGCGAGAACGTCGACGCCCGCGTAGCACGCCTTCAACGCCGCCGCCGGCAGTTCCGGAGCCCCGGCCGGCAGTTCTGGGTCACAGATGTGTCGGAACTGCCAGAACGCGATGAACACGTATCCCGCCAGGACGAGGATCGAGGAGCCGGCCGCGAGACCGTCGAGCCCATCGGTCAGGTTCACGGCGTGCGAGGAGGACGTCAGGATGACGAAGACCCAGACGGAGAAGAGGAAGACGCCGAGGTCCAGGGCCGTCGGACGGACGAAGGAGAGGCTTGTGGAGGTGCCGGTGTCCCCGGAGAACGCGACCACGAGGAACGAGAACAGCACCGACACGACGGCGGTCCCGATGAACTTCTGCGCCTTCGACAGACCGAGGGACCGCCGCCGCCGGACCTTCAAGAAGTCGTCGATGAACCCGACGGATCCGAACCCCACCGCAGCGAGGATCAGCGCGAGTCCGGCAGGGCTGAACGTGATCCCGGCCGCGATCGTGGGCCGCGTCGCGAGGTAGGCGACGACGAGGGCTACGAGCATCACGATCCCGCCCATCGTGGGCGTGCCGACCTTCTCGAGGTGGGTGTGCGGGCCGTCTTCGCGGATCCGCTGACCCCACCCCCATGACCGGAAGACCCTGATCGCCACGGGCGTCCCGAGCAGCGTCACCGCCAAGGCCACCGCGCCCGCGACGAGGATCGAGATCAACGGAGGGCCTCGGCGATCGTTTCGAGCGCTGCGACGCGGGACCCCTTGCAGAGGACGAGGTCCCCGGTGCCGGCCGAGACGCGCACGTCCTCGAGCGCCTCGGCGGCCGTGCCGTGGCTGGCGACGTCCTCCGGATCCATCCCCTCGCGGATGGCGGCGCGCGCCACCGCGCGAGTGGCGTCGCCGACGGTGATCAGGCGGTCCACCCGGATACGCGCGGCGAGCACTCCGACCCGATCGTGCTCCTCTGCCGAGATCGGACCGAGCTCCGCCATCTCGCCGAGGACCGCGATCAGGCGATCCTCTCCGGCGATCCATCGCGCGGTCCGCAGGGCGGCGGCCGTGGACTCAGGGTTCGCGTTGTACGCATCGTTGAGCACCCGCACGCCCGCGGCGGTCGTGAACGACTCCATGCGCCAGGGGGAGACGCCGGCCCCGCCCAGGGCGTGGGCGGCCTCGTCGAGCGAGATCCCGAGCTCGCGGCCCACCGCGGCCGCGGCGAGCGCGTTCGACACCATGTGCTCTCCGGGCACCGCGAGGCGCACCCGCACCTCCGCATCGTCCGCCGTCATCCGGAACGACGCCCGTCCCTCCGGGTCCAGCGAGACATCCTCCGCGCGGACGTCGGAGGCGGATCGCGTCCCGAACGTCACGACCCGCCCGGGACACCGGTCGGCGTATCCGATCGCGACCGGGTCGTCCGCGTTCAGGATCGCGAGTCCGTCGGGACCGAGTGCATCGACCGGCTCCGCGGACGCTTCGACGATCGACGCCCACGATCCGAAGACCTCCATGTGCGCCACGCCGACGTTCGTGACGACGACGACGTCGGGGCGAGCGATGCCCGACAGGAGCTTCACGTCGCCGAGGCGACGCGCCCCCATCTCCGCGACCAGGACCTGCGTGTCCGGCGGCGCTCCCAGGAGGGTGAGCGGGAGCCCGATCTCATTGTTGAACGAGCCCGGGCTCGCGTGCACGCGGAACCGCGTTTTCGCGACCGCGTCCGCCAGGTCCTTGGTGGACGTCTTCCCGTTCGCTCCCGTGATCCCGACGACCGTGGCGGACATCCCTTCCCGCTCGTCCGCCGCCAATCGCAACAGAGCCTCCGGGGTGGAGCTCACGCGGACCAGCGGGAAGGATCCGATCTCGGGGGAACCGCTCCGATCCTCGGCGACCATCGCGGCCCCAGCGCCGGCCGCGATCGCGGCTTCGACGAATCGGTGACCGTCCGCCCGCTCGCCCGGAAGGGCGACGAACAGTCCTCCGGCTCCCACCGTGCGGGAATCCGTGGACACCGACCGGACCTCGACGTCCTCCCCCTCCCTCGCACCCTCGACGGCGCGGGCGACATCGGACAGGGCTCTCGGCTTCATGCCGCTCCGCCGATCACGTCGAGCTCTTCGCGGACCACGACACGGTCGTCGAACGGAAGGAACCGGTCCCCCACCTCTTGCACGGACTCGTGGCCCCTGCCGGCCACGACCACGACGTCGCCGGAACGGGCCTCCCGGAGCGCCCGTCGGATCGCGGCGCGACGATCCGGCTCCACCATGAAGGCTCCGCCGCCCGCGGCGGCGCCCCGCTCGACCTCGGCGATGATCTCCGAAGGGTCCTCGGAGCGCGGATTGTCCGTGGTGATGACCGTGAGATCAGCTCCCTCCGTTGCCGCCGCCCCCATCGGGGACCGCTTCGCGCGGTCACGGTCACCACCGCAACCGAAGACGACGATCACCCGGCCCGTCGCCAACGGGCGTGCCGCGGCAAGCACTGTTCGGATGCTATCCGGCGTGTGCGCGTAATCCACCACCGCCAGGAAATCCTGCCCCGCTTCGATCGGCTCCATCCGGCCGGGCACCTGTTCCGCGTCTGCGAGCCCACGGAGGACGGGTTCGTCGTCGAGGCCGATCACCCGGGCCGCCGCGAACGTCGCGAGCGTGTTCGACACGTTGAAGGCGCCGCGCAGCGGACTGCGCACCTCGCGCCCGTCCACGCGGAAGGACAGTCCCTCCGGGGTGGTGTGGACCTCCTCGCCGCGGACGTCGGCCTCCGGATCCAGCCCGTAGGTCGTGAGCGGCATCGCAACGTCCAGGAGCCTCCGCCCCCATCGATCGTCGAGGTTCACGACGGCGTGGTCGCTGCGCTCCTCGGTGAACAGCGATGCCTTCGCCTCGAAGTACCGCTCCATCGTCCCGTGATGGTCGAGGTGATCCTGGGACAGATTCGTGAACACGGCCGCGTCGAAGCGGACGCCGCCGACCCGGCCGAGGTCGAGGGCATGCGAGGAGACCTCCATCGCCACCGCGGTCACGCCGGCGTCGCGCATCCTCGCCAACAAGCGGACGAGGTCGGGTGCTTCCGGCGTCGTCCGGGAGAGCGCGACCGGCTCGGCGCCCACATGCGCGCCGACGGTCCCGATCGCTCCCGTGCGATGACCCGCGGCTTGCAGGACCGCGTCCAGGAGATGGACCACCGTCGTCTTGCCGTTCGTCCCGGTGACGCCGATCACCGTGAGGGACCCGGACGGCTCATCGAACACCACGCTGGACATCGGGCCCATCGCGTCGCGCACCGACCGAACGCGCACCTGCGGCACGTCGAGGTCGAGCCACCGCTCCACGACGAGCGCGACGGCTCCCGCGCGGATCGCGTCGCGGGCGTGACCGTGTCCGTCGATGTTCGCGCCCGGGACGCAGAAGAAAAGCGCGCCGGTGGCGACCTCGCGGGAATCGAAGGCGACCTCGCGGATCTGGACGCCTGCGTCACCCCGGATCTCGGCACGGCGCACGGCGTCCGCCACCGCGGACAGCGGCACCTGGGGAAGAGGATTCACCGCCGTCCAGCGTACCGGCGGCACGCGCCCGAACCTGCCAACCGGATCCGTCGAACCGGGATCGACCGATCAGGGATCCGTCGCGAACGGCGGGAGGCTCACGGGCGGTGCGGCCGGGATCGCGAGGCGCTGGATCACGTGTCGCGCGATCTCGGAGAAGACCGGGGCGGCCGCCACGCCACCGTAGATCGTCCGAGGCTCGTCGATCGACACCGCGATCACCACCCGGGGATCCGACGCGGGGAAGAATCCCACGAACGACGCCATGTACCGCCGGACGTACCTGCCGTCGACCAACTTCCGGGCCGTGCCGGTCTTGCCGGCGACCTGATAGCCGGGGATGTCCGCTGCGCCGCCCGTGCCCGACGACACCACGGAGGCGAGCATGCGGGTGAGCATCGTCGCCGTCTCCTCCGAAAGGACCCGTCGTGGTTCCTCGGGATGTGTCTGCTGGAGCCGCCCATCGGAGCCGGAAGTGCCGCGGACGAGGCGGGCTGCACCCACATCCCGTCGTTGGCGACCGTGGCGTAGACGGCGGCCATCTGCAGCGGCGTCATCGAGATGCCCTGTCCGTAGGACACCGTCGTCCGCGTGATGTCGGTCCAGTTGAGGAGATCGGGGACGACGCCCCCGGCTTCGCCCGGGAAGCCGATCCCCGTGGGTGTTCCGTAGCCGAACCGGGCGAGCACGGAAGCGAGATCCGCGCTCCCCACCTGCTCGGCGATCATCGCCGACCCGATGTTGCTGGACTGGGCGACGATATCTCCGAGGGTCATGTCCTGGATGGGATGTGCGTGGGAGTCGTTGACCGTGTACCCGCCGACCCTCATCCACGACGGGACACGGAAGACCTCGCGGAGGCCCACCGCACCGGTCTCGAGGGCCGCCGCCGCCGTCACGACCTTGTTGACCGATCCCGGCTCGAACATGTCGGTGACGGCGCGGTTCCGGATCGCGTCCCGCTCGGCGGTCTCGAAGTCGTTGGGGTCGAACCAGGGATAGGAGGCCATCGCGTAGACATCGCCGGTTCGCGCGTCCATCACGACGATCGTCCCGCCCTTCGCCCCGTTCTCCTCCACCGCGCGCTGCAGCGCCTCCTGGGCCAGGTATTGGACCTCGCGGTCCAGGGTCGTCACGAGCGTCCGTCCGCGGATCGCCGGCTCCACGACCTCGATCCCGCTCGCGATCGGCAACCCGTCTGCCGACAACTCCACCGTGCGGGTTCCGGGTGAACCGGCTAGGACGTCCTGGTACTCGAACTCGAGGCCCGCCAGCCCCGTGGCGTCGACCCCGACGAAGCCGAGCACCTGCGGCGCGAGCGCGCCCGCCGGATAGTAGCGCTTGGGTACGTCGAGGAACCCGATGCCCGGGAGGCCGAGCGACTCGAGCTTCTCGGCGTCCTCGGCATCGACCTGTCGCCCGAGGTACACGAAGGTGGAATCGGGCGTGCGCAGCAGTCGCTCCACCTGCCGGGGCTGGAGGTCGAGGATCCTCGCGATCCGCGCGGCTTCGCCGATCGGGTCGGTCACGTACCGGGGGTCCGCGTAGACGTCCCGAGCCTCCAGGGTGATCGCGAGCGGGACCCCGGTCCGATCCACGATCGCTCCTCGCTCCGCCGGCAGGTCGATCAGATGCACCCGTTGGTCCAAGCCTTGCGCCGAGAACGCTCGGTGATCGCCCACCTGCAGGACCACCAACCGGGTCCCCACGCCCGCCAGTGCCAGCACCATCACGCCGAGCAGCGCGACGAGGCGACCGGCGGGCGGACGCCTCACTCCCCCGCCTCGGCCGTCGGCGCGGTGGGATGCGAGAAGCCGGGCACCTGGAGGATCACGACGTCACCCGCGGCAGGGTGCACGAGTCCTTGGCGAACCGCCCAGCGACCGATCCGGGATGGCGACGACAGACGGGCGACGTCGTTCACCAGCGTCCGCCGCTCGTCACTCATCGTTCGGATCTCCTCGGCGAGGGATCGACTCCGATAGGCGGCGTCCACACGCATGGCGTTCACCGAAACGAGTCCGACCACGAGGGAGGACACGACCACCGCCGTGAGGACCCAGAACGCGGTGTGGTGCCCGCGACGCGCCCGCCGATGGGGATGGGGAGGGGTGGGGATCGGCGGGTGCGTCGCGGGCGGCCGTGCGGAGCTGATCGCACGACGTCGAGGTGGGTGCTGCGGAGCGGGCGCCCACCGCTCCGCCTCCCGGGCAGGGAGGCTCATGCCGCCTCCTCGACGCGCTCGGCGGCGCGGAACTTGGCGCTCCGCGCGCGAGGGTTGCGGGCTCGCTCCTCATCAGAGGGCTGGAGCGGCTTCTTGGTGAGGACACGGAGGCGCTCGTCGTCGCGGAACGCGCGCTTGACGATCCCGTCCTCCAGGGAGTGATAGGAAAGGACGACCACGCGGCCACCGGGGCCGAGGAGCCCGACCGCCCGAGGCAGGGAGGTGGCGAGCTCCTCGAGCTCCCGGTTGACCGCGATGCGGAGCGCCTGGAACGTCCGACGCGCGGGGTGGGGGCCCCCCGGACGTCGTCCCAGAGCACTCGCGACCACACCGGCCAGCTGGTCGGTGGTCTCGATCCGAGCCCGCTGTCGCGCGCGGCCGATCGCCGCGGCGACACGACGCGAACGGTGCTCCTGCCCGAACTCGAAGAGCAGATCGGCGAGCTCGCCTTCCGGAAGGTCGTTCACGAGGTCCGCGGCGGTGACGTCACCGTCGCCCATGCGCATGTCGAGCGGTCCGTCCACGCGGTACCCGAACCCACGGGCGGGCTCGTCGAGCTGCATCGACGACACTCCCAGGTCGAAGAGGACCCCATGCAGCGGCCCCGTGGCTTCGGCCTCTCCGACCTGGGAGAAGCGTCGATGCACCGCAGTGAAGCGGTCGCCGTACGCGGCCAGGCGCTCGCGCGCGATCCGCAGTGCCTCCGGATCGCGGTCGAACCCGATCACGTGCTCCACGCCTGCGTCGAGCAGCGCGGCCGCATGGCCCCCGGCGCCCACGGTCATGTCGGCGACCCGTCGCCCGGTCCCCGTTCCCCCGGTCCCCGACCGCCCGAGGAGGAACTCGAGGACCTCGGCCACCATGACGGGCTCGTGCGGTGGACGCACGAAGACGGGCTCGTGCGGTGGACGCACGAAGACGGGCTCGTGCGGCCGCTCGTCGTTCGCCACGTCACCCGATCTGTCCCGCCAGGACCCCGAGGCCGATCGACGCGAGCAACGTCAGCGCCGTCATCCCGAGCAACGAGAGGCTCTGTCGAACCTCCGTCGAAAGCTTCGTCTGCATCCCTCATCCCTCCATCGTCCGTGGTGCCCTGTCGAAACCGGAGTGGTCTCCCGCGACCGGCCGTGCTCCTCGGGGCTCGAGGTCGCCGTTCTCGTAGGCGTCCGCATGGGAGTCCCTATACCGCTCGAACTCGGCTCGGTCCCAGATCTCGATCCGTTCGCGGACGCCGAGCACGACCACCTCTTTGTTGATCCCGACCGCGTCCCGAAGTCGCTGCGGGATCGTGACCCGCCCCTGGGCGTCGAGCCTGACCTCGTCGGCCGCGGAGAAGAAGAGTCGCGAGAAGGCGCGACCGTCCTTATCGGAGAGGGCGAAGGCGCCGACCTCGCGACTGCGTCGCTCCCACTCGGCCCTGGGGAAGCAGTACAGGCAGCGGTCTTGGCCAACGGTCAGCCAGAGGCCTTCGTCGAACGCCGCGCGGAACCTCGCGGGCAGCGACACCCTGCCTTTCGGGTCGAGTGAATAGCTATGCGTGCCGAGGAGCTCGGCCACGCCCTCCTCCCCTCTCCTCCACTGAGCCCCACGTTTATGCCACTAACACTCCACTCCGTCAATGGCCAACGGCAGATATCTGGGAGAGGACGCGCGCGCAGAACGGAGGACCGTGGCGGCTCTCGGCGGGCGTGGTACGAGGCGGAGCCGTTACGAGGCGAGGTAGAGCTCCCAGCCGGGCTCGATCCGGCCGAGCGTCAGATGGAACCCGTCCCTCGGGGCGTAGGGCTGTCGCAGCAAGGAGAAGCCGGCCTCCTGCGGAGTTCGGTCCTCCTTGCGCGCATTGCACTTGCGACACGAGGCGACGACGTTGTCCCAGGTGTGCAGGCCGCCTCGCGATCGGGGGATCACGTGATCCAGGTTCTCCGCCGCGGCGCCGCAGTACTGACACGTGCCGAGGTCACGCGCGAACACCGCCCGTCGCGTCAGCGGCGCGTGCGGCCGGTACGGGACGTGCACGTACCGACGGAGCCGGACCACGGACGGCGCCTCGATCGTCAACCGAGCCGAGTGGAACACCATCCCGTTGCTGAGGATGACGTCGGCCTTCTCCTTGAGCACCATGACGACCGCCCGTCTCGCTGCCACCACCGCGAGCGGCGACTCCGACGCGTTGAGCACGAGGGCGCGTCCCATGCGCGCAGTGTAGCGACCTCGCAGGAACCACGAGGGGATACGGGCGCGCGAATCACAAGCGTGTAATCTGTCGAGCGAAGGCGGGCCGGCCCGCGCGCGATGCCTGATCTTGCGACTAGGGGCCGCGCGGGGCGTCCGTTCGTGGGTCGGTCCGCCCTCGAGCCCCCGGGATCCCGCGGCCTCCGAACCCGCGTCGCTGTCGCGATGGCCGACCGCTGACGTGTCGGGAACTTGCCCTCACCGGCAGGCGTCTGCTACCTCGACGCAACCCCGGTTCCGTCCCGCACGTAAGATTGTGCACCTGCTACCGAGGTCAGGGGTCGGATGCGATGGAGGTACGAGAGAAGATCCCGGATCCCCGGGCGTTCGCTGCTCGGTTCCGTGAGATCGAGGAGAACGTCGAACGGGTCGTCCGCGGCAAGCACAAGGAGATAAGGCTCGCCCTCGTCGCCCTGGTCGCCGAGGGCCACCTGCTGATCGAGGACGTTCCCGGCGTCGGCAAGACCATGCTCGCCAAGTCGATCGCCCGGTCGATCGACTGCTCGTTCCGACGGATCCAGTTCACACCGGATCTGTTGCCCACCGATGTCACCGGCGTCAACGTCTTCAGCCAGGAGACCGGGGACTTCGAGTTCAAGCCCGGCGCGATCTTCGCAAACATCGTGCTCGGGGACGAGATCAACCGGGCCTCTCCCAAGACCCAGTCCGCGCTCCTCGAGTGCATGGAGGAGCGGCAGGTCACGGTGGATACCGAGACGCACACCCTCGGCACACCGTTCATCGTCATCGCCACCCAGAACCCGATCGAGCACGAGGGAACCTATCCGCTCCCCGAGGCGCAGCTCGACCGATTCATGATGCGCCTCGCGATCGGGTATCCCGATGCCGAGGTCGCCGCCGAGATCCTGGCGAGCCACGCGGCCGGGGCCCCGCTCGACGACATCCGGCCCGTGAGCGACGCGAGCGGCGTCCGCGAGATGATCGAGGAGGCGCGGAGGATCCACGCGGCTCCACCGATCCGCAGGTACATCGTCGATCTGGTGGAAGCGACCCGGCGGCACTCCGACGTCTATCTCGGCGCCAGTCCGCGGGCCTCGATCATGATCCTGCGCGCCGCGCGCGCGCTCGCAGCGGCCGAGGAGCGGGACTACGTGATCCCCGACGACGTGAAGACCCTCGCCCCGGTCGCCCTGCCGCACCGCATCATCGTCACCGCGGACGCGATCATGAGCGGGCGCTCCGCGGAGGTGCTCGTTCGGGAGATCATCGACGAGGTGGACGTCCCCATCGCGGAGAACCCCTGATGCTCCCGGCCCACTGATGCTCGCGGGACGCGGCGTGGCCGTCTTCGTGACGGGCATCGCGATGTGGCTCGCGGCCCGGTTCCTCGGCTCCCCCGGCCTGGAGGTTATCGCGATCGGCATCGCCGCCCTCCCGCTGATCGCCTCGTTCGCGGCGAAGCGTGGTGCCCAGCGGATCTCCGTCCGCCGACGGCTGTCCGACGTCCGGATCAGTCCCGGCTCCCGGGTCACCGTGACGCTCGACGTCGAGAATCGCTCGCCGATCGGCACCTCGTTCCTCCTGCTGGAGGACCGGCTCCCGACGCCCCTCGGACGAGCGGCGCGGCTCGTGATCGGTGGGATCCGTGCCGGGAAACGGGAAGAGGCGACGTATACGCTGGTCCCCCAGTCGCGGGGGCGCTATCTCCTCGGACCCCTCGTGATCGACGTGTCGGATCCGTTCGCGCTCAGCAGGGTGCGCCTGGAGTTCGACGAACGCGAGGAACTGCTCGTCGCCCCCGAGATCGAGGATCTGGGCGCCACCCCCGATCCTGCCTCGGGGCCGTCGTTCGGCGCGTCACGCGCCCGGCAGCTGTTCCGGACCGGCCAGGAGTACTACACGATGCGGTCCTACCAGGAGGGTGACGACCTGCGGAGGATCCACTGGCCCTCCGTCGCCCGTACCGGCGAGCTGATGATCCGCCAGGACGAGTCGACGCGTCGGGCGAGCGGGCTCGTGTTCCTCGACACGCGGGCCACCGCGCTCGGCCGGACGCATACTCCGGCCTTCGAGCGCGGGGTCTCCGCCACCGCCTCGGTCGGCGTCCTCCTGGCTCGCCGAGGCTTCGTGCTCCGCCTCGGCACCACCGAGCTCCCGGCCGCAGCCTTGTCCGAGGAGCGGTTCCTCGACGCGCTCACCGGGATCTCGCACGCGGAGGTTCGGTCGATCGGGCCGGCCCTGGCCCACCTCCGCTCGGGCTCCTCCCCGGACACCTCGCTCGTGTTCGTCTCCGCGCCTCCCGTTCCCGCTGAGCTGAGCGCGCTGATCCGCGCCGGCGCGGGCTTCGGTCAGAAGCTCGCGGTCTTGATCTATCCGACCGATCCGGTGCGATTGCCACCGGAGCGGCAGGCTCAGCTCGAAGGCCGGGCGAGTCAGGCCCGGCTCTCCCTCGCCCGAGCCGGGTGGGACGTCCTCGTTTTGCCCCCGTCGATGAGATTGCAGGAGCGATGGCACACGCCGCTGGAACGTCCGCTCGCGCGCATCGTCTGATCGCGCTCGCCGCCGCGGCTCTGCTCGCGGTCACGACGGCGCTGGCGTTCGGGCGCGTGTTCCTGGGGGCGAGCTCGACGCTCTCCTTGGTGGCGGCCGCGGTCGGTGCGGCGCTCCTGGCCGCCGCCTTCGAGCGGAGGAGCCTGCTGCTGGCCACGGTCGTGAGCGGCGTCGGGCTCGTCCTCGCGATCGGGCTGATCGTCTTCCCCGAGACCACGTGGTACGGCCTGCCGACCGGCGAGACGCTCCGGGCCGCCCTCGACGCCGCCGCGCTCGTGGGCGAGCAGGCGAGGATCCAGCCCGCACCGGCGGAGCCGATCGATCCGCTCCTCCTGGCGGCGGTCGTCTCGCTGTGGGCCGCGGTGTTCTCTGCGCACGCCCTGGCGTTCCGCGCGGGGAGTCCACTCCTGGGGCTGGTGCCGCCCGTGGCGCTCGTCGCGTTCGCCGATACGGTGCTCGAGGAATTCGTGAAGCCGCTCTACGGAGTGGCGTTCCTCGCCGCGGCACTCCTCGTGGTGTTCGCGGACGGGCTCGCGCGCGTGCAGGGATGGGGACCGGTGTGGGCGTCCGGGCGGCGCGGGATCGCTGCGACCGCCGGCCGGGGGGCGCGCCGCCTCGCGTTCACGGC
The DNA here is from genome assembly GCA_963702405.1 of uncultured Actinomycetota bacterium. Taxonomy (GTDB): domain Bacteria; phylum Actinomycetota; class UBA4738; order UBA4738; family HRBIN12; genus JAJNBA01. Next base: position 12,258 of record CAVPCM010000001.1, read on the forward strand.
GCTGGGAGCGGCGCTCCTCTCACCGATCCTGGTGCCGGGGTTCGGGTCCAAGGGGCTCGTCGACTTCGGGACACCGGCAGCCGATCGCATCGCGATCGACCCGTTCGTCTCGGTCGAGTCCGCGTTGACGGAGACCGAGCCCGTCGAGGTGCTCCGCGTCACGACGGACCACCCGGGCTACATCCGGCTCGTCACCGTGCCCGAGTTCGACGGCGTTGGCTGGCGACCGGCGGAGGCGTCCGAAGTCGCGCAGCTCGTTCCCGGCGCGGAGCTCCCGGATCCGGGCCGAGGCGAGGAAACGACGGCCCGGATCGAGATCATGAGGGACCTGGGGCAGGGCTACCTCCCGGCTCCCTCCCCGCTCGGTTCGATCGAGGGGATCACCGATCGGACCGTTCGCTACGACTGGGACCTGTGGAACGCGTCCGTGGATCGACCCTTGAGCGAAGGCGACGTCTACGAGGTGACCACGTATCGCCCGCAGGTGACGGCCGAGGCGCTCCGGAACATCCCGTTCTTCAACACCCTCGAGGGCGGTCGTTACACGGATGTACCCGACGACCTCGACGAGCGGATCCGGGCGATCGCACTCGACTGGGTGGGGGACGCCGACAACGTCTTCGACAGGGTGGTCGCGATCGAGGAGCGCCTGCACAGCTCCGGCGAGTTCGGCTATCAGGTCGACACCCCGCTCCGGTCGGGATCGAGCTCGATCCTCGAGTTCCTGACCGAAACGAAAGCCGGCTTCTGTCAGCAGTTCGCCACCTCGATGGCCGCGATGCTTCGCACCATCGGTATCCAGTCTCGGGTCGTCGTGGGCTACGCCACGGGTCGGCCGATCGCACCGGGCGAGTACTCGTTCACCACCGACGTCGCCCATGCGTGGGTGGAGGTGTGGTTCCCGGGGTGGGGTTGGATGCCGTTCGAACCCACGCCGACGCGGACGAACGCGGTGACCTACGTGTCCTCCGGCGATGCCCCGTGTCCTGGACAGGACTGCGCGGGGGAGACTCCCCCCCGCGGAACCGGGGGAAGCGCCACCGAGGGGCGAGAGGCGGGCGCGATCGAGGGTCTTCGGCCCGGGAACGGTCCTCGCGGAGCCACCGGTGACCCCGGGACGATCGACATCGCCGACGACGCCTCGCCCATCAGCGCGAGGATGGTGCTCCTCCTCGGCGCCATCGTCGTCGGGCTCGTGCTCCTGCTCGTGCCGCCCGTCCGAGCTCTCCGACGGCGGGTCCGTCTGCGGCGCGCCGACGGTGAGCCACGACGTCTGATCCTGGCGACGTATGAGGTGTTCACGGAGCGAGCCACCGGGATCGGGCTCGGTCGCGACCCGGGCGAGACCCTGAACGAGTACCGCACGAAAGTGATGGAGACCGGGTACCTGTCGAACGGGTACCTCGATCGGCTCACCGGGCTCGCGTCTGCCGCCGCGTACTCTCCTCACGAGCCGTCCGCGGAGCAGGCACGAGAGGCGAGGAGCGCCGCGGACACCGCGATCCGAGAGATCCGGCGGTCCGTCGGACCGACGGCATGGTTCGTCGGCCTCTACCGCGGCCGCTGGACCTGAGGACGGCCGCCTAGCGGGCGGCGGCTGACTGACCGGTCGCCGTGGTGGCCGCAGCGGCGCGGAGCGCTCGCACGAACCGCTCGCGGTCTTCCTCGAACTGACGGACCTTGGTCTCGACGCCCGTCGCGATGTCGTCGATGGCGACGAAGAACGCCATCTGCCCGTCGCGGAGGGCGTCGATCACCTCGCCATCACGGCGGCAGATCTTGAAGATCGACTGTCCGTCCGTCACGAGCTTCACCTCGGAGAGGTGTTTCGTGAGGCCTGCCTTCTTCGTGAGGAACTCCCACGAGCGGCGGACCCGTTGCAGCGACATCCCTCCGTCGAGCAGCGACTTCACGACCCGCAGCGCGACCAGATCCCGGAAGGAGTACAAGCGCGGCACGCCGGGGCGTCCGCCGGTGCCCTGCACCGTGGGCTCGACGAGCCCGATCTCGTCCCAGTAGCGCAGCTGACGTGGCGAGCAACCCGTGAACTTGCATGCCTGATGCGCGGTGAAACCCTCCATCGGACGCGCGCCCCTTCGATCACGACAACTTCGAACCCGAACCATCCGGCGCGAACGTCACGGGCCCTCCCGGGGAACCCGCCCTCCGGCGACGCACTCGCACCCAGGGGAAGGAATGCACGTTGTACACCCATCCACGAAGTCGTGGCAAGCGCAGTGGTCAGACGGTGTGATCGACGCGACGTTCGCGGCGGGTTCGTGCGCGCGCCTATCGCTCGTCCGACGGAGGTGCAGACGGCGGCGGCCGGAGCCGCCCCGCGACGCGCGACGCGATCCTTCCGAACGCGCCCGGGGCGACGGTGTCGTCGCCGAGACGGCCGGCGTAGCGGTAGGCGAGCACCGCGGACAGGGTCATCGCGACGAACCCCGCGGCCGCGATCCAGACGGACACGCCAACGAGCAGGAGCATGAGCGATCCGACGACGAACCCCGCGATCGCCAACTTCATCCGACCCCAGGCATGGGTGTGAAGGTCCGTGCGGGTGACCTGCTCGACGAGCCTCGGATCCTCTTCCGAGAGCCGCCGTTCGATCTCCTCCAGGATCTTCTGCTCGTTTTCGTTGAGCGGCATGGCACCTCCGGCCGCGGGGAGCGACCCCGTTCCCCTCCGATTATAGAGAGGGGTCCCGACCGAGTGGTACCGAACGGTGACGCGATCGGTCGAGGAGGCTCGCGGGCCCCGCCGCACCGGTCCCGAAGCGACGCTCGATCCGGTCCACGGTGCGCTCCACATCGTCCCAGCGTTCGGAGCGCAGCAGCGCCAGCTGGTGCGCGCCCGCCGAGTCCAATCCCGCTGCCTGGACCCCGAGCAGCCGGACGCGTCGTCTCTCTCCGGGGAGGTGGCGATACAGGTCGGACACGGTCCGGTGGATCTCCCCACCGAGGTCGGTGGGATCGGGCTGCGTGCGCGAACGGGTGAGCGTCGTGAAGTTCGCGAGCCGGACCTTCAGCGTGACCGTCCGCGCACGGTAGCCGTCCTCGCGGAGACGAGCGGCCACCCGCCCCGAGAGCGCCAGCAGCTCCCGCAGGATCTCGTCCTCGTCATCGAGGTCCCGATCGAACGTCTCCTCGTGCCCGATGGACTTCGGCTGCTCGTAGGGCTCGACCCGGCGGTCGTCGACCCCGCGCGCCAGCGCGCCCAGGTGGCTCGCCGCCGCTGCGCCGATCAGACGCTCGAGGATCGTCGGGGGCGTCCTCCCGAGATCCCCGACCGTGCGGATCGCCAAGCGCCCCAACAGCTCCGCCGTCTTCTCCCCCACCCCCCAGAGTCTCCCGACGGGGAGCGGCTCCAGGTAGGCGGCCACGCCGTCCGCGGGCACGTGGAGGAATCCGTCGGGCTTGCATCCGTCCGATGCGAGCTTGGCCACGAACTTCGTCGGCGCGATGCCCACCGAACACGTCACGCCGACCTCAAGGGCGACCTCCCGCCGGATCCTCTTCGCGATCTCCACGGGCGAGCCGAACAGGCGGGTGGCGCCGCCGACGTCGAGGAACGCCTCGTCGAGGGAGATCGGCTCTACGAGCGGGGTATGGGCGAGGAGGACCTCCCGGAAGCGGTGGGAATGAACGCGATAGGCGTCGAAGTCGGGTGGGAGGAAGATGCCCTCCGGACACAGGCGGCGCGCACGGACCAACGGCATCGCGCTCCGCACCCCGAACCGTCTCGCCTCGTATGACGCGCTGGTGACCACCCCGCGGGCGCCGGTCCCCCCCACGATCACCGGCTTGCCTTCGAGCGAGGGGTCCTTGAGGACGGCGACCGAGGCGTAGAACGCGTCGAGGTCCACGTGCAGGATCGACTCGGGTGGCCTCTGGAAGGTGGTCACGGGCACATCATGCCGCTGGATCAGCCTGCGGGCCATCAGCCCGCGGACCCGGGGCTCGCGTGCCACAGCCGCCGGTCCGGGCTGGTCGGCCGCACCGGGCCCGCCATGGTCTCGCGGAGGGTGCCGTCGGCGCGGGCCCGGTGCAGCGCCGTGAGATCCCAGACCTCCTCCGCGACGACGCTCACACCCCGACGACCGGTCCGGCGGACCTGCCCCCACACCACCATCGCGAACGCGTGGAACACGGTCTTGGCCACCTTCGGCTGTACCGATTCGAAGACCGTGACCTCGAGAGGCCCGGTTCCGTCGTCGAGCGTGACGAAGATGATCCGCTGCCCGCTGCGGATCGCGGGGGTCTGCGAGGAGACCTTCACGCCGGCGATCATCACCCACTCGTTCGCCCGGCACCGCCACACGTCCTCCGAACGCGTGACGCCGAGGTCGCGCAGCAGCGGCTCGAAGAAGCTCACGATGTGACGCGTGGCGTCAAGTCCGAGGACCTCGAGCTCCGCGCGGACGACCTCGGCGTCGGTGTAGTCCCGGAAGGCGAAGCCTGCGACGCCGGTCGAAGGATGGTCGGTCGTGCTCGCCAAGGGCGCGTCGAGCGAGAGCCGCAACTGGTCTCCTTCGCGCGCTGCCTCGGCGGTGATCGCGGTGAAGAGATGTCCTCGACGGTTGTTCCCCTGGAGCGCGTCGAACGCACCGGCGTGCGCGAGCGCCTCTACCACCGGCCTGGCGACCGAGGTCCGCCACAGGAAGTCTTCGACGCTCGCGAACGGCCGTTCGGCGCGAGCGATCAGGATCGACCGGATCTCGGCGTCGGAGATGCCATGGATGTCCTGGAGGGCCAACCGGATGCCGTATCCCTGGGGGGCTACGCTCGCGCGGGGCGCTCGCTTCTTGAGCCCCCCAGACCCCCGATCTCCTCAGCCGTGTACTCGGGCTCGCTCACGTTCACGTCGAGCGGCAGGATCGGGATGGCGTGGCGCCGCGCATCGTCCAGGAGCGCCCGCCGCGGGTACATCCCCGGATCGTGCGTGAGGATCCCCGCGAGGAAGTGCGCCGGGTAATGCGCCTTCAGCCAGGCGCTGCGGTAGGTCGGCACCGCGAACGCCGCCGCATGTGCCTTGCAGAACCCGAACGAGGCGAACTGCGCCACCGCGTCCCAGGTCCGCTCGGCCGCCACCACGTCCACGCCGCGCTCGCCGGCGCGCCGGAGGAACTCCTCGCGGAAGCCGGGGATCAGCTCCTCGTGATCGAGGTGGCGCCGGACGTGATCGGCGTAGGTGAGATCCCAGCCGGCGAGTGCCGCGAGGGTCCGCATCACCTGCTCGTGGTAGACGATCACCCCGAACGTCTCCCGCAGGGCCGGGCGCAGATCGGGGTGGACGTAGACCGGTGACTCGAAGCTCGCGCGCCGCCGCAGGTACGGCGTGATCATGTCGGACTTCACCGGACCGGGCCGGAACAGCGAGATGTCGACGATCAGGTCTTCCCACCTGCTGGGCTGGAGCTTCTGGAGCAGCTCGCGCTGGCCGGGAGACTCGATCTGGAAACACCCGAGCGTGTCGGAGGCACGGATCATCTCGAACGTGGTCTCGTCGTCGAGCGGGATCCGTTCGAGATCGATCTTCTCCCCCAGCGTCCGCGCGATCTCGTCGGTCGCGTGGCGCATCGAGGACAGCATCCGCACCCCGAGGACGTCGAGCTTCAGGTACCCGAGCAGCTCGACGTCGTCCTTGTCGGCCTGGATCATCCGGTGGCCGTTCGCGGAGCGTTCCAGTGGCACCCGGTCCACGAGGTCGTGGGACGACAGCACGATGCCGCACGGATGCAGGGCGATGTGACGCGGGAAGCCGTCGAGCCGCTCGGCCACGCGGAACAGCAGCTCGAGCTGGGCCATCGGGAGGTTGATCCCGTCGAGCTCGGGCAGCTCCGCCATCGCCTCCCGGAGGTTCCGCGCCGAGATGTGGGGGAACGACTTCGCCACCATCCCCACCTCGACCTCCGGCAGGCCGAGCGCCTTCCCGACCTCGCGGACCGCGGAGCGCGCCCGGTACGTGTCGATCATCGCGACGCAGCCGGTCCGCTCGTCGCCGTGGCGCGAGAGCACCATGTCGTAGACGTCCTCGCGGCGGGCCGACTCGACGTCGACGTCGATATCCGGCAGCTCGTCGCGCATCGGGTTCAGGAAGCGCTCGAACGCGAGGTCGTGCCGGAGCGCGTCGACGTCGGAGATCCGGAGCAAGTAGCACACGAGCGAGCCGGCGGCGCTCCCGCGGCACGCCACGTGGATCCCCATCGCACGGATGTCCGCGACGATGTCGCCCACCGTGAGGAAGAACGCCGCGTAGCCCATCCGTCGGATCATCGAGAGCTCGAGGTGGATCCGGTCGCGCAGGCGCTCGTCCTCGGTCATCCCCCGGTCGTGCACACCGAGCCAGCAGCGCTCGGCGAGGATCGCGTCGGCGCTCCGTCCCGCCGGCGTGGGGAAGTCCGGGAAATGGACCTGCTTGAGGCCGAGGTCGAACCGGCATGTCTCGGCGATCTCGATCGTCGCGTCGCAGAGGTCGGGTCGCTCGGCGAAGAGCAGGCGCATCGCCTCGGCCGGCTTCAACCATCCTTCGGCGTTCCTGCGCGAGACGTGGTTGGCGGCGATGGGGACGATCTCGCGCATGCACTCGAGCGCGTCTGCCAGGAACGCGTCCTCGGGCACGAGGTAGCGGACGGGGTTCGTGGCCACCGCACGGATCTCCGCACTGTTGGCGAGGCGGAGCATCGAGCGGATCTCGGCGTTCGAATCGCGCTCCATCCGATGTTCGGCCGCGACGTAGAGTCGGTCTCGGCCGAACGCTTCGCGGAACGGATGGAGCGCCTCCGCGGCCGCATCGATGCGACCGCGGACGGCGAGCCGACCCGCGTGCGATCGTGGGCCGGCGATCGCGACGAGGCCGGCGGCGTGGGCGCAGATCTGGGTGGTGGCGATCGCCGGGTCGCCGCGCTCACCCAGCATGTGCGCGTCGGTGATCAGCCGGCACAGGTTCGCGTAGCCACGCTCGTCCTGCGCGAGTAGGACGAGCGGAGCGTCGCGGCCTCGCTCCCGGACCGTGAGCGAGGCCCCGAGGATCGGTCGAACGCCTTCTCGTGCGCACGCCGCGACGAACCGTGCGGCCCCGTAGAGCCCGTCGCGGTCGGTGAGCCCGACCGCCGGCACCCCCGTCGCGGCCGCCAGCGCGGCGAGCTGCTCGGGCACGAACGCCCCCTCCTTCAGTGAGAAAGCGGACCGCACGTCGAGATGGGCGAACCCACGAGACTCGAACACCTGTTCGATAGTAGGGGGCTCGGAAGGATCCTGTCCAGAGGCCGGTTCTCTCCCCCGTCTGTGAGACTCGGTGCGACCTGAGAGGAGTTCGCGCCAGAGAGGAGTCGCGATGGACGACCAGGATGTGATCGGCCGGATCAACGAGATCGCGCACGAGGAGCACGAGCTCTGGGAGAAGGAGGGCCGAGGCGAGACCTCAGCGGCCGAGCAGGAGCGGCTCCGGGAGCTCGGCGTGACCCTCGACCAGTGCTGGGACCTCCTGCATCAACGACGGGCACGGCGCTCCGCGGGCCTCGATCCCGACGACGCCACCGTCCGCGATCCCCGGACCGTCGAGGGCTACACGGGCTGAGGCTCGATGTCGAGAACCGCGCGCCGGCTACGACCACGGCCGACAGCGCGGCGAACCGACGAGCGAAGGGAGCGTGCCGATGAAGTACATGGTCATGCTGTTCGGTGATCAGGCCACGATGGTGGAGACCAGGTCGGTGGACTGGATCAAGGAGATGATCGAGTTCATGACCCAGGTCGATCTGGATCTCAAGGAGTCGGGCGAGCTCGTCTTCGACGCGGGACTCGCGGATCCGACCCAGGCGAAGACCGTCGTCATCGAAGACGGGATCCCCGTCCCCACGGACGGCCCGTTCGCCGAGTCGAAAGAGTCCCTCGCCGGCTTCTGGGTGATCGATGTCGAGGATGAGGCTCGGGCGCTCGAGTTCGCCTCGAAGATCGTCGCGTTCATCGAGGGGCCCGTCGAGGTGCGCCAGGTCATGGACGCGCCACCGGAGTTCTGACGGCCCGCCCAGGGATCGAGGATCTGCTGCGCGAGCTCGCGCCGCAGGTCCTCGGGACATTGGTGCGCCGGCACGGCCAGTTCGACGCGTGCGAGGATGCCGTCCAGGAGGCGTTGCTCGTCGCGGGGCTGCAGTGGACCGGAGGCGATGTTCCCGCCGATCCTCGGGCGTGGCTCGTCACGGTCGCCTCCCGGCGTCTCGTCGATGGATGGCGGAGCGAGAGCGCGCGACGGCGCCGGGAGGAGATCACCGCCGCGATGGAGGTCCCCGCTCCCCATGAGCGGACCGACCGCGACGACACGCTCACCCTCCTGTTCCTCTGCTGCCATCCCGCGCTGTCGGTGCCGTCGCAGCTCGCGCTCACGCTGCGGGCCGTCGGTGGACTCACGACCGGGGAGATCGCCAAGGCGTTCCTCGTGCCCGAGGCGACGATGGCGCAGCGGATCAGCCGCGCGAAGCAACGGATCAGGGATGCGGGAGCGCGCTTCGACCTTCCGCCCGAGCGCGATCGCGCCGAGCGACTGCGCGTCGTCCTGCAGGTCCTCTACCTTGTCTTCAACGAGGGGTACGCGACGACCGCGGGGCCCGGCGTCACCCGAGCGGATCTCACGACGGAGGCGATCCGCCTCACACGGCTGCTCCATCGGCTGATGCCGGCCGATGGCGAGGTCGCAGGTCTCCTGGCCCTGATGTTGCTGACCGATGCGCGCCGTACCGCTCGCGCCGACGAGGGTGGCTCCCTCGTGCCGCTCGCCGAGCAGCGGCGCGAGCTGTGGAACGCGACCCAGATCGCGGAGGGCGTGTCGCTCGTGACGGGAACGCTCGGGTCGACTCCCGTCGGCCCGTATCAGCTCCAGGCCGCGATCGCGGCGATCCACGACGAAGCCCCGACGGCGGAGGCGACCGACTGGCCGCAGATCCTGGCGCTCTACGAGGTCTTGGAACGCGTGTCGCCCGGGCCCGTCGTCACGTTGAACCGCGCGGTGGCGGTCGCGATGGTCCACGGTCCGCGAGCGGGCCTTGCCCTCCTCGGGACCATCGAGGCCGACGACCGCATGACCCAGACGCATCGGCTCGATGCCGTTCGGGGCCATCTCCTCGAGATGGCGGGAGAGGTCGATGCCGCTCGCGACGCGTTCCGACGGGCCGCGACGCGGACCGCGAGCCTTCCCGAACGCCGCTACCTCACGCTGCAGGCGGCCCGCCTCGATCCCGAGGCGTCCCCGCCGGCGCGTTGAAGGCCCGGGCGAGCTGAGCCCGTATCATCGTCGCCGGCGCGCAGCGCCGTCCCGTTCGAACGCCGGAGGATCGAACATGAAGACGGAACCGAAGCTCGGATCGGCGGAGCTGATCGAGCTCGTCGACCGCCACAGCGCGCACAACTATCACCCGCTCCCCGTGGTCGTCGCGGAGGCCGATGGAGCCTGGGTCACCGACGTCGAGGGCAGACGGTACCTCGACATGCTGGCCGCCTACTCCGCGTTGAACTTCGGCCACCGCCATCCCGACCTGATCCGGGCGGCGAAGGAGCAGCTCGACCGGGTCACCCTGACCTCCCGAGCGTTCCACCACGACCTGTTCGGCCCGTTCTGCGAGCAGCTGGCCGATCTCTGCGGCACCGACATGGTGCTGGCGATGAACTCCGGTGCTGAGGCGGTCGAAACCGCGCTGAAGACGGCCCGCCGATGGGGCTACGACGTGAAGGGAGTCGCCGAGGACCGCGCGAAGATCGTCGTGTGCGACGGCAACTTCCACGGGCGCACGATCACGATCGTCGGGTTCTCCTCCGATCCGTCTGCGACGGGAGGGTTCGGCCCGTTCACGCCGGGGTTCGTGTCGGTCCCCTTCGGCGACGCCGACGCGATCGCGACAGCCCTCGACGATCCCGATGTGGTGGCGTTCCTCGTGGAGCCGATCCAGGGAGAGGCGGGCGTCGTGATCCCGCCCGCCGGCTACCTCGCCGAGGTGCGACGGCTGTGCACCGAGCGGAACGTGCTGATGATCGCCGACGAGATCCAGACCGGCCTCGGCCGCACGGGCACGACGTTCGCCTGCGATCACGAGGACGTGAAGCCCGACGTCTACCTCCTCGGCAAGGCCCTGGGCGGCGGGATCCTCCCGGTCTCTGCGGTGGTCTCGCGTGCCGACATCCTCGGCGTCTTCCGCCCGGGCGAGCACGGGAGCACGTTCGGTGGGAATCCGATCGCCTGCGCGGTGGGGCTCGAGGTGCTCCGCCTGCTGCGGACCGGCGAGTACCAGCAGCGCTCGAAGGACCTCGGGGCATGGTTCCTCGAGCGGCTGCGCGAGGAGGCGCCTACGTCCGTCACCGAGGTGCGCGGGCGGGGCCTGTGGTTCGGGATCGAGCTCGACGCCGGCAGCCGCGCCCGCACGGGCCGTCTGCGAACGGCTCCTCGAGCTCGGGATCCTCGCGAAGGACACGCACGAGACGACGGTCCGGCTCGCGCCTCCGCTCGTGGTGTCCCACGGTGATCTGGAATGGGCGTTGGAGCGGATCGTGAACGCTCTGTCCGAACGGGCCTGACGGGGGTTCGGGGGCTCAAGAAGCGAGCGCCGAGCGAGCGTAGCCCCCGAGAGGATCAGTCCCAGAGCCGCTCCACGTGCCAGCGATCGCGCTGGCGATCGTGGTACAGGTCCCACACGGCCCCACCGCGAGCTTCCACCCGCCAGTACTCACGGTCCCGGCCGTCCTCCCACCAACGGCCTTCGATCCGCCACCGTCCGATCACGTCGACGACCCGGTAGCGGCGGCCGCGCCATTCGAACCCCGAAGGCATCCCCGCGTCACGCTCGACCCGCACCTCCTCGTCGAATCGCTTCGTCATATGCGTCCCAACTCTTGGTGGGCCGTCATCCGTGGGTCGAACAGGTGTTCGGATGGGAGAGGGACGATACGCCTCCCCGACGACATCCGTCAAGACATCGGAGGTCGCGGTCAGGTCCCCGCGAGAGCGGCTCGCATGTCCCGCACGATCGCTCTCGCCGCTCGGAGCTCACCCTTCTTCTCGTAGTGGGTTCCGTCCGGGCGTGCGAGCGATCCGCCCCACATCCGGTCGTCACACGGAGATACGTTCGTGCGGCAGATGGTGTCTGTGATCGTGATGAACACGGCTTCGTCCGGGTGGGCGGCCGCGTACCGACGCAGCATCCGATTGTGTGGCTGCGTCACGTCCTTGTACCGATTCATCCGGAAGCGTCGCCACGCGCAGTTCATGGTCTTCTCACCCGCGCATCGTTCGGTGAACCCGATCCCGATCGGTTCGGTGGCCACGAAGACGACCGTGCCGCCCCCTGCGCGCAGCCGAGCCAGCGTGTCCTCGAAGGCGATGGCTCGGTGCTCCCAGAACCGATCGGATCCCGCCCGCGCGAGCTCTCCCTCGGCCGTGAGGAACGGGATCGTCGACAGCCGATCCCACCAGATCACGACGTCGGGATCGTGTTGCTGCACCAGCGATGCCTGGGTCGGCGCGACGAGTCCGGGGCAACGCTCCGGGTCACCTTTGGGCTTTCCGCTCTTCGGCCAGGCGAGGGGGTCGCCGTAGACCGAGCAGATGGGCACCGCGGCGGAGACGAGGTCCCAGCTGAGCGCGTCGTCGAGCACGAGCCCCAAGGCGTCGACGAGATGGAGCGGGACCGAGTCGCCGACGAGGAGGACGGTCTGCCCCTCCGCGAGCGTCGTCGCTGTCGGCTCGATCCGAGCCGGGGCCGGGTGGAACTCCGCTCTGGGCGTCTCGAACGTGTGGGTCATGAACGTGACCAAGGCGATCCCCACGGTGACCAGGAGGATCCCCACGGCGATGCGCACCCTCTGCCTCCCGCCCACGGTGCTCATCACGCCCTCGCCCATGCCAGACGGGATGCTACGAGAGGACGATCGGAGTCGAGCCGATCGGGGATACGGTGTGCGCTTGGTCTACGAGCCCGGCGAGGGGATCGTGCTCCGGGAGGTGTGGCGTGGCCGCGTCTTCGAAGCGCGGCCGACGACCGTCGTCCGAGACGACCCCGATCAGTTGATCCTCCTGTTGCCGGGCGGCGCCCGTTGCGGCGTGCCGATCGGAGCCGACGGACTCGAGCTCAGGCTCCCCGACCGCCCGTGGCGTCTCGAGGTCCGGCCTCGAGGCGACCAGTCGATCCTGTCCTTCGCCTGGCCGGCAACGCCGTACTCCGTCCTGCTGTGGACGGCCCACGACGATCGGCGGGTCTGGTACGTCAACCTGCAGGATCCCCTCACCCGTACTCAGATCGGGTTCGACACGATCGATCACGCGCTGGACGTGGTGATCGAGCTCGATGGTTCCTCCTGGCGATGGAAGGACGAGGAGGAGCTCGCCGAGGCGGTCAGCGACGGGCTCTTCACCGCCCAGGAGGCGGCGGACTTCCGAGCCTGGGGTCTCAGGGCGGTCGATCGGGTCATGTCGGAGAGCCCTCCGTTCGACCACGATTGGGAGGGCTGGCGCCCCGACCCGGACTGGCCCGTCCCGGAGCTCCAGGAGGGGTGGGACGTCGATCCGGGGATGACCGACCGGGCAACGCCCTAGGCTGTCGACCGAAGGCTCGATGAAGGTTGGCGCGATGAGTGGAGCACACCAGGAACGCGGATCGGCGGCGGCGGGATCGGGTGAGCCGTCGGCGGGTGGACACGTTCGCGCGCTCGACGGGATCCGGGCCGTCGCCGTCATGCTGGTCCTGCTGTTCCACCTGCGGTTCCCGGGCTTCTCCTCCGGGTTCCTCGGCGTGGACATCTTCTTCGTGCTCTCCGGGTTCCTGATCACGACACTGCTGCTCACCGAGCACGATCGGACCGGACGCATCTCCCTGTCCGAATTCTGGGCGAGACGCGCGAGACGGCTCTTGCCCGCCCTCGTGATCCTCCTGCTCGTGGTGGCCGCCGTCACCTGGGCGCAAGGCACGTTCACGGAGCGGGCGTCCCTCCGCGGGGATCTCCTCGCGACGACCGGCTACGTCGCCAACTGGCATCTCATCAACACGTCGAGCTACTTCGCCGACATCGGCATCGATTCCCCGCTCGAGCACACGTGGTCGCTCGCGATCGAGGAGCAGTTCTATCTGCTGTGGCCGCTGGTCGTGGTCGGCATCGCCGCTCTCGCGAAGCGGCGACCACAGGTCGGCGTGGCGGTGGTCGCCGTCGCGGGATCCGTGCTTTCGGCGGTGCTCCTGTGGCTGCTGTGGTCGACCGGGAACGTCGATCGCGCCTACATGGGGACGGATGCGCGGATCTTCGAGCCGCTGGTGGGGGCCGTCGGAGCAGCCTTCCTCGCCTTGCCGACGGGTCGCCGCTGGATCGATCGGCGAGGAGGCGTCCTCTTCGCCCTGGGCGCGGTGGGGCTGGTCTCGGGCGTCGTCCTCGTCGCCGTCAGTCCCTCGAGCTACCCCCTCGGCGGTTCGATGCTCGTCACGCTGGCCACGTTGCTGCTCGTGATGTCGCTGTGGCTCGGCCACGGTGGCATCGTCAAGCGGTCGCTCGGATGGGCGCCGATCGCATGGATCGGCGTTGTCTCCTACGGCGCCTATCTGTGGCATTGGCCGCTCGTTGTCTGGCTCGGGGCGAACGAGGGGACGGGTGCAACGATCACCAGACGGCTGGGCGTCATCGTCTCGACCTTCGCGATCGCGGCGATCTCCTACCGGCTGATCGAGTCCCCCATCCGACGGGGACGGCTGCGTGCCGCAACGACCGAAGGCCATCGCTCCCGCTCGGCGCGCCGGCTCCGTCGCACGCTCGTGGCGATCCCGGTCGCGCTGCTCGCGGTCGCCTCGATCTCGGTGGCGGCGACCCAGGTCCCCCTCGAGACGGGATCGACGCCGTCGTTGATGCTGGCCGGCGATTCCGTCCCTCGCCATCTCACCGTCGCCCTGGATCGAGCGATGACCGATCGAGGATGGCGCGTGTTCTCGGCCACGTTCGGGTCCTGCCCCGTGACGGGCGAAGAACCCGCGAGGGCTGATGGCACCGCGGTCCGATCGAGCACCCACTGCTCGACCCACGTGGTCCAGGAGCAGGAGCGGATCGTGCAGACGTCGGACCCAGAGATCGTGGTCTGGTGGGACCGATGGTCGCTCTCCGACTTCTTGACGCCCGCGGGAGAGGTCGTCCGATCGGGAACATCGCGCTACTGGGAGCTCCGGCGGGAGGGCGTGCGACGCGCAGTGGAACGGCTCAGCTCGGGCGGGGCGACGGTGGTCTTCGTCGCGACGGAGCCTCCCGGCGCAACGATCGGAGTGGAGCGATGTACCGAGGCCGACTGCCATCGGTTCGTTCGCCTCCAGATCGACCGCTATCACGACCTGACCGCGCGCTGGAACGCGATGCTGCAGCGGTTCGCCGAGCGACATCCCGAGCGCGCGTATTTCCTGAGCGTCACCGACGCGATCTGCCACACGGACGCGGCGCCGTGCGACGATCGCATCGACGGGGTCCCCGCTCGCCCCGACGGCACTCACTACGAAGGCGTCGGCGAGACCGTCGTGATCGCGACCCTCCTCCGCTTGATGGCTCCGGTGATGGATCCTCCGTCCGCTCCCTCGCCCTAGCTGAGCCAGGGCCGCCCTGCGTGCGGATCGGGGAACCGGTTGCCGAGAACGACCCGGTGCGGGAGCCTGTGTCCGTGTTCGACGTCGAGGCCGTCCGCGCCCGCTTCCCGGCCCTCGCCCGCGTCGGCGACGACGGCCGGCCGCTGATCCTCGTGGATGCCCCGGGTGGCTCCCAGGTGCCGCAGGACGTGATCGAGGCGGTGTCTGGCCACTACCGCCGCGGGATGAGCAACACGCACGGGGCGTTCGCGACGAGCGAGGAGACCGATGCCGTCATCGGAGAGGCTCGCCGAGCCGCCGCGGACTTCACGGGAGCCGATCCCGACGAGATCGTCTTCGGTCCGAACGCGACGAGCCTGCTGCTCCACGTGTCCCGATCGTTCGCGAAGACGCTGGAGCCGGGCGACGAGGTGGTCGTCACCCGCTTGGACCACGATGCGAACGTCCGACCGTGGGTGCTCGCGGCTGCGGACGCCGGCGCCACCGTGCGATGGGTAGACGTCCACGAGGACGACGTCACGATCGACGTCGCGTCCTTCGACGCCGCATTGTCGCCGCGGACGAAGCTCGTCGCGTTCACGCTCGCGTCCAACGCGGTCGGCACGATCCCTGCCGCGGCCGATCTTGTCGCCCGCGCGAAAGCGGTGGGCGCCGTCGTCGCGCTCGACGGCGTCCATCTGGCGCAGCATCGTCTCCCCGACCTCCACGGGCTCGGCGCCGACCTGCTCGTGTGCTCCCCGTACAAGTTCTTCGGGCCGCACCTCGGTGTCCTCGCGGCGCGGCGGAGCATCCTCGCGTCCTGGTCGCCGTACAAACTGATCCCGTCGTCGGACGAGGTCCCCGAGCGATGGGAGACCGGGACCCAGAACCACGAAGGGCTCGCCGGTCTCACCGCGGCCGTGGAGTACCTCGCGGGGCTCGCCACCGTCTCCGGCACCGGGCGGCGGGATCGACTCGTTGCCGCCTACGAGGCGATCACCGCACACGAGCGGATGCTGGCGGATCGGTTCCTCGTCGGTCTCGCGAGTCTCCCCTCCGTTCGCCTCTGGGGCATCGCCGACCGCGATCGCATCGGTGAGCGGACCCCCACGTTCGCGATCCGCGTGGGTGACGAGCATCCGGCCGAGACGGCGAAGGCGCTCGGAGCGCGCGGCATCTTCGTCTGGGACGGCGACTACTACGCCCGCGAGATCATGGTCCGCCTCGGACTGTTCGACACGGGCGGTGCCGTCCGCATCGGCTTCTGTCACTACCACTCGCCTGACGAGGTGGATCGGGTGCTGGACGCGCTCCGCGAGCTCGGCTAGCGACGTCCACGTGCGATCGCCGGAGGCCGATGCACCGAAGGATCGGAGTCCGGTCGTCGCGCTGCTGCTCGCCGCGCTCGCGATCGCGTTCGTGGCCATCGTGCTCCTGCTCCCCTACGCGGGACGGGAGGAGCCCGGGCAGTCGTACGACACGCCGTACTACGTCTGGCGGACGAGGGCGGTCGCCTCGGACGGGCTGGGCGTCCTCACGACGATCCCCACGGGGGCCGTCCCGGAGCGGCCGGGCGTGCCGGTGCTCGGAGCGACGCTCGGCGACGTGATCGGCTCGGACGCCCTCACGTACACCGTGATCTTGCGCGCGATCGCGGCGGTCGCGATCGGCCTCGCCGCAGGTGCGATGGCCCTCGAGGCTCTCGGGGAGGCTCGATGGGCGTTCGCGGCGTTCGTGGTCGGCCTCGGGGCGTCCGCCGCGGTCGTGGGGACGGCGGTCGGCAGCCTCGACCAACTGTTGGTCGAGGTCCTCCTCGTCGCCGCCGCGGCGGTCGTCCCGCTGGTGGTCGCGGGGCGTCGTGGCGTGGTCGGCGTGGGCATCCTCTTCGCTGCCGCTGCGGCGACCCACTGGGTGTTCGCGGCCCTCTTCCTCCTCCTGCTGGCGACGGTCGCGCTCGCGCTCTTGCCCGGATCCGTGGCCGCCCGCCGGTCGGGCGTGGGATGGGCGACGACGCCGTCGGTCCGTCTCCTCCGTGTCGTGCTCGTGGCGTCGGCCGCAGCGGTCGCCACGCTCGCCCTCCTTCCGACGCTCCCCGACCACCTGCCGCCGGCGATCGGCGACCGGGGGAACCAGCTCCGCCTGGCGGCGTACGAGCTCTCCCTCGTCCTCCCGCTCGCGGCGCTCGGCTTCGTCCTGACGTACCGGCGATCCGAGGGTTCGCGCAGGACGACCCTCGTCCTCCTCGGCCTGTGGGCGGCGACCGTGCCGATCGCGATCGCCGTCTCGGCTCTCCTGCCGACCCCGATCAAGCTCTTCCGGGTGGCTCCGTTCGCGCTCGGCGTGCCCGCGCTGGTCACCCTCTGCCTGGTGACGGTCGCGGACCGCGCCGGCTCCCGCTTCGGCCGGGCAGGGACGGCCGTCGGCGCACTGGTGCTCGCCGGAGGACTCGTCTGGGCGAGCGGGTCACCGGTGTCCTCGTTCGCAGGATCGGGGGCGGCGTCGATCGCGGAGCGGATGGCGCAGGCGCGGACCGCGGGCCGGTACATCGACGGGGTCCCTCGGGCCGGCAGACCCGTGATCTTCCTGACGCAGGGCAGCCCACGGCTCCTCGACCGTGCGGTGCGATCGGCCGTTCCACCCGACCTGATCCCCGATACGTGGGTCTTCGTCGGTCGACCCGATGACCTCGCCGCGCGTGGACCCGTGGACGATCCGGACCGCCCACGGCTCTCCGCCCTGGCGCAGAAGTGGTGGGCCGCCGCGTGGCCGAACCCCTCGCAGGTGTTCGGTCGCGACCCGATCGTGATCCGGATCGGCCCGGCGGGACCGACCGCGGCGGGAGGAACGGAGACCGGGGGGGTCGAGCTCGCGCCGGGAGTCGAGGTGCTTGCCGGTCCCCCTCTTCCTCCATCGTTCGAGCCGCCCGCGCCGTTCCACGTCGGATGGACGGAACTGCTGCTCGCGAGCGCGCTCGCGCTCGTCGTGCTGGCGGCGGTGGGATGGGGATGGGTCCGCTCCGTCCTCGACGTGTCCGGGCTGGCAGCGTTCGGTCTCGCGCCCGCCTTCGGCGTCGCGGCGATCGTGCTCGTGGGTACCGCCGCGAGCCGTCTCGGGCTCTCCCTCGGCAGCGGCGGCGGATGGCTGATCGTGCTGGCGACCGCCGCGAGCGGGTGGATCGTCCTCGCGCTCGGTGGCACGGTATCTCGGCGTCGAAGCGCCACGAGGGCGCAGGGGTCGCCTGTAGGATGAACCGACCCACTCCTCCGAAAGGATCTTCCCGACATGCGGATCTTGATCTTGGGCGGCGACGGGTACCTCGGGTGGCCGACCGCGATGCGATTCTCCGACGGCGGGCACGAGGTGCACGTCGTCGACAACTACCTCCGGCGCCGCGCGCACGATGAGGTCGGTACCGACACCCTCGTCCCGATCCTCGGCTCGCTCCCCGAACGAGCCGCCGCCTGGAAGGAGGTGTCCGGCGGAGAGATCGGAGTCACCGAGGGCGACCTCGTCGACTGGGACCTGACCGCCGACCTCTTCCGCTCCTTCCGTCCCGAGGCGGTCGTCCACTACGGCGAGCAGCCGTCCGCCCCCTACTCGATGCGCGATCGCGACCACGCCGTCTTCACGCAGCAGAACAACGTCGTGAACACCCTCAACGTCCTGTGGGCGATGCGCGAGTTCGCTCCCGACTCCCATCTGGTGAAGCTGGGCACGATGGGCGAGTACGGCACGCCGAACATCGACATCGAGGAGGGCTATCTCGACATCGAGCACAACGGGCGGAAGGAAACGATCCTCTACCCGAAGCTGCCGGGCAGCTTGTATCACCTCTCGAAGGTGCACGACTCGAACAACATCCACTTCGCCTGTCGGATGTGGGGGATCCGCGCGACGGACCTCAACCAGGGCGTCGTGTACGGGATCGAGACGGAGCAGACGAAGCTCGACGATCGCCTGGCCACACGCTTCGACTACGACGACGTGTTCGGCACGGCGCTGAACCGCTTCTGCGTGCAGGCGATGATCGGTCACCCACTCACCGTCTACGGCAAGGGAGGACAGACGCGGGGGTACCTCAACATCCTCGACACCTTGCAGTGCGTCGAGCTGGCGGTGCTGCACCCCGCCGAACGCGGCGAGTTCCGCGTGTTCAACCAGTTCACCGAGCAGTTCTCGGTGATGGAGCTGGCCGAGATCGTCCAGCGCGCCGGCAAGGAGCACGGCCTCGACGTCCGGATCGAGCCGATCGAGAACCCGCGCATCGAGCTCGAGGAGCACTACTACAACGCGAAGCACACCAAGCTGCTCGATCTCGGTCTGCAGCCGCACTTCCTGTCCGAGACCCTCGTGGAGTCGATGTTCGGCGTGATCGAGCGGTACAAGGATCGCGTGCGCACGGACACGATCCTTCCGCGAGACCGGGGTGCGGGCGCCGAGGCGCCCTCGAGCTGATCGATGTCCGCGATCCGCATCTTGGCCGGTCTGGGTGCGGCGGGGTTGTTCGTCCTCGCCGTGCGCGGCTACGAACGCAGGAACATCAGCCGCCTCAACCTGATCATCCTGATCGGCCTGTGTGCCTCGGTCGTCGCGTTGGCGATCTATCCGCCGCTGTTCGACCCGATCCTCCGCACGTTCGACTTCGAACGCGGCACCGACGGGCGTGATCTTCGCCCTCCTCGTCGCCGTCTTCGTGCTGTTCTTCCTGTACCTCCGCGCCCAGACCACGGCCGACACGAACGAGCGGAGCATCCGCCTGCTCGTCGAGGCGCTCGGTCAGGAACGGTTCGATTGGGATCGGGCGGAGAGCCTGCCGGACGGCCAGCGGCTCGTCACGATCTGCCCGGCCTTCAACGAGGCCGAGAACGTGGCGGCCGTGATCAAGCAGATCCCGGCGATGATCGAGGGTCATCACGTGGTCCCCGTCGTGGTGAGCGACGGCTCGACCGACGGGACGGCCGCCGTGGCGCGCGAGGCCGGCGCCTACGTCGCCGAGCTCCCGATCCGGCGTGGAGGCGGGCTGGCGCTCCGCGTGGGCTACGAGATCGCGCTGCAGCTCGGCGCCCAGATCGTGGTGACGCTGGATTCGGACGGTCAGCATCTGCCCGAGGAGATCCCGATCGTCATCGCGCCGATCCTCGCCGGGGAGGCCGACTACGTGAACGGCTCACGGCTGCTCGGCTCGTTCGAGCGGGAGAGCCTCGTCCGGCATCTCGGCGTGCACGTGTTCTCCCGCATCATCACCCTCCTCACCGGCCGCCGGATCACCGACCCCTCCTCGGGGTACCGGGCGGCCCGCGCCGACCTGCTCGAACGCGTCGTGTTGAAGCAGGATCAGTTCTGGTCGACGGAGATCCTGATCGAGGCGCTGCGGCACCGCGCTCGGGTCGTCGAGGTGCCGGTCACGTTCCTCGCCCGCGCCGGCGGGGAATCGAAGAAGCCCAAGTCGTTCCGCTACGGCTGGAACTTCCTGAAGGTCATCATCCAGACCTGGCTCCGGTAGCGAACGCGACGGCCACCTCCCCGGCGAGCCTCGCGTTCGACTCGAGCAGCGCGAGGTTGGCCTCGAGGGAACGACCGCCCGTCTCCTCCGCGAGACAGGCGAGCAGGAACGGCGTCAGGTCGCGACCGCGGACGCCCTCGCGCTCGGCGCGCTCCTCGGAGCGCCGTGTCGCGGCCGCGACCTCGACGGGGTCCATCGCGAGGTCGACGTCGATCGGGTTGCAGAGCAGCAGGGTCGATCGGGTGTCCAGTGCGATGGCGGCCTCGAGCGCCGCGGCCGCCTCGGCCGGCGTGTCCACGCGATGTTCCAACACGACGGGCGACTCGCGCGCGAGGAAGAAGGGAAGGCGGTCGACCCCGTAGCCGAGGAGGCTCACGCCGAGCTCCTCGAGGCGCTCCGCGGTCAGCAGCGGATCGACGATCGATTTCGGTCCGCTGCACACCAGCAGACCGGGCGTCCGGGACAGCTCCACGAGATCGGCGCTGACGTCCGGATGCGACCCGCGGTGTACGCCGCCGATGCCACCGGTCGCGCTCAGGGGGACCCCGGCGCGTGCGGCGGCCCAGATCGTCGCCGAGACGGTGGTCGCGCCGAGGCCGCCGCGGACGCACGCCGCGGGGAGGTCGCGCCGCGCGACCTTCTCGGCCCGGCCGGGCTCGGTGAAGGGATCGAGCTCTGCCTCGCTGAGCCCCACCACCACCTCGCCGCCGAGGACCGCGACCCAGGCGGGCACGGCTCCCGCCCCGCGGATCGCGCCCGCCATCCGTTCGATGCACTCCACGTTGCGGGGATGCGGCAGCCCCTGGCCGATCACGCTGGTCTCGAGGCACACGACCGGTGTCGCGGTGACCAGCGCGCGATCGACCTCCTCGCCGAGCCGGATCCGCTCGCTCACGGCGCCGCCGGCCACACGGACGCGCTCGCGGCGACCTCGGCACCCGCCCCACAGGCACGGCGGAGTGACTCCTCAGGGTCGATCCCCCGCGCGAGCGACGCGAGGAGGACCCCGTCGAACGCATCCCCCGCTCCCGTGGGGTCTCGCTCCTCGATCGCGTCCGCCTGCGCCTCCAGGACCGACCCGTCGACGACGAGCACGGCGCCGGCCGCTCCGCGCTTGACGGCGACCACGCGATAGCGCTCGCCGAGCTCGCGCGCCGCATCGATCGCACCGAGCGACGTCAGCGCCTCGGCTTCTCGCTCGTTCGCCAGGATGGCGGATGCTCCGGACGCGAGCTCGTGGAACCGGGTGGGACCGATCGCCTCGACGAGGGGCCAGGTCGCGGCTTCCACCGCGATCCATCCGGCCCGTGATCGGCGGATCGCCTCGACCCCGGCTTCCTGTGCTCCGTCCTGGAGGAGGAGGTAGCCGGACACGAGCACGGCCCCGGCGACGAGCTCCGGCGGGAGGTCGTCGGGCCGCAGCCGGGCGTTCGCCCCCCGGTCGGCCACCATCGATCGCTCCCCCGCTTCGAACACGACGAGCATCGTGCCGGAAGGAGCATCCGGATCGTCTACGAGCGCTGCCTCGACGCCGCGGACCTCGAGCTCGGTGCGGAGCAGCCGTCCCACGAGGTCGTTCCCCACCCTGCCGTGGACGCGCGTGGTGGAACCTGTAACCGCCGCCCAGACCGCGGCGTTGGCCGATGTCCCCCCGGGTTGGAGCGCGACGCGTCCGTGGACGTCGCCTCCCCGGGCGAGCTCGCCGGCATCGACGCGCACGTCGAGCATCACGTCGCCGACGCAGATCAGGTCCATCGCGCCGAGGGTACCGGGAGAGTCAGCGACCCGCGCCGGGACCGGCGCCGTCAGGAGCCGGCGGCGGCGGCATCGGCCGCCCACGCCCCGAACGCGCCCCAGAAGGGGTCCAGGCCGGGATGGGTCAAGCGGCCCCTCGCTCCCCTCTACGGCGATCCGGTGGCCGTCGGCCGCCGGGCGGAGCTCGCCCACGATCGCGGCGTCGATCCCGGCGCCGGCGAGCAGCTCCACGAAGGCGTCGGCGCGCGCGGGCACGACCGTCGCGATCAACGAGCCCTCGCTGATCGCGGTGTACGGGTCGATGCCGACGTGCTCGCACACGGCGCGCACCTCCGGCCGGACCGGGATGCGGTCCCGATCGACGCGGATCCCGTTGCCGGACGCGATCGCCACTTCGAGCAGCCCGCCGAGCACCCCGCCCTCGGTCGCGTCGTGCATCGCCGTCACGCCGTCCTCGCGCAGACCGAACCCACGGGCGAGCACGGCCTCGGGAACCACCGTCATCGACTCGAAGAGGGAGTCGGCGGCGCGCAGGGTGTCCTCCCCGACGGCCGCCCCCAGCCGATCGGGGAACGTGGCGGCGAACAGCGCGGTCGTTTCGATCGCCGCTCCCTTCGTCACCACGACGGCGTCGCCCGCGCGGGCCATCGTCGGGGTGACGAACGCGTCGGCCGGCCCGAGCGCCAGGCAGGTCGCTCCACCCACCATCGGCCAGTCGCACCCGTCGTAGCGGCCTGTGTGGCCCGTCACCACGGCGACCCCGAGGTCCTCGCACGCGCGGTGGAACGCGTCCCACAGGAGGGTCAGCTCCTGGTCGGAGATCGACGGCGGCAGGTTCAGGTCGACGGACATCCAGCGGAGCGGGAGGCCGCTCGTGGACGCGTCGGACGCGAGGATGTGGACGGCGAACCATGCGGCGCGCTCCCACCCGTACGCCGGCACCACGAAGACGGGATCGGCGGTGAGCGCCATCGCGACGCCGTCGGCGACCCGGACCACCCCCACGTCGACGCCGTGCTGGGGACCGACGAGCACGTCGTCGTCACGGGCACCGAGTCGTCGCAGGATGACCTGCTCGAACATCTCGGGCGTGGCCTTCCCGGTCCGCTGCGCACCGGGGGTTGCACTCATGCCCGCCGGTCCTCGTAGCTGTCATCCACCACGGCCCGCAGCTCCCGGACGGCCACGGTCGGATCGTCGGCGGTCGCGACGGCGCCGATCACCGCGATGCCGGCCGCTCCCGCCACGAAGACGTCCCGGGCGTTGCGCGCGTCGATCCCGCCGATGCCGACGACGGGGAGCGCCGTCGCTCCGACCACCGCCCGGACGCCTTCGAGCCCCATCGCGACGGCCTCCGGCTTGGTGAAGGTCTCCCACACGGTGACTCCGAGGTAGTCGGCCCCAGCCTTCTCCGCGGCCCGCGCTTCCTCGACGCTCCCGATGCTCACGCCGAGGATCCGCTCCGGGCCGAGCCGTCCTCGTGCCGCGTGCACGTCCTCGTCTTGTCCGATGTGCGCACCGGCGGCGTCGCAGCGGATCGCCACCTCCACCCGGTCGTTCACGAGGAACAGGACGCCGGCCTCTCCGCAGCTCCTCGCGAGGACCGCCGCGAGCGGCATCAAGCGGTCGTCGGAGAGCTCCGGAGCGCGAAGCTGGACCGCGGTGGCGCCCCCCTCCACAGCCGCCGTCGCGATCTCGCCGTGCGCGCGACCGGAGACGAGGGTCCCGGTCGTCACGACGTACAGGTCGAGCGCTCTGGGCTCGAGTCTCGCCATCGCTCCCTCCGCCGGCATTGCCCGGTTCAGGTCCTGCGGGTCGCGGGGCGGTCCCCGCCTCTCAGCCCGGCCGTGTCCGAGCTCCCCGAGTGGTCGGTCGCAGGATACCCGTGTCAGACCGCGACGCGTCGCCGCGCCCGGCCGATCTCCAGCTCCCGTCGCACCTTCTTCCAATCGCTGGCCTTCGTGCTGAAGAGCACGTCGGTGACGATCTGGAACAGACCCAACGCGAGCAGGACGACCACCGTCCACCCAGGTGCGCCGGTCGCGGGCGCGAGCGCGAGCGCGAGGAACGGCGCCAGCTTCGTCGCGATCGCCCCCGACGCGTGCATCCAGGCACGACCGGTCGGCGTGGCGCGCAGGTAGGTCGCGTAGTCGGTCTTCAGCCCGGGCAGCGGCGGCGGCGGGATCACGAAGAAGTAGCGCCGGAACCGGATCCCCGCGAGTCGTCCCACGACGTAGTGCGTGGACGAGTGGAGCCCGACCATCCATGCCAGCGCCGCCACGAGCAAGGCGACGCCGACCGCGGTTCGTGCCTCGGAGGAGGTGTCGATCGCGAAGAGGACCGCCGCCCAGGCCGCGACCACGCCCACCGCGATCGAGGTGGCCAGGAGCGCGTTCCCGAGCCAGAGCGGCACGCCATGGGGGAACCGCGCGTCGAAGCCCTTGGCATCGATCCGGCCCACCTGCTCGGCGTACCGATCGATCAGCTCGTCGTCGCGTTTGATCAGCCCGACCACCCGCCAGAAGCCGAGCCGACGGAGATCGGTGTCCCCCGCATCGACCGCCGTCTCGATCCGGTCGAGCTCGGCTCCGAGCCCCCCTGAGGGACTTCCCCCAGCTTCCACGGTTGCCTCCAGGTCCGGCGGTACGATGCGCCGGACGCGCTCCGACCTGCCCTCGAGCGCTTCCCCTAGGGAGGAGAGCACCATCGCAAGGAGTATCACGCAGCCGGCGCCCCCGCACGGCGGAGGGCATGCATTCGTCACGCTCGACGGCCGTTACCACATGGTGGAACGGATCGCGGCCGGGGGCATGGGCGAGGTGTTCCGTGCCCACGACGCCGTCTTGGCGCGCGAGGTCGCGATCAAGGTTCTGCACCGCTCCCTCGCGGGCGATCCTGCCTTCGTCGATCGGTTCCGCCGCGAGGCCCGCGCCGCCGCCAGCCTCTCGCACCCGAACATCGTCGCCGTCTACGACTGGGGCGCCGTCGACGGCGTCTACTACATGGTCATGGAGTACGTGCGGGGCCCGAGCGTCCGGCACCTGCTGAACGAGCAAGGACGGATGGAGCCTGCGCAGGCCGCGGAGATCCTCCGCCAATCGCTCCTCGCGCTCGGGCACGCCCACCACGAGGGCTTCGTCCATCGGGACATGAAGCCCGAGAACCTCCTCGTGACGCAGGAAGGCATGGTGAAGGTCGCCGACTTCGGCCTCGCCCGAGCGTACGCCGACGGCCGCGTGACGCAGGCCGGGGCGGTCACCGGCACGGTGCAGTACCTGGCGCCCGAGCAGATCCGGGGCGAGCCGGCCGATCCGCGGAGCGACCTCTATTCCCTCGGCATCGTCGCCTACGAGCTCCTGACCGGGAAGCTCCCGTTCACCGGTGAGACCGCGATGGCCGTGGCCTACAAGCACCTCTCGGACCGCGTGCCCGCCCCCTCTTCCGTCCTGCCGGACCTGCCGGCCGAGCTGGACGGCTTCGTGGCCGCCGCGACCGATCGCGACCGGGAGCTCCGGCCCGAGTCCGCCGACGTGATGCGGATGGACCTCGATGTGCTCTCGCACCAGCTCCCCCCGGCACGCAAGCTCTCCGCGATCGTTCGGGAGATCCCCTCTGTGACGGTGGAGGGAGGAGAGACGACCGAGGTGGGGGTGACGCTCGAGACCTCGGTCCCCCGCATGGAGCGCCACCGGAAGCGCCGGAGGTTCGTCAAGCGCGTCCTGGGCGCCGTCGCGCTGGTGGCGTTGCTGTCGGCGGCCGCGTGGGGCACGTGGACGTACGCCATCCCGCACACGGCCGTGATCCCCGCGCTCGTCGGTGAGTCGGTCGATGACGCAACGGACCGGCTGACGGGCCTCGGGTTCGACGTCACGCGGGCTCCCGGTGAGTACTCGATGCAGGTTCCCGACGGCCACGTGAAGCAGATCGAGCCGGCCGCCGGCGCAGAGCGCGATGTCGGCACCACGGTCACGATCGTCCCGTCGCTCGGACCGCCGCCGGTGGACGTTCCCCGGGTGCGAGGAGAGCTCCTCCCGGACGCGCGCGAGGCGATCGCTGGGGCGGGCTTGCACGTGGAGGCCGTCCGGCATCGGTTCGATCGGGAGGTCCCCGAGGGTCGCGTGATCGGGGTGCAGCCCGACGCCCCGATGCTCCCCCGAGGGACGTCGGTCACGGTGATCGTCAGCGACGGCCCGAAGCCGGTCGCGATACCCGATGTGGGCGGCATGACGGAGGACAAGGCGGTCGATGCGCTCACCGCGAAGGGCTTCGAGGTCGTGATCGAGGAGGACTTCTCGAACAGGGTCGCGCGCGGCCGAGCCCTCGGAACGGATCCGTCGCGCGGGACCGAGCTCCAGCCAGGTGAGACGATCGTGTTGCGGATCTCGCTCGGGCCCGAGTTCTTCGCCAGTCCCGACTTCGAGGGCATGACGGTCGACGCCGCACGCGCGCTCGCGGAGAGCGTCGGGCTGGAGCTCACCGCGCTCCCGGTCCCCGGCAGCAGCGGCGGCAGCATCGTGAGTCAGCTCCCGCCCGCCGGCACGCGCGTTCGGTACGGCTCCACGATCACCGTCTACTACGCGTGATCCTGGGCGCCCACGTCCGGCGCAGGCACACCGGCATCGAGGGAGCGATCGAGGAGGCCGGGCTGCGGGGCGCCGACTGTCTCCAGATCTTCGTCTCGAACCCGAGGGCGTGGGCCGCTCCCCGGTTCGAGGGACCGCAGATCGAGCGGTTCCGCGACGCCCTGGCAGCGAGCGGGCTGCGGCCATGCGTGGCGCACCTGTCCTACGTCGGCAACGTCGCGTCTTGGGACCCCACGACGCTCCGGCGCACCCGCGAGCTCCTCCTCGGGACGGTGCACGCATGCGACGGGCTGGGGGTGGATCTCTTGGTTGTCCATGCCGGAGCCGGTGGGCCGCAGGACCGCGACACTGCGTTGGGAACAGCAGCGGAGAGCTTCCGGCTTGCGGTCGGCGAAGCGGATCGGACGCGGGTGCTGGTCGAGCTGATGGCCGGCACCAGCGGTGCCGTCGCCTCCGTTCCGAGCGAAGCCGAGGAGCTGTGCGCGGCGGTGGACGACGAGCGACTCGGCATCTGCCTCGATACCGCGCACCTGTTCGCGGCGGGCGTGCCTCTCGATGTCGCCGACGGGGTGGAGGGCCTCTCCGAAGAGCTTCGCGCACGCGCGCTCGACCAGCGACTGGCCCTGGTCCACGCGAACGACTCGGTGTTCGAGCGCGACGCGCGGCGCGACCGTCACGCCGACATCGGCGACGGGCAGATCGGTGAGGAGGGCTGGCGGGCGCTGGCGAACGATCCCGTGCTCGGCTCGGTTCCCTGGATGCTCGAGACGCCCGGAGATGCCGATCGCCAGCGGACGGATATCGCCCACCTGCGGCGCCTCGCGGCTCCCGATTAGACTCCGCCGCGGAAGGAGAGTGCCTGTGGACGACGCTTCCGATCGGCTCCTCCGCATCATCGAGGACTACGAGCGAGTGGCAGAGGCCGTCACCCCCGACGACGCGACCCGAACCTTCGACGAGACGACCCTCCAGCTCTTCTGGCAGCGTTGGCCGCAGGTGAGCTCGTGGGGTGGTGCGCTCTGGCGCCAGCTGAACGACGATCTGGCCGACCCCGCCACCCCGGCCGGGGACCTCGAGACCCACGAGGTCGGGGGCGAGGGCGGCGGATGAGGATGGAGGCCTGAGGAGCCGACATGGCCACGCTGAGGGAGATCATGACGTCCGACGTGTTCGCGACCACGCCGAGCACATCCGTCGCCGACGTCGCGGCCAGCATGCTGAAGGGGCGGTTCGGGTCGGCGGTCGTGATGGAGGGATCCACGTTGATGGGGATCTTCACGGAACGCGACGTGCTCCGCGCGGCCGCCGCACGCGCGGACCTGACCTCGTCACGGGTCGCCGATTGGATGACGGGGGATCCGGTCACCGCGAGCCCCGACATGGACGCGGGTGAGGCCACCGAGATCATGATGAGTCAGGGTTTCCGACACCTGCCGGTGGTGGAGGGTACGACCATCGCGGGCATCGTGAGCCTCCGGGACATCCTGAGGACCCGCATCCGGCGCGTCTCGCCGTGACGGGGTTCGAGGGCGGGACGACGATCTTCGACGTCAGGCCCGGGCGTTCGCCGACGACGTGAACGAAGGGGTCGAGCGAGATGGCCGACGTCTCGCTCGGGAACGCTCGTTCACGAGGAAGCCCTGGTTCGAGGTTCTGGTCGCGGTGGTGCTCCCCGCGGGGGTCGTCGCGGCGATCTATCTGACCCCGTTCGTGTCCGATCCTTCGACGATGCCGTTCGGCGTGGACACGTCCACGTATATCTGGCGGACCAACGTCGTCCACGATCTGGGGATCGCGTCCCTCACTCCGGACGTGACGAACGCCCCCAAGCCCCTCGGCGATCGCCCCGGATATCCCCTCGTGCTGAGCCTCCTTCGATCGGCGACGGGCTTCTCGTCCCTGTCGCTCATGTGGTTGACGCCGGCGCTGTTCTCGGCCGCGGTGGGTCTCGCAGCCGGCTCGCTCGCCTCCGATGGGGCACTGGAGCGACGCGTTCGCTCCGGTGCGATCGCCGTCGCGGTCGGTGGCTCGGCCTTCGTCGCGTGGACAGCCGTGGGCTACGCCGCGAATCTCGCTCTCGATGTGGTCGTGATGGCGGCTGCGGTCATGACGCTCGAGGTCGCCCGCGGTCGCCGCGGCGTCTTGGCCGGAGCCGTCCTCCTCGTCGGAGCGGTCCTCCTGCATTGGATGTTCGCGCTCCTGTTCGTCGCGGTCCTCGGGGTGATGGCCGTCATCCGCTCCCTCCGCCTGCCTGACGAAGGGGATCGATCGCCACGTATCGCCCTCGGGAGGCTCGCCAGCATGCTCGCGATCGGCACGGTGGTCGGCGTGATCGGTCTCCTCCTCCTGGCGCCGCAGCGCCCCACACGTCTGCCCGAGGTCGATCCCGCCCGCCCGGGCCCGGTGGGGAGGGTGGAGTTGCGCCTCCCCGCACTCGCCCTTCCGGTCACGATCCCGCTCGCCGTCATCGGGTCGACACTCCTCGTTTCCGATCGGAGGCGTCGGACCGCCGGGGTCCTCCTGGGCATCTGGGCATCCCTCGCGGTCATCAGCGTCGTGGCCTGGTTCCTCCTCGAGCTGCCGCTCCCTCCCTACCGTTGGGCCGGATTCGCTCTCGGGATCCCGATCGCGATCGTGCTCGGAGCGTTCGCGGTCGGCGACCTCCTCGAACGACGCGGTCGGCGCCTCCTCGCCTCTCTCGCCGTCGCGGGAGCGCTGGCGGCGGCGGTCGGTCTCGTGGGAGCCGGTGCATCCGTCTGGTGGAGCCGGGAGCCGACCCTGGCCGCGGATGAGTTCGGGCAGCTCGGCACCCTCTCGTCCTACGTCGGATCGCTGTCCCCGCAGACGCGGATCGTGATCCTCATCGAGCCGTACCGGAAGCGAGCTCCCTTCAACCGTGCGTGGGCGGGGTTGCCCGCGGACCGGCTCCGCTTCATCACGATGATCCCTGCCAGGATCGACGAGCACGCCCCCGATCTCGGACTCCCACCCGCTGCCCGCGAACGTCCGGGAACCGTCGTCGTCTCCCTGGATGCCTATCGGGAGCCACCCAGCGTCGGACGCTCCCTCGGCCCGGGCGTCCACCTCATCTTCGGTCCCGATCCCGAGGGCCTCCGGGTCGGGGCGCCGCCGCGGGCACCACCTCCCCTCCATCTCGCTGTGTCGGTGGTGGTCCTCCTCGGACTGTTGGCCTTCAGCGGCGGCGGGTGGGCATCCCTCACCGATCTGCCCCGGATCGGCGTCGTATCCGTCGCTCCGGCGTTCGGCGTAGCGATCCTGATATCGGTCGGGCTCCTGGCCAGCCGCGTTGGCGTCCCGCTCCACCCGCCCTGGGGAACGGTTCTCGTCGCGGCCGTGGGGATCACGGGATGGGTGGTGGCGTTCGTGCGGCGGGGACGCCCGCCCGCTGGCGAGGACGGGTCGGGCTAGGGCTCCAACTCCGCCCGTGGACCCTCTTGGTACGAGTACCGCTCCTCGCCGAACGGCTCGGCGTGGACGTGGTAGCCGCGGACCTCCCAGAAGCCCCGCTTGTTCTCGTCGACGAACTCGAGCCCGGTGAGCCACTTCGCGCTCTTCCAGGCGTACCGCTTCGGCACGACGAGCCGGAGCGGCCACCCGTGCTCCGGCTCGAGGTCCTGTCCCCCGTTCGCCCACGCGACCAGGACGTCGTCGTCGCTCATCGCCTCGAGGGAGAGGTTCGACGTGTAGCCGTACTCGCAATGGGCGATCACCCACTTCGCTTCCGGCGTGGGCTTCGCCAGCTCGAGCAACGTCCGGAACGAGACCCCGTGCCAGGAGTTGTCCAGCGTCGTCCAGCCGGTCACACAGTGCATGTCGGCCGGCACATCGACGTTCGGCAGGGCGCGGAGCTCCTGATAGGAGAGCGTCACGGGGTTCTCCACCAGTCCGGCGAGCTCCAGGTCCCAGTTCGTGCCATCGAAGGTGGGGATCGGCCCGTAGTGCAGGACCGGCCAGCTCTTCACCAACCGCTGCCCCGGCGGGATGCGCGCGGCGATCTCCGGCGGATAGTTCTTCGAGAACAGGGCCATCAGCGTCCTCTCTCCGACGCGAGCTCACGCCAGGCATCCAACGCGACCGCGACGCCGGTGTCGTCGACATCGAGGTGCGTGACCATCCGGATCTTCCCACCCGAATGCGTGACGCCCACTCCGAGGGCGGCCAGCCGCTCGATCGTCTCGAGCATCGGCATCCCTACGGCTTCGGTGTCGACGAAGACCATGTTCGTTTCAACCTGTTCCAGGTCGACGGAGCCGGGGAGCGCCTCGGCGAGCCCTTCGGCCAGCTGGCGCGCGCGCTCGTGATCCTCGTGGAGGCGCTTCGGTCCTTCCTCGAGCGCGATCAGGCCCGCGGCGGCCACGATCCCGGCCTGCCGCCAAGCGCCGCCGTACAGGATCTTCAGGCGCCGGGCCTCGCGCGCCATGTCGGCGGGCCCGCATAGGACGGAGCCGATCGGAGCGCCGAGGCCCTTCGAGAGGCAGAACATCACGGTGTCGACCTCCGCGGCGATGTCGGCGGCGTCGACCTCGGCGGCGGCAGCCGCGTTGAAGATGCGGGCGCCGTCGAGGTGGATCGGCACCCCGGCGTCGTTCGCGACCTTCCGAACCGCACGGAGCTCCTCGAGGGGCATCACCCGGCCACCGGCGCCTCCGACCGTGTTCTCCACCGACAGCAGGTCGATCACCTCGACGTCGTAGAACTCGTCGGGCTCGAGGAGTTGGGACGCCTGCTCGGCATCGATCCAGCCGCGAGGGCCGGCGTCGACCGTTCGGTAGGCGATGCCGGCGAGCGCCGCCGCCGTCATCACCTCGACGCTCGTGACGTGCAGGCCGGCCGCCGCCGCAACCAGGTGCCCGGGTCCACGTGAAATGCAGCCGCAGGCCGATCTGGTTGGCCATCGTTCCGGTCGGGACGAACGCACCGGCTTCCTTGCCGACTGCTTCCGCGCAACGCTCCTGGAGCAGGTTCACGGTCGGGTCGTCGTCGTACCAGTCGTCCCCCACCTCGGCCTCGGCCATCGCGCGGCGCATCGCCTCGGAGGGCTTCGTGACCGTGTCGGAACGGAGGTCGACCCGGAAGGAGCTCATGGCCGCCGAGTGTATCGGCGGTGCTCAGGCGCCGTCGGCTCGGCCGACCTCAGTACAGGAACATGGGCTTGCCGTCGACGTGGCGGATCTTCGGGCGGTACTCGTCGGCGTCGTACAGGGCGTCCACGTCGGCCCGCTTGACGCCCTGCCGGACCACCTCGAGCGGCACGTTCACGTAGCTGCCGTTCCGGAGCGCCACGAGCCGACCGTGCGTGCCCTCGAGCAACAGATCCGCCGCCATCACCGCGTAGTTGATCGCCACCATCAGGTCGAGCGAGTCCGGCTGGCCCGAGCGCATCAGATAGCCGATCTGCTGGTAGATGATCCCCTCGCCGGTGATCTCCTTCAAGGCCTCGCCGGTCTGCGCGCCGATCCCGCCGAGCTTGCGGTGGCCGTACGCGTCCGCGGTCCCGCCCATCACCATCTCCCCGCCGACGAAATGCGCGCCCTCCGAGATCGTGGTCATCGCGTACCGCGACGGGTTCTTCCGCTTGTCGTCCATCAGGAACGTGGCGAGCTTCTCGACGTCGAACGGCACCTCGCTGATGATCGCGCGGTCCATCCCGGACAGGTAGGCCGACACGAGCGAGGTCTCCCCGCTGTACCGGCCGAACACCTCCACGACGGCGAGCCGTTCGTGCGACCCGGCGCTCGTGCGGAGCTGGTGGATGAAGATCACCGTGCGCGTGACCGCCGTGGAGAAGCCGATGCAATAGTCGGTGCCGTGGACGTCGTTGTCCATCGTCTTGGGGACGGCCACCACGGGCACGCCCTCGTCGTGGAGCCGCAGCGCGAAGGAGAGCGTGTCGTCGCCGCCGATCGGGATCATCGCGTCGATCCCGAGGTGGTCCAGCACCTTCATCACGTGGGACGTGTGGTCCCTGGCCTCGTCGTTGACCCGACCGGCCTTGAGGAAGTCGGGCTCGTCCGTGGCGCGGACCTTCGCTGGATTCGTGCGCGACGTGTGGAGGATCGTGCCGCCTGTTCGGTCGATCGTGCGGACCACGTCGGGATCGAGCGCCACCGTGTGCGTCGACGTGGAGGACGGGTCGGCGGGATCGAGCTCCAGCAGCCCCGCCCAGCCGCGGCGGATCCCGACCATCTCGTGTCCATCCCCGACGGCGCGGGTGGTAGCGGCTTTGATGCAGGCGTTCAGTCCGGGAACGTCGCCGCCGCCCGTGAGGATGCCGATGCGCATGTCTCGACCCTACAACCGGCCCGCGCCGATCTACCCGAAGAAGACCTCGGCCTCGCGGTAGAGCTCCGGCGGGACGACGTTGCGCTCCGCTACCGCGTCGGCGATCGGCACGTCGCGCACCTCCTGCGCCTTCCGCGCGACCATCCGGCCCCATCCCCCGGCGGCCGCGAGATCCGCGGCGGCGATCCCGAATCGCGTGGCCAGCACCCGGTCGAACGAGACGGGCGAGCCCCCTCGCTGGACGTGGCCGAGGATCGTGACGCGCGTCTGGAACCCGGTCCGCTTCTCGATCTCGGGCGCGAGGTGGTTCGCGAGGCCCCCGAGCCTCGGGAACCCGTTCTCGTCGAGGGGAGGCTCCGGGAGCTCGAGCGTCCCCTCCACCGGCACGGCACCTTCCGCCACCACGACGATCGAGAACGAGCTCCGGCTCGCGTGCCGATGGCGGAGGTGGTGGCAGACCCCGTCGACGTCGAAAGGGTGCTCGGGGATCAGGATCGCATCGGCGCCTCCCGCCATCCCGGCATACACGGCGATCCAGCCGGAGTGCCGGCCCATCACCTCGACGAGCATGACCCGGTCGTGGCTCTCTGCGGTCGAGTGGAGCCGGTCGATCGCGTCGGTCGCGACCTGGACGGCCGTGTGGAACCCCACCGTGACGTCGGTCCCCGCGAGATCGTTGTCGATCGTCTTCGGGACGCCCACGATCCGGACACCCTCGTCGGCGAGCCGGACCGCCACGCCGAGCGTCCCCTCGCCGCCGATCACCACGAGCCCGTCGAGCTCGTGCTTGGTGATCGTCGCCAGGATCATCGCTGGGCCGTCCTCGACGCGGTACGGGTTGGCCCCGGAGGAGCCGAGGATCGTCCCGCCGCGAGGGAGGATGCCGGTCGTGTCGGCGATCCCGAGCGGCTGGCTGACGTCGTCGAGGACGCCGTGCCAGCCGTCGTGGAAGCCCACGAACTCCATGCCGTGCGCGCGGATGCCGCGTCGGACCACCGCCCGGATCACCGCGTTCAGGCCGGGGCAATCGCCTCCGCCGGTGAGGATCCCGAGGCGCATCGCGCCACCCTACCGAAGCGTTCCTCCGACCCCTCGCCGGTAGGATGCAGACGTGCTCGCGATCAACGGGTTCCTCGAGTGGTTCTTCCTGGGACTGCTCTCCTTCCTCGTGGCGGCGGTCACGCTCTTCGGGGTGTACATGGCGATCCAGCTGTTCAGGAGCCCCGGACGCTCGCCCCGTCCTCCCCGCTCCCTGTGATCGCGAGCTCCGCCACCACCATCAGATGGTCGGAGGCGGTGCCCTCGGCGGTCCAGGTCCGGAGCGGCCGGAACGCTCTCCCCGCGAAGAGATAGTCGATCCGCGCCGCGGGAGCGTGCGACGGGAACGTCGCGCCGGACCCCTCACCCGCGGCCTCCCAGCAGTCCGAAGCGAGTCCAGCGAGCGACGACGGAGCCGGATCGCCCGGGAGGGCGTTCAGGTCTCCCCCCACCACGAAGCTGCCGGCCGATCCTTCGAGCATCGCCACCAGCTGTTCGACGTGGTGGGCGCGTTCGCTCCTGTCCAAGCCGAGATGCACCGACAGCACGGAGACGCGGTGGTCGACGTCGGCGCGCAACACGCCTCGGGGATACAGGAGCGAGCCCCCCGAGAACCGATGGAGACGGTGGGAGACGGTGGTGGCCAACCCTCGTCGGACGAGGACCGCGTTCTGGATCCTGCGCCGTGGGAAGGCCCACGGGTCGCCACACACCTGCATGTCGAGCGTCTCGCCGACGGCCCGGAGGCGTCGGCGAGGGCCGGACTCCTGCAGCGCCACGATGTCGACCTGCTCGGCTCGGATCACCCGGGCGATCTCGTCCACCCCGGCACGCATCGCGTGGACGTTCCAGGTGGCGACACGGAGCCTGCCGCCGTTCACGACGGGACGATCTCGGTGCCCGCCTCGCCGCGGAGCACCGCCGGCGCCTCGTCGAGGTCCCCGATCATCACGCGCGTCCCGCCGGCCTCGAGGAAGTCGATCGCGGCCTGGACCTTCGGTCCCATCGAGCCCGCGCCGAACTCCCCGCGCTTCAGCAGGTCCGCGGCCTCGTCGGCGGTCATGCGATCGATCGCGTCCGGATAGAGCGTGCCGAACCCTCGCTCGACTTTCCGCACGTCCGTGAGGATCAGCAGTGTGCTCGCCTCCACCTCGGCGGCGAGGATCGCGGCCGCCAGGTCCTTGTCCACCACGCCCTCCTTGCCGATCAGCCGTGGCCCCTTCTCGATCACGGGTACCCCTCCCCCGCCGCCGGCGATCACGATCACCCCGTCGGCGACCAATCGCTTCACGATCGGGGTCTCGACGATCGAGTAGGGACGCGGGGACGGCACGACCCGACGCCACCCACCGTGCGGGTCCTCCTGCATCACCCAGTGGCGTTGCTCCTCCAGCCTGCGGGCCTGGGCGGCGGTGTAGAAGGGGCCGATGAACTTCGACGGCTTCCGGAAGGCCGGGTCGTGCGGTCGGACCCGCGTGAGCGTGAGCACCGTGGCGACCGGGCGCTCCATCCCTCGCTCGAAGAAGACGTCGCCGATCGTCACCTGGAGCAGGTAGCCGATCAGCCCCTGACTCTCGGCGCCACAGACGTCCAGGGGCATCGGGGACACCGTCTTGGCCGCGGCCTGCTGCTGGATCAGGATGCGCCCCACCTGCGGGCCGTTCCCGTGCGTGACGACGACCTCCCACCCCTCGGCGGCGATCTCGGCGATCCGCTCCGCGGCGGCGCGGGCCGCCCGGTACAGCTCCTCGAACGTATCGTCCGCACCGCGTCGGAGCAGCGCGTTGCCGCCGAGCGCGACGACGACGCGTTCCATGTTCGACGGCTCCCTTCACCGGCTCCGCTCGGGGCGGAGTCTGCTACACCACCGGCCGCAGCACGTCGAGCAGCTGCGGCGAATCCGGAAGTACGTCGAGGTCGTACCGCACCCGAACGGCGGGCTTGCGGATGTCGATCACGTGACGGAGGTCGATCGGCGTCCCGATCACGACCAGATCGGCGTCCGCCGCGTCGATGATCTTCGCCATCTCGTCCAGCTGGCCCTGGCTGTAGCCCATCGCGGGCAGGACCGCCCCGACGTCGTACTTCTCGAACGTCTCGGCGATCGTCCCCACCGCCCACGGCCGCGGATCCACGATCTCGGCGGCGCCGGAGCGTTGCGCCGCCACGACGCCGGCACCGATCTTCATCTCCCCGTGCGTGAGCGTCGGGCCATCCTCGATCACGAGCACCCGCTTGCCGGCGATCGCATCGGGATCGTCCACCGTCACCTTCGAGTTCGCCTTCACCACGGTGGCCATCGGATTCGTCTGCCTGATCGTCTCCTCGAGTTGCGCGACCTGCTCCTGCGTCGACGAATCCATCTTGTTGATCAGGATCACGTCGGCGCGGCGGAGGTTCGCCTCGCCGGGGTGGTACCTCGTCTCGTGGCCGACCCGCAGGGGGTCGACGAGCGCGATGTGGACGTCCGGCAGGTAGAAGGGGAGGTCGTTGTTGCCTCCGTCCCAGAGGAGCACGTCGCCCTCGGCCTGCGCCTGCTCGAGGATCGCGGCGTAGTCGACTCCGGCGTAGATCACGGTTCCCGTGGCGATGTGCGGCTCGTACTCCTCACGCTCCTCGATCGTGCAGTGGTGGCGATCGAGATCCTCGAGCTCCGCGAACCGTTGGACGCGTTGCGCCGTGAGGTCGCCGTACGGCATCGGATGGCGCACCGCCACCACCTTCTTGCCGGCCCCCTTCAGGGTGGCGGCGACCGCGCGGGTCGTCTGCGACTTCCCGACGCCGGTGCGGACGGCCGTCACGGCAACGGTGGGGATGGCCGGCTTCAGCATCGTGGCGTCCGGCCCCAGCAAGAGGAAGTTCGCTCCGGCCGCGAGCGCCTCGCTCGCCTTGTGCATCACGTACTCGTGCGAGACGTCGGAATAGGCGAACACCACGTCGTCCACCTCGAGCTGGCGGATCAGGCGTGAGAGCTCGTCCTCTTCGTGGATCCGGATCCCGTCCGGGTAGCGCTCCCCGGCGAGCTTCGCGGGATAGGTCCGGTCGTCGATGTACGGGATCTGCGTCGCGGTGAACGCGACGACCTCGGTGGAGGGGTCGTCGCGGAACACGACATTGAAATTGTGGAAGTCGCGGCCGGCGGCTCCCATGATCAGGACACGACGCGACATGCCGAGGTCCTTTCAGGAGAGGGTGGTGTGATGCGCGGGCAGATGCGCGAGGCGCCCGCTCTTCGGGAGCGACTGTAGCCCAACGCGGGCCCGGTCGACCTGGCCTAGACTCCTGCTCTCGTGGAGGAGGAGCGGCCGGAGACCGGATCACCGGTGGGGCGCGTCCTCGCCGACGTGCGGACGTCGTTCGCAGCGCTCGGTCGATCGTTCCGGTCGCCCGACATCGCGAAGGCGCTGGCGGCCTACCTCGCGTTCACGATCACCGAATGGGCGGCGTTCATCGCGCTGATCGTCTACGCCTACGAGGACGGCGGCAGCGTCATGGTCGGACTGGTGAGCCTGTTGCAACTGATCCCCGCCGCGCTCATCGCACCGGTCGGATCGGTGCTCGGCGATCGGCACCGTCGCGAGCGGGTGTTGCTGTACGCCTACGCCTCGCTCACCGCGACGACGACGCTGGCCGCCGTCGCATTGCTCATGACCGCACCGGCGCCGCTCGTCTACGCGTCCGCCACGACCGCGGGGTGGGTGATCACGCTCGTCCGTCCCACGCACGCCTCCCTCCTGCCGCGGCTGGCTCGCACGCCGGAGGAGCTCTCGAGCGCCTACGCCGCCAGCAGCCTCCTGGAGAGCGTCAGCATCCTCCTCGGCCCACTCCTCGCCGGTGGACTGATGGCTCTGGCGCCGGGTTCCCTTTCGGGATCCGGAGTGGTGGATGCCGCCCTCGCCGCGATGCTCTTCCTGGGCACCGTGAGCGTTGCGTCGATCCGGGTCCGCACGGAGCCCGCGAAGGACGGAGGGACGTCCGGTGTCCGGGTCGTCGCAGCCGATGCCGTCGAGGGCGTCCGGGCGGTGGCGCGCGATCGCCGTTCGCTGCTCCTGGTGGCGACGATGGGGCTCGCGATGGTCCAGCTCGGGTTCGTCGATGTGTTGATCGTGGTCCTCGCCTTCAACGTCGTCGGCACGGGCGACGCGCGTCGGCTTCCTGACGGCCTCGATCGGCGTCGGCGCCGTCGTGGGAGCCATGCTCGCGGTCGGCGTCGCCGCACGGTGGCGGGCGTCCCGATCGTTCCGGTGGGGGATCTCATGGAGCGGACTCGCGATCGCCGGGATCGCCGCGCGGCCGGCTCTGGCGAGTTTCTTCCTGGCGATGAGCGGATTGGGAGGCGCGCTCGCCGATGTCAACGGGCGGGTGATGTTGCAGCGACTGATCCCGGACAAGCAGCTGTCACGCGCGTTCGGGGTCCTGGAATCGGTCTACATGGCCGGCGAAGGGGTCGGCTCCTTCCTCGCGTCGCTGATCATCGTCGCGATCGGCCCCCGATGGACCTTGTTGATCGCCGGCGTCCTCCTGCCGTCCGTGGCCCTGCTGGGTCGCCGAGCCCTCATCGCGCTCGACGTCGGGATCCGGATCCCTTCCGAGGAGATGGCGCTCCTCCGTTCGACGCGGCTCTTCGCCCCGCTCCCCACGCCGATGCTCGAGCGACTCGCGAGGAACCTCATCCCGATCCACGTGCCCGATGGATCCGTCGTGATCACGCAGGGCGACGTCGGCGATCGCTTCTACTCGATCGTCGAAGGAGCCGTGGAGGTCCTCGAGGGCGGTCGGCGTGTCAAGACGCTGGGGCCGGGCGGATCGTTCGGGGAGATCGCTCTGATCCGCGATGTCCCCCGGACCGCGACCGTGGTCGCGACGACCGAGAGCAAGCTCCTGGCGCTCGATCGGGACGAGTTCCTCCGGGCGATCACCGGACACGAGGCCGCATCGGAGGCGGCACACGGACTCGCGACGGAGCGACTCGACGAGCTTGAGGCGCGCCGGGACCCGTAGCCGCAGGAGATCAGACCGGGGACCAGCCGGCCGCCGACACGTGCCCGAAGGGACGGCCGAAATGCCCCACGCACACGGCCCATCTCTCCCGGTCCGCGGCGTCGATCCAGAGCGCGCGATGCTCGGCCGCGAGCTCGGGATCCTCGTCGTGGTTCGACGGCCACGTGGGATGGGCCACCTGCGGCGTCGTGTGGAGGAGGTCGCCCACGAGCAGCAAAGTGGCGTCTCCTTCCTCCAACTGGACCACTCGGTG
The DNA here is from genome assembly GCA_963702405.1 of uncultured Actinomycetota bacterium. Classification (GTDB taxonomy): domain Bacteria; phylum Actinomycetota; class UBA4738; order UBA4738; family HRBIN12; genus JAJNBA01. The sequence continues at coordinate 51,266 of CAVPCM010000001.1, forward strand.
CCCCGGCGTATGACCGGGGGCGTGTCGTACGGACAGACCCGGGACGATCTCGCGATCCGATGGGTCGAGGTCGATGAGGCCGGCCTCTGCGAGGCCCGCCATCGCGAACCGACCGGTGAGATCGTCAGGCGTCCGATGCGTGCCGAAGAAGGCCCAGTCGTCCGCGTGGACGTGATAGCGGGCGTTCGCGAAGCGGGGGCGTCCGTCGGGGAGGGAGGCGGCGCCCGCATGGTCGCCGTGCAGGTGCGTGAGGATCACGTGCTGCACGCTCTCCGGGGAGACCTCGATCGACGGCGAGCTCGTCCTCGAGCCTACCCGCGACGTCGTACGGCGGTCGGCCGAGGTCGCCGATCCCCGTGTCGACGAGCACCGGTCCGTCCGGATGGCGGATCAGGAAGGCGTGGACGTGCCACGCCCAGCTCGTCGTGTCGTCGGAAGGGAACGCCCACGGGAACCGGGATCGCTGTGCATCCCAGTCGACGTCGTGGCCGGGCGCTTCGTCGTCGAGCGGCAACGGTGCCCATCCGTCGCAGAGGGGCACGACCTCGAACGATCCGAGCATGAACGGCTCGTGCGGCACCCTACGAGCCTAGCGGCGAGGCGCGCGCTCGACGTCGGCCTGCTCGTCGATGTCCACCAGGGTCCGACGCCCCGGGTCGAGGGCGGTCCAGGAAGGCTCGTCCACCACGACGGTCCTGACGGCCGAGAGGAGATCCCGGAGCCTTCGCCGTCCACTCCCGAGGAGGACCGCGGCGGCATCCGCGGCCGGCTCGGTCCTCACCACGCAGGGAAGCGGCCTGGCGTCCCCGCCATCGGAGAGGACGACCGCGACGGCGGCGGTCTCCCGAGCGGCTCGCAGCATCTCCCGGAGCACGGGCGGTTGGATATCCGGCATATCGCCGCCCGCCACGACCGCCCACGTCGCATCGGTGATCTCGAGCCCCGCATCCAGCCCGCGGAGCGGGCCCTCGTCGGCGGTCGAGTCACGCGCGAAGGTGACGGAGGCACCGGCGGGCATGGGCGGTTCCTCGATCCCGGGGCCGATCACCACGACGACGCGATCGCAGACGTCGAGGAGTCGGAGGACCGGATGGTGGAGCAACGGACGACCATCGATCTCCTCGGCGAGCTTGTCGCGGCCGAATCGTCGGGATCGCCCACCGGCGAGCACGATCCCGGTGACGCTATCTCGGTCGTCGGTCGTCGCGACCCCTCCGACTCTGCACGTATGCGAACCCGAATCGCCCCTTGATGCAAAGGTGGCCGCTCGTCACGGAGTGGTCCTCCGGCGACGTCACCTTGACGATCTCGTTGTCCTGGACGTGCACTTCCAGCTCGCACCCCACGCCGCAGTACGGGCAGATCGTGTTGGTGACGGTCTGCGCGTCCTCGTCCCACGTCTCCGCCGCTCGCATGTCGTGCTCGGACGTGAACATCAGGGCACCGGTCGGACAGACACCGATGCAGTTCCCGCAGTACACGCACGCGGACTCGTCCAGCGGCACGGCGAACTCCGTGGAGATCCTGGCGTCGAAGCCGCGACCGGCCACCGCGATCGCGAACGTGTTCTGCGCGTCGACCCCGCACGCTTCGACGCACTTGTAGCAGAGGACGCATCGCTCGTAGTCGCGGACGTACAGCTCGTTGTCCACCTTCACCGGCTGGGCCACGGTCTCAGCGACAGCCGGGTCTGGGTCATGATGGTGACCGGCCCACCGCTCGTCGCGCTCGCCGCTCTCCATCGGCTCCATCGCGGCCCCGTAGCGCGACGGATCCGCTCCGTACTCCCCCATCCATCGGAGCCAATCAGAGGAGGCGAGGCTCGTGTCCACGCTCGATGCGAGGAACTCCATCACGAGCTTCCGCGAATGACGCACGCGCTCGGTGTCGGTCTGCACCTTCATCCCGTCCTCGACGGGCCGGGAACACGCCGGGACCAACACGCGCGAGCCCTCCACCTCCACCATGCACACCCGGCAGGCGTTGACCGGGGTGAGGTTGCCCGCGTAGCACATCGTCGGTGTGTCCATGCCCTCCGCGCGGCAGGCGTCCAGGATCGTCGCGCCCTCCGGGACCCGCGTCGTTCGTCCGTCGATCTCCAGGTCGAGGAGTCGCCGGGGCGGGTCGAGGGGCACGGTCTGGCTCACGCGGCACCCCCGTCGAAGACGCCCAGCTTGGAGATCGCGGACTGGACGGCATTGGCCGCCGTCTGTCCGAGGCCGCAGATCGACGCGTCGCGCATCACCCGGGCCACCTCGTCGATCAAGGCGAGCTCGTCCCGGGCGGAGCCGATCGGGGTCCCCGCCACGAGTCGATGGAGCGCTTCCTCCTGCCGCACGGTTCCCACGCGGCACGGCACGCATTGCCCACAGCTCTCGTCACGGAAGAACCGTGCGATCCGCAGGCAGAGATCGACGAGGTCCGCGCGCTCGTCGAAGACCATGATCACGCCGGAGCCGAGCGTGTAGCCGCCCTGCCGCGCGTCCTCGAACGTCAGCCTCGCGCCGAGCATGTCGGGGCCGACGAACCCGCCGGCCGCCCCACCCAGCAGGACCGCCTTCAGCGCGCTCCCGTGACGGACACCGCCCGCAAGCGCGATCAGGTCCCGGACGGTCGCACCGTGCTCGACCTCGTAGACACCGGGTCGCTCGACGGCACCGGAGAGACAGAACAGCCTGGGCCCGGTGGACCCCTCGGTACCGATCGCGGCGTAGGCGTCGGCCCCGATGCGGAGGACCTCCAGGACGTTGATCAGGGTCTCGACGTTGTTGATCGCCGTCGGCTTGCCGAACAGGCCGAACGTGACCGGGAACGGCGGCTTGTTCCGCGGCTCGCCGCGCTTGCCTTCCAGCGAGTTGAACAGCGCCGTCTCCTCGCCGCAGATGTAGGCGCCGGCGCCACGGCGCAGCTCGATGTCGAAGGCGGTCCCGCTGCCCATGACGTCAAGACCGAGGGCGCCGTGGCGCCGGGCTTCCGCGATCGCGTGTTCGAGGCGCTCGGTCGCGAGCGGGTACTCGCCGCGGATATAGACGAATCCCTCCTCGGCTCCGCACGCGAACCCGGCGATCGTGAGCGCCTCGACGAGGGCGAACGGGTCCTGTTCCATCACCACGCGGTCCTTGAACGTGCCCGGCTCCGATTCGTCGGCGTTGCAGACCACGTAGCGCGGCCCAGCGGGCTGGGTGGACACGGCCTGCCACTTGACGCCGGTCGGGAACGCGGCGCCGCCGCGACCCAGGAGCTTCGCCTCCGTCACGGCCTCGATCACGCCGCCCGGACCCAACTCGTGCGCCGCGCGGAGCGCCTGATACCCCCCGTGCCCGCGATAGTCGTCGATGGACGTGGGGTCGACGACGCCGGCGCGCCGCAGCAGCCGAAGGCTGTCACGCGATCCCGCATCCGCCGTCTGGGGGGCTCCCACCCCGCCGGCGCACATCACCGCGGAGTCCGGCGCGACGATGCCATCAACTGTCGCGCGTGTCGCGCCGCCGAGGGCGACCTCCGGCCGCCCCGCCCGCTGCGCGAAGACGGCGGGCGCCTGCTCGCACATGCCGAGGCACGGCGACCGGACCCACGTCCAGTCGCCGGCATCGGCCCCCTCCGGCCCCACGTCGCGCTCGAGCTCCTCGCAGAGGGTGAGGCCGCCGGCTCCCCGGCACGCGAGGTCGTCGCACACGTGGACCACGTTGGCCGGCCGCTCCTCGACGCTGAACATCGCGTAGAACGTCGCCACGCCGTACGCCTCGGCCGGCGGGACGGACAGGCGCTGGCACACGTAGTTCAGCCCCCCCCGGCTGATCCAGCCGACGCCCGCCTGGAGCGCGTGCAAGGCCGGCAGCAGGAGGTGCCCCTGCTCGCGCGCCTCGCGACCGGCGCGGACGACGCGGAGATCGGCTGCGCTCCGCTCGGCGGCGCCCACCCAGCCGGTCTCCGGCGGTCCGAGCAGCCCGTCGATCGCAGCACGCTCGGCCTCCGAGGGGGCGGCGTCCATCAGATGAAGGTCCACGTCACCTCCATCGCCATCACCCGCGATCCTCGGCGACGGGAGCGCCGACGATCGACGCGAGCTTCTCCACCTGCACCGCCGTGGCCTTGAACTCCGCCGTCCCCGACTTCGGATCCCACGCGTCGATCGTCAGGTTGTTGACGTCGACCTGGTCCGGGAAGTGCAACGTCATGAACAGCAGACCCGGCCGGAGGCCGAGCGCCAACCGTACCGGAGCCTCGACTGCGCCCCGACGGGAGGAGATCCGCACGCGCTCCCCTTCCCGCACCCCGAGTCGCTCGGCGTCCTCCGGAGAGATGTCGAGCGTCTCTTCCCTGCGGAGCGGCGACGTGTACCCGCCGGTCTGCACTCCGGTGTTGTACGAGTCCAGCCGACGGCCGGTGGTGAGCCGGAAGGGATAGTCCTCGTCGAGCTCGTCCACGGGAGGCTCGTAGAGCACCACGGAGAACGGCGCCTTCCTCCCCTGCGCTTCTGGATCCTCGGACCACAGTCGCCCGTGAAGGAACGTCGTTCCGGGATGCTCGTCGTCCGGGCACGGCCACTGGATCCCGCCGAGCTCCTCGAGCCGCTCCCAGGCCATCCCCGCGTGCATCGGCGAGAGGCGACGGACCTCCTCCCACACGTCGTGCGCGGAGGGATCGCCCCAGTCCCGGCCGAGCCGGTTCGCCAGCTGCGAGATGATCCAGATGTCGTCCTTCGCGTTCCCGGGAGGCACGAGTGCGGGCCGGACCCGCTGCACGCGGCGTTCGCTGTTCGTGACGGTTCCCTCGGACTCGAACGCCGAGTTCGCGGCGGGCAGCACCACGTCGGCCATCTTCGCGGTCTGTGTCAGGAAGATGTCCTGGACGATCAGGATGTCGAGGTTGGAGAGGAGCTTGTGCGTGCGCTGGTTGTCGGCCTCGGAGGCCGCCGGGTTCTCTCCGATCACATAGAGCGCCGTGAGCTCGCCCTCCTCCATGGCCTCGAACATCTGGGAGAGGTGCCATCCCTTCTTGGGGTTGATCTTCGTTCCCCACTCCCGCTCGAACCGAGCTCGCACGGCATCGTTCTCGACCTCCTGGAAGCCGGTCAGGTGGTGAGGGATCGCGCCCATGTCGCCGCCGCCCTGGACGTTGTTCTGGCCGCGCAGCGGGTTCAGCCCCGATCCGTAGGTCCCGACGTGACCGGTGAGCAGGCCGAGGTTGATCAGCGCCAGCACGTTGTCGGCGGCGTTGTGATGCTCCGTGATCCCGAGGGTCCAGCAGATCATGGCGCGGTCCGCCTTCGCGAAGGCGTGCGCCACCTCGCGGATCACCTCCGCCGGGATCCCGGTGACCTCCGCGCCCCGCTCGAGCGTCCAGTCCATCACCGAGGCCGCGTAGTCCTCGAAGTCCGTCGTCGCGAGCTCGATGAACGGGCGGTGATGCAGGTCGCTCGCGATGATCTCCCGGGCCATCGTGTTCGAGAGCGCGATGTCGGTCCCGACGTCCAGCCCGAGCCACAGGTCCCCCCACTCGGCGGACTCGGTGCGGCGGGGGTCGACGACGATCAGTCGCATGCCGTTCCGGATCCCCTTCAGGACGTGGTGGAAGTAGATCGGATGCGCCGCCCGGGCGTTCGAGCCCCAGAGCAGCATGAGGTCGGTGTGCTCGACCTCTTCGTATGAGCTGGTGCCGCCTCCGGCACCGAAGACCGTGGCCAGACCGACCACGCTCGGCGCGTGTCAGGTGCGGTTGCAGCTGTCGATGTTGTTGCTGCCGAGGGCCTGTCGGAAGAACTTCTGCGCGGCGAAGTTCATCTCGTTCGTGGCCTTCGAGCAGCTGAACAGGCCGACCCCCGTGCCGCCGTGACGCTCGGTGGCGGCCCGCAACCCGGTGGCGGCTCTGTCGAGAGCCTCCTCCCAGGTCGCGATGCGCAGCTCGCCGTCCTCGCGCACCATCGGCTCGGTGAGTCGGGTGAGCCCGTTCGGCATCCCGCTCCTTCCTTTCGTGCTGGCCATCGTTCTCGACCGGACAGTCCCGGCCGCTCGGGGATTCTAAGGCGCCTCGTCGCGACCGGTATGGGGTCGGCCCGATCCACGGTCTACCGTGTGGCAAGGATGACCGAACGGGCGCCGGGTGAACGACGGGTGAGCATGCTCGACCGTCTGCGGGGGAGCACCGGCTCGCGGATCACGCCGCATCCCGGTCCCGTCGGAGTCGAGCAGGACGTCGCGAGCAGCAGGTCCGGGGCCCTCCGGGCCGCGATCTTCGGGATGAACGACGGCCTCGTCTCGAACCTGTCACTGATCTTCGGCGTGGCCGGATCCGGCGTGGATCGCGACGTCGTGATCATCGCGGGGATCGCGGGACTCCTCGCGGGCGCGTTCTCGATGGCGGCGGGTGAATACGTCTCTATGAAGGTCCAGCGCGAGGTCTTCGAGCAGCTGATCCACAAGGAGGCGCACGAGATCGCGACCATGCCCGACGAGGAGGAGCGGGAGCTCGCCGGGATCTTCGAGGCGAAGGGCATCGACCCCGCGACCGCCGCCTCGATCGCCGCCGACGTGATGAAGGACCCACAGATCGCCCTCGAGACCCACGCACGCGAGGAGCTCGGGATCGACATGCGGGGAGGGCTCGGCTCGCCCTGGGCCGCGGCAGCATCCTCGTTCGTGACGTTCGCGATCGGGGCGGCCGTCCCGTTGCTGCCCTTCCTGTTCACATCGGGCGACTCGGCCGTCGCCGTCTCCGCCGTGCTGTCGGGCGTGACCCTCTTCGTGGTCGGGGCGGCGATGACCGTGCTCACCGGGCGGGGTGCCCTGTTCTCGGGAGCGCGGATGCTCGCGATCGGCGCCGTGGCGGCCGCGATCACCTACGGCGTCGGGACGCTCCTCGGCGAGGTCGCCTCCTGAGGCTTGGCCCCCACGCGTTCCGGGTGGGTGTAGACGTTCAGCCGGTTGTCGCGGACGAACCCGACGAGGGTCATGCCGAAGCGCTCCCCGGCCTCGACGGCGAGCGACGAGGGCGCGCTCACCGCGCTCACGATCGGGATCCCGGCGACGGCCGCCTTCTGCACGATCTCGAAGGAGAGCCGGCCGCTTACCTGGAGGACGTGGTCCGCGAGCGGGACCCGACCGGCGAGGACCTGCTCCCCCACGACCTTGTCCACGGCGTTGTGGCGGCCGACGTCCTCTCGGACGGACACGACGGCGACCGTCCGCCGAGAAGAGACCGGCGGCGTGGAGCCCTCCCGTCCGTTCGAAGACCTTCTGCGCCTTCCGGAGCGCGTCGGGGAGACCGAGCAGCGTGGCGGCATCGACCGTCGTTCCCGTGGCGACGGGAGCGCACCGGACCTCGATGTCGTCGAGCGCCGCCTTCCCGCACACGCCGCAGGACGACGTGGCGTAGAAGTTCCGCTTGAGCCGGTCGAAATCGAAGGGCCGCGTGAGCGTGACCGACACGATGTTGTACTGCTGGTCCTCGCCGGGGAGGGTGTCGCAGTAGGCGACCCGGCTCACGTCACCGGGCGCGATCAGCCCCTCCGTGAAGAGGAAGCCCACGGCGAGCTCGAAGTCGCCGCCGGGGGTCCGCATCGTGACCGCCACAGATCGCAGCTCCTGACCCGGGCCCTGCACGCGGATCTCGAGCGGCTCCTCGGCGGCGAGCGTGTCGGTCCGCTCGGACCGAACACCGTCGTTCATCGCGACGACGTGCACGTTCGCGATGTTCCGGCGGAGAGGCTGCGCGGCCGTGGCCATCACGCCAATGATGCCACGGCCTCAGTGGGACACGGCCGCGGCGGCGATCTCGGAGACGAGCTCCCGCTTCCAGAACCGCTCCAGCGCGAACGGCGCGATCAGATCCGGCACGACGCTGTCCCTGACCAGGTCCGCCATCGTGACGCCCACGATCGGCGTGGCCTTGAAGCCGTAGGTCCCCCAGCCGCCGTCGATCAGGAACCCCTCCACGTCCGTCAGGCCCATGATCGGCGAGTAGTCGGGCGTCACGTCGCAGAGCCCTCCCCACGCTCGCATCAGCTTCACCCTCCCGAGCATCGGGAGGAGCTCGAGGGAATGGGCCGCCGTGACCTCCAGGAAGTCGAGCGTCGACTCCTGCGAGTAGGACGTGTACGGCTCGATCTCCGAGCCGATCAGCACCTCGCCCCGGTCGGTCTGTGAGATGTAGACGTGCAGCGTTGCCGACACCAGGATCACGTCGAGGAAGGGCTTCAGCGGCTCCGTCACGAACGCCTGCAGCGGGTGCGTGACGATCGGCGTCTCCACCCCCGCCATGCGGCAGACCTCGCTCGTCCATCCCGCCACCGCGGAGATCACGGTGCCGGCGGCGATGTCGCCCCGGCTCGTCCGGACGCCGGTGACGCGACCGCCGCGGACGTCGATGCCGGTCACATCGGTGCCCTGATGGATGTGCACGCCCATCCGGTCGGCCATGCGCGCGTACGCCCACACGACGGCGTCGTGGCGGATCACGCCCCCCGGCGGGTGGTAGAGCGCGGCCATGATCGGGAAGTCGGGGTGGGTGGAGAGATCGAGCTCCGGGCAGAGCTTCGCGATCTCGTCCGGGTAGATCACGCGCGAGTCCACGCCGAGGAGCCGGTTCACCTCCGCGCGCTCGTGCGCGACGATCACGGCGCGCTCGGCATGGGCGAGGGTCAGGTGGCCCTGTTGGGAGAGCAGGAGGTTGTAGTCGAGCTCCTGCGCGAGCTGCTCGTAGAGCCGGAGCGACTCCTTGTAGAAGGCCACGCCTTCCGGCGTCCGGTAGTTCGCGCGGACGATCGTCGTGTTGCGGCCTGACCCGCCGGCGCCGATGTAGCTCTTGTCGAGAACGGCGACGTCGCGGATGCCCCGCTTCGCCAGCTCGTACGCGATCGCGAGCCCGTGGGCGCCGCCGCCGACGATCACGACGTCGTAGGCGTCCTTCATCTCGTGACGGCGCCACATCCGCCACGGCCTGAAGTACCGGATCGGGTGCATCAGCGCCAGCCTTCCGCTCGGAGGGCCTGCCACCCGGCCGGCGCGCCGCCGAGGCCGCTCACGATGCCCGAGAGCGTCTCCCACACGTACCGGCCGAACTCCATGGCCACGAACACCTCGAGGACGGGGAACGGGAGGTCGCGCCGGACCAGCAACGCCCGGACCTCGGCGATCGGTGCGCCGGTCGCCGCACCCGGCGGCGAGGGTCGAGAGATCCCACGACGTGGCGCGCTCGACCAGCTCCGGCAACGCCGGCCCGGCCAGCGCCACGCCGGCGTACAGGTGGGTCACGTCGGTCACCATGGCGCCTGCGCCGGCGACAGGTTCGATCGCCCGGATCAGCCTTCCTTCCGCGTCCGGGGCTCCGAGCACCACGACCCACTCCGCCGAGATCCGCGCGAGGACGGTGTCGGCCAGTGATGGCAGCGCCTCCGGGATGCGGCCGCGGACGTCCACCTTGGCGCGCGGGGTGATGTCCGCGATCGCCACGCGATCGCGGATCGCCGCGCGCTCTCCCGCGTCATCCCCGTAGGAGGCCGGGATCTCCCAACCCGCCTCCTCCACGAACACCGCCCCGCGGCGCGCCGACAGCCGCGCCGCGGGCGAGCGCCGGATCGCCGTGCTCATGACCGGAGCCTCTCGCCGCGCGGGTCGTAGAACGGATCGGTACGGACCGTGCCGATCGTGTGGCTCCCACCGAACTGGATCTCGATCGTGCTGCCGTCCCCGGCCCAGTCCGCGGGCACCCACGCCAGCCCGACCACACCGCCGACGGCCTCGCTGCGCCTGGCCGAGGTGACCCGGCCGACCCACGCTCCCTCGCGGACCACGGACGCGCCTTCGGGCGGCAGCCAGCGCTCCGGCGCCGTGAACCCGACGAGGCGCTCACGAGGGCCCCGTTCCTTCAGGTCTCGGAGCGACCGCAGACCGAGGAAGTCCTCCTTGTCGTCCTTCACCATCCAGCCGAGCCCGGCCTCGTACGGATCGGATTCGGCGTCCGTATCCTGTCCCACGAGGATGTGCTGCTTCTCCAGGCGGAGGATCCGCTGGGCCTCCAGGCCGAAGGCGACGATCCCGTCGGGGCGGCCGGCCTCCATCACGGCGTCCCACAGGTGCTCGCCGTAGGCGGACGGGAAGTGGATCTCGTAGCCCGTCTCCCCCACGAAGCCGATCCGCAGCACCAGCGAGGGCACGCCCGCCACCGCCATCCTGGTCGCGGTCATGTACGGCATCGCCGACCCGGAGACGTCCGCGTCGGTGAGCGAGGTCATCACGTTGCGGGCTCGGGGCCCCGCCAGGTTCACGGCCCCGTACGCGCCCGTCATGTTCAGGATGAGCGCGTCGAGACCCCAGTCCGCGTTCCACCAGGTGATCCATCGTTCCAGCGCGGCCGTGTTCCCGGTCGTCACCGTGACGAAGAACTCATCGTCGGTCAGTCGGACGACCGCTCCGTCGTCGAGGATCACCCCCTCGTCGTTGAGCATCGCGCCGTACCGGACCCGTCCGACGGCGAGGTCGGAGAATCGGTTCGGGTAGAGGCGTTCGAGGAGCTCGACCGCCTCGGGACCCTTGATCCGGAACGTGCCGAGGGTGCTCACGTCGATCAGGCCGACCCGGTGTCGTACGGCGGCGACCTCCGCTTCGGGGGTCGTGTAGTGGTGGGGGCGTCGCCAGTCCCCGGCCCACATGAACTCCGCGCCCGCGGCGACGTGCCGGTCGTGCATCGTCGTCTCCTTGCGCGGGGTGAGCCGGGCGCCGGCCAGCGTGCCCATCTCCACGGGGACCCACGGCGGCCGCGACGTGGTGGGCGACGTCTCGGCGAAGGACCGGCCCGTGACCGCGCCGCAGAGGCGTTGCGACGAGGCCATGCACGCCTTCCCCTGACAGGGGCCCATCGTGATCGTCGTGTATCGCTTGAGGAGCTCCATCGAGTCGAACCCCTCGGCCACGGCCGTCTTGAGCTCCTTCGCGGTCACGTCCATGCAGACGCAGGCGAACTGTTTCCCGGACGCCGCGGAGGCCTCCGGCGGCAGGACGATCGGGTCCCCGGAACGCGCGGCCTCGCTCCGGAGCGCTGCGATCGACGCCGCGTCCACCGCGTGTCCCGAACCCGCCGCTGCCTCGAGACCCGCGAGCCTGCCTTGCGCCACGGAGGCCTCCGGCGAGCGCGCCCCCGCCACCGCCCCGACGGCCCAGGTGCGAGCTGGCATCTCGTCCGGGAGGAAGGCCTGCAACGCCTCGTCGAACGCCAGCCGCGCACCGGCCTGCGCGAGGAGGTTCGTGGACGGCGTCTGCACGCACGCGTTCACGACGAGATCGCAGGAGACCTTCTGTCCGGACGTCGCGCCCGCGGTACCGACGGACACGGCGCTCACCCGCCGCCGCCCGTGCGCGGACAGGATCGTCGACCCGGCGAACACCGGGAACCCCTCCGGCCAGCCGCCGTCGGAGCGGAGATCGACCACCGTCACCTCCGCCCCGGCGTCCTTCAGGGCCCAGGCGGTCGTGTAGCCGACGTTGTCGCCGGTGAGGACCACCGCGCGTCGGCCGGGGAGCACGCCGTAGCGGTGGAGCAGCAGGTGAACGGCGGACGAGAGCATCACGCCGGGAAGGTCGTTGCCGGGGAACACCGCGGATCCCTCGACCGCCCCCGTGGCGAAGATCACGTGTCCGGCGCGGATCCGATACAGGGCGTCCGGCCCGGCCGCCGCGATCAGCCCGCCACCGAAGACCCCGAACGCCGCCGTCTCGGACAGGAACCGTGCTCCGGACCCGAGGGCATCCCGCGCCAGCCCCGATCGGAGGGTGCTGCTCGCTTCTCCCAGGAGGTGACCGCCCGCCTCGCGGCCCTGCTCGAGCAGGACGACCGATGCACCGGCCTTCGCGGCCTCGGCCGTGGCCGCGAGGCCGGCGGCCCCCGCCCCGATCACGAGGACATCGGGGTGGAGGTTGATCCGCCGGCGCCGCCGGTGATCGGGCTCGTGGGGCACCTTCCCCAGCCCGGCCTTCGAGCGGATGAACGGTTCCACGAGCGGCCATGCCCAGCGAGGGTGCTGGAAGATCTTGTAGTAGAACCCCGGCGGCATCATGAACGAGAACGTGTTCAGCCATCCGTGGATGTCCCGATCGGCGGAGGGCCATGCGTTCTGGCGTTCGACCCGCATCCCGTCCCGCGCCGGCTCTGTACAGGCGCGCACGTTGGGGATACCGTCGATCTGCATCAGGCAGTTCGGGCACGAGCCGGTCATGCACGACAGCCCCCGGGGCCGGTGGTACTTGAACGATCGACCGGTGATCGTGACGCCGGCCGCCGCCAGCGCCGATCCCACGGTGTCCCCCTCGAACGCGGCGATCGTCCTGCGCTCGAACCGGAACCTGATCGGCCGATCGCGCCGGATCGCTTCGCCCTGACGCGTCGGGAGACGCTCGCTCACGCGGGCGCGGCCTCCCTGTCCTCCCCGTCCCGCGGGCGCTCCTGCGGCAGGTACGTCCGCCGGATCTCGTTCGTCGTCGTGTGTCGTTCCGCGAGGAACCATGCGCGGCAGCCGCTCTGATGAACCCACCACTCCGTCTGCCACCCGTCGACGTTGCGGCGGAAGTAGAGAGCGGCCGCCAACTCGCGGTCGGTCGCCGTGGGTCCGACGCGACGCGTTGCCTCGCCGCCGAAGGAGAACTCGAGGGCCTCGCGCGGCCCGCAGTTCGGACACGTGATCAGGAAGGTCACCCCGCTCCTCCGATCCCGGCCTCGTCCGAGCGCCGAGGACGCGGGTGAGACTATCGGACGAGCCTCAGCTCGACCGCAGCCGCCAGCCGGGGAGCTCTCGAACGCGTCGTCGCACCTTCTGTCTCCAACGCGGCATGTAGATCAAGAACCAGAACCCCATGACGCCGAGGACGATCGGGAAGTAGCGCCTGCTTCCGAGGTTGGCGAGCGTGATCGCGAGCGCGATCCCGAGCGCCACGGAGACGGCGATCACCTCGAGCCGGTACCGCCGCATCTCCCGCATGACCCCCCAGTACTCCTCGGGCGGGATCTGCGCCGTATCCCAGCGCCGCCCGCATGTGGGGCAGGTCCACGCCTCCCCATACGGAACCGGTTCGACCTCGCCGCAATCGCATCGCACCGTGATCGGAGGGCCCTTCACGGCGGCGATGGTACAGGGGACCTCGGATGCGGTCGGACGCAACATCCTCCGGGATTGCCCGCCTCGGAGTGCCGTGCTATACCGCGGCATGCGGCCGGAGGGCCGCGCACACAGAGGGGAGGGATCAGGTGGCTGACGAGGTCACGGCGCAGGCGACCATCGAGGAACGCCATCTCCTCAAGTCGCTCAACTGGTACGACGGATTCGTCATCGGCTTGTGCCAGCCGGCGTTCCTCCTGGGGTCGCTCGGCTTCACGCTCGCCACGATCGGGGCATGGGGATCGATCCTCCTCTGGGGGATCTCCGCGACCGTCGGGTTGCTGCAGAACTTCATCTACGCAGAGACCGCCGCGATGTTCCCCGACAAGCCGGGCGGGATCGCCCTCTACGCGCACGAGGGCTGGCGCTCTCGTTTCAATCTCTTCGGTCCGATCGCGGCGTTCGGGTATTGGATCGGGTGGTCCGTCGTCCTCTCGTTCGTCGGGAACATCGTGGGAGCCCTCATCGTCGCCGAGTGGTTCCCGAAGTCGGGCGACGCCGTGGACGACGCCTACTTCAACCTCGGGTTCGCGGACTTCGGGCTGGCACAGGCGATCGCGATCATCGTGATCCTGGGGGTCTGGCTCTTCAACGTCCTCGGGGTCAAGCCCTCGCTGGCGGTGGGGTACGTGACCGGAGCGCTGCTCATGGTTCCGCTCGCCATCTTCATCATCTTCCCGTACTTCACCGGAGACTGGGAGTCGTCGAACCTCGAATATCTCCACAACGCGGGCGGTTTCAGCGACCTCAGGATCGCCCTGATGTGGCTGTTCATCATGTGCTGGTCCGCGTACGGGATCGAGGTGGGCGCGAGCTTCGCCCCCGAGTACCACGACACGAAGCGGGATACGGCCAAGGCGCTGAAGTCCGTGGCCGTGTTCTCGCTATTCGTCTACCTCTTCCTGCCGCTCGGGCTGGGCGGCGTCGTCGGATCCACCGGGGACTACGGCAGCTTCTACGTCGCGGCGCTGGAGGAGATCGCGGGCCCCGCGCTCGGCGGGTTCGCCGTGATCTGCCTGATCGCGAGCTTGATCCTCGCGATGAACACGTCGACGGCCGACGGAGGCCGCGCCCTCTACGGCATCGCCCGCGACGACATGACGATCAAGTGGCTGTATCACCTGAACAAGTTCCACGTCCCGGCACGTGGGATGACGGTCGACATGGTGGTGAACATCGGTCTGCTGCTGTTGCTGGGCGCGAACAACTTCGTGATCCTCTACATCTCGAACATCGGCTACGTCTTCTGTCACGTGCTGGCGCTCACGGGGTTCCTGCTCCTGCGGAGGGACCGTCCGGACTGGCCGCGGCCGATCAAGGCCGGACCGGTCTTCGCGGCGCTCGCCTGGCCGCTGGCGGCCTTCAACCTGATCCTGGTGCTGGCCGGCGTGCTCGACCAGAAGGTGGCCTCGTACATCGGCTTCTACGAGTTCAAGGGTCTCCCGCTCTTCCTCGGTGCCGGTGTCCTGCTCGCCTCGGTGCTGTTGTTCTTCTATCGACGAGCCGTCCAGGACAAGGCCAAGATCACCTTCAGGGACCGGGACGTTGCCACGATGCCGAACGAGGAGCAGATGCGGCTCCTCCAAGAGGAGGTCGTGCCGCGCTGATCCACCGTATCGGGTCGATCGGATGAGGGGCGGCTCGACCGCCCCTCTTCCATTCCGGGGGCCGGCGTTGTCTGGTATCGGGACCCGGCCTAGCATGAACGCCGACGCGCTGCGAACCACACGCCAGGAGGAGAGATGACCGACAAGATGTGGGGTTCCGAGCCCTTCTGGGGACTCGGGTACGACTGGGACCCCGACTGGGTCTACACGGACAGGCAGAAGGAACTCCGCGCCACCCTGATCGAGCTCTGCGAGAAGGAGCTGCGGGCCAACGCCAAGCGCTTCGACGACGAGCTGATGTTCCCTCGCCGCAACCTCGAACTCCTCGGAGAGCACGGGTTCCTGGCGCTGACGGTGCCCGAGGAGTACGGGGGCCTCGGCGAGAACCACGTCGCTTACTCGATGGTCTGCGAGACGATCGCGCGCTACGGCTGCGCCTCGACCGCGATGTGCTACGTGATGCACATGGGCGCGGTGAACGCGATCATGCTGCGCGCGACCCCCGAGCTGATCGACAAGTACATCCGGCCGCTCAACTCCGGCAAGATCGGCACGCTCTCCTACTCGGACCCCGAGACGGGCTCGCACTTCTGGTACCCGATCTCCTCCGGGGCCGAGCGCTCGAACGGCGGCTTCAAGGTCCGGAAGAAGGCTTCGTGGACCACGTCGGGCGGTTTCGCGGACTTCTACGTGGTGCAGACGACCAGCCCGGACTTCTCCGGCTACGACGACCTTTCCGTCTTCGTCGTCGACGGCGAGCACATCCAGGCCCAGCCGTCGCTCTGGGACGCGCTCGGGCTCCGAGGCAACCAGTCGGGGCCGATCGAGATCGACAACGTCGAGATCCCCGCGGAGCAGCTCGTCGGCCCGACCGGGGACGGTGCGAACTCGAACGACGAGTCCGTGGACCCCTGGTTCCTGGTTGGCTCCGCCTCGGTGTGGAACGGCCTGGCCCTCGGTGCGATCGACATCGCGAAACGCCACACCACGCGGAAGAAGCACGTCGACGTCGGCCTGCGCGTGGCCGACTACCCCACCATCCAGGACTACGTCGGCGAGGCAGTCATGGACACGAACGCCTCACGGCTGTTCACGCTCTCCGTCGCCCAGGCGATGGACGGCGCGACCGAGAACAACACGGTGAACCCCGGCCCCGGTGAGCTGGCGCGCGGGAACTTCCTCCACTGGGCGTGGCAGATCAAGTTCGAGGCGGCGAAGAACACCGCGCACGTCGTCGACAAGATGCTCCACGCCTGCGGCGGCTCCGGGTACAAGCGCGACATGGAGCTCGAGCGCTACCTCCGGGACGCCAAGGCCGGCTGGGTCATGGGCCCGACGAACGAGGTGCTCCGCCAGTTCGTCGGCAAGGCTGTGCTCCTCGGCTTCGAGTCCCTCGACTACTGGAACCAGTCCTACAACCGGCGCGCCGTCGAGAACGAGGTCAAGAAGCTCGACGCCGCCGGCAAGCGGGAGCTCGCCGAGCAGCTGTTCAAGGAGGCCGACGAGCAGGCGTCGAAGGAACCGGCGGCCAAGGGCTGAGGCCGATGGCGATCTCGTCCGGACGCCGCAGCCTGACCGTCCCTGGACTGCTGCCCGAGGACCCGTTCCTGGAGCGGTACTGGGTGCGGCCGGGAGGTGCCACGGTGCTCGCCCTCGAGGGCGACGACCGGCTGACGGTCCGAGATCCCGACGGGGGCCAGGTCGCCGAAGTCACGGTGCTCGCGCCGGACGGCTCCGAGGACGCCGCCGCGATCGGTGCGCGCGCCGATGCCCCCGCGACGGTGCTCCGCTCGCTGATCGGCTCCGGGGCCGACGGCGCGGCAGACGTGATCGACGCCCTGGCCGGCCACGGTCTGGATCCAACGGAGACGACCGCCGTCCGGCTCTTCGGAGAGTGGTCGCCGGCCGGCTCGGCCCACTCGTTCACGGCCGAGCGCCCCGTCGTCGTGGTGATCGCGGCGCCCGAGGGCGCGTCCGTGCTCGAGGGAGGCGTGCCGGCATCGGATCTCGACGTGGAGGTGCGCCGGACCCGCCCTCGGGCGCACGGAGAGCTGGAGCTTCCTCCCCCGCTCGCGGAGCCCCGCCTGGACTTCCGGGTCGACCGGGCGACGGCCCTGTCCTACGAGGTCAAGGCCGGGGAGTACATCCAGATCATCGACGTCGAAGGGAAGCAGTGCTCGGACTTCCTGGCGTTCCATCGCCGCAAGCTCGAGGAGGGGATCGAGCGCGGCTTCGACCCGACGATCACCCGCACGCTGATGGGCAACGCGTTCCCGCAGCCGGGTCTGTACTCGAAGTTCTACGACCTCGACATGGACGTCCTGGTCGAGGTGATCCGGGACACGGTGGGACGGCACGACTCGTTCCTCCTGGCCTGCACGTCCCGGTACTACGAGAACCTCGGGTACTTCGGCCACACGAACTGCACCGACAACTTCAACCGGCAGCTCGAGACGTACGCGATCGCGCCGCGGAAGGGTTGGCAGGCGCTCAACTTCTTCTACAACACGATGTTCGCGACGGATAATCTCCTCGTCTTCGACGAGCCGTGGTCCCGGCCGGGCGACTACGTCTTGCTGCGCGCCGCCACGGATCTGGTCTGCGCCTCGAGCGCATGCCCCGACGACGTGGACCCAGCGAACGGATGGGACCCGACCGAGGTGCACGTGCGTGTCTACTCCCCCGAGCACACGTTCTCGGCGGCGATCGCGCACCGCGTGACGCCCGACGCCGAGCCGACCCTCACGACCGAGACCGGCTTCCATCCCCGGATCTCGGAGCTCACGAGCCGGACCACGGAGTACAACGGGTACTGGCTGCCGACCAGCTTCGACAACCACGGCGCGACGGACGAGTACTGGGCCTGCCGGGAGCGGGCCGCGATCATGGACCTCTCGCCGCTCCGGAAGTTCGAGGTGCTCGGACCGGACGCCGAGGCGTTGCTGCAGGCCACCGTGACGCGCGACGTCCGGCGGCTCTCGGACGGCCACGTCGTCTACACCGCGATGTGCACCGAGGACGGTGGCATGATCGACGACGCGACGATCTTCCGGATCGCGGACACGAACTTCCGGTTCGTCGGCGGGAGCGAGTACGACGGCGTCTGGCTCAGGGAGCAGTCCTCCCGGCTCGGCCTCAACGCCTTCGTGAAGGAATCCACCGACCATCTCCACAACGTGGCGGTACAGGGTCCGGCGAGCCGTGCGCTCCTCGAGGAGATCGTCTGGACGCCCCCCGCACAGACGCCGTTCGGCGCGCTCGAGTGGTTCCGGTTCTCCGTCGGCCGGATCGGCGGCCCGACCGGCGTCCCCGCCGTGATCTCGCGGACCGGCTACACGGGCGAGCTCGGCTACGAGATCTTCTGCCACCCGAAGGACGCGCCGGCCGTGTGGGACTCGATCTGGACCGCCGGGGAGCCCCACGGGCTCCTGCCCCTGGGCCTGGACGCGCTCGACATCCTTCGGATCGAGGCCGGGCTGATCTTCGCCGGATACGAGTTCGACGACCAGGTCGACCCGTTCGAGGCGGGAATCGGTTTCACGGTCACGAAGGCCAAGGACGAGGACTACGTCGGGCGCGAGGCGCTGCGCGAGCGTCTCGACCATCCGCAGCGGACCCTCGTCGGACTCGACCTGGAGGGGAACGAACCGGCCGGCCACGGCGACGGTGTGTACGCCGGTCGTCAGCAGGTGGGCGTCGTGACCAGCGGGACGCGCTCGCCGATCCTCAAGAAGAACATCGCGCTCGCGCGGGTCGCGGTGCAGCACCGTGACCCCGGCGCCGCCCTCGAGGTCGGCAAGCTCGACGGCCACCAGAAGCGGATCGCCGCAACGGTGGTCCCGTTCCCCTTCTACGACCCCGAGAAGACGCGGCCTCGCTCCTGATATGGGCGGCCTGGTCGAGTCCTTCACGCAGGAGCAGGTCGAGTCGTTCCACCGGGACGGCTTCCTGATCGTCGAAGAAGGCCTGGTCTCCGAGAAGGCCCTCGATCTCCTCGAGGAGCGATACCTGCGCCTCTTCGACGGCGAGTACGAGACCGGGATCAAGCCGGACGAGGTCAACTGGGTCAAGGGCCGGGATCCCGAGAACCGCACCCGGCAGCTCTGCAACGCCTGGCGCGCCGACACCGTGATCGCGGCGCAGGTCCTCTCGGCGAGGATCGGCCGGCTCGCGGCGCAGCTGATGAGCTACCCGGGCGTCCGCATCCTGCAGGACAACGTTCTCTGGAAGCCTCCGGGGACGAAGGCGATCGGCTTCCACCAGGACGGCTCGTACGCCGATTACCTCGTGCCGCCGGAGATGGTGACGTGCTGGATGTCGCTCCACGAGACGCAGGCGGACGCCGGTCCGATCGCCTACGTGCGCGGCTCGAACCACTGGCCGTGGACCCCGCCGGAGCGCTCGCAGTTCCACGCGCCCGAGGACTGGCTCGCCGGCGTCCGGGACGCGAAGCCCGCGGACGCGGAGATGGAGATCGTGCCCGGTCGTCGTGAAACCCGGCGGCGGTGCCTTCCACCACAACCTCACGTGGCACGGCTCCGAGCCCAACACGAGCGGCACCGTGGCGCGGATGGCCCTGGTCTCGCACATGCTTCCCTCGCACGCACGGTTCCATCATCGGAACGCCGACCTGATCTACTCGCGCTACCGGCGCCGCGGCGACACCGCGATGGACGAGTCCTTCTTCCCGATCCTCTGGGACGAGACCGGTCACCGGACCAGCTGGCTCTCCGAACTGCCCGACGTCGACTAGGGCCGAGTGGAAGCCGACGCGTCCGGGCTCCAGCGATAGCCCACGCCGGGCTCGGTGATGATGTAGCGAGGCATGGCCGCGTCGTCACCGAGCTTCTGCCTGAGCTGCCGGACGTAGACGTGGAGGTAGTGGCTCTCGTTCCCGTACCCGCGACCCCACACCTTCCTGAGCAGCCACTGATGGGTCAGCAGCTTGCCCGGGTTCGTCACCATCGCCTCGAGGAGGCCGTATTCGTTCGGGGTGAGATGGACGAGCTCGTCTCTGAGGCGAACCAATTTGCGAGCCAGATCCACTTGGAGGTCACCGAAGCGCAGGTCGGGCTCCGCAGAGGGATCAGCGTCCGTACGACGGAGCGCGGCCCGCATCCTGGCTAAGAGTTCCTCGACGTCGAACGGTTTCGTCACGTAGTCGTCCGCGCCGGCGTCGAGGGCCTCGATCTTGTCTGAGCTCCCCTCGCGGACGGTCAACACGATGACGGGCACGTCGGTCCATGATCGGAGCCTCCGGATCACCTCGGTGCCATCGAGGTCCGGCAGGCCCAGGTCCAGGACGACGAGGTTCGGCGACCGAGCCGCTGCCGATGCGAGGCCCTCCTCACCGTCATCGGCCGTGGTGACCTCGTAGTCCTGCGCCTCGAGTGAACGACGCAATGCACGGAGGATCTGCGGCTCGTCGTCGATCACGAGGATCCGGGTCATGTGACCACACCACGTCGAGCGACGTCGGAGTCGAGCTCGTCTCGTTGCCGCGCCGCGATGGGCAGTTCGAAGGTGACAGCCGTGCCCCCTCCCGGCGCCGCCCCTGCCAGGATGGTGCCGCCGTGCGCGACGACGATCGCGCGCGCGATCGCGAGGCCGAGGCCGGTTCCACCCTTCCCCCCTCCCGCATCGTGGCGGTAGAACTCCTCGAAGACCCGCTCGCGGTCGGATTCGGGGATGCCCGGCCCCTGATCCGTCACGCGTACCTGGACGGCCGAGCGCCAGCGCGCAGCCGTGATGTGGATCTCACTTCCCGGCGGGGAGAAGCGGATCGCGTTCTCGATGAGATTCGAGAGGACCTGTCCGATCTGGACGGGATCGGCCTCCACCGCCGGGAGCTCGGGCCGGATCGTCGTCCGGACCACGACGCGTTCCAACGTGCGTCGCATCCGTTGGAGCACCGAGCCGATCACTTCGTCGATCAGGATCGGTTGCCTGGATGGAACCAAGGCCCCCGCACGCATCCGTGCGAGATCAAGGAGGTTCCCGACGATCAGGTTCAGGTGATCCGCTTCCTCCACGACCGTTCCGAGGACGTCCCGCCGCTCCTCCTCGCTGTAATGGGCGCCCTCAGCGAGGAGACCCGATGCGCTTGCCTTGATGGATGCGAGCGGCGTCCGGAGGTCGTGAGTGACAGACGAGAAGAGGGCTGCCCGAAGCGCGTTCGCCTCCACTTGGAGCCTCGCCTCCCGGACCTCGCCGTCCAAGGCCGCCCGCTCGATCGCGAGTGCAGTCTGCGAGGCGAGCGTCTTCATCAAACTGAGCTCGGGTGGGGAGAACGGCTCCTCGCCTGCAGCCCGAGTTGCCGTGAGAGCCCCGTAGGAGCCCGACCGGGTCTCCAGGGGAACCGAGATCGCATGTCCGGAAGTCGTTGGCTCGTCACCTGCCGTCGCACGCCCGACACCGTTCGGTGTGGCGATCTCGGCGCTGGCGAGCCCGAAGAGGTCGAGGAGCGCCTGCGCCAGACCATCGAGGATGCGACCGAAGGGCTCGCTGGAGATGAAGCGCTCGGTGGTGCTCTTGAGGAGCTGTGCTTCGGTGGCCCGCTGCTCGGCTCGCGAGCGCTCCTCGCGGACCCTGCTGACCAGGGCTCCAACGATCAGCGCGGACAGAAGGAACGCGATCAACGCGACGACGTCGGATGCGTGCCGCACTGCGAGGGTGTGATGTGGCTCCGTGAAGAAGAAGTTGAGGCCGAGGAACGAGAGGAAAGACGCGAGGATCCCGCTGCCGCGGCCCGCGACCGCGCCAGCAATGACGACGGCGAGCAAGGCGAGCGAGGTCGCGGCGGCCAGGTTCCTCGAACCGGTGACCAGCACGATCCCCACGGCCGCCGCCGGGGCCACGATCCCGACAGCGAGGCCGAGCCCGGGAGAGGTGGGACGAGACGCGAGAACCTTCCTCATCTTTCTGGCCTCATCTTTCTGGCCTCATCGTTCTGAGTCTCGCACACGCTCGACGGAGCCCTGAGACCGACCGCACCGCATCTTGAGGACATCCTGAGCCGGAGCCTCGGCTTCTTGAGCGGACGCTGATGGGAACGGTCCGACACTGCGTGCATGAAGCAAGAGGAACGAGCGACACACCGATCGGTCGACACGAGTCTGCGTCCGGCGCGTCCCGCGCGCCCGGATCGCGCGTCCCGCATCAAGCGGCGGATCGTCGGAGCACCGCTCGCGACCGAGCGATTGATCCACGAGCGACTCGGCAAGCCGACGGCCCTCGCCGTCTTCGCCAGCGACAACCTGTCGTCTTCGGCCTACGCCACGGAGGAGATCCTTCGCGTCCTCGTCGCCGGGGGACTCGGCGTCGCCGTCTTCGCGCGGGTCGTGCCCATCACGGTCGCGCTCCTCCTGGTGCTCGGAGTTCTGCTGTTCTCGTACCGGCAGACGATCCGGGCGTATCCCCAGGCCGGCGGCGCCTACTTGGTCACCCGGGACAACTTCGGGGTGAAGCCGGCCCAGGTCGCCGGCGTAGCGCTCCTTACCGACTACATCCTGACCGTCTCGGTCTCCGTCGCCGCGGGAACGGCGGCGCTGACCTCGGTGTTCGAGGGCCTCCACACGTGGCGGGTGCCGATCTCACTCGGTTTCATCGTGATCCTCACGTTCGGCAACCTCCGCGGCGTGCGCGAATCGGGGCGGATCTTCGCGACACCCACGTACTTCTTCCTCCTGATGATGGGGATCCTGCTCGGTTCGGCTCTCTTCCGCATGGTCACGGGGTCCCTCGCGCAACCCACGTCGCACTTCCCATTGCCGCCGACCGAGAACGTGGCCGGCTTCGCCCTGATCTTCCTCGTCCTCAAGGCCTTCGCCTCCGGCGGCGCGGCCGTGACCGGCGTGGAAGCGATCTCGAACGGGGTGCCGGCGTTCAAGCCACCGGAGTGGAAGAACGCGATCACGACGCTGATGTGGATGGGGTCGTTGCTCGGCGCGATGTTCCTCGGCCTCTCGATCCTGGCGGCGCAGATGCACATCGTCCCGGACCCACACGAGAAGGTCACGGTGCTCGCGCAGATCGCGCGAGGCGGTGTTCGGGGGTCCGGCATCGGGGATGTCCTCTTCGTCGCGGTCCAGGCGGCGACGATGCTGATCCTCGTCCTCGCCGCCAACACGAGCTACGCGGACTTCCCACGGTTGGCCAGCTTCCACGCCGGCGACCGGTTCCTGCCGTCACAGCTCACTCGTTACGGAGACCGTCTGGTCTTCTCGAACGGGATCGTCGTCCTGTCCGTGTTCGCAGGCCTGCTGGTCGTCGTCTTCAAGGCGAGCGTCACGCAGCCTGATCCCGCTCTACGCGATCGGCGTCTTCACGTCGTTCACGTTCTCCCAGGCCGGCATGGCGAAGCATCACACCACGCTGCGGGAGGCGGGATGGAAGAAGGGGCTCGCGATCAACGGTGTCGGCGCCGTGGTGACGGCGGTCATGACCGTCGTGATCGCGGCAACGAAGTTCAGCTCGGGTGCCTGGATCATCCTGATTGCGATCCCCGTGATGCTCGTGGGCCTGTTGAAGGTCAACCGGCACTACGAGGAGACGGAGGCTGCCCTCTCGGATCCGGCTCGTCGCGGTCCCGTTCGTGACCTGCCCCGCCAGCGGGTAGTGATCCCGGTCCGGACACCCGGTCCCGAGGACGTCTATGCGACGGCATACGCGAAACGCGTGCTTCCGCTCGATGTACGGCTCGTGCACTTCGCGCCGACGGGCACGGACATCGCGTTCATGTGGGATTCCTGGGGTCGGCTCGGTGAGATGCTCGAGCTTCGCTTGCGGACGCGGAGCATCCCCGCTGAGATCCGGAACCTCGCGCGTGAGATCCGCGCCGGCGCGGACGAGGATGCACTCATCAACGTGATCATCCCGGAATCCGTTCGGCAAAGGGGATGGCGCCACATCCTCCACAAATTCCTCGTCCAGCGGATCAAGGCAGCCTTGGTCGCCGAGGCCGACGTCGTCGTCACCAACGTGGCGCATCATCCTGGCTACGACTCGCTCGAGCCCGTGACCCCCGATGGGGACGTCCGCCGTTCGATGGAAGGATGGCGCCACGTGGCGGTGGTGCTCGCGGCCGGCGCGCACAACGCGACCGACCGGAGCCTCCGGTATGCGATGTCCCTGCGGGCCGACGAGCTGCGTTGCCTCCACGTGCAGGTCGACGAGAAGGAGACGGACCAGGTTCGGTCCCGGTGGCAAGAGCGCTATCCGGACGTGTCGCTCGAGGTGCTCGAGTCACCCTACCGGCAGGTCGGCGGGCCGATCCACGCGTGGGTGCGGGAGGTTCTCGACGAGCACCCGAAGACGTTCGTGACGCTCGTGATCCCGGAGTTCGTGGTCCGGAAGTGGTGGCACCGGCTGCTGCACAACCATACGGCGCTCACGCTCAAGGGCACGTTCCTCTTCGAGCCCTCGGTGGTGGTGTCGGCGGTCCCCTACCGTCTCTGACTACTGCGATGCTCAGTCGTCGCGGAGCCGCCCGGCGAGCACCTCCAGCATCGCCCAGGCAGCTCGGGGCTCACGCTCGACCGTGCTCCGGACGAGGTCGCGCGAGATCGCGAGGGCTCGCATCGGCGACACCGCCACGACGTCGGCGCTCCGTGGTCGGCCGTCGATCACCGCGATCTCCCCGAAGAACTCGCCCACCCCGAAGGTCGAGAGCGGGTTCCCTTCCCGCTGCACCCGCGCTTCCCCTTCGACGATCACGAAGAGCTCGTCTCCCGGTTCGCCCTCCCGCACGACGAACTCGCCCGGCTCGAACGTGCGCTCAACCCCTTCCGCCGTGATCACAGCGAGGATCTCCGGCGGGAGCGACGAGAACACGGGGGCGCGCTCGAGGAGGTGTTGGTACCGCCCGCCCTGGAAGAGCAGGGGCCGCCCTTCCCCGTACCTCGCGTACTCGACCTGTCCCACGAACAACGAATGGTCCCCACCCCAGTTGGAGCGCACCACCCTGGCCACCAGATGGGCGAGCGCCCCGCGCACGAGGGGCGTGTCATGGACCAGGTCGAATCCGACCTCCTCCGTCCCCTCTGCCGCGCGGCCCGCGAACCGGTCCGAGAGGGGCCGCTGCTCGTCGGCGAGGACGCTGATCCCGTAGCGGCGGCCTTCGTGAAGGAGCGCGTGCATCTTCGCCCGGCGATCCACCGAGATCACCACGAGCGGCGGCCGGAGCGATACCGACATGAAGGCGTTCGCCGTCATGCCGTGCACCTGCTCACCGTCTTGCGTGGTGATCACGGTCACTCCGGTGGCGAACATCCCCAGCGTGCGGCGGAAGGCGGCCGCCGGGTCCTGTCCCGGCTCACCCGCGATCTCGAGCTCATCGGCGTCCGCCGTGTCGTCCGGGAACGTCTCCCCGATCCCCACCGGGGCGAACCCTCCGTGGACCGGCAGGTCGAACTCGACCGGAGGCGCCGAGGCGGCGGGGCGCTCGGCCACGCCTAGCTCCAGGGGTACGGAGAGTGGCTGACCGGATGCAGACGGCCCTCGGCGAACCGCGAGAACCGGAACGGCTCGAGGAGACCTTGCCGGTCCCCGAGGAGCTCCTTCGCGACGAGCTGCCCGACGCCGATCATCTTGTAGCCGTGGTTCGAATCGGCGACCACGTAGGCGTTGTCGACGAAGCGGTCGAAGACCGGGAAGCTGTCGGGCGTGAAGGCGCCGATCCCCCCGGTGGGCGCCTTCCTGTACAGCCCACGCTTCCCCTCGAACCGCTTGTGACAGTGCGCAAGCGCCGCCGTCCACATGCGTTCGAACTCCGGCGTCACGACGAACTCCGTGCTCAGGTGGCCGTAGGGATCGACGGCCACGTCGTCGGCGGGTTGCTCCACGACCCACGGCATCGCGCCGCCCTGGACGCCACCGAAGTTGACGTCGGGTTTGTAGTAGATGCCCCAGAGCTCCTCGCTCACGACGGAGCCATCCATGTCGTCGATCAGCGGCGCGTCCGTGTCGACGTGCACCACGGGCGGCATATTGCCCTCGTTGTCGAGGAGGTAGCTCGGGTCGACGCCGAGCGTGCCCTCCTGGAGACACCAGTAGGTCCACATCGGCCGCTCATAGACGTTCCCGTCTCGTCCCTTCACGTCCACCACGGCGGGCAGGTCGAGCATGTGCCAGAAGTCGCGGACCCAGGGGCCGGCCGCGACCACGACCTGCTCGCAGGCGATCGCGCCACGGTCCGTCTCGACCGCGGTGACCGCTCCCCCGTCGACCCGGAACCCGGTCACCGACACCGGCGCGTGGAGGGTGACGCCGCGGTCCTCGCTCTTGGCCCGCAGGCCCCGCATCGAGGGCATGTTCTCGGCGTAGCCGCCCTTCTTCTCGTGCAGGACGGCCGTGATGTTCTTCGCCTGCCAGTCCGAGAAGATCGACTCCATGTAGGAGCGGCAGTCGTCCTCGCCCTCGATCAGCTCCGACGTGTAGCCGATCGCCTTCTGCTGCTCGTAGATCGTGGCGACATCGGACCGCATCACCTCGGGCGCGATCTGGAGGTAGCCGATCGGATGGTAGTGGAAGGCTTCCGGGTCGGATTCCCAGACCTGCACCGAGTGGGCCATCAGCTCCCGCATCGCCGGCTGGAAGTAGTTGTTGCGGATCACGCCGCACGCGATCCCGGACGGTCCCGCCCCGATCCCGGTCTTGTCGAGGATCACGACGTCGCTCCCGTCACCCTCGCCGCGGCGTTGGAGCTCCGTCGCGAGATGCCAGGCCGTGGAGAGGCCGTGGATGCCGGCGCCGATCACCACGTACCGCGCGCTCCCCGGGAGTTCCACGTGCGGACCACCTTTCGTGTCGGATCGGGGCGATTCTAGGGTCTCGCGGTACACACGCAGAACAGCGTTCCCTGCGGGTCGGACATCGTCGTCCAGCGGCTGCCGCCGTCCGCCGTCTCGTCGATCGTCCACTCGACCGTGGCGCCGAGGCCCCGCAGCCGAGTCACCTCCGCCTCGACGTCGTCGACACGGAGATCGAGATGCACGGGATTCTTCCCGGGACCGATCGCGTCAACCTGCTGGATCACCACGGCGGGCCGAGCGTCCCCGGCCGGAGGTACGAGCACGACGAAGGGCCCGCGCGCCGAGCGTCGCTCGTAGCCCAGCGCGGCCTGCCAGAACGTGACCGCGCCGGCGGAGTCCGTCGCGTCGATCGTGACCTCGATCGACGCCGTCAGGGGACCCCGACCTCCTCCCTCCCCTCCATCCGCATGCGCGCGTCGTCGACGAAGGCCTCCCAGATCCCCAACGACCGCTCGTCGTCCTGCCACTCCTCGTGGAGCTCCCACTGAACCCCGAGGACGAACGAGGAGGATCCCGGCATCTCCAGGGCTTCTATCGTTCCGTGTGGCGCCCAGGCGACGGCCTCCAAGCCCGTCCCGAGGTCCTTGACCGCCTGATGGTGGTAGCTGTCGACCTCCGTGTGCTCGCCCAGGTGTGACGCGAGCAGGGAGCCGGGCTTCACGTCCACCGGATGCGTGGGATGCGCCGGTCGGGGCGCTCCTTCGAGCGTGGCCGTCACGAGCGCTCGCCACTCGTCCCACTTCGCCCCGGGATGGTCCGCCCCGCCTCCCGGGAACTCCTCCAGGTCCCCGTGGAGGGTTCCGCCCAGAGCCACGTTCAGGACCTGGCATCCGCGGCACACGCCGAGGACGGGCACCTCTTCCTCCACCGCGAGCAGGGCGTAGGACAGATCGATCTCGTCGAGGAACGGCTGCCCGGGCAGGTGCTTCGGATGGGGCTCGTCCCGACCGTACCGCCAGGCCTCGATGTCGCGCCCGCCGGCGAGGACCAACCCGTCGATCCGCTCGATCAGCTCGACCCGATCCTCCTCCCTTTCGTAGTACGGGAGGAGGACGGGGAGGGCGCCCGCGGCCAGCAGCGGGCGCCCGTACCCGTAGCCGTGATAGTCCCCGTAGTCCGCGAACCCCTCCGAGATCGCGACGAGCGGGCGGCCCTCCGTCATGGATCGGACCTCGGCAGCCTCGTCAGTGGCCGGCGGGACGTTCCCAGCCCTCCAGCACCGGCGGCGTCCAGTCCGTCCCCACCGTCTCGGATCCCTCGACCCACGGTCCGAGCTCGGGTTGCGGGAACTTCGCGTGCTTCGCCTTCAGCTGGATCCCGTACGAGTTCCCCTCGGTCAGGTGCTTCATCAGCACCTTGCGGGCGAGCTCGTCCTCCCGACCGGCCGGGATGTCGAAGTAGATCTTCAGGAACGAGTTCGAGTACCGGTCGAATACGGCGGCCACCCCGTCCTCCTGCAGGAGCGTGACGTCTTCGAGCCAGTTCAGATCCTGGCCCGGGGTGAGCGCGTCCAGATCCACGTCCTCCACGAGGGAGATGTCCTCCTGGTACGGGAACCGTCGGCCGGCGAGCTCCTCGGCGTCGATCCCGATCTTCGTCGAGAGGTGCGGCTCGTTCATGACGTCCCTTCCGCCTCTGACCAGTGGTCTCAGCCGGGGAACTGCCCGGTGTCGGCGAGGTACTTCTGCATCATCGTCTTGATGTCCTCGAGCGTCTCCTTGTCGGTGACGCCTGGGATGTAGTCCGTGCCGGCGAGCGGGACCTTCGCCATCGCGGCCGCCTCCATCGTGAGGGCGCACAGGTCCTCCGGCTCCAACGAGTGGACGTCGGTCTTGCCGCAGGCGCGTGCGAGCATCTGGAGCTCCATCGTCATCGCCGTCAGGAAGTTGTAGACGCGCTCGGCCGCCGAGTCGACCTCCAGCCGCTTGCGGAGCTCCGGGTCCTGCGTCGTGATCCCGACCGGGCACCGCCCCGTGTGGCAGTGGTAGCACTGTCCGGCCGGCACGCCGACGGTGCCCTCGTAGTCGGTGACCCCGGGGATCTCCTTGTTGCAGTTCAGGGCCATCAGCGCGGAGTGTCCGATCGCGACCGCCGTCGCGCCGAGGGCCAGGCACTTCGCGACGTCCGCGCCATTGCGGATCCCGCCGGCCACGACCAGGTCCACCTCGTCCACCAGCCCGACATCCTCGAGGGCGCGACGTGCCTCGGGGATCGCCGCCATCAGCGGGATGCCGGTCTCCTCGGCGGCGATGTGGGGGCCGGCCCCCGTCGAGCCCTCGGCCCCGTCGAGGTAGATGATGTCCGGGCCGCACTTCGCGGCCATCCGCACGTCGTCGTAGACGCGGGCGGCGCCGAGCTTCAGCTGGATCGGGATCCGGTAGTCGGTGGCCTCGCGGACCTCCTGCACCTTCAGCGAGAGATCATCGGGTCCCAGCCAGTCCGGATGGCGGGCGGGTGAGCGCTGATCGATCCCTGCGGGGAGCGATCGCATCTCGGCCACCTGCTCGGTCACCTTCTGGCCCATCAGGTGGCCACCGAGGCCGACCTTGCATCCCTGACCGATGAAGAACTCGCACGCGTCGGCCAGCATCAGGTGATGCGGGTTGAATCCGTACCGCGACTGGATGTTCTGGTAGTACCACTTCGTCGAGAGGTCGCGCTCCGGCGGGATCATCCCGCCCTCACCCGAGCAGGTGGCCGTGCCGGCCATCGAGGCGCCCTTGGCGAGTGCCATCTTGGCCTCGAGCGAGAGGGCGCCGAACGACATCCCGGTGATGTAGATCGGGATGTCGAGCTCGATCGGATGCTTCGCGAAGCGGGCGCCGAGAACGGTCTTCGTCTCGCACTTCTCGCGATAGCCCTCGATCACGAAGCGCGTGAGCGTGCCGGGGAGGAACATGAGCTGGTCCCAGCCTGGCATCGGCTTGAACATCGAGAAGCCGCGCATCCGGTACCGGCCGAGCTCGGCCTTCACGTGGATGTCGTTGATGACCTCCTCGGTGAAGATCTGGCTGCGCCCCAGGACATCCTTGCGAGAGGACACACTCTGCCATGTCGTCGCCTTCGGTCTCTCCCGTCCCTCAGATGATGAGTTTCTTCTCGCTCGGCTCGAGGTTGTCGTAGTTGTAGAGCATCTTGCCGCACACGAACTTCTGGAAGGTCGGCGGCGTCCCGAGGCCGTAGATCCGGAACTTGCGCTCGATCAGCTCGGTGTCCGCCTCCGTCCAGTCGCCCTCGACGCAGTCGATCCCGAGCGAGTCGACCGTCCCGGCGACGTAGATCTCGCCGTCGTACATCGAGTCGCCGAGGCCGGGTCCGACGTTCCCCAGGATGATCTGCCGGCCGCGTTGCATCATGAACGCCGTCATCGTTCCGGCGTCGCCGCCGACGATGATCGTGCCGCCCTTCTGATCGATCCCCGTCCGGGCGCCGACGCTCCCGTGCACGACGAGATCCCCGCCGCGGATGGCCGCCCCCGTCAGCGACCCGGCGTTCTTCTCGATCACGACGACGCCGGACATCATGTTCTCGCACACCGACCAGCCCACGCGGCCCGTGACCGTGATCTCGGGTCCGTCGATCAGCCCGAGGCCGAAGTAGCCGAGCGACCCCTCGTAGCGGATCTTGCAGCGCTGCAGGATCCCGACGCCGATCGAGTGCTTCGCGCCGGGATTCTGCACGGTGACGTCGAGGATCCCCTGCTCGTAGATCAGCCATCGGAGCTCCAGGTTGATCTGGCGCGTCGTGAGATCCGCGGCGTCGAAGCGTGGCTCGCCCGTCCTCGATCGTCGAGACTTGCGGGATCTCCGCGATGCGGCTCCGCCAGGCCGCGCGCGTCGTACGTGGTGCGCCGGGCCCCGCTCATCGTGTCCACACGAGCACCTGCCCTTCGTAGGGATCCGTCGTATCGATCTCGCGGTTCAACACCGCACGGATCGCGATCTCCTCCGACGCCATCGCGACGATGCCGTCGGATTCGTACAGGACGAGCGGTTTGGCGGCCATCTCGTCCTTCGCCACACCGAGCGCGTCCTGCGTGACGGCCATGTAGGTGAACACGCCGTCGAGCTCATCGAGACTCTTGTGCATCGCGTCTTCGAGGGAATCGCCACCAGCCATCTTCTCCGCCAGGTACACCGCGATGATCTCGGAGTCGCATTCCGACTGGAACCGGTGACCGCTGGATTCGAGGCGGCGCTTCCAATGGAAGTAGTTCGTCAGCTGCCCGTTGTGGACCACCGCCACGTCGGAGAACGGGTACGCCCAGTACGGATGCGCGCCGGAGATGTCGACGTCGGATTCCGTGGCCATCCGCACATGGCCGATCGCGTGGGTGCCGTTGAACCCGCCGAGCCGGTAGAGATCCGAGACCTCCTGGGCGTCGCCCAGATCCTTCACGATCTCGAGCGAATGCCCGAGCGAGAGCACCTCGCACCCCGGCACGTCTTCGAGGTAGTCGGCCAGCGCTTTCATGTCGCCGTCGTAGCGCACCGTCGCCCGATAGGCGTACTCCGTCTCCCGCTCCACGCGGTCCACCGAGGCGCCGATCTTGTGCAGACGGGACTCCACCTCCTGGCGATGCCGTTCGAGGCGCTCCTTGAAGTCGAAGTCCCGCGGGTCGTTCGCATCGGCGAGCTTGAAACGGATCACGACGAGCTCAGAGGGTTCCCCGAAGAGCGCGTATCCGGATGAGTCGGGGCCACGGTGCTTCATCGCCTGGAGCATGCGAGTCATCTCGCTCCCGACGTCGGACGAGCCGTCGCGATGGATGATGCCTGCGATGCCGCACATGGAGGGAAGAGCTCCTTTCGCGGTTCTTTGGTCGCCTGGTCTTCGGTCCTCTGATCCTCTCGCTCTAGGGAAGCACGTCCAGGTACTCGGCGACGTCCCAATCGCTGACCGTTCCGATGAACCGCTTCCACTCGTCGGTCTTGTAGTGCATGAACACCCGATACATGTCGCCGGGCAAGGCCGCTCTTCACCACGTCGTCCGCCTCGAGCGCCTCGAGCGCTTCCCCGAGCGTCTCCGGGATCCGTCTGGACATCCTTGCCCTCCGCGATCGCTTCGTAGATGTTCCGCTCCTCCGGAGGACCGGGGTCGAGGTTGCGGGCCAGTCCGTCCTTCATCGCCATCAGGAGCGCCGCGAAGGACAGGTACGGGTTCACCGCAGAGTCCACGGACCGGTACTCGTACCGCCCGGGCGCGGAGATCCGCAGCGCGGTCGTCCGGTTCTGGAACCCCCAGTCGGCGAAGATCGGCGCCCAGAACCCGGCGTCGGCGAAGCGCCGGTAGGAGTTCACCGTCGGCGAGGTGATGCAGGTGAGCGCCCGGAGGTGCTCGAGCACGCCGCCGATCGCGTGCAGGCCGATCTTGCCCGGCACCCGCGGATCGTCGCCGTCGGGCATGAACATGTTCTCGTCGCCCTGCCACAGCGAGATGTTGTGGTGGCAGCCGTTCGCGGAGACGCCCATGAACGGCTTCGGCATGAAGCACGCGAACGCGTTCATCTCCCGCCCGACCTGACGGCAGATCTGGCGGTAGGTCGTGAGTCGGTCGGCGGTGGCCTCGGCCTTGTCGAACATGAAGTTCAGCTCGAGCTGGCCCGGCGCGTCCTCGTGGTCGCCCTGGATCATGTCGAGCCCCATCGCGTCGCCGTACTCCATCACCTTGTGGATGATCGGCTGGAGCTCCGAGAACTGGTCGATGTGGTAGCAGTACGGCTTGGTCTTGCCGTCCACCGACGGCGTGCCGTCGGGGTTGGTCTTCAGCCACATCATCTCCGGCTCGGTGCCGGCCCGCAGGTGCAGCCCGGTCTCCTCGGTGAACTCGTCGTGGATACGTCGGAGGTTGCCGCGGCAGTCCGACGTCAGGAACGCGCCGCCATCGACCTCTTCTTCGCGGCCTCGGAACAGCGTGCAGAAGACCCTCGCCGTCTTGCGATCCCACGGGAGCACACAGAAGGTCTCGACGTCGGGGATGCCGACGAGCTCCCGGGCCTCCGGACCGTAGCCGATGTAGTTGCCGAGACGGTCGACGAACAGGTTGGCGGTCGACCCGTACACCAGCTGGAAGCCCTTGTGGGCGATCGTCTCCCAGTGCTTGGCCGGGATGCCCTTGCCCATGATGCGCCCGGTGACCGAGACGAACTGGTAGTACATGTAGGTCACGCCTTCGGCCTCGATCTGCCGGCGAACCTCCTTGATCGCATCGTCGCGCCCGGACCGCTCCACGAACTGCTCGATGTCGGTGGCCAACTCGCGCCCTCCCTTCGGGCGGCCCTTCGGCGGGCCGGCTGGGCGCATCCTACGTCGAGTCCCCCGGCCCGCGCCACGCGCCGGACCTCGGTCCGCGGCCGGCAGGTGAGGGGTATCCTCACGCAGCCCCGGAACAGCCGGCGGGACCGAGGGGAGGCGAGGCCGTGAAGAGCGGGCTGGAGATCGCGCAGGAGGCCGTCCTTCGGCCGATCACCGACGTCGCGGCGGACGCCGGGATCCTCGAAGACGAGCTCGAGCAGTACGGCCGATCGAAGGCGAAGGTCTCACTCTCGATCCTCGATCGCCTGGCCGACCGGCCCGACGGCAAGCTCGTCATCACGACGGCGATCACGCCGACGAAGGCTGGCGAAGGAAAGACCACCACGTCGATCTCGCTCACGCAGGGCATGGGACGGATCGGCAGGGACGTGATGCTCTGCCTCCGTGAGCCGTCGATGGGCCCCGTCTTCGGGATCAAGGGGGGCGGCAACGGGGGCGGCTACGCTCAGGTCGTCCCGATGGAGGAGATCAACCTGCACTTCAACGGCGACTTCCACGCCGTGCAGGCCGCGCACAACCTCCTCGCCGCCGCCCTCGACGCCTCGATCTACCACGGGAACGCGCTCGGCATCGATCCCGTGTCCGTGACGTGGCCACGCACGCTCGACGTGAACGATCGCGAGCTTCGCTATTCGGTCGTCGGCCTGGGCGGGAAAGCGCACGGCGTCCCTCGAGAGAACCAGTTCGTGATCGTGGCGGCCTCGGAGATCATGGCCGTGCTCGCGCTGTCGAGCGATCTCGCCGACCTGCGGACGAGGCTCGGTCGGATCGTGGTGGCCTCCACCTACGACGGGACTCCGGTCACGGCCGACGAGCTGCGGGTGGCCGGGGCGATGACGGTGATCATGAAGGAGGCGATCAAGCCGAACCTCGTCCAGACGCTCGAGGGGCAGCCCACGCTGATCCACGCGGGACCCTTCGGGAACATCGCACACGCCAACAACTCCATCATCGAAGATCGCATCGCTCTGAAGCTGGCCGACTACGTCGTGACCGAGGCGGGCTTCGCCTCCGACCTGGGGTTCCAGAAGTTCTGCGACATCGTGTGTCGGTTCGGCGGCTTCGCTCCGTCCGCCGGTGTCCTGGTCACGACCGTGCGCGCCACGAAGTCCCACGGCGGCATGCCGTTCGACCAGCTCGGCACCGAGGACCTCGACGCGCTCCGCCGCGGTATCGACAACCTCGAGGCGCACATCGGGATCGTCCGGGAGTACGGCCTCCCGTGCGTGGTCTCGATCAACGCCTTCCCCACCGACACCGAGAAGGAGATCGAGACGATCCGAGAGTTGGCCGGTGGCGCCAGCGCCGAGACGGTGGTGGTGAACAGGGCGTTCGCGGAGGGAGGCGCGGGCGCCACGGAGCTCGCGGAGGCCGTCGTCGCCGCGTGCGAGCGACCGAGCTCCTTCCACCAGCTCACGCCCGACGGTGCACCGCTCAAGGAGCAGATCGAGGCGATCGCCACGAAGATCTACGGCGCCGACGGGGTCGACTACCAGGCCCAGGCCGAGAAGGACATCGCCCGGATGGAGCAGCTCGGCTTCGGAGCGATGCCCGTCTGCATGGCCAAGACCCACCTCTCGCTCAGCCACGACCCCCTGCTCCTGAATCGACCGAAGGGATACCGGCTGCCCGTCCGCGGCGTGGTGCCGAGCGCCGGCGCGGGCTTCGTCGTCGTGCTCTGCGGAGACATGCAACGGATGCCGGGCCTCGGCCGGACGCCGGCGTTCATGCAGGTCGACCTCGATCCCGACGGTCGGACCGTCGGCCTCTTCTAGACGGAACCGCCCGGTTCCGGCCCGGTCTCCGGGCCGAACGCCGATCCCTGGAGGAACGGTCAGGCATCCTCGGTGAACGTCAGGAAGTACCCGTTGGGATCTCGCAGCCCGAGCTCCCGGGATCCCCACTCACGGACCTCGGGTCCCCAGGCGGGCTCGATCCGGCCCTCGATCTCCTTCGCGAGGGCCTCCACGCTTCGAGGATAGAAGTACAGCGTGCCCGTGAAGCCCGGTGGGTCGGGCCACGGCGTCTCACCGCCGAGGAACTGCAGGACCACGCCGTCGCGCGAGAGCTCGCACCAGGTGGGGTCTCCAGTTTCCGGGTGGACCCCGCCAAGCTCGAACCCCGCCTGGCGGTACCACTCGATCGTGCGCGCGACGTCCGCGGTCTTGAGGATCGCGGACACTCGCTCGTCGGGCACGTCGGGATGATACGTCGAGAGCCGAGTCCGCCTACATATGGCTGCATCCACAGGATCGGGGTGTCTGCGACAAGGCCCGCCCTCCAGCGGCACGCCACGATCCTGAAGGCCGCGTCAGTCGACCTCGTCATCGTCGTCCTCGTCGGACGCGGTGACCACGCAGAATTCGTTGCCCTCGGGATCGAGCATGACGCACCAGGTGCTCCCGTCGTCCTCGGCCCAGTTCCGCACGTGGGCCCCCAGCTCCTCCAGGCGCTGCACCTCGGCCTCGAGGGGCCCGTCCGCCCCCAGGTCCAGGTGGACCCGATTCTTCGCGGCCTTCTCCTCCGGAACCTCGGTGAAGAACAGGACGGGCAGATCGGTGCCCGCGGGAGGTTGCACCATCACGGACGGGTCGTCCTCGGGATCGTAGATCCCCTTCGAGGCGAGGCGTTCGAGCTCCTCCTCGTCGTACGGAGCGACGGACCACCCCAGCGCATCCGCCCAGAACCGGGCGAGCGGCGCGGCATCGTTGCAATCGAAGACGACCGATTCGATCCTCACCGTCCTCGAAGCCTAGGCCACGCAGCAGGTGGGCGCTCGGGTCGGAGCCTTCAGGCGGACAGACGCAGGAGGAACGCTTCCTCGAGCTGCTGGAGAAGGGCGTCGGCGCGGGCTCGCAACGCGTCACACTCGTCGACGAGCCCTTGACCCGTCGCCTCGTCCTTGAGACCGGCGGCGTTGATCCGAACGTTCGCAATGGCGGCGAGGGCGGCCGCGAACAGGAGGAGTCCCGCCGAATAGCCGTCGGAGGACGCATGGGGATTCCCCATCGCGGTCGCGTCCTCCGCCAGGTCCATCAACCGGACGCAACGCGTGGCCAGCTGGAGCGGGACCGCGGCGGCGCCCGCGTACGCTTCCTGGATCCGCATCGTTCGCGAGGCCTTCTCCTCATCCGTCCCCTTGGGGAGTCGGAAGGCTGCCATCACCGACTCGAACGCGGCGGCGTCCTCGTCGGCGAGCGCCAGGAAGGCCTTCCCCTCATCCCCGGCCGTCTCCACCAGGGTGCGCATGCGCGCGTCCAGATCCTCGAACCCCTCCTTGCCGACGGTGAGATGTCCCACCATCGCGATCAGGGCCGCTCCCATCGCGGCGGCGACCCCGGCGGCGGCACCGCCCCCCGGGGTCGGCGATGCCGAGCCGAGCTCGTCCAGCCACGATCCGATCGCGTCGTCGCGCGTGCCCATCGAGGTCTCCTCTCTTCCCACGAGATCGGCCCTCAGCCGGTCTCGACGAGCCGTTCCAGGATCTGCGTCTCCGCCGAGAAGCCGGCGAGCCGCACATGGTCCGACGTTCCCTCCGGCAGGGCAGCCTCCGGCGCGAGTCCGACGATCTCGGAATCCAAGACTTCCAGCCCGCGTGCAGCCGCCGCGCCCACGACGGCATCGAACGCCGCCCCGACGCCCGTCACCTCGAAGTCCACGAGGTTCATGGACACGGTCACGCACCCTCGTTCCGGCACCGCGAAGCCGATCGCCCGGACGGCGGGGAGGCCACCTCCGGACTCGCGGACCTCGCGGGCGATCTCCTTCGCCGCCCCCTCATCCGTCCCGCGCAGGTAGGTGTTGAAGGCGACCAGCGGTTTCCGTGCCCCCACGGCGGTCGCACCCGCGCGCCCGAGCTCGTGGGGACCGAAGTCGGGCAGCCGCTCGCCCGCCGCGACGGCAGCGCGGAGCCCCTCGAACTCGCCCTTCCGCACGTCGGCGAGCGAGCGGCGCTCGGGCACGACCGCGGCCTCGCCGTAGAGGTAGACGGGGAGGGAGAACGACTCGGCCAGCTCCCGCCCGACCGAGCGAGCGAGCTGGACGCACTCCTCCATCTCGACCCCTCGCACGGGCATGAACGGCACGACGTCGACCGCGCCCATCCGTGGGTGGCCGCCGAGGTGCTCGAACAGGTCGATCCGATCGATCGCCACGGCGGCTCCCGAGACGGCGGCCCGCGCGACGCCGTCGGCCGACCCGAGGACGGTCGTGTCGAGGCGATGGTGATCCGCATCGGCCTCGGCGAAGACGACACGTGCGCCGTCCACGTCGAGCGCGCCGACGATCGCATCGATCACCTCGCGTCGCCGTCCCTCGCTGAAGTTCGGCACCACGCCGACGATGGCATCCATGCCGGCGAGCCTACGGGAGCGGCGGGGATCAGCCCCTGGGGCGGCGCTTCTCGGGATCGACGACGGCGAGCACGTCGACCGTCGCGCCGATCGTGCCGTCACCGAGGGCGACATCGACCGCCGTCCCATCGGCCGCCACGTCGGACCGGAGGATCGCGAGGCCGATCGGACCGAAGGTCGGACTGCTCGCCGGCGAAGTCAGCACGCCGACCTCCGCGCCGTCCTTCGTAACGGTCGCGCCGTACTCGGGGAGCTCCTGCCCCTCGAGTCGGAGCGTCTTGAACCGGTTCGGTGGCGCCCCCGCGACCTCTCGCAGCGCCTCCTTCCCGATGAAGGAACCCTCGCCGTCCAGGGCGACGAGCCGGTCCAACCCGAGGTCGTACGGCGTGCGCTGATGGGCCTCATAGTCGTAGTCGGTCACGATCATCCCGGCCTCGATCCGGATCGGTTCGACGACGTCCACCCCATAGGGGACGGCGCCGATGCTCTCGACGGCCGTCCACAGGTCCTCGGCGTGCTCGGGCTTGGTGAAAAGCTCGTAGCCGAGCTCACCCGAGAAGCCGGTGCGTGAAAGCCAGACGGGCACGCCGCCGACCGCCACGGGTTGCGGCAGGAACCGGAAGTACCCGATGCTCCCCAGGTCCGCGTCCGTGATCGGCTGCAGGGCGTCCCGCGAGCGGGGACCTTGCACCTGGAGGTGTGGCAGGTCGGGGGCGATGTAGCCCACGGCAACGTCGAGCCCCTTCGTGGCATCGGCGAAGTACGCCTCGTGGTCCAACCCGTTCGTGCAGACCCAGAGATGGTCGTCCGCGTGCTTGAACACCGTGCCGTCGTCGACCAGCAGGCCGTCCTCGTCCAGGAACGCCCCGTAGCGCACCTGTCCGGTCTGCATCCCCACGATGTCGTTCGAGTGGACCCGCTGCGCGGCCTCGACGGCGTCGGGGCCTCGGAAGTCCCACTTGTTGAGCGGGGAGACGTCCCAGACGCCCACCCCGTTCCGGATCGCGTCGTACTCGGCCTCCGGATCGCCGAAGCCCGTCACCCAGAACCAACCGGCCTCTTCCATGAACCCGGCCGCCGTCTTCGCCATGATCTCGTGGAACGCTGTCTTCCTGCTCGTCTCATCCATGCGCCCCTCTTATCACGAGATTGAACGGCTGTTCAAGTCCGGTCGGATCGTCTCCTCCTCCGTCACGATCACCTGGACGGGAAGATCGAACCTCCCGGCCGGGAGCGGGCCCTCGATCACCTGCAGGCCGAACGCGATGCCGACCCGGATCGCGGGAAGGGCTCGGAGGAACCGGTCGTAGTAGCCGCCCCCGTAGCCGACGCGGCCCCCGAGCCGATCGAACGCGACGCCGGGAACCCCCACCACGTCGAGCGATGCCGGCTCGAGACCGTTCGGAGCGATCGGCTCGAGGGCACCGAAGGACGCGGGGCGCACGGGATCGCCGGGGGTGTACGCGACCGGCATGAGCTCCCCCGCCTCGATCCGGGGGAGCGCCACGACGATCCCTCGCTCGCGGAGCCGTTCGATCAACGGCGCCGTCGGAACCTCGGATCCGAACGACGAGAACAGCATCACCGCTCGAACGTCGCGGACCTCGGGAAGCTCCACGACGCGCCGGGCGATCCGCTCCCCCCGCTCGGCGCGCACGCCCGGCGACAGGGCGTCGCGCTCCTCGAGCACCGTCCGCCGGATCTGCCGTTTCGCGCGCTTCAGCGCCCCGCTGTTCATCGCCCGAGAGCCTCGGCCACGACCTCGATCCGATCGGCACCGCCGACGGGAAGCACGACGATCCACGAGCAGTCCATCTCCCGCAGCCGGTCGGCGAACGCACGGAAGGCCGGGCCATCACCCTGCCAGACGTCCAAGGGCAGGCCCCTGGCGCTGCGCTCGACGCGGAGGCGTTCGAGGTCGGCGGCATCCTTGCCGACGAGGGCGATCCCACCCCACGTCGGAGACACCGTTCGGCCGTCGGCCACGCGGTAGAGCTCGCGCACAGCCTCGGCGAATCGATCGGCGTCCATCGCCCAGCCGTTCCAGGCGTCGGCGGATCGGGCCGCCGCTGCGATGACCTCGTCGGAGCGCCCCCCGACCCAGAGCTCCGGATGCCCGGGCGGAAGCAACGGCCCCGCGATCGCGGGGACGTGGGCGCCGCCCTCCCACGACGCTCCAGCGAACAGAGCGCGCATCGCTCGGGCCGTCTCCTCCAGGAGCGCCACCCGTCGTGCGGCGGTGGCGAACGGGATGCCGAACGCCTCGTGCTCCGCCCTCGACACCGAGTCGCCGGCCCCGAGGCCGAGGATCGCCCGGCCCCCGCTCATCTCATCCAACGCCGCCGCCTGTTTCGCGAGGATCGCGGCGGGCCGGAGGGATGCTCGCGACACGAGCGTCCCGACGTGCAGCTCGGGATGGCGGGCCGCCACCGCGGCGAGGATGGCGAAGGGCTCGAGCGCGGGCCGGCCGGGCACCCCCGGCGGGAAGAGGTGATCGGGGGCGAACACCCCCTCGTAGCCGGCGCGGGCCGCTCGCGCTGCCGCGGCGAGCGGTCGTTCGGCGTCGTCCGTGAACATCGGGAGACTGAGTCCCAGCCTCATCCGGCGACCCTCTCGAGCGCGAGCAGGCCGGCCCCGATCGCACCGGCGTCGTTCCCGAGTGCCGCCGCCACGATCGGCACCTCCGGCCTGACGTCCGCACCTTCGAGGGAGTCGACGAACGCGACGCGGAGCGGCGCGAGGAGCAGCTCTCCCGCCTCGCTCGCCCCTCCGCCGATCACGACGATCTCGGGATCGAGGACGTTCACGAGGCCCGCCACCCCCTCGCCGAGTCGCCGGCCCACCTCGGCGAGGAGCGCCGTAGCGGCAACGTCGCCTTCGCGTGCCGCCTGGGTCACGACCTCACCGGTCACGCGGCGGGGATCGCCGCCGACGAGTCTCCCGATCGCGCACCCGGGGTCCTCTGCCACTGCGCGAGCGCCGGCCCGCGCGATCGCGAGACCGCTCGCCACCTGCTCCCAGCATCCACGGTTCCCACAGCCGCACACGGGACCGTCGGGCTCGACGATCACGTGCCCGATCTCGCCCGCGAGACCGTGCGCTCCCCGGACGACCCGGCCGCCCATGACGAGCCCGCCACCGATGCCCGTCCCCACACCGACGAACAAGGAGTCGTCGTAGTCGCGGGAGGCGCCGAGGGACCGTTCGGCCCACGCGGCCGCCGTCGCGTCGTTGTCCACGTTCACGGGCAGGGAGAACGCGGCGTGCAGCTCCGCTTCGAGCGGCAGGTTCCGCCAGACAAGGTTGGGGGTCGTCAGGAGCACGCCCGTGCGGGCGTCGACGAGACCCGCCATGCCGATCCCGATGGCCACCACGTCGTCGTCGATCACCGACGCGATCGCTGACTCCATCGCCGGGAGCGCGGCATCCTGATCGGAGGCCGGGGTGGCGATCACGGTGGAGGCTTCGATCGACCCCTCGATCGTCATCCGGAGGGCGGCGATCTTCGTGCCGCCGACGTCGACACCGACCGCGCTGCGGTCGCTCACTCGATGTCGATACGCGTGAGCGTCGGCGCGGCGTCGGCACCGCCGGCCTCGTCGGCGCGCGCCCCGAGCACCGCCGTCATCGCGAGCAGGAACTCGCGGCCGGCGTTCAGGAGATGCTCGATCGCTTCGGGCTTCAGCGGTTGGACGGCGGTGACGGCCAGGCAGATCGGGCAGAACCCCACCGTGCAGACCTGATCCCCGGAAGCGTGCGTCTCCGGCTCGGGGCCCTTCGACCCTCGTGCCCGGCTCCGCTTCGCGGTCTCGGTCATGGTCAGCTCCTTTCGACCGGACGGGGCTCCCGCCCGAACAGGATCTCGAGATGATCGCCCGCGAAGTTCGCCTCGCGGACCGTCATGCGCTTGAGCGACTGCGGCAGGATCAGGTTCCGCTTGTACGCCCCCACGCGGATGAACAGCTCCTCCCCCCGCCGATGGATGTCCATGTCTTCGCGGGATGCGAACGGGAGCCGCATCACGAGTACGTAGCCGGTCCCACGTTTGCGCACGCGGATGGGATCGTCCCGGTACAGGATGTCGGCGGCGTCCAGCTCCCCGTAGATCTCGGTGGCCATCTCCTCGAGCAGCCCGACGCCGATCATCTCCCGATCGAAGAGACGCGACGTGAGGATCGGCACGGGCTCGAAGGACTCGTGGACGGTGGCGAGGTGCTCCGCCTGGATGTCCTTCCACTTGCCGAAGTACGGATCGGTCACATCGGGCGGGAGCACGCGGTTCACGACCACCGCATCCACGCGATAGCCGAACAGGCCGAGGTACGTGTACGTGCGCCGCGCTTCGGCGATGACCATCTTCTCCGGGTTGACAACCAGGCGGACCGACGACGTGGCCTCGTCGGTGAGGATCTTCTTCACCGCGTCGAGGTTCCGGTGGAGCCGCTCCACGGCATCGAACACGCGGTCGCCGGCGATCGGCAGGGACGTCACCCGCGACACGAGCGGGCGAACCGTCTTCATCGATCCTCCGCTCCACGGGGAAGATCCGTTCGATGTACCACTGCATCACGTCGGGGAGGGAGAGCAACCGGAGCGTCTCGGCCGTCGGCGCGCAGTCCACGATCAACACGTCGTACGCTCCGCTCTCGACGTGCGTCTTGACGTCGATCAGGGCGAAGATCTCGTCCAGGCCGGGGAGCACGGTCAGCTCCTCCGCCTGGATCGTTTCCGTCCCGGCCCAGTTCATCAGCTGGATCATGTAGTCCTGGATCTCTCGCCAGTTGTCCTCGAGCCGCTCCTGGGCGTCGATCTGCTGCGCCCAGAGCCGCTCTGCGATCTGCGTGGGGTGCGACCCGATCTCCTCGTCGAAGGAGTCACCGAGGGAATGGGCGGGGTCGGTGGACATCACCAGCGTCCGCAGACCCGAATCGGCTGCGCGGACGGCGGTGGCGGCGGCGATGGTTGTCTTGCCGACACCGCCCTTCCCGGTGAACAGGAGGACCCGCATCCCTCAGCCCATCTCCACTCGCCGCTTGAGCCGCTCCAACGCGTTCTCGATGACCCGTTTGGCGCCCTCCGTCCGAACGAACCCGGGAACGAGGATGCCGATCTCGACCGCGAGCCGGTAGGTCACCTTGGTCTCGGAATCGGAGATCTCGTTCAGGAGGTACTCGCCGCGGATGTCGCGGATCGCGCCGCGGGCCTCCTTCGTCGTCCAGGACAGACCCGTGTCGCCGGGGGCGTAGCGGTAGGACAGGGTGTAGGTGGCCTTGCCCAGCACCGGCACGTCGACCTCGAACGCGACCTCTCGAGCCCGGCCGCCCTCGCCACGCTCACGGATCTGCGCGGTGCGGACCTCCGCCCATTCCGGGTAGGCCTCGTAGTCCTCGAGGACCTCCATCACGTCCTCCAGGGGCGCATCGATGACGATCGATCCCTCCGCGTGCTCCATCGGCCGGAATCCTAGCGGGGATGTCTCAGCGGCTGTTGACCGACACGATCGATACCGCCAGGAGGGACACGGAGAGCATGATGAGGGCGACGGTCGCCCACAGGAGCGCGCGCGACGAGACGAACGGCGACCCACCTCCGGCGATCCGATACGCCTCGGCGGCCGAACCGAGGTAGAGCACCATCGCGGAGCCGAGCAGGAGAACGACCACGCCGAAGACCGGTGGGCTCGACACCCCCGACACGACGATCACCAGCGCCAGTCCGAACGAGAGGACGAACAACGTGCCACGGGCGATGCCGTCGGGCGCCCGGCCGGCCTTCGCGTGCCCCACGCCGGGGAAGGTGAGCGACCACAGGAAGGCGTCGCGAGGCGAAACGGTCGGGGTCGCCCGTTCCTCCCGCAGGAGCTGACCGAAGGAGGTGCCGCAGACGCTGCAGAGGTCGAGGGCGATGTCGTTCTGCGACCCGCATGTCGGACAGGGCCACGTGAGCTTCGCCGGCTCCTCGCGCTCCCCCGACCCCGCTTCCTCCGTTCCTTCCTCCGGCCGTGCGACCACAGGAACGGCGGCCGTGGCCGGCTCCGGGGTCGGGACCCGCAAGGAGGAGAAGCATTGTCCGCACCATTCGGCATCCGCGCTTACCAGCGCGTTGCAGTTCGGACAGCGGTGATCCTCCACAGGGCAAGGGTACCGCCGGTGCCGCGCCCGGCTGGGACGTACTCCTGCGCCGCCGGGAGGACGACCTGTCGCGTCAGGCGGAGGTCGCCTCGCGGAGCCATCCCGCGAGGCGTTCCGCGACCCGGGCCCAGGTGTGCTCGTGTTCGACGCGGGCTCGGCCCGCTTTCCCGAGCCGTCGGGCGTACGCGGGATCCTCCAAGAGGGTCGCGACGGCGTCGCCCACCCCGCCCACCTCCGCGCCGTCGACGAGCAGTCCGGTCGCTCCGTGCACGAGCGCTTCGCGCGAGCCGCCGGAGTCGCCGACGACCACCGGACGACCACACGCGGCCGCCTCGATGAACACGTTCCCCCACCCCTCCACCTCGAGTCCGGCCAGGCGGGTCCGGCACGGCATCGCGAAGACGTCACCGACGGCGTAGTAGCGGGGCAGGTCCTCCTCGGACACCTCGCCCACGAACGTGACCGAGCGTGTCGGGGCGTGCTCCGCGAGAGACCGGAGGGTCGACTCGTAGGGCCCTGAGCCGACGATCAGCAGCCCGGCCTCCGGCACCCGTCGTTGGATCGAGCGCATCGCCCGGATCAACACGTCTTGCCCCTTCCGCGGGACCAACCGGCTCACGCAGACGATCAGCGGGCGGTCGCCCAGCCCGTGCCGTTCCCTGATGTCCGCGGTGGGCAGATCCGGGCGGAACCGCTCGACATCGGCCCCCGGATGGAGCACCGAGACGGGCACGTGCTTCGGCACGGCGGTCCGGACCCGGCGGGCGATGAACTCGCTGCACCCGGCCACCCGGGATGCGGGCGCCGTCATCCGCTTCATGACGGCGTGGGCGCCCGGCACGGTCGAGAGCCAGTAGTCGAAACCGTGCGCGAGGACGACCGAGGGCGTCCCCCGCGCCTTGAGCTGCGACCCCATCAGGGCGAGCGGGAACGCGTCGCCGAACAGCACCACCTCGGCGCCCGATCGATCGACCTCGGCGCTGAGCCTGCGGACGACGCCGGGCGACGGCCACACGAAGCGCCGGCGCTCGCGGACCACGGTGAAGGGGACCGACGCGTCGAAGCGCTCCGATCCCTCGCACGACGGCGCGATGACCGAGATCCGGTCGGGGGGGAGCTCCCGGCAGAGCGAGTCGAGCGTTCGCTGGATGCCGCCGACCCTCGGGGGGAAGTCGTTCGTCACGACGAGGGTCCTCGGGATGTCCACCGACGGATATCCTCCCAGAGCAGGATCGATGAGGG
Organism: uncultured Actinomycetota bacterium; assembly: GCA_963702405.1. GTDB lineage: Bacteria > Actinomycetota > UBA4738 > UBA4738 > HRBIN12 > JAJNBA01. The sequence goes on from CAVPCM010000001.1 coordinate 95,867, forward strand.
AGGTGCCGCGACGGCAACGACGCAACCGATGGAGCGGCCTCGGGGTCCGGCCTTCGCGGTGCTCTCCGGGTGGGGCGTCATCGCCGTCGGGGGTACCGATGCCAGGTCGTGGCTGCACGACCTGGTCACGGCGGATGTCGAGGGGCTGCCCGATCGAGCGTCCCGGCGATGTCTCCTCCTCACCCCCACCGGCAGGATCCGCGCCGATTTCCACATCGCCGCGGTGGACGGCTCCTACCTCCTCCTCCAGGCACCGGACCAACCCGACCGCGTGGACGCGATCCTGCGACCGTACGTGCTGTCGTCGGACGTGGAGGTGACGGATGTCGGCGACCGCTCGGAGGTGGTGGCCGTCCTCGACGGCTCCGTCGTCGATGACGTCCCCGGGTTCGTCGTCCTATCCCCGTCCGTCCTTGGCCCGGGGTGCGACGTCGTCGTGCCGTCCGGGGGTGCCTCCGCACGGCTCCTGGAACGTCTCCGAGCCAGGGGGCTGACCGAGGCGGATGCCGGGGACCTCGAGGCCCGGCGGATCCGCCGCGGAGAGCCGCGCATGGGGGTCGATTTCGGGCCGGACGCCCTCCCCGCGGAGGCAGGGCTGGAGGACACGATCGACTTCACGAAGGGATGTTTCCTCGGACAGGAGTCCGTGGCGAAGGTCCGCAACCTCGGACACCCCCCGCGGGTCCTCCTCCACGTCCGGTCCGGAGCTCCGATCGCCCCGGGTGCCCGGGTCGTCGCGGGTGCGACCGTCGTCGGGGAGGTGACGAGCGCCGTGGAGGACCCCGACGGCGTCGCCGCGATCGTTCGGGTCCGGTGGGATTCCGCCTCGGAGCAGCTCGCCACCGACGCCGGACCGCTTTCCCTACAGAGGGTTGAGTAGATACTTCGGCTCATTTCGCATCCGCCACCTGGGGGTTTGCCAGGACGCGACTCCGGACCCCTTCCCCGCCGTGGTCACTCCGTGCTATTCCTTCGGTCCCGGACCGAGGGGACCCCCGGGGGGAGGAACGGAACGGTGCGAATCGATCGTCTCCCGACCGTCGACGTCGACGTGTTGCCCGATGATCCCTCACCCCCCGACGTCTGGCAGGAACGGTCCGCGTGCTTCGGGATCGACCCCGACGTCTTCTTCCCGATCTCGGAGGAGGAAGCGGGGCCCGCGCTCGCGTTCTGCAGCGCCTGCACGATCCGGACCGAATGCCTCTCGTGGGCGCTCAAGAACGGGGAGCGATACGGCGTGTGGGGAGGGCTCACGGAGCAGCAGCGGCGTCGCCTGACGCGCCAGGTCGCCTGAGTTCCCACCCGCGGTCCATACCCGCTCCAGGGCAGTAGATCGACCCAAGAACGGGTATCCATCAGTATCGCTGATCTGCCGATTCACTTCTCATGGATGCCGTCGTTCCCGCACTCCACCGTCGGCGTTCACCTTCACTGATCCGGCTCGTCGCCGGGGCCGCGGCCGCCACCGTGCTCATCCTCTCCCTCCCCTCCCCCGCGGCCGCGGCCCCGACCCCTTCCGTCACCATCTCCGATGTCACAGTGACCGAAGGCACGGGGGCAGCTCCGGTCACGGCGTCGTTCACGATCCAGGCGGCGCCGCCCCCCAAGGTGAACTCCCCCCTCCAGGTCAGCTGGGCCACCGCGCCCGGGTCGGCATCCGCGCCCGGCGACTTCACGTCGTCCTCCGGCACCGTCTCGCTGACGAAGTCCGCAGCCTCGAAGGTCATCGGGGTTCCCATCGTCGGGGACGCCACGGATGAGCCGAACGAGACGTTCGTCGTGAACCTGACGACGCTCGTCGGTTCCCCCGGACAGATCGGCGACCCCCAGGGCGTCGGCACCATCACCGACAACGATGCGCCGCCTACCCTCTCGGTGAACGACGTCTCCGTGACCGAGGGCAACGCGGGGACCACCACCGCGACGTTCACCGTCTCCCTCTCGGCCACGAGCGGGAACGTCGTCACGTTCGACTGGGCCACCGCCGCGGGCACGGCCGCCGCGGGTGTCGACTACATGACCGCCAGCAGCAGCCGCACGATCGCCGCAGGCGCCACCAGCGCCATGGTCGGCGTGAGCGTGAACGGCGACACACTCGATGAGGTCAACGAGACCTTCACCGTCGCGCTGTCGAACCCCGCCGGCGCCACGATCGCCGACGGATCGGGGGCCGGCACGATCACCGACGACGACCCGGCTCCGAGCCTGTCGATCGGGGACGTCTCCCTCGCAGAGGGCAACGCGGGGACCACGACCGCCACGTTCACCGTGTCGCTGGGGACCGCCAGCGCAAAGACCGTGACGCTCAACTGGGCCACTGCCGCGGGAACGGCCGCCGCGGGTGTGGACTACGTCACCGCCAGCGGCAGCCGCACGATCGCCGCCGGCGCCACCAGTGCCACGATCGCGATCACCGTGAACGGTGACGTCGTCGACGAGGCCGACGAGACCTTCACGCTCACGCTGTCGAACCCCGTGAACGCCACGATCGCCGACGGGTCCGCCACCGGCACCATCACCGACGACGACGCGCCGCCCACCCTCTCGGTGAACGACGTCTCCGTGACCGAGGGCAACGCGGGGACCACCACCGCCACGTTCACTGTCTCCCTCTCGGCGACGAGCGAGAAGACGGTCACCGTCGGATGGTCGACCGCCGACGCCGATGCCGTCCAACCGGTCGATTACACCGCCGGGTCGGGGACGCTCACCTTCGTTCCGGGTGACACGAGCGCCACGGTCGGCGTGAGCGTGAACGGCGACACACTCGATGAGGTCAACGAGACCTTCACCGTCGCGCTGTCGAACCCCGCCGGCGCCACGATCGCCGACGGATCGGGGGCCGGCACGATCACTGACGACGACCCGGCTCCGAGCCTGTCGATCGGGGACGCCTCCCTCGCAGAGGGCAACGCGGGGACCACGACCGCCACGTTCACCGTGTCGCTCTCCGGTCCCAGCGGGAAGACGATCACCGCGGACTGGTCGACCCTCGACGGAAGCGCGGTTCAGCCCGCCGACTACGCGACCGGCTCGGGCACCGTGACGTTCGCTCCGGGCGACACGGGTGAGACGCTCACGGTGAGCGTGGTCGGGGACGTACTGGATGAGGCGGCCGAGACCTTCACCGTCACGCTGTCCAACCCCACCAACGCGACCATCGCCGACGGGTCGGCCACCGGCACGATCACCGACGACGATGGGGGCCCTCTGCTCTCGGTCGACGACGTCTCCCTCGCCGAAGGCGACGTCGGGACCTCGACCGCCACGTTCACCGTCTCGCTGTCCGCGGCGAGCGGGCAGACCATCACCGTGGGCTGGGCGACCGGCGACGACGATGCGGTCCAGCCCTCCGACTACGCAACCAGCTCGGGCACCCTGACCTTCCTCCCGGGTGACACCAGCGAAACGTTCGGGGTGACCGTGCGCGGGGACCTGATCGCCGAGCTCGACGAAGCGTTCGGGGTCAGCCTCTCGGCTCCGTCCAACGCGACGCTGGGTGATCCGACGGGGATCGGGACGATCGTGGACGACGAGCTCGAGCCCGTGATCGACATCGACGAGCCGACGGTCCTCGAGGACTCCGGTTCCGTCATATTCTCGGTGTCGCTCTCGCATCAGTCGGATTCACCGGTCACCGTCGACTGGAGCACGGCAGCGGGCACCGCCGCGGACGGTCCCGACTTCCTGGGCGCCACCGGTACCGTGGTGTTCGCGGCGTACGACACCGCGGAGACCGTCTCGATCGCCGTGAACGCGGACGCCACGTTCGAGCACGACGAGACGTTGGCGCTGAACCTCGCGGATCCGACGGGGGCTCCCATCGGCGACTCGCAAGGGGTCGGAACGGATCGAAAACGACGACGACGCCCCGGCGCTGTCCGTCGGCGACGTCTCGGTCATCGAGGGCAACGCCGGTCAGAAGATGCTGATCTTCACGGTGTCGCTCACCGGCGACACGGACCTCGACACGACCGTGCGACTTCGCCACCGCCGCCGCCACCGCGACCGTCGGGACGGACTACATCGACACCGCCGGGACGCTGATGATCCCCGCCGGGGACTCCAGCAGCACGTTCGACGTCGTCGTGAACGGTGACGCGACGTTCGAGGCCGACGAGACCCTCTCCGTGACGCTCAGCGATCCGACGGACGGGCTGCTCACCGACGGTGCTGCCATCGGCACGATCCGCAACGACGACAAGGCACCCACCACCGTCACCGTCCGCATCGCGCGCGCACCGACGATGATCGTCGCCACCGGGGTCCTGGAGCACGCGCATGAGGGGCTCCGGATCACGGCAACCCTGTTCCGGAAGGTGCACGGTCGGTTCGCGAAGGTCACGGCGAAGACCGCTCGCGTCCGAAACCTCCGCGACCGCGACGGCGACGGCAAGCCGGACGGCGCGTACACCGCGAAGTTCCTCCGCCCGAAGTCGAAGGGGCTCTACAAGGTCGTGGTCCGCTTCAAGGGCTCAGCGGCCTACAAGCCCTGCACCCGGTCGAAGGTCTTCCCCCTCCCGGCGAAGTAGCTCGACCTCATGTCGGCCCCGCTCCCCGGGATGAGGGGAGGAGGCCGGCCAGAGGGCCGCGGTCCTTGACATCGAACATCTGTTCGATACGGTGTGCCTCCCCGTCGGCCCCACCGATCGGAGGCGCCCGTGCTCTCGGTACCCGTCCAGACCACACTCGAGGAGGGCGTGCCGCTCCGGGAGGTCGACTTCGTGGTGGTGGACCTCGAGACGACGGGCGGCTCTCCTCGGGATTCGAGGATCACCGAGATCGGCGCTGTCCGCGTGCTCGGCGGAGAGCGGATCGGCAGCTTCCAGGCACTCGTGAACCCGGGGGAAGCCATCCCGCCGTTCATCTCGCACCTGACGGGCATCGACGATCTCCTCGTCCGCGAGGAGCCCCCGATCGAAGCGGTGCTGCCCGCGTTCCTCGAGTTCGCCCGGGGGGCGATCTTCGTGGCGCACAACGCGCGATTCGACTTCTCGTTCTTGAACGAGAACCTCGGTCGGCTCGAGTACCCCATGCTGGAGGGACCGCCCGTGTGCACGGCGAAGCTCGCCCGGCGGGTGGTATGGCCGGAGGTCCCCAACGTCCGACTGCAGACGCTCGCCCGGTACTTCCGCACCCGGGTGCAGCCGATCCACCGGGCGCTCGACGACGCCATGGCGTGCGCCGAGGTCCTCGATCAGCTCCTCGATCTCGGCGCCCGCCTGGGGATCCTGACGCTCGGCGATCTCCGCCAGGCGGTTACGGCACGCGGACGCCCGCACTACGGCAAGATCCGCCTCGCGGACGCCCTCCCCCGCGCGGCCGGCGTCTACCGCTTCGTCGGCCGGGACGATCGCGTTCTCTACGTCGGCAAGGCACGGGACCTTCGGACACGCGTGAAGTCCTACTTCTACGGCGACGAACGCAAGAAAGTGGAGAACCTCCTTGGCGAGGTCAACCGCGTGGAAGGTGAGGAAACCCCGGGTGGCGAGCTCGAGGCCCTGGTTCTCGAGGCGAGGCTGATCCGGCGCCACGAGCCCAAGTACAACCGTCGCGGCACGACGTGGCGCCGGTTCGCCTACCTGAAGCTCGATCCGACCGAGGCGTTCCCCCGGCTCAAGGTGGTTCATCGTGCTGGGGCCGACGACGGCTGCGCGTACCTAGGGCCCTTCTCGGGATCGGGGGCGGCCCGGTTGGCGAAGGAGGCGCTCGAGGAGATCATCCCGCTCCGTCGCTGCACCCGCTCGATGGGCGCGCGCACGCGGTTCACTCCCTGCGCCCTCGCCGGCATCGGCCGATGTCCCTCCCCATGCGACGGCGGGATCGACACCGAGCGCTACGGAGAGCTCGTCCGGGATCTCCTCTCCTCCCTCGAGTCCCCGGACGGGCTCCTCGGAGCGCTCGAAGCTCGGATGCGCCGGCTGGCGAACGCCGAGCGATTCGAAGAGGCCGCCTCCGTCCGCGACCGGCTCCGTGCCCTCGCCTCGGCGTTGCACCGGTCGCGCCAGGACGCCTGGCTCGTCGGAGCCGGTCATCTCGAGCTCGTTGCGGAAGGCGAGCGCCGTTTGGCCTTCGTGGGGGGTGCGCTCGCGCGGGCGGACGACACGGACGTGGAGCCCATCCCCGAACCCTGCCCGCGCGAGCGCGCCGACGAGCTGTCGGCGGTGCGTTCCTGGCTGGCCAGGAACCCCGTCCGTCTGATCGCGTGCGACGTCCCCCTCTCGGAGCCCGTCGACGGTGGCGCCCGCATCGCGAAGATCGTCCGCTGGACGAACGAGAAGGACGCCGAACGACCTCGCGCGAGCCGGCGGTAGGCTCGTGCTGTCGTGGGCCCTGCCGTCGAGCTCCTCGAACGCGAGATGTCGGAAGCCTTCCACGACATGCGTCAACGTCTGCACGGTCTGGCGGAGGAGGAGTTCTTCTGGGAGCCGATCGCCGGCTCGTGGACGATCTTCCGGACCGAGGACGGCCGCTGGGATCACCACTACGAGGAACCCGATCCCGTCCCCGCGCCGTTCACGACGATCGCTTGGCGCCTGACCCACATCGCGATGTGCAAGGTGATGTACCACGAGCACGCCTTCGGCCCGGGCGCCCTCACCTGGCGCACCATCGAGACTCCCGGCACCGTGGCGGACGCGATCGCGATGCTCGACGCGGGCCACGCCCTCCTGACCCAGGATCTGGCCGAGGTCGATGAGGCCGATCTGGAGCGACCGGCGCGGACCAACTGGGGCGAGCTCTGGCCGATCTGGCGGATCTTCTGGACCATGATCCAGCACGACGCCCACCACGGCGGCGAGATCGGAGCGCTCCGCGACCTCTACGCGGGGACCCGCGCCGAGGTCTGACTCGCTCGAGCACCGATGGACCGAGGTCCTCAACGGAGGCCCGGATACACTGGCCCACATGGAGCAGACGGTGATCCTCGAGGGCGCCCGGACCCCGATCGGCAAGTTCCTGGGCTCCTTCGCAGCCACCCCGGTGGTCGAGCTCGGGGCTGCCGCCTCGCGCGAGGCCCTGGGCCGAGCCGGTGTGTCGGCGGATCAGATCGATCAGACGATCCTGGGTCACGCGCGTCAGGCGGGCAACGGGCCGAACACCGGACGGCAGGTGAGCATCCACGCCGGCGTCCCGGAGGAGATCTCCGCCTACAACGTGAACATCGCGTGCGGCTCGGGCATGAAGGCGGTGCAGCTCGGCGCGCAGCAGATCGCCCTGGGCGATTCCGAGGTCGTCCTGGCCGGTGGCATGGAGAACATGACCCGCGTGCCGTTCCTCCTCGACCGCATGCGGACGGGGTACCGGATGGGCAACGCCACCGTGCACGACGCGATGTACCGCGACGGCCTCCTGGATCCCCTCTGCGGTCTCCTGATGGGGGAAACGGCGGAGAACCTCGTCGATCGCTACGGGCTCTCGCGCGAGGAGCAGGACGGGTTCGCCCTCGAATCCCAGGCGAAGGCGGCCGAGGGTGCCGACGCCCGAGCGGCCGAGATGTTCCCGGTGGAGGCGAACGAACCCTCCGGGAAGGGGACGCTCACGATCGCCGAGGACGAGCATCCGCGCCCCGAGACCACGGCCGACGGGCTGGCGAAGCTCTCGCCGGTGTTCCGCGAGGGCGGGTCCGTGACCGCCGGCAACGCGGCCGGCATCACGGACGGAGCGGCAGCGATGATCCTGATGTCGGCCTCGCGCGCCCGCGTGGAGGGAAGGGAGCCCCTCGCCCGGATCGCCGGCATGAGCTGGGCGGGGGTCCCGCCGGAGATCATGGGCATCGGTCCCGTGCCGGCCACGAAGAAGGTCCTCGAGAAGACCGGCCTCTCCCTCGCCGACATCGACCTGATCGAGATCAACGAGGCGTTCGCGGCACAGGTGCTCGCGTGCGAGCGTGAGCTGAAGTTCGACCGCGACCGATTGAACCTCCTCGGTGGCGGCATCTCGCTCGGCCATCCGATCGGGATGAGCGGCGCCCGGATCCTGCTCTCGCTCGCGTACCAGATGCGAGCGCGTGGGGTCTCGCTCGGCCTGGCCACCCTCTGCATCTCCGGCGGGCAAGGGCTCGCCGTCGTCCTCGAAAGGACCTGAGCCGATGACCGTCCACGCCGTCGTCCTGATCCAGTGCGAGATCGACGAGATCCCCGAGGCCGCCGAAGCGATCGCGGAGATCGGCGGCGTCTCCGAGGTCTACTCGGTGGCGGGCGAGTTCGACCTGGTCGCGGTCGTCCGGGTCGCTGGGCACGACGAGCTCGAGACGGTGATCCCGGGTGGGATCTCCAAGGTCGGAGGCGTGGAGCGCACCGAGACGCTGATCGCGTTCCAGGTGTATTCGAAGCACGACCTGGAGCGCATGTTCTCGATCGGTTTCGAGGAACGCTAGCGCCAATCGATCGCGACGGGGAGCGACGTCCGCCCCCAGTCGTCCAGATCATCGCGTGAGCGGGGCCGGTATTTCTCGCCGACGACCCGCCGGGCCAGCGCGTCCTCCTCGTGATCCGTCACCACCCGGGCCTGCGTCGTCCGCTTCTCCTCGCCGATCTCGAGCACGACGTCGGGCGAGACCTCGAGGTTCCGCACCCAATCCGATCGGTCGCGGCCGCCGGACAGGAGGTACACCACGCCGTCGACGAGCGCGAACCAGATCTCGATCCGATGGGGCTCGCCCGAACGCCGGCCGGTGGTCGTCAGGTAGCAGTAATCGAGATCGGCGAGGGACCGACCATCGGTCACAGCACCGCCCACAGGACGAGTCCGACGATCACGAGCAGCGCCACACCGGCGATGATCAGGTCCGCCTTCTTGACCTTGCCCGGCTGCATCGCGTTGAACCCCATCGGCTACCCCTCGACCTTGCCCTGGATCCGGTAGTACTCGCGGAACTTCTCCGGTGACAGCCAGAAGATGTGCTGGCGGACCGTCGACGCGTACGTTCTGGCCTCCGCGCCGTCGTGGCACGCCCGCTCCGACACGACCTCGCCCTCGGGGCTCACGATCGCGACGGTCCATGTCTCCTCGCCGCCCCGGACCTCCACCGCGAAGCCGTTCCCGTCCGCCGCCACGGCGACCACCGTCAGGCCTGTCGGACGAGGTTCCGGTGGAACCGCCCGAGCTGGTCCGTCAGCTCCCCCAGCACGCTGTGCTCGTCCAGGGTGAACGCCGGGTGGAGCGAGGTCACCCGCTCGAGCGCCCGTTCGAGCTCGGTTCCCAGCCGTTCGGCCTCGCGGAGCGACTCCACCAGCACGGCAGCGTAGTCCGCGTTGAAGGGTTGCCCGTCCCAGGGACACTCGCCGCCCGATGCCACGACCTGTTCCGCGAAGAACTCCCGGCCGTCCCGCTTGCAGATCCCCTTGATCTTCACACGCTCTCCTTCACGGTCTCTGGCGCGGTCTCTGGCTCGGTCTTCGTCGTTGACTCGGCCACGAGCTCGAGCAGCCGGTCGGCCAGCTCGAACGGATCCACGGGCTTCACGAACCACGCGTCGGCGCCCGACCACTTCGCGAGCCAGACGTCGTGCTTGCGATCCAGCAGGATCACGATGACCCCCGTGTAGGGCTCGGCGTGATCCCGGAGGGTTCTCGCGAGCCCGAACGCTCCCTCGCGTGACGCGATCTCGTCCGCGACGATCATGTCCGGCCGCTCCCGGAGGGCCGCCCAGGTGCCGAGCTCGCCGTTGCGAGCCGCACGGAAGCGGATCTCCTCGCCCAGTCGGCGCTCGATGCTCCTGACCGCGAGGGCCATCAGCTGCCGGGAGCGCGCGTCCGGGGACACCAGCAGGACATCCACGCGGGCGATGCTACTCGCTTCCACGCAGCCGCCGGGGGCGGATCCCACGGTCTTTGAACGGTCCCGGACGGGGAGCTAGGCTCGGCGCGTCGAGACGCGGCCATCTACCTTCCCACGCGCTCTCGTGCATCGAGGCAGCCCCGGGGGGCAACCGTCGGAGCCACGACTAAGGAGGACGTGATGGAGAGTCTGGGGAAGGCGGCGGTCGCGGAGTTCGTCGCCACGTTCGCGTTGATCTTCGTGGGCGCCGGCGCGGTGATCGTCGCGAGCTCCGGTCAGCTCGACCTGGTGGGCGTGGCGCTCGCCCACGGTCTCGTCCTCGCGGTCATGGTCTCCGTCACCGGCCACATCTCCGGCGGCCAGGTCAACCCGGCGGTGACGATCGCCCTCTGGGCGGCCGGCAAGATCGGCACCCAGCGGGGCGCGGTCCTGATCGTGGCCCAGCTGGTCGGTGCGGTGATGGGCGCCCTCCTGCTCCGGTACGTCGTCGGCGACGCCGTGTTCGACGCCGGAGGCGCGGGCGCCCCGGCGCTCGCACCGAGCGTCGCCGTCGGCAAGGGCATCGTCATCGAGGCGATCCTCACGTTCTTCCTGGTCTTCGTGGTGTTCGGAACCGCAGTCGACGACAAGGGTCCCTGGAACAAGACGGCGGGGTTCACGATCGGGTTCACGATCGCCTTCGACATCCTCGCGTTCGGACCATTGACCGGCGCGGCGATGAACCCCGCGCGTTGGTTCGGTCCGGCGCTCGTGGGCGGGATCTGGGAGAACGCGCTCGTCTGGATCGTGGGACCGATCGCCGGCGCCATCATCGCCGGCGTCCTCTATACGGCCGTGCTCCTGCGCGGACGGGAGCCCGCCACCCCGTAGCCCCAGGCCCGCCCGGTACCCTGAGCCGGCGATGGTCGCCGACCTCTACCTCGACTCGGCCTCGGCCACTCCCCTGCTTCCCGAGGCGCGCGACGCCGTCGTCGCCGCCCTCGAGTCGTACGGCGACCCTCTCTCGATCCACGCCCCGGGCCGTGCGGCCCGCTCTCTGCTCGACGACGGACGCGAGCAGGTCGCCACCGCGATCGGGGCCCAGCCCGACGAGATCGTGTTCACCTCCGGCGGCACCGAATCGATCGCCCTCGCGATCTGGGGCGGCGTCCGCGCGGTCCGCGAGCTCGGCACCCGGATCGTGATCGGCGCCGTCGAGCATCCGGCCGTGAGCGGTGTCGGGCACGCGCTGGAGTCGGATGGGTTCGAGGTCGTGGTCGTCCCCGTCGACCGAGACGGTCGGGTCGATCTCGATCGCTTCGCCGCGGAGGTGCGAGCTCCCGGCACGCTCCTCGCATCCGTCCAGCACGCGAACCACGAGCTCGGAACCATCCAGCCCGTCGCCGAGGCGGCCCGGCTCGCGCGCGAAGCCGGCGTGCGGTTCCACACCGACGCCTGCCAGACCGTGGGCCGGCTTCCGGTGGACGGACCGGCCCTCGGCGCGGACCTCCTGTCGCTGTCGGCGCACAAGTTCGGAGGGCCACCGGGGGTGGGAGCCCTCTACGTCCGTCGCGGCGTCGCGATCACGGCCTACCCCTGCGGGGACGACCGAGAGCGGAAGCGTCGCTCCGGGATGGAGAACACCCCCGGGATCGCCGGGATGGCGGCCGCGCTCACGGCGTCCCTCGCCACGATGGCCGACCGCGCGGCCGCCCACTGGACGCTGACCGCGGAGCTCCGGGAACGGCTGGCAGAGGTGCCCGGCACGACGGTCCACGGCCATGCGACACACCGCACGCCCCACCTGGTGGGTTTCAGCGTCGCCGGCCTCGACCCCGCGACGCTCCTGATGACGCTCGACGATCGCGGCTTCCGCCTCGGCGCCGGATCACTCTGCAGCGGCCGTCCCGAAGACCCGTCGTCGGTGCTGGAGCAGATCGGCTACCCGGGGACGACGGGATTCCGGGTGAGTCTCGGGGACGGTGCGGACCGATCCCACCTCGATGCCCTCGTCGGGATGCTCTCCGGGACCGTCCGCGAACTCCGGCAGATGGAGGCGGCCTCCACGGAGGCACTCTCGCGGTTCAGTCCGCCGACCGCCGGCTGAGCCAGTCCCGCGGAGGCCCTCCAGCCGCTACTCCACCGTCCAGGTGTCCCCGACGTGGAGGAGCGAGCCGAGGTCGCCCGCGCCGAGACGCTCCTTCGCGGCTTGGAGCTGATGCTGGATCGCCTGTCCGTACACCGGGCGCTCCACCTCGTGGAAGACACCGATGCACGAGGGTTCATCCGGGCCGCGGGAGAGGTGGGCCAGCGCGAACGCGAGCGACGGCCGGCCGTGGGCGTCGTGCACCACGATGCCGTCCGGGTCGGTCTCGGCCGTGGGCGCGATCTCGTACCGGCCGTTCTCGCCGATGCGCACGCATCGGTTCCCCTCGTCGAACACGATCGGCTCGCCGTGCTCGAGCCGGATCTGGTTGTGCTTGCCCTGGGCCTTGTCGCGCAGCAGGTCGAACGCGCCGTCGTTGAAGACGTTGCAGTTCTGGTAGATCTCGACGAACGCCGTCCCCTTGTGCTGGGCGGCCCGCCGGAGGACCTCGGTCAGATGCTGCCGGTCGTTGTCGACCGTGCGTGCCACGAACGTCGCCTCGACGCCGAGGGCGAGCGCGATCGGGTTGAACGGATGGTCCACGGAGCCGAACGGCGTGGACTTCGTGACCTTCCCCTCTTCCGACGTGGGCGAGTACTGGCCCTTCGTCAGCCCGTAGATCTGGTTGTTGAAGAGGAGGATCTTGATGTCGACGTTCCGGCGGAGCGCGTGGATCAGGTGGTTCCCGCCGATCGAAAGGCCGTCGCCATCACCGGTCACGACCCACACCGACAGCTCCGGAGCCGCGACCGCGATCCCCGTGGCGAGGGCGGGGGCACGCCCGTGGATCCCGTGCATGCCGTACGTGTCCATGTAGTAGGTGAACCGGCCGCTGCAGCCGATCCCGGACACGAACACCGTCTTGTGCGGCTCGATGCCGAGCTCCGGCATGAACGCCTGGACCGCGGACAGGATCGCGTAATCGCCGCACCCGGGGCACCAGCGGGGCTCCTGGTCCGACGTGAAGTCCTTCTTGGTCAGCGTCGAGGCGTCGCCCGGTGCGGTCCCGCCGTTCTGCATCACGTCACTCATCGAGCACCCTCGCGATCTCGTGCTCGAGCTCCTCCGCGAAGATGGGCAGCCCCTGCACCTTCGAGTACGACCGCGCGTCCACCAGATACTTCGCGCGGATCAGCGCCGCGAGCTGCCCCATGTTCATCTCCGGGATCAACACCTTCCCGTACGCGCGCACGACGTCGCCGGTGTTCGCGGGGAACGGGTTCAGGTGCCGTAGATGCGCCGTCGCGACGTTGCGGCCGTCGGCCCTCGCCCGGGCGACGGCCGCCGTGATCGTGCCGAGCGAGGAGCCCCAGCCGAGCACGAGCAGCTCGGCCTCGCCGCTCGGGTCCTCGACCTCGAGGGCCGGGATGTCGTCCGCGATGCCGTCGACCTTCGCCTGGCGGAGCCGCGTCATCAGCTCGTGGTTGGCCGCGTCGTAGCTGATGTTGCCGGTCCCGTCCTGGCGCTCCAGCCCGCCGATCCGGTGCACCAGGCCCGGTGTCCCCGGTATCGCCCAGGGCCGCGCCAGCTTGTCGTCGCGCGCGTACGGAAGGAAATCCTGTCCGTTCGGCGTCGCGAACTCCGGATCGATCGTCGGAAGGCTCTCGATGTCGGGGATCGGCCACGGCTCCGAGGAGTTCGCGATGAACGTGTCGGAGAGCAGGATCACGGGCGTCCGGTAGCGGACGGCGATCCGGGCGGCCTCGAGGGCGGCGGTGAAGCACTCCGACGGCGTCGACGCCGACACGATCGGGAGCGGCGACTCCCCGTGGCGCCCGTACATCACGAGCAGCAGGTCCGCCTGCTCGGTCTTCGTCGGCATGCCGGTCGAGGGGCCCGCGCGTTGCACGTCCACGATGATCATCGGCAGCTCCATGATCACCGCGAGCCCGATCGTCTCGGCCTTCAGGTCGATGCCCGGCCCGCTCGTCCCGGTCACGGCCAGCTGACCGCTGAACGCCGCGCCCAGGGCGATGTTGGCGGCGGCGATCTCGTCCTCCGCCTGGATCGTGACCACGCCGAAGTTCTTGTGGCGGGACAGCTCGTGGAGGAGCTCGGAGGCCGGCGTGATCGGGTAGCTCGCGTAGAACAGAGGCAGACCGCTGCGCTCCGACGCGGCGATCAGTCCCCACGCGAGAGCGGTGGCGCCGTCGATGTTGCGGTAGGTCCCCGGCACCTGGGGCGCCGCCTCCACCTTGTAGGACTCGGCGAACAGCTCCGTCGTCTCGCCGAAGTTGAAACCTGCCTTGAAGGCCGCCACGTTGGCGTCGAAGATCTCCTGGCGGGAACCGAACTTCTTCTCCAGCCAGTTGAGCGTCGTGTCCGTCGGGCGACCGAACATCCACGAAACGAGCCCGAGAGCGAACATGTTCTTCGCCCGCTCCGACTCCTTCTTGCCGATCCCGATGCCCTCGGTCGCCCGCACCGTGATCGAGGTCATCGGCACTTTGTAGACCTGGTAGCCGTCGAGGGTCCCGTCCTGGAGGGGGTCGGCGGTGTACCCGGCCTTCTGGACGTTCCGCTCCGTGAACGAGTCCTCGTTCAGGATGAGCACGCCACCCTTCCCGACCTTGTCGAGATCCGCCTTGAGGGCCGCCGGGTTCATCGCGACCAGCACGTCGGCGTGATCGCCGGGCGTGGTGATGTCGTTCGATGCGAACTGGATCTGGAACGCGGACACTCCATGGACGGTGCCCGCAGGGGCGCGGATCTCAGCGGGGAAGTCGGGCAGCGTGGCGAGGTCGTTGCCCAGCACCGCCGTGGCGCTCGTGAATCGGTCGCCGGTCAACTGCATGCCGTCGCCCGAGTCGCCGGCGAACCGAACGACGATCCGTTCCCGCTCTCGTACCGCTTTGCTCATCCAAGAGAACACCCTACTGCGCGGGTTCGGCTGTGATGGCCGTGGCTGCTAGTTTCTCGGCGATGCGTCGGCGACAGCTCGGCAGACACGGCCCGGAGATCTCCGTGGTCGGGTACGGCGCGTGGGAGGCCGGCGGGACGGCGTGGGGCGCCAACGAGTCCGATGACGTCGTGATCGACGCGATCCGGGCCGGTCTCGACGCCGGGATCGACTGGATCGACACGGCGGAGGTCTACGGGGACGGCGTGTCCGAGCTCCTGGTCGGGCGCGCGATCGCCGGGCGGCGGGACGAGCTGACCCTCGCCACGAAGGTGGCTCCCGCGCCCGAGGGCAGCGGCTTCACGCCGGCGCAGGTCCGGAACGCCTGCGAGACGAGCCTCGGCCGCCTCGGGACGGACCGGATCGACCTCTACCAGCTCCACTGGCCGGACGAGACGGGCGTGCCGCTGGAGGAGACCTGGGGCGCGCTGGGCGACCTGCAGGACGCGGGCCTCGTCCGGCACATCGGCGTGTCGAACTTCGATCGGGGCCAGATCGAGGTCTGTCTCGCGATCCGCCACGTCGACTCCCTCCAGCCCGAGTTCTCGATGCTCACGCGGGCGAACGGGGACCTCATCCGCTGGTGCGGCGAACAGGGCGTCGGCGTGGTCAGCTACGCGCCGCTGGCGTTCGGCCTCCTGACAGGCGCCGTCACCACCGAGACTCGGTTCCCCGAGGGTGACTGGCGCGGGGCGGAGCAGGACGAGGGACCGTTCGCCGACGTCGAGGCGTCGCTGGAGGTCGTCAGCAGGCTCCGACCGGTGGCGGAGCGGCTCGGCTGCGGTCTCGCCGAGCTCGCCCTCGCGTGGAACGTGCACCAGCCGGGTGTGACTTCGGCGATCGCGGGGAGCCGCAACCCGGAGCACGTCCGGACGAACGCGTCGGCGGGCGACATCGAGCTGGACGATGTCACCCTGAAGGAACTCGACATCCAGCTGGGGTGATCAGGTGACCGGCCCGCCGGGCTGCACCTGGCGGAGCCGCCTCGCGAGCCCCTCGAGCAGTCCCATCGCGAGCGACGGCTCCTCCTGGACCATCCGGCGCAGCGTGTGCCGGAACAGCCGGAGGAGCTCCATGGGCGTCTCGGAGACGATCGACGCTGTCCTCGGGCCACCGTCCAACGCCGACAGCTCTCCGAAGAAGTCGCCGGGGACCAGGGTGGCCACCTTCCTGCCCCCTCGGGTGACGCGGGCTCCCCCGCTCAGGACGACGAACATCGCCTCCCCCGCCCCTCCCTCCTCCACGATCGCCCGGTCGGCCTCGAACGCGACGACCTCGGCCTCCGCGGCGAGACGGTGGAGATGTCGCTTGGAGAACCCGTCGAACAACGGGACGGCGTTGAGGGCTGCCACCGCGCGGCGCACCTGGGTAGCGGATCGCCGGCGGGAGGAGGTCGAAGCATCCCTCCCCCGCAGCACCGATCTCCCGGTCGGCACGACTCGCATGAGCGGAGGGTACTCCGACGCGCCGAGGCTCGCAGTCGCATCCGTGCTCGGCGGTAGGGTTATCGGGTGGACGTACGGAGCAGGCTGACGGCGTTGCTGGCCGAACGGATCCTCGTGCTCGAGGGTCCGAAGGGCACGGCGATCCAGACGCTCGAGCTGTCCGAGGAGGACTTCCGCGGTGAGCTCCTGAAGGACCACCCGCGCGACATCCGGGGGGACAACGACGTCCTCGGCCTCACCCGGCCCGACATCGTCGAATCGATCCACCGCGACTACCTGGCCGCCGGCGCCTGGATCCTCAGCACGAACACGTTCAACGGGAGCCCCGTCTCCCAGGCCGAGTACGGTCTGGAGCACCTGGTCTACGACATGAACCGCGCCGCGGCCGAGAACGCCCGGCGGGCGCTCGACGGCGCCGAGGACCGGTTCGTGGTCGGGTCGCTCGGGCCGACGAACCGCACGCTCTCGATCTCACCCAAGGTCGAAGACCCCGCGTTCCGCACGATCACGTTCGACGAGCTGACGGAGGCCTACGCTGAGCAGATCCGCGGACTCGCCGACGGGGGTGTCGACGTTCTCCAGATCGAGACGATCTTCGACACCCTGAACGCCAAAGCGGCGATCGCGGCCGCTCAGGACGTCGCGCCGGACCTGCCGCTCTGGCTCTCCTTCACGGCCGTCGATCAGAGCGGGCGGAACCTCTCGGGACAGACCGCCGAGGCGTTCTGGCTCTCGGTCGAGCACGCCGAGCCGATGATCGTCGGTGTCAACTGCTCGCTCGGCGCCGCGCAGATGCGCCCGTACCTCGAGGCGCTCTCACGCATCGCGCCCACCTACACGGCCTGTTACCCCAACGCCGGTCTGCCCAACGCGATGGGATTGCACGACGAGGACCCGGAGATCACGAGCGGCTACCTCGGAGAATTCGCGCGTGCCGGCCTCGCCAACGTCCTGGGGGGCTGCTGCGGGACGACCCCGGAGCACATCCGCCAGATCGCAGAGGTGATCCGCGACCTGCCACCGCGCATGGTCCCCGATCCGAACGAGACGTTCACGTCGTTCAGCGGACTCGAACCGTTCGTGGTCCGTCCCGACACCGGATTCGTGATGGTGGGAGAACGGCAGAACATCACCGGCTCGAAGAGGTTCCGGCGCCTGATCGAGAGCGGCGACTTCCAGGCCGCCGTCGACGTCGCACGCGAGCAGGTCCAGAACGGCGCGAACCTCCTCGACGTAAACATGGACACCGACCTGTTGGACGGTCCCCAGGCGATGACCACGTACCTGAACCTCCTCGCCACCGAGCCGGAGGTCGCACGGGTGCCGATCATGGTGGATTCGTCCAGCTGGGATGTCATCGAGGCGGGCCTGAAGTGCGTCCAGGGCAAAGGGGTCGTGAACTCGATCAGCCTCAAGGAGGGCGAGGAAGACTTCCTCGACAAGGCCCGGCGTGTGCAGCGCTACGGCGCGGCCGTCGTGGTGATGGCCTTCGACGAGCAGGGCCAGGCGGACACCGTGGACCGGAAGGTCGAGATCTCCGAGCGCGCGTACCGACTGCTCACCGAGCAGGCCGGCTATGACCCGTCGGACATCATCTTCGACCCGAACATCCTCGCGATCGCTACCGGCATGGAGGAGCACGCGGATTACGCGAGAGCGTTCATCGACGCGACCCGCATCATCAAGCGGCGGTGTCCTGGAGTGAAGATCTCCGGCGGCGTCTCGAACCTCTCGTTCGCGTTCCGCGGGAACGACGTGGTCCGCGAGGCGATGCACTCGGCGTTCCTCTATCACGCGCGCCAGGCCGGACTCGACATGGCGATCGTGAACGCGGGACAGCTCCCCGTGTACGACGACATCCCGAAGGACCTCCTGGAGCACGTGGAGGATCTGCTCTTCAACCGACGGCCCGACGCGACCGAACGGATGCTCACGTTCGCGCAGACGGTCACGGGCGAGGCGATGCGGACAGAGCAGGACCTGACCTGGCGGGAAGGCTCGGTCGAGGAGCGACTCTCCCACGCCCTCGTCCACGGGATCGACGCCTTCATCGAGGAGGACGCCGAAGAGGCGAGGCAGGGTTACGAGCGGCCGCTCGAGGTGATCGAGGGCCCGCTGATGGACGGGATGCAGATCGTTGGCGACCTCTTCGGCGCGGGCAAGATGTTCCTCCCGCAGGTCGTGAAATCGGCGCGCGCGATGAAGAAGGCGGTCGCCTACCTCGAGCCATTCATGCAGGAGGAGAAGGAGCGCCTGGGCCTCGTCGGGTCCGCCCAGGGCACGATCGTGACGGCCACGGTGAAGGGCGATGTGCACGACATCGGCAAGAACATCGTCGGCGTGGTCCTGGGCTGCAACAACTATCGGGTCGTCGACCTCGGCGTGATGGCGCCCGCGGAAACGATCCTGGACACGGCGGCGCGGGAGAAGGCCGACGTGATCGGTCTCTCCGGGCTGATCACCCCCTCGCTCACCGAGATGGTGAACGTGGCCACGGAGATGGAGCGCCGCGGCCTCGACCTCCCGCTCCTGATCGGCGGCGCTACGACCTCGAAGCAGCACACCGCCGTCAAGATCGCCCCGGTCTACGCCCAGCCCGTCGTCCACGTCGTGGACGCGTCCCGTGTCGTCGGGGTGATGAGCGCGCTGCTCGACGAACCGCGGAAAGCGAAGCTGGACGCCGACAACCGCACGGACCAGGAGCGGCTCCGGAAGCTCCACGAGGAGAAGCAGAAGCAACCGCTCCTGCCGTACCGGAAGGCGCTCGAGAACCGACTCAAGGTGGACTGGCGCCAAGAGGACGCTCCCCCGCCTCCCTTCGTCGGCACCCGGACGGTGGAGCCGGACCTCGCGACGCTCCGCGAGTACATCGACTGGACGTTCTTCTTCACGGCGTGGGAGCTCAAGGGGAGCTACCCGCAGATCCTCGACCATCCGCAGATGGGTGAGACGGCTCGCGAGCTGTTCCAGGTCGGGCAAGAGGTGCTGGACCGGATCATCGACGAGCGGCTGCTCGAGGCGCGCGGCGTCTACGGCTACTTCCCGGCGCGCGCCGAAGGCGACGACATCGTGACCGAGGGCGGCTACGTCTTCCATTGCCTCCGACAGCAGGGTGACCGTGGCGAGGGTGAGCCCAACAAGTCGATCGCCGACCTCGTCGCCCCTCTGGACTCGGGCGTGCGCGATCACGTGGGCGCGTTCGCCGTCTCCGCGGGCTTCGGGGCCGACGATCTCGCGAAGGCGTACGAGGCCGAGCACGACGACTATCGGGCGATCGTGACCAAGGCGCTCGCCGACCGCCTCGCGGAGGCGTTCGCGGAATACCTCCACCAACAGGTCCGGCGCGAGTGGTACGCGCCGGACGAGCAGCTCTCCGGCGAGGACCTGATCAAGGAGCGTTACCGCGGCACCCGGCCGGCCTTCGGCTACCCGGCCTGCCCGGACCACAGCGAGAAGCGAACCTTGTTCGAGCTCTTGAACGCCGCCGAGGAGACCGGGATCGACCTGACGACTTCGTGCGCGATGATGCCCCCGGCGAGCGTGAGCGGTCTGTACCTCGCGCATCCGGCCGCCCGCTACTTCCACGTCGGGCGGATCGCGAAGGACCAGGTCGAGGACTACGCGCGCCGCAAGGGCGAGTCCCTCGCCGAGGCGGAGCGATGGCTCGCCCCGAACCTCGCGTACGAACCGGGATAGCTCGACCGAGGGTCCTCGGAAGCGCGCGTCGCTGCTGGTAGCGTCCCCGACGTGGCGCAGTCCTACTGGCATCCGTTCGCCGACATGGCCGCGATCGCCGCGGGAGGCGAGCTCGTCCTGGACCGTGGGGACGGCTGCTACGTCTGGGACGTCGACGGCACCCGCTACCTCGATGCGACGGCGTCCCTGTGGTACTGCAACGTCGGCTGGGGCCGTGCCGAGATCGGCGAGGCGGCGGCGGCGCAGATGGCGAAGCTGCCGACCTACTCGAACTTCGGCGACATCGTGACCCCGGTGACGCTCGAGCTCGCCGACCGGGTGGCGGGGCTCGCCCCGGTCCCCGGCTCCAAGGTGTTCCTCACGAGCGGTGGCTCCGACTCGATCGACACCGCGACGAAGATGGCGCGGCGGTACTGGCAGCTCCTCGATGAGCCGGATCGCACGATCCTCGTGCGACGGGAGAAGGCGTACCACGGGATGCACACCGCCGGTACCTCGCTCGCGGGCATCCCGGCGAACGCTGCCGGACACGGCGCGCTGATCCAAGACGTCCTGGAGGTGCCGTGGGACGATCCCGACTCACTGCGCGCGGCGATCGACGACGTCGGGCCGGAGCACGTCGCGGCGTTCTTCTGCGAGCCGGTGATCGGGGCGGGCGGCGTGTTCCCACCTCCGGACGGCTACCTCGATGCCGTCCGTGCGGTGTGCCGTGACACGGGCGTCCTGTTCGTCGCCGACGAGGTCATCACGGGCTTCGGCCGATGCGGGGACTGGTTCGCCTCCACCCGCTTCGGCCTGGAGCCGGACCTCCTCGTCTGTGCGAAGGGGATCTCGAGCGGCTACTTGCCGTTGGGCGCGGTCCTCGCCTCACCGGGCGTGGCCGAGCCGTTCTGGGCCGAGGGCGCGGGGATGTGGCGCCACGGCTACACGTACAGCGGTCATGCGGCCGTCGCGGCAGCGGCACTCGTCAACATCGACATCCTCGAGCACGAAGGTTTGCCCGCCCGCGCGAAGGCGATGGAGGGATCCCTGCTCGATGCGCTGAAGCAGCTGACCGATCACGAGCTCGTCGAGGACGTGCGCGGGGGCGTCGGGCTGCTCGCCGCCGTGCAGCTGCGCTCCGACCTCGTCGACCAAGACCCCGCCCTGGGTGCCCGCGTCGGCGCCGCGACCCGCGAGGCCGGCGTTCTCGTCCGGCCATTGGTCGGCGGCGCGCTCGCCGTGAGCCCGCCCTTGATCATCGAGGAGTCCCAGCTCCAGGAACTCGTGGACGGCGTCCGCGCGGGCCTGGACACCGTCTCCTAGACGCATCTGGACCCGTTGCGCTGGCGGGCGTACGGTGCATCCGTGGACACGATCGTTCGTCCTCCTCACACGGGTGAAGCTCGGACGATCGCTCCGCGTCGTCGATGGCTCCGGGTTCTCATCCCGTCGTCGTGGTCGGATCTGGTGACCCTCCTCACGCTCGGCAGTACTCTGGACGCGAACTACGCGCCGCTCGTGCAGGGAAGTCTGGGATGGGCACCGACCGGGCGGACGTGAAGATGATTCGGTCGGATGCGTTCGACATGCGCGGTGACGGTATTCGCGGTTCCGACCGGGCGAACGGTCAACGTTCCGCTACCGCTCTCCATCTCGAACAGCGGGCCCGTGGCGGTGACGATCGACGGCATCGGAACGTCCGCTGGATCCGATTGGTGCGTGGATCCCTCACCCGCCTGCGATCGAAGTCATCCCCGATCCGTGGAGCAGCGGTGGACCCATCGGCTACACGTCAGAGGAGCCCTGGCACCCGTTCACCCTCGCTCCGGGCCGAGAGGCGTCGATCGTCATGGAGGCGGAGTACCACGGACGTTGCATGCAGCGGGGCGACTCCGTCTCGTGGTTCTGGGAGCCGGTGACGTACCGATCTTCGGCTGTATCGAGACACGCTCGACCTCGAGGCAGGCGTCGAGGTCCGGTTCACCGGCGACGGGAGCTGCGGGACCGCCTAGTGGAACGAGTGGCCGCAGGCGCAGGAGCTCTGCGCGGCCGGGTTGTCGATCGTGAACCCTGAGGCCTCGAGCGAGTCCACCCAGTCGATGGTGGCCTGGGTCAGATACGGCACGCTCATCTTGTCCACGACGACCTTGACGCCGAACTGCTCCTCGAGCAGGTCCTTCTCGGAGACCTGGTCGTCGAGGTACATCGCGTAGCGGAGACCCGAGCAGCCGCCGGGCTGCACGGCGATCCGCAGCGCGATGTCCGGACGCCCCTCTTCCGTGATCAGCTTCTGGACCTCGCCTGCAGCGGTCTCGGTCAGCTGGATGGACTTGCGGCTGGTCTGCGGGGCGGTCTCTTCGGCGGTCTGGGCCATGGTGTCTCCGGTCGCTGTCATGCCCAAGATTCTACCCTGGTCGCCGTCATCCCTCGGTGAAATCCGCGGTCTCCGCTCCCGTCGCTCGCCGGAGCTCCGACGGTGTGAGCGGGAACACCGCGTCCGGCGTTCCCGCCGCCGCCCAGATCTCCTGGAACGCAAGCAATGCGGGATCCACGAAGGAACGAACAGGCGCCGGGTGGCCGAACGGCGGCGTGCCACCTACGGCGAAGCCCGTGGCGGCGCGTGCCTCCTCCGGTGTCGCCCTCCGCGACTCGGACGCGCCGGCGAGCCGGGCCAGCTTGGACGGGTCCACGCGATTGCCACCCGAGGTGTACGCGATCACTGGGTTCCCGTCCGCCATGAACACCAGCGACTTCACGATCTGCTCGACGTCACACCCGATCGCCCGCGCGGCATCGACGGCCGTCTTCGTCCCCTCAGGGAACCTCCGGATCTTCGGCTCGAGCCCGAGCTCGCGCGCCGCATCGGTGAAGCGTTCGATCGCTCCCATCAGAGCTCGTCCGTCAGCGCGACGTGATCGGCGGGCGGAGCGAGCACAGCCCGTACTGTACGATTCCGCGCCGTGAGCCTGGACCGCACCACGCTGCTCGGGATCGCACAAGCGGAGCGCCAGCGGCTCGGCCGGACCGTGCAGTTCGCGGACCCACAGACGTGGGAACAGCCGAGCGCGCTCCCCGGCTGGTGGAACCGCGACGTGATGGCCCATCTCGCCGCGCAGGACACCGCTGCCGCCCACGTCGTGAAGGGCGATCCGCCCGAGGAGCTCGAGGAGTATCGGCGGCATCTCGACGGCCGACCGTTCACCGTCGACGGGTTCAACGAGTGGGCGGTCGAGCGGCGGTCGGGCCTGCCCACGCGCGAGGTCCTCGTGACGTGGGGGCAAGCGGCGGACGCGCTGCTCGGGTACGCCGGGCTCCTCTCCGAGGACGAGTGGGACAAGGGACGATTCCCGTGGCTCGCGGGCGAGATCGCGGCCCGGTACCTCATCCAGTCGCGCATCGTCGAGTGGTGGGTGCACGGCGAGGACATGCGCGCCACGAACGGCCTCGGCCCCGAGTATCAGCACTGGCCGATCCACCTCACGATCGACATGGGGATCCGCATGCTCCCGTGGGCCCTCGCCGAAGCGGGTCTTGACCTCACCGGGTACAGCGTCGAGGTAGAGGTCGACGGAGCGGGAGGAGGCCGATGGCACTGGGGCCTCGGCGCCGGTGAGGTGCCGCCGGCCGACACGAAGCCCAACACCACGATCGTCGGCCGTGCCCCGCACCTCGCGCTCGTCGCCGCCCGACGGATCCCCGCCGAGGACGTCCTCGCCTCCGGGAACCTCGTGACGGGCATCGACGCGCAGCTCGGCGTGACGATCCTCCGCCACATCCGCGCGTTCGTCTGAGGGAACCGCCGCCGCCCCTCGCTCGTACCTCTTGCGTGAACGGAACCTGTGTACCGTTTGTCCCAGATGCCCGACGAGCGCGATGCCGACCAGCGCCTGATGCGCTCGTTCGCGGCGCGCGACGTCGGCGCGGCCGACGTCCTCTACCAGCGGTTCGCGGGCCGGATCTACGGGCTCGGGCTCGTGATGCTCGGCAACGAGGCCGCCGCGCAGGATCTCGTCCAGGACACGTTCGTGAAGCTGTGGCGGAACGCCGACCGGTACGACCGCTCGCGGGGCAAGCTGGAGACGTGGGTGCTGCTGATGGCCCGTTCGCTCGCGATCGACGCGATCAGGCGCCGCGTGCTGGAGGTCCGGACGCTCGAATCCGCCGGCCGTCCGACCGAGGTCGACCAAGGTCCCGGTCCCGACGAGCGCGCGGTGACGGTCGACCTGACCGACCGAGCCCGGCGCGCCATGTCGTCGCTGCCGGCCGAGCAACGGGCCGCATTGGAGCTGGCGTACCTCGGTGGGAAGACGAGCGCCGAGATCTCCGACCTCGAGGGCATCCCGGTGGGGACGGCGAAGACCCGGATCCGAGCCGCGCTGCTCCGCCTCCGCGATCTCCTCGCCTCCGACATCGAGTCGGCCAGGGGAGGTGACCGTGACGACGTGTGAGGACGTCCGTCCACACCTCCCCGACTTCGTCCTGGGCGCCGCGGGCGAGACAGACGAGCTCGGGGTCCGCCGGCATCTCCGTGGGTGTGGTGACTGTCGACGAGAGCTCGACGCCCTTGAGGACGGCCTCCGCGTGTTCGGGTCCACGTTGGAACGACCCACGCCGTCCGGTCTGCACGACCGTGTGATCACGGTGTTGTCCGAGGAGTGGGCCGACGAGAAGACCACACGAGGCCGCGCGCCCGCACCCCGTGGATGGAGGATCGCGGTCGCCGCCTCGATCTCGCTCGCGGTCCTCGCGGCCACGTTCGGACTTATCCAGCTCGGACGGGCACGTGAGGAGGCGAGGGACGCCGCGAGCTTCCGCACGGTCCTGGCCACGCTCGGCGGCACCGGCTTCAAGGTGGGCACGCTCCAGCCGGCGACGCACACGCCGGTCGCCGGCAGCGTCGTGGCCTACGAGTCAAGCCACGACCAGTCGTTCGTCGTCGTCTTCGTGCGGACGCCCCACCTGAACGGACGGGGGTCCCTCCTCGTGTCCCGTTCCGACGGAACCACCTGGGACCCGGGGCCGATCGACTTCGAAGGTGACGGTGACGCGGCGGTCTGGTGGGTCACCGACCGGAGCATCGATTCCATGAGCGGGCTCACGATCCGCGCGCCCGACGGTTCGACACTTGCCACCGCGGGGCTCCGACCCGCCTAGCGGGAGACGACGAGGCGGTTCACCGATCGTCTCTGGGCGCCGAAGCGGTACTTGTAGGCGTAGTCCCCCTTCAGGAAGTCGAAGACCGCGCACCCGTGCTCGATCGCCTCGCGCACGTTCTCCGCCACGAGAACCATCCCGGGCGCGAGCCGCTGCCATCCCCGATCGAACGCCGAGTTGTACAGGGAGTACGTCCCTTCGAACACGAAGCCGATCGTGCCCGCGGCGAGCTCGCCGTTCACGCGGATGAACGACAACCGGAAGATGCCGCGCTCGCACAGCGCCTGCCCCAGCCGCCGGAAGAAGATCTCCATACCCGGGACCATGAACACGCCCTTGGGACCCTCGCTCATCCGGTGCAGCTCCACGAACCGATCGAGGAGCGGCAGCAGGGTTCCGCTCGTCGCGGTCTCGATCCGAACCGGGCCCGCCTCCGCCTCGAGCTTGTTCGCCTTCCGTCGGATCTCGTGGCGGAGCTTCGACGGGATCTGCTGGAGGTAACCGTCCCATGTAGCAGGGAGCTCGAGGAACGGCGCGACACCGTTCTGGTCCTCGGTCTCTTCGACGGCGAGCCCGTGTGCCACGGCGGCATCGCGCAGCGCGGGCAGCCACGCAGAGCTCTCGGGAAGGCCGCGGAGATCCGCCGTGCGCCAGTCGGCTCGGTCGAGCAGCTCCGCCCAGAGGCGATCGCTGAACGCCGTCGCTACGTCCGGGCGACCGACGGGGCCGAGGTAGTCCGTTACCTCTGTCCCGCCGAGGAACCGGAGGGTGTCCTCGATCCGCTCGAAGGCCGCGGCCGCCACCTGGGTGCCGGCGTCCTCGCCGAAGGCGAGCAGTAGGTGGTCGGGCTCCTCGCCGAACTCCTCCCAATAGAGCTTCAGGAAGTCCGGCGTGTGGAAGATCGTTCCGGCCGGGTCGAGCCGAACGAGGTCGCTCCAGTCGCGGCGGAGGAAGTCGCGCGGGTCTTCGGAGAAGACCACGTCCAGCGTCACCAGGAGCCGCCGCCTCCGCCGCCGCCGCCTCCGCCGGAGGAGCCGCCACCGCCGAACCCGCTCGAGCCCGAGGACGCCGGCGTGGAGGCGAGCGTTCCACCGGTGGTCACCGCGAAGCCGTCGACCGAGTCCGCGAACGCGGCCGCCGTGAACATCTGCGGGCCCACGTACCAGCTCGACGTGTCGGGCTGGAGCCCGAGATCCTCGAACGCCTTCGCCCACTTCTCCGTGAGCCCGAAGACGATCGCGTACGGCAGGTAGCGCGTGAAGACGTTTTCCTCCTCGGCCCACCGGGCCATGTGCTGCTCCGCGGTGGCGATCACCAGGCGGAAGCCACGGATGCGGCGGAGCATCGCGGTACCCTTCGCCGTGCGAGCCGGCATCTGTCTCGCCATCAGCGAGAGCGCGAGACCGGCCACGATCACGGGCACCCCGACGATGCCCCAATGCGTCCAACGGGCGAGCACGAACGTGACCGCGGCCCCGGCGACGAGCAGGAACACGCCGGCTCCCGCCCACCGGAGGCGCACCTGGTCGGGCCGGGCACGGAACCACTTCTGGCGCATCGCGTCCGAATAGAGAGCGCTCTCCACACCATGCAGCCGATCCGAGAACGTCGTCTTCAGCTCCGAGACCTTCACCTCGTTCCCGTCCCGGAAGAGGCCGTCGAGGAGCTTCCGTTCGTACGCGAGGAGCTCGCTCTCCGCGCCTTCCAGACGGATCAGTGTCCAGTCCGTCTTGGAGAAGAGGCCCGAATCCGGGATCTCCTGGATCAGGAGGAACCCACGCCCGGCGAGATCGACGATCGTCGCAGTGACGTCGATCACGTTGGCGCGCTCGTCGAGCAAAGTCCCGATCTGCCCCGGACGAACGTTCTCCGGGGGCGCGAACTCGACGGGGGCCTCCGCGTCGCCCTCACCCAGCGGGACCTGCTCGCTGTCGCCGCCCGGGCTGCCCATCACTTGGTCGATCTGCGACCCGATGAAGCGGCGATCCCTTCCCTCCCGCCACCACAGACGCCCCAACAGACCCCCGAAGAGCCCGAGCACGGCGACGGCGCCAGCGACCGTTCCGGCGTTGACGCTGAACGCTCGGCCCGCGGACCAGCGCTCCTCGAGGATCGGAGCTGGCTCGGGCACAGCCCCTTTCGGGATCGCGACAACCACGGTCAATCCTTCGAACGCAGCCAGCTCGCGGCCCGGCATGAACGTGGCCGCGCGAACCGTCGTTGGTCGCCCGAGCGCAGGGCTCCGTCGACCCTTCGTAGCCCTGGAAGCAGGCGACGCGTTCGATAGAAGCTGGCGCGATGACCGTCACGGCGGCTCGCTCGATCGGCGCCTGCCACTCGTCGCCGATCGCGTTCCAGTAGAGCTCGTCGTGATCTGGGAACCCGTTCAGCGCGCCCTCGACCCGGTACGTCAGGACGTACGTGTGGAGACCCGAGATCTCCACGTCGGGATCGCCGACCCGGATCGTCGTGGTGCCGCCCTCCTCGGAGACCTCGACATCGGCCGGAGCGGTGGGGCTCTCCACCGACACGTCCTCTATCGGGTACACGCGATCGTTCACGTCGTCGTACGGGAACCGCGAAGGGATCGTGCGGAAGATGCCGTGACGGAGCTCGCTGCCGAAGTCATAGTCGATCGTCTCCGTGACCGCCAGGTCGCCGTCGTCGAGGATCCGGATCTCGACCACGTAGCGAATGGATGACCTCGCCACCGGACTGTCCGGCTGCCGACCCTCCCAGCAACAGGAGCAGCGCGCCAGCCGCGAACGTCGAGAGCAGGGTCCGTCTCATCACTGCACGAAGTAGAAGGAGATCGCCATGATGCCGTAGGCACCCATGAGCTGCGCTCCTTCCAGCCAGTTCGATCGGCCGTCGACCGAGATCATGAACACGAGGAACGTCGAGAGCGCAACCGCGGCGACCTCGAACGTGCTGAACACGAAGTCCATCGGGTGCCCGATGAGCAGCGAGATGAACACCAGTGCCGGGGCGACGAAGAGCGCGATCTGCGTGGATGAGCCGATCGCGATCTCGAGCGTGACGTCGACCTTGTTCCGCAGGGCGAAGAGCACCGCCGAGGAATGCTCGGCCGCGTTCCCGATGATCGGGATCAGGATCAACCCGACGAACAGCTCGGACAGCCCGAGCGATTCGATCGCCGGCTCGAGCGACCCGACGAGGAACTCCGACATCAGAGCGACCAGGCCCGTTGAGGCCAGCAGGATGCCCATGGCCTTCCGGCGCGACCACGACGGCTCCTCGTGCTCGGCCGGCGTGCGGAACAGGTGCTCGTGGGTGATCAGCGTGAAGGCGAGCGCCGCGATGTAGAGGGTGATCAGCACGGCAGCCACCGTTCCGGAGACGACCTCACGCTGGATCAGGCTGTGGTTGCCGCCGAGCGCGAACAGCGCGGGCATCAGCAGACCGGTGACCGCCAGCACCAGCGAGGTCGCGTGCACCGAGGCCGCCCGGGCGTTGTACTCCTGCTCCTCATGCTTCAGCCCGCCCACGAAGAAGGACAGGCCGAGCACGAGGAGCAGGTTCCCCAGGATCGAGCCGGTGAGGGATGCCTTCACGATCTCGATCTTCCCTTCGAGGAGCAGGAAGATCGCGATGATCAGCTCGGTGACGTTGCCGAACGTGGCGTTGATCAGCCCGCCCAGGCGTGGACCGACGTGGAGCGCGAGCTGCTCGGTGGAGCGGCCGATCAGTCCCGCGAGGGGCAGGATCGCGCCTGCGGAGGTGAGGAAGATCGCGAGGTCGGGGCCGCCCGCGATCTCGAGGACGATCGCGAGGGGAACCAGGACCAGGAGCCAGTCGAGCGAGGGCTTCAGTGAGCGCGTTCGCCTCGGTGTCGTCGTCGGCACGGGCGCCAGGGTAGACGGTCGGCGCGCGCCGAGTGGCTAGTGGGCGGCGGCGCCGCTCGCGGCACCGCCGTCCGAGACCGCCTCCTGCAGGACGTCCCACGCCAGCACCGCGCACTTGATGCGGATCGGGTACTTCACGACGCCCTTCAGCGCGACGAGGTCGCCGAAGACGTCCTCGTCGGGCTCGACCTCGCCCGCCAGCATCCCGCGCACGTCCGCGGCGAGGGACATCGCGTCCTCGACCGTCTTGCCGCCCACCGACTCCGTCATCATCGAAGCGCTCGACTGACTGATCGAGCACCCCGCGCCCTCGAACGTGACCTCCAGGAGCTTCCCGTCCTCGAGGTTGGCGGAGACCGTGATCTCGTCGCCGCAGAGCGGGTTGTTCTTCGTGCACGTCACGGCCGCCCCCGGCAGCTCGCGCTTGTTCCGAGGGTTCTTGTAGTGATCGAGGATCGTTTCCTTGTAGATGTCGTCGAGCGCCACGGTCCCTCCGAACGCTAGTCCCTGAAGAATGCTTCCGCCTTCGCCAGCGCGTCCACGAGGACGTCCACCTCGTCGCGCGTGTTGTACACGTAGAACGACGCCCGAGCCGTCGCCGGCGTCTCGAACCGGCGCATCACGAGCTGCGCGCAGTGGTGCCCGGCGCGGATCGCCACGCCCTGCTCATCCAACACCGTCGCCAGGTCGTGGGGGTGGACGTCGCGGAACCAGAAGCTCACCGCGCCGCCGCGGGCGGCGGCGTCCTTCGGCCCGTAGACCGTGGCCCCGGCCGACAGCAGCGTGTCGAGCGCGTAGCGCGTGATCTCCTCCTCGTGCGCCCTGACGGCATCCATGCCGAGGGCCTGGAGGTAGTCCACCGCGACGCCGAGGCCGACCTGCTGCGCGATCTGCATCGTCCCGGCCTCGAACTTGTACGGGATCTCCTTCCAGGTGGAGTGGTCGTGGAAGACCTCGTGGATCATCTCTCCGCCGCCGAACATCGGATCCATCGCGTCGAGGAGCTCGGCCTTCGCGTAGAGACCGCCGCTCGCCGTGGGGCCGAGCATCTTGTGGCCGCTGAACGCGAGGAAGTCGCAGTCGAGCTCGCTGACGGAGACCCCGTTGTGCGGCACGAGCTGCGCGGCATCCACCGCGACGACCGCACCCACCGCGTGGGCGGCTTCGATGAGCTGGCCGAGCGGCGTGATCGTCCCCAGGGCGTTGGACATCCCGGTCACGGACAGGATCTTGGTCCGCTCGTTCAGCAGCGATCCCAGCTCCGAGAGGTCGAGCTGCCCGTCGTCGGTGAGCGGGAGATAGCGGAGGACCGCCCCGGTCACCTGCGCCGTGAGCTGCCAGGGCACGATGTTCGAGTGGTGCTCCATGTCGGTGAGGAGGACCTCGTCGCCCTCCTTCAGGAACTTGCGTCCCCACCCCTGGGCCACCAGGTTCAGCGATTCCGTGGTCCCGCGGGTGAACACGATCGTGCGAGGGTCCGGAGCGCCGAAGAACGCCGCGAGCTTCGCGCGCGCGCCCTCGAAGGCCTCGGTCGACTCCTCACCGAGCGTGTAGATCCCGCGGTGGGCGTTCGCGTTGTGGTTCGCGTAGAAGTCGGAGACGGCGTCGATCACCTGACGAGGCTTCTGGGACGTGGCGGCCGAGTCCAGGTAGACGAGCGGGTGGCCGTTGATCGTGCGCTCCAGGATCGGGAAGTCGCGCCGGATCCGCTCGACGTCCAGCACGCTCGCCGCGGCGCTCGAGCTGCTCCTTGCCGCTCATCCCTTCTCCTCTCCCCCGTCCTCGATCCCGAGCTCCTCGCGGATGCCCTCGTACCCCTTCTCCTCGAGCTCGCTCGCGAGCTCCGGGCCGCCGGACCTCACGATACGACCCTGCATCATCACGTGGACGCGATCGGCGGCGATGTAGTTGAGGATCCGCTGGTAGTGGGTGATCAGCAGGACCCCGAGCTCCGGGCCCACGAGCTCGGCCACGCCCCCGGCCACCAGCTTCAGCGAGTCGATGTCGAGGCCGGAGTCGGTCTCGTCCAAGATCGCGATCTCCGGCTGGAGGACCGCGAGCTGCAGGACCTCGTTCCGCTTCTTCTCGCCTCCCGAGAACCCCTGGTTCACGTAGCGCTGGACCATCGCGTCCTCGATGCCGAGACGGTCCATCTGCTCCTTCATGTGCTTGCGGAACGCCAGCGCGCTCATCTGCTCGCCCTTCACGGCCTGGTAGGCGGTCCGGAGGAAGTTCACGACGCTCACGCCGGGGACCTCCGTCGGGTACTGCAGCGCGAGGAACAGCCCACGCTTGGCCCGCTGATCCGTCGTGAGGCCGGTGATCTTCTCGCCCTTGAAGATCACGTCGCCGCCGGTGAGCACGTATCCCGGCCGGCCCATGATGATGTTGGACAGTGTCGATTTCCCCGATCCGTTCGGCCCCATCAGGGCGTGGGTCTCCCCCTGCGTCACGGTCAGGTCGATGCCCTTCAGGATCTCCTTGCCCTCGACCTCCGCGTGGAGATCGCGGATCTCGAGCATCGCGCGTCCGTTGTTCTCGCTCATGGTCTTCACACCTCGATGTAGATGTCGTCGTCCTGGGTCGTGATCGGGAAGACGTCCACCGGCGTCGTGGCCGGCAGGCTCCTCGGCTTCCCGCTGTTCAGATCGAACGAGGACCCGTGCTTCGGGCACTCGATCGTCTCGAAGTCCGCGTCGACGTCCCCCTCGTCCAAGAAGTAGTGGGCGTGGCTGCAGATCGCGTCGATCGCGCGGAGGCCTTCGTCCCCGAGGTTCACGAGCGCCACGAGCCGGCCGTCGACGGGGAAGCGCTTCGCCTCGCCCGGCGCCGGCGCGTCGGCGACGTCGCAGACCTTGACCGCTTCATCAGTCGGCATCTCCCTGGCCGAGGGCCGCCCGGTCGAGCTCGTCCTGGATCGCCCGCTCGGCGCCCTCGCGGACCTCGTCGATCTTCACGCGGTCGAGGACCTCCTGGAAGAAGCCCGAGACGATCAGCCGCTCCGCCTCGGCACGAGGGATCCCTCGGCTCGTCAGGTAGAAGATCGCGTCCTCGTCCACGGGGCCGACGCTCGCCGCGTGTCCGCACCGGACGTCGTTCGCCTCGATCTCGAGGTTGGGGATCGCGTCGGCCTTGGCGTGCTCGGACAGGACGATGTTGCGCGACGTCTGCATCGCGTTCGTCTTCTGGGCGTCGGGCCGGACGTGGACCCAGCCGCTGTAGACCGCGCGGGAGTGGTCGCGGAGCGCGCCCTTGTAGAGCAGGTCGCTCGTGCAGTTGGGCGCGACGTGGTCCTGGATCGACCGATGGTCGAAATGCTGCTCCTCGTCGGCGAAGAAGATCCCGAGCATCTCGGAGAAGCCCCCGGGCTCGGCCAGGATCGTCTCGGCCTCGGCGCGCGCGAGGGAGGCCCCGAACCCGATGTTCAGGGTGCGGAGGGTGGCATCGCGTCCGACCGTGGCCCGCTGGATCCCGAGGTGGGTCACGCCGCTCCCCCACTCCTGGATCGAGACGTAGCGCACGTGGGAACCGTCGCCCACGTGGATCTCGGTGATCGCGTCGCTGAAGGCTCGACGGACATCCGGGCTCGCGTACCGGTCGATGAAGGTCACCTCCGAGCCCGCGTCGACCACGAGGAGCGTGTGCGGGAAGACGGCGGCGCCGTCGGCGTCGAGGTAGGTGAGCGTCTGGATCGGGAGCTGGATCGCCGTGTCGCGGGGGACGTGCAGGAACGTGCCCCCCGTCCGGAAGGCCGCGTGGAGCGCCGTGAACGTCGTTCGACCGGCCGGGACGAGCTGATGGAGGAAGGGCTCGACCAGCTCCGGATGGGTCTCGGAGGCCTCGTCCAGGCTGCCGAACCAAACACCACGGTCGGTGAGCGCGGCGCTCCGCTGCGTCGAGAGCACCGTGGAGTTCCGCTGGATCTGCAGACCGGCTCGCTCGCCGGCCACGCCGGCAGAGTTGAGGAGCCCGTGCCTGTTGAGGTCCTCGGGCCCGCCCCCGTCCGCGAACGGCAGGAAGTCGAGCTCGAAGGCCGACAGGTCCGTGTAGCGCCACTCCTCCGTCTCTTGCGAAGGAACGGGCATGGTCTCGAAGCGCCGCAGGGCATCTGCTCGGAGCTCGGCCACGAACGACGGGCGCCTCGGGAAGGGACTCGAGGGCGCGCTCGTCGAAGGTCGTGGTACTCACCGCGGTCATCACGAGAATCCTACTCGAGACGGTCGGATTCGCCCCAGCGCGCCGGCTCGTCGGTCGATGCGGTGACCGTCGCCTCGCCGTACGCCGGGCGACGCCTCACGACCTCGTCTCGCCCGGGCGGACCTTCCGCCCCGGAAGGTTGCTCCTCGGTCTCGAAGGTGACCGTGATCTGTTGCTCCGGACGACGCTGCTCGACGAGTGTGCCGGCCCGCATGGCACGTTGGTCCGCTTCCGTGAACGGCGGTTGCACGAGGCCGCGAGGCCAGAGCCTACGGACCCTCACGACGTTGATCTCCGCGCAGAGGAGCGTGAGCTGCCCGCCGAGGTAGATCCACACGAGGAGACCGATGACCAGCGCCAGCGTTCCGTAGACGTTCGACGCCCTCTTGATCGTGTGTTCCACGTAGTAGCCCCCCACCCCTTGGAGCGCTGTCCACAGGACGGCGGCGACGATGGCCCCCGGGAAGGACGTCGCGCCAACGCAGATCGAGCCTGGTCAAGACGCGATAGATGAGGAGGAACAGGACGAGGTTGAAGAGGAGGGAAAGCCCGATCTCCCATGTCACGAGGACGGCCCCGTTCGAGCTGCGCACGGTCGCGAGGCCTGAGAAGTAGGTCGAGGCCAGGAGCGAGGTCCCCAGGACGACGAGCATCAGAAGACTGCGAAGGCGCGAGATGAAGAAGTTCGGCCTGTCCTTCCTCGGTACTTCCCAGATCTGGTTCATCGCGTTCTGGGTCGCCTGGACGACGCCCAGGCCGGCCCAGAGGGCCGTGACGATGCCGACCGTGAGGGCGACCGCGTCTCCAGTGATCGCATGCACCTCCTCGGCGATCGTCGGTCCGACGATCGGGAACTGGGCGAGCGCCGAGTCGATGATCTCCTGCTGGAGCTGGGGGCTGTTGGCGAGCACGATGCCGAGCACGCTCACGAACACGAGCATGAGAGGGAACACCGAGAAGAAGCCGTAGTAGGCGATGAGCGCGGCAAGGTAGCCGGCCTGGTCGTCTCCGTACTTCTTCACGACAGCGAAGGGGAACCCCGCCCACCCGTGACGTCGTTGGAAGCGGTCGATGGCGTGGACGGTGCGCTGGCCGAGACTCACGGCACGTTCGGGGCGCTCCAGCGGTGCGCGGCTTCGACGACCACGTTCAGAGGGTGGCTAGCCGACCGAGCCTTCCATCTGGAGCTCGATCAGGCGATTCAGCTCGACCGCGTATTCCATCGGCAGCTCGCGCGTGATCGGCTCGATGAAGCCGTTCACGATCATCGCGGTGGCCTCGGCCTCGGAGAGTCCGCGGCTCATCAGGTAGAAGAGCTGGTCGTCGCCGACCTTCGAGACCGTCGCCTCGTGTCCGAGGGCAGCGGTCTCGTCCTCGACCTCGATGTAGGGGTACGTGTCCGAACGGCTCTCGTCGTCCAGGATCAGCGCGTCGCAGCGCACCGTCGACTTCGCGTGATGGGCGTCGGGCTCCACTCGGACGAGGCCTCGGTACCCGGTGCGACCGCCGTCCTTCGAGACGGACTTCGAGTTGATCACGCTCGTCGTGTACGGCGCCGCGTGGATCGCCTTGCCGCCGGCGTCGGTGTGCATGCCCTTGCCGGCGAACGCCACGGACAGCACCTCGCCGCGTGCGCCCTTGCCGAGCAGGTAGATCGACGGGTACTTCATCGTGACCTTCGAGCCGATGTTGCCGTCGATCCACTCCATCACGGAGTCCTCGTAGGCCGCCGCACGCTTGGTCACCAGGTTGTACACGTTGGTCGACCAGTTCTGGATCGTCGTGTAGCGGACCCGGGCGCCCTTCTTCGCGACGATCTCGACGACCGCGGAGTGCAGCGAGTCGCTCGTGTAGATCGGCGCGGAGCACCCCTCCACGTAGTGCACGTAGGAACCCTCGTCGGCGATGATCAGCGTCCGCTCGAACTGGCCCATGTTCTCGGCGTTGATCCGGAAGTAGGCCTGCAGCGGGATGTCGACCGCCACGCCCGGCGGCACGTAGATGAACGAGCCGCCCGACCACACCGCCGTGTTCAGCGCGGCGAACTTGTTGTCGTTCGGCGGGATGATCGTCCCGAAGTACTCCTTCACGAGGTCCGGGTAGTCGCGGAGCGCGGAGTCCATGTCGGTGAAGAGGACACCGATCTCGTCGAGCTCCTTCTTGATCTTGTGGTACACGACCTCGGACTCGTACTGGGCGCTCACGCCGCCGAGGTACTTCTTCTCCGCCTCGGGGATCCCGAGCTTGTCCCAGGTGCCGCGGATGTCCTCGGGGAGGTCCTCCCAGTTCTGGGCCTGCTTCTCGGTGGAGCGGATGAAGTAGTAGATGTTCTCGAAGTCGATGTCGGACAGGTCGGCGCCCCACCAGGGCATCGGGCGACTCTCGAAGTGCTTCAGGGCCTTCAGGCGATACTTCCGCATCCAGTCGGGCTCGGCTCTTGAGCTCGCTGATCTCCTCGACGACCTGCGTCGACAGGCCCCGCTTCGGCTCGAAGACCGAGTGGGACGGGTCCTTCCAGTCGAAGCGGTATCCCTTGGACAGCTCCTTGAGATGCTCTTCCTGGCTGACGGCCATGTCACTCCCTCGATCGCTCGCCGGTGCGGTCCCCTACAGGCTACCCGCGGTCCTGCTCTGAAGTCTATCTCGCAGGTCGGATTCATCCCGGGAGGGTCACCCGTGGCGCTCCGCGACGTCCGCCGGATCCCACCGGTCCACCCGGCGGGCCAAGACCTTCGTGATCGCCGAGCCGACGACGACGGTGAAGATCACGTAGGCGACCGTGACCGGGCCGAGGTCATCCTCGACGGCTGCGGCCGTGGCGAGCCCTGCGATCGCGATCGAGAACTCCCCGCGCGGGACCAAGGCGGCTCCGACGACCCCCCTCGCCCGAGGTTCCGACCCCATCCTTCCCGCAGCCCACCACCCGGTGGCGAACTTCGTGACGAGCGTCACCACACCAAGGATCAGTGCGATCCAGAGGACGGGCGGGATCGTGCTGGGATCGATGGAGAGCCCGATGAACGCGAAGAAGATCGCAGCGAACAGGTCGCGGAGCGGGCGGACGAGCGTCTGCGCGCCCGCGGCCGCGGGACCCGACAGCATGATGCCCGCCAGCAGCGCTCCGACCGCTGCAGAGAATCTCGCCACCTCGGCGACGCCGGCGATCAGGAAGGCGAATCCGAGGATCGACAACAGGAGTGCCTCGTCGGATCGGCTGAAGAGCAGCTGGCTGAGGCCGACTTCCACCCGGAGTGCCACCACGAGCAGGAGCGCGACCGCGCCGATCGCCACGGCGGCCGCGACGAGGGATACGCCGGCACTCGCGCCGATCAGGACGGCCGCCAGGATCGGGAGGTAGATCGCCATCACGAGGTCCTCGATCACCGCGATCGTCACCACGAATCGGCCCGCGCCCCGAGCGTGCGGCCCCGCATGCTCCAAGAGCTTCGCGGCAACGCCGGAGGAAGAGACGTACGTGATCCCGCCGAGGAACGCCGCGGCCAGCCACCCCCACCCCAGCACGAGCCCGACGAGCACCCCCGGTGCCGCATTCAGGAGCAGGTCGACCGCGCCGGGCGTCACGGAGCTTCTGGCGGTGGCGAGCAGGTCTCGTGACGAGTGCTCGAGCCCGAGCACGAACAGGACGAGGATCAGGCCGATCTCCGCCCCGGTCTCGACGAACACCCGTGTCGTGACGAGCGGCAGGATGCCACCCTCGCCGAACGCGAGCCCCGCGACCAGGTACAGGGGAACGGTCGGAAGATCGAACTTCGCCGCGACACGCGCGAGGACCGCCAGGCCGAGGATCACGACACCCAGCTCGAGAAGCGTCACGAGCGACGACCCGCTTCCGGGCTACCCATCGCCCGAGTCTAGGGCGGTGGAGAGCCGGTATCCCGAGGGTTCCTCGGTCTCCTACGTATCAGCTATGCCCGATCGGCGAGGCGAAGAGGACGTTCATCACTGGATGGCCCAGAACTTCCACCAGGGCTTCTTCTTCGGGACTTCGCCCCGCTCAGCTGCCTCCTCGGCGTGGATGCGCTCCGCCTCGTGCGCGAGATGGTCCTGGCGCACGCCCTTGTCGATCTGCTCCTTCTCGGCTCCCCAGCGCTGGGCCCCGATATCGCGTCCCGGTCCCTGTTGCGACATGCTCGGCTCCTTCCCGCGTCCGTTCGGCCACACTACTCCTCTTCCTGCACCCCATCGTGGGCGTGATCTGATGTCGGGTCGACCGCGGTCCATGATGAGAACCGTAGGAGGATGCCCGAGGGGCATCATCCTGTCGGGTGAAATCCGTTACATCCGAGGAAGGTCGAGCACGGTGACGAGCGTGAGGACGAGAAGCCCGATCGCGAGGGCGTTCGCGCCGATCCGAACTCCCCGGATCGTGAATCGCTGGGCAACCGCGATCAGGAACAGCACGGTCGCGAACAGCACGGTGTCACGCACGTACTTGTTCGCGATCTCGCGGGCCTCCGTGCCACTATCGAAGTAGGAGGACGCCCTCGCGTTCAACCGTGCGGCACTCCTGAGGTGCGGGTTGTGGAACCCGGGCATGTACGAGGGCCCGGGCGGAGCCTCGGGGTTCGTGAACGGGTCAGTCTCCAGCCAGGCCTCGAACGCCGAGTGATAGTCGGGCGAGAATCGCCGCTCGAGCTGCTCCTGCAGGCCGCGGTCGCCGCCATCGCGCGCCTGCAGCCACGCCGTGAACATGGACGAGTCGGCGACGAGCTGCTGTCCACCCAAGGTGCTCACCGCGTCGGCGTGGAACCGCTCGGTCGAGGCACGTCCGTAGAGGAACGCCTGGTGCCCTCCCCACGTCGTCCCCTGGAAGCCGCTCCACGCAGTCGCGATCGTCACGAGCGCCAGGACGATGACCTCGACGATCTCGGTCCGCTTCTTCCAGCGTTCGGACTCATCGTTCGGCATCGATCACAGGATGTTGATCGCGCGCGCGACCACGAGGATCGCGACCACCAATGAGACCGTCGACTGGAGCATCATCGTCATCTTCGCCCACATACGGACGGGCAGCGTGTCCGTCGGGCTGAACGCGGTCGCGTTCGTATAGGCGAGGTAGAGGTAGTCGGGGTACGTCGGTACCCACCCCTCGGGGACGAGCTCGGGCGTGGCGTTCTCGGGGAACGCGAAACTCGGCGGCACGTCCGCGCCGACCGCCCGCTCGCCCGGTCCGCCACGGTCGAGCTCCCAGTACCACAGACTGAAGACGATCACGTTGTTGAACCACACGGCAGCCCCTCGGCCCAACAGATCGGTCGCATTGATGCCGGGCAGACCCTCGACGATGTCGTAGATCAGGACCCCGACCTGGGCGAGCGTGGCCGCCGACATCACTGCGGTCAGGCCGATCGTGAGCCGGCGTGTGAAGCGGGCTCTGCTGTCGATCCGCCCGGGGTCGACCACCACCAGTAGCACCAGGAGGACGAGCTCCAGGATCGGGAATACCCACCAGCCGGGGACCCGCCCACGATGCGGGGTGCCGACCTGCAGGATCACCGCGGCGAGGACCGCCGCCGCCATCGGCCAACGCCGCTCTCCGCGAACCGCGCCCGGGCCCGGGCCCGGGCCCGATGACGAGGGTACATCCATGGAGATCACAGGTTCCCGTGGCGTTTGAGGGATCGCATCGAGACCACGCCCCACAGCGGCGGAAGGTAGAACGTGATGATCCGGTAGGCGAGTGTCGCGGCGACGGCTGGGGACTGCGGGATCCCGACACCGATCAAGAGTGTCGTCATGGCCGCCTCCGTCACGCCGATCCCGCCCGGCACGGGCATGATCCCGGAGAACAAGCTCGTCATCGTGTTGACCAGCAGCAACTCCGCCAGCGTCGCGTGCTCGCCGAAGGCACGCAGGCAGAGCCCGAGCACCACCGCGAGCATCAGCTGCGCCGTGAAGTTGCCGCCGAACAGCTGGAGGAGCTTCACAGGTTCGCGGAGCACCCGGGCGCTCTCCTTGGCCTCGGTCAGATGCGGGGCGATCATCCGCCGGACCCGAGGGATGAGGACCGCCGCCACGACCAGGATCACCAGGACGATCGCGCCGATCGCGAGGAACTTGCCGCTGAACGTGACATCGGAGCCGCTCAGGGAGAGGTCCAGCGTGACGAGATTCGCCAGCGCGATGACCCCGAGGATCGCCGCCTGGATCAGGAACCCGGAGACGCTGTCGATCGCTCCGATCGCGACCGCGGCGGCCGTCGGCGCGCCGGCGCGTTGGAAGAAGCGAACGCTGACGGCGATCCTCGCGGCCGAGGACGGGACCGCCAGGGCGATGAACTGGATCGCGAACTGCAGCTGCAGCACCGGTCCGTAGCGCACGGCCATGAGTGCGGCGCCGATCGTCGAGAACGCCCCGAAGATCTGGACCAGCGGTGCGACCACGAGCGCGAGGAGGAGCCACGTCCAGTCCGCGGTGCTCAGCTCGTCCACGATCGTGTCCACACCGACCCCGGCGATGGTCGAGATGACGACCCAGGCGGCGATCCCGATCAAGGCGATCTGGAGCAGCGAGCCCCACGTCACGCGGCGGAGCGGGACGAGATCGGGCACCTCGGTCGCGGCGGCGGATGCGGCCGCCTCCCGGAGCGAGTCGAGATCGAGCTCCGCGGCTTCGAGCGCGGACCTGGACGAAGGCTCAGCGCAGCCTCCTGCAGGTAGGGAAGGAGTCCGGTGAGTGCGGGTCATCGAGCGCGCGCGCGGCCACGGCGAT
Source organism: uncultured Actinomycetota bacterium (assembly GCA_963702405.1). Lineage (GTDB taxonomy): Bacteria > Actinomycetota > UBA4738 > UBA4738 > HRBIN12 > JAJNBA01. The sequence goes on from CAVPCM010000001.1 coordinate 135,746, forward strand.
CGCTCGGTCCGCTCCCAGCGCAAGGGCGCTCGTCACCAGCAGCTGCGCGCGGTCCGCCTGGACATCCGCGTCCGACGCGAGGCCGGTCGCCCGCCCGAAATCGCCGATCACCAGCGTGCGATCGGGCTGGAGGAACAGTCGTTCGGCGTCGAGCGCCCCGTGGGCGATGCCCGCCCGGTGCATCCGACCGACTCCCCGCCACAGATCGTCCAGCATCGCGTCGGTGGCGTCCCCCGCAGCCGACAGCTGCACCCCCGTGGTCTCCACCACGAGCAAAGCGTCGTTCGCGACAGGTCCCGCGGCCACGACGGGAAGGACGGGGACATCGGCGCGCTCGGCGAGCAGCGTGACGAACGCCTCGTGCTCGACCTGTTGGAGACGGCTGAGCGTGAGGGTCGGTGCCTCATCGCGGTACCACAGGAACGTCCAGATCGTGGACAGGAGCTGCCCGTCCCACGCGTCTCGTCCATAGATCTTCACCAGGAGGGTTCCGCCCACGCTCGTGGTGGCGCGCATCACGGCGACTCCTCGGGTCTGGAGCCGGGCCGGCTCGACATCGACGGTGTCGAATCCCAAGTCGGCGAGGGCCACTGCGACCTGCTGTGCGGTGGGCCGGCCGCCGGGAGAGCCGAAGATCAGGTGCACGATGGTGCCGGCGGCCGTCCCGATCGCGATCGCGGCGATCGCACCCATCGGGAGCGTTCCGCCGAGCGCGATCGCCGCCAGGAAGGTGCCCCCGACGAGCAGCCTTCCCGTTCTCCTGGCAGGCGCCCCAGATGGGGGGAGGACGTCACCAGGACGGCCGTGACCAGGGCGACGGCGACGGCCGGGAAGACCGGAGGAGGGTCGAAGGTGGTCAGTCCATCGATCGCCGTGGGGATGTCTCCGGCGAGCAGGAGGACCCCGAGCGAGGCCAAGAGGAGCGCCAGCACCTGATCCCGGAACAGCGATCGCCTGCCGCTCCCGAACAGCGCCGCCAAGAGCAACGCCGCGGCCCACGCGATCGCCAGGACGTGGACGATCTCCCAGAACCAGCCGAAGAGGCCCGGGAGCGACTGGATGAAGGTGGCGGTCGTCGACGTGTCGTCGGGTCGGGCGCCAGCGCGGCGTCGTCGCGATCGTGGCGATCGAAATGATGCACAGGACCACGTCGGTGGGGCGCCGAGCGCGTGGGGCATCCGCCGCCGACGAGAAGAACCGGATCGGCGTCATCGCCGTGGAGAGGAGTCGCTTGCCGGTCCAGCGAGACCGCCTCCGCGCTCGTCCACGTCGCCCCGGGTGGTGATCCGCTCAGATGATGCACCGCTTCGAGCATCCCCGACCGCGGGCGCAGGATCGACGAGACAAAATGCGGATCGACATCCGATCCCGGCTCCGTCGCTACCCGTCGTCGTCCGCAGCGAGGGCCACGTTCGTCAGCGCCACCCCGGCGACGTACACGACGTGGGTTCCCAGGCTCGTTGCGAGGACGTCCGGTTTCCATCGCCATGGTGGCGGTGTCCGCCCGAGCAGAGGGAACAGGGAGAACGTGGCGGTCATCAGCATGCCGCCGAAGATCGCGCTTGCCCGCGGCTCACCGAGCCGGCGGAGGAGGAACCCGTGCATCATGCCGAACGCCGACCCGTAGCCCCACCTGAGCGCCGTGCCCAACTCCTGCTCGCCCCGGTCCGTGACGGACGGCAAGTGGAGCACAGAGGCGACGATTTGCCCCGGGACGAGGCTGTCGTCATAGTCGAGCTCGCCCTCCACATCCGGGCGGGCAACATGTTCCACCTTGTACGCGAGCGTCATCGCCGACGTCCCGACTGCGCCGGCGATCACACCCCGGATCGGCCACGGAAGCCCTCGGTCGATCATCTCCTCATTCCCATGTTCGTCCCCCTCTCGTCGTGCGCCTGCTGCTCCATCGGGATCCCTGGTCGAGACGCTCAGTCACTCCCGCCCGAACCGACCCCTTGATCGCGTTCCGTCACACCCAGACCTCGCCATCATGAGCCGGTACGCTCGATTGGAGCCCCCCGCACGCCCGCCAGCATCATCCGTTCCGCATGAAACGGCGATCACCCACCATGGAGGAGCGCCGTTCTCATCCCATCGGGGTGATGTGACCGTGCCATCGTGGGTGAAGCATGATTCTCTGACTGAGCAGGGTCGAGTTCTCTGCATCTCTCGACGGAAGGGGCTGAGCACGAGCACACCTCGAGACCCAGATGCGGCAGACACGCCGTCCGAGCCGACCGCCGGGCGTGCTGAGGACGCCTCCCAGCTGTCCGAGGAGAATGCGCGGCTGCAGGCCGAGCTCGAATCCCTTCGCGAATCAGGCGCGGTGAAGAAGCACACCGGTCGGCGGCGTGTGCGTCAGGTCCTGGCGGGCATCCTCGTCGTGCTCACGAGCCTCTGCATCGTGGCTGCGACGATCGGGATCTGGACCCAGCGCACCCTTTCGGATACCGACCGGTTCGTCGCGCTCGTTGCGCCCCTTGCCGACGACCCGGCCGTGACCAACCCACTCGCCGCGAGGCTCTCGGAAGAGGTGTTCGTCGCCCTGGACGTCGAGACCCGGATCCAGGAGGCGCTCTCATCCATCCCGGACCTCCCACCGCAGGCGAGCTTCCTCGTCGGCCCCCTCACGGCCGGCGCGCAGAGCCTCGTCCAGCAGAGGGTCGAGGGTTTCCTGGCTTCGCCGGCGTTCGCCGAACTCTGGGTGAACCTCAATCGTCAGGTCCACGGGAAGGTGCAAGCCCTCCTGAACGAGGACTACGAGGAACTGCCGAACGTCGCCGTCACCGGAGGCGAGGTTCAGCTCAATCTCGTCTCAGTGGTCGCCGTGATCATCCAGCGGTTGGCGCAGGGGGGTGTCGATCTCCTCGGCATCAACGTGACCGTGCCGGACATCCCGACATCGCTCGGATCGTCCGCGGCGATCGATCGATTGAGCTCTGCCCTCGGTGTGACGCTGCCGGCGGACTTCGGTCAGGTCACGATCATGAGCGCCGAGGAGCTGTCCGGCTACCAGGACGCCGTTCGAACGATGAAGCGACTCGTCGTGGCAACGTTCCTGCTGAGCCTGATCCTCGTGGCTCTCACGATCGTGGTGGCGCCCAACCACCGCCGGGCGGTGATCTGGCTGGGAGTCGGCGTGGTGGCGATGCTGTTCCTCGCCGGCGTGTTCCTCCGTCGCGTCGAGGCCAGCATCGTCGACGCGATCGAAGGCCCCGGGGCGAAAGCGGCAGCACAGGATGTGTTCGACCAGGTGAGCTCGAGCCTCCGCCAGGCTGGTGTGGTGGTCCTCATGATCGGGATCGTCGCCGCGCTCCTCGCGTACCTGCTGGGACGGCCGGAGTGGTTCCAACGAACCGCCGGCTGGTTGGAACGGGTCACAACATCGCGGCCGGGTGGGAGTGAGCTCGATGTCTGGGTGGCCGAACCACGCGGATCCCGTGCGGCTCGGCGGCGGCGTCATCGCGGCGTGGTGCTGTTCCTGACGGGGATCGACTGGATCCCGGTCGCGATCGTCGGAGTCCTGTTCGGCCTGTTCCTTTGGGGAGTGGCGACAGCGGAGCATCGAGTGCGGCCGCCGGAGCTCGCGCCGCAGGAGTAGGTTTCGACATCGGACCCTGTTCATTCGAGCCTGAGGGGTGGAATCTTGACCGGCCGACCCGAGGGCTGATCGAGGTCCCCTCCACCGCACTCACGAACGTCCGCTCCTCGATGGATTTCCACCTGCCGCGACGGGTCCCACCGGCACCTAGGCCGATCATCCGTCGTTGGGCGAGTCACGCGTGTCCTCACGTCGCTGCGGCTGCCAGGCGTTGACCGCTTTCGCCACAGCTGTCACGAGGAACAGCTGCCCGATAAGCATCTCGAGGACGGCGAAGGATTGTCCTGGGTTCCCCGCGGGGATGAGGTTGCCGTAGCCGGTCGTGGTGAGCGTCGTGAACGAGAAGAACAGGTCCTGCGGGAACGTCCCGTCGCCCGAAGCACCGAAGAACGGACCCGCCTGGATCGCTCCCAGAGCCCGGTACGCGAACGCGAAGAACATCCCCATCATGAGATAGGCGGCGATCGCGCCGAGCACGGTCTCCCTGTCGACCGTTCGCCGCAGCACCAGGTGACGGACGATGCTGAACGGAGCGCCCAGATAGAGGAGGGCGCCCACGAGCGCCATAAACCCGTTGTCGTCCACCTGGTCGGGGATGAAGAGATTCACGATCGCGACGATCGCCGAGAGCACGGCGAACACGGTCACGAAGACCCGGAGGCGGCGGCGAGCCTCGGACGCTCGAAGGACCACCCAGACGGTCGCGATCTGCACAGCTACGACGATGGAAACAGCCCGGCCCTCCGTGAGCGTCACCGAGAGCACGTACGTGAGCAGGATGAGCAGCAACACGAGCCCATAGCTGTTGATAGAGTAGAAGGCCTCGAGCAGTCGCCGCGGCCGGTGTAGCCGAGGCCGCTCCTGTCGGGCGGGGGGATGTCCGGCATCAGGCCATCAACGGGATGGAGAAACCGAGGACCCTGCCCACGACGGCAAGCTGCCCCCGCGTTCGAACGCGGACGGCATCAGCGAGCTGGTCAGCATCGCGACAAGGCCGCCTCCCGAGAGCGCCGCCATGCGATCACCGGCAACTCGGAGAACGTGTCGACGAGTACGTATCCGACGCCCGATGCATCGCGGAAGAGAGACGAGCGCCACACGCCCGCCACGACCCATCTTCCATCCGTTCTTCACGAGATCGGCCGGGGGCGCGATGGCCTGAGGGGAGTTGGTTCAGCATCGAAGCGGGCTCTGTGGCGACGCCGTCCATCGCGCCCCGCGCTCTCCCACGGCCTAGAGCCTTTCGAGCGCGGACTCGATGTCGTAGCCGAGGGCGACGGCGAGTGCAGGTGCCGCGGCGACGACCCGGGCGAAGCCGACGACGGGCGCAACCGCGCACAGCATGCCGACGATCTCGTCGACCGTCGCACCGGCCGCGAGAGCGGCGTCAACACTCGACCCGTAGGACGCGGGAGCGGCGTCGATGGCGATGAGCACACCGAGCCGAACGAGCGCGTGCGTCCGCGGATCGAGCGCGCATCCCGACCCTGGTTCCAACTCTCCCATCAAGGCGGACCGGACGGAAGACTCGTCATTGAGGGCCAGCGAAAGCAGGGTGCGCTCGCTCTCCATGGGGGGTCGACTCCTCTCAAAGGGTCCGCCCGGAGGGATCCCCTCCACGTCCATCACACCCGAGAGCGTCCACGACTGCATCATCCTCACGGGATGAAACCTGCCCGGGTCGAGCGGAGCCGCGGATCGGCTAGGCGTCCAAGAGGCCCAGGGCCGTGGCGCGCTCGATCGCTTGGCCGCGTGATGTCACGCCGAGCTTCCGGTAGACCGAGATCGCCTGCGTCTTCACGGTGTGCGGCGACAGGTGCATCTGCTCCCCGATCTGGCGGAACGAGAAGTACGTCGGCAGGAACGGGAGGAGTTTGAGCTCCGCCGTGGTGAGGGTCGAAGCACCTGGGGTCCCTCCGCTGATGGCTCGAAGCTGGGTCCGCAGCTCCTCGGCCTCCTGTACGAGCACCCCCAGCGCCGGTCGCCTCCGCAGAAGGTCGCCCACCTCTCTGAGGAGCAACCGGGCGGCTGCAGGGTCCGCGAGTGTGAGGTGGGCTCGGGCGAGCTCCAGGCTGGCCTGCACAGCCAGGTGGGGGGCGGCGCGCGAGGTGAGTGGCCGCAAACGATGGGCCCGAGCGAGATCACGCTTCGCCTTGGTGACGTCGCCTTCGTGCAGGGCGACCCGGGCAGCAGTCGCGTAGGTGAGGATGCTCGTCATGTAATCCTGCAAGCCGCCGTTCTCGACGACCTTCCGCGCTTCCTGGGCGTAGGTCCCGGCGTCTCCCCAGTCGCCTCGCTCCATCGCGAGCACCGAGCGTTCGGCCAAGGCGGCCGAGACGGTTGGGGCCGCCCCGTATCGATGCCGAGCTCTGCCGCGTCCTCCATCGAAGCATCGGCTACTCCTGCATCGCCGGCGAGCCTGAATGAGATTCCGAGCAGGAACATAGCCGTCGCTCGTAGCTGGCTCCCGTTGGACAGACCTTCCAGGGCGATCATCGCGTCCTTGGCCATCTTGTCGACCCCATCGCGACACAGCAGCGAACGGAGCAACGCGAGCCAGGAAGCGATCGAGGAACTCCCATCAGGCAAGGTCTCGTCAAACGACGCTCGCTCGGCTGCGTCCGCCCAGCGCTCCGCATCGGCCGGATGACCCGTCAGCGCCCGGACCAGGCCCACTGGACCGCGGCCGGCGGGTATGGAACTGGAGGTCCGTGAGCATCGAGCCAATCGAACCAACGTTCGACCGTGACGGCGCGACCTGCCCCCCACATCGGCGAGGCGATGTGGGTGAGTCGCCTGGCAACTCGCTCGGGATCGCCGGCGGCGATCGCGTAGTCGATCGCCTCCTCGAGGAGGTCGTTCTCTTGGCACCAGTCCGAGGCTCGTCGTTGCACTTCGAGCACGAGCTCGGGGTCACGATTCTGCAACCGGTTCAGGAGCGCTTCTCGGAACAATCCGTGATATCGGAACCACTCCCGACGCCGATCCAGGGGTGACAGAAGCAGATTCGCCGACTCGAACGATCGAAGGACCTCGGCCGATCCCTCACGTTCGAGGACCACATCGCAGAGCGGCCCCGACATCCGATCCAGAACCGCAGTCATCTCGAGGAAGTGCACATCCTCCGGCGACCGCTGTGAGAGGAATTCCGACCAGAAGTACTCCATCATGAAGCGGTCGTCGCCGGAGAACCTCGCCGCCACGAGACGGTCGTCCGGGCCTTCCCTCCAAGACAGAGCTGCGAGGTACACACCGACGGGCCAGCCCTCCGTGGCGAGCGTGAGTGCGGCGACGGCTGGTCGAGCGACGGTCAGCCCCATGCCCTTCAGGAGGAGGCCCGTCTCTCGGTCGTTCATCGTGAGGTCCTTCGGGCCTACTTCGAGGACAGCGCCAGCGGAGCGCATGCGAGCGAAGGAGCGCCCCGACCAGCTTCGTCCCGCGAGCGCCACCTGCATCCTCGGGGGGACGTCGGTGGACAACATCTCGATCGCCCTGACGCAATGGAGGTTGTGGAGCACGTTCACGTTGTCGAGGACAAGGACCGTCGGTCGGGACATCGAGTTGAGCGCTTCCGTCAGCCAATGGACCGCCGCGGGGATCACGCCCCGGGGTTCGACGCCAGGGTGTCGAAGACCGTCGGGTCGATCGGTCCGACGCGATCGAGGGCAGCTGCGATCGAGGTCAGGAGGACCGTCGGGTCGTTGTCGCCCTCATCGAGCGTGACCCAGGCGAAAGGCCGGCGATCCTGGCCGCCCATTGCGCCAAGAGTGTGGTCTTCCCGTATCCCGTGGGGGCGACGACCGTGAGCAGCGGGACGGCTCGCGAAGCTTGGAGCTGAGCCACTAACTCCGACCTCGCGACCAGACCCTTCCGGCGTGCGGACGGTGGATGGAGTTTCGTCTCGGCGAGGCCGGAGCGGTTCGGCGTGAGCAGTGGTGACTCGGGGATGATGAAGAGCTTCGCGACATGCCGTTCCGGAGACGTCGACGAGTCACGGACGCCGACACCTCCCTCGCCCTTCCCCGTATCCCTCAAGGTCCGTTCCTCTGGTTCGATCGTCTCCACGCAGGATGGGGCTGGTGCGGACCGGCCGCCTGCTCGAGCTGCGCCAGCGAAGCGGTGCGATCCACCGCCGCGGAGGCGTCGCTGAGGCGCCCGCGACCACTACCCGACGAGCATTGGCTAGGCTCGATCGTCCGACCGGTCTCGTGCGTGGATCACCCGGTGTGGAGTGGGAAGTGTTGCACGAGGCGGTGTGCCTCGCAAACGAACGCTGAGTGAACACGCGTCCGCCGCGTCTCGCTGGACTCTCGGGTGTAGACGACGCGGCTTCGTCTCATGCGGATGCCGTAACCCGCATAGACGACCGCAAAGCACTCGCGCACGTGGCGAGGCCCGGTGTGCCACGGCAGCCGCCCGCCTTACGACCCGATGATCGTCGCTCTCCTCGCGGCTCTCGCCACCTCTAGACCTCGGCGAGCGCCTGGGACTTCAGGCGCTCGTACTCCTCCGACGAGATGTCCCCCGATGCCTTGAGCTTCGACAGCTTCTCGATCTCGTCAGCGGGCGAGTAGCCGGACGCGCGTTGCTGCGCGGCCTGCATGCGCTGGATGTCCTCACGACCTGCTCGGTCATCTTCGGGCGAGCGATCAAGAGATCAGGGCACCCAGGAAAGGAAGAACGAACAACAGGATGATCCAGCCAGCCTTCCCTGCGCCGGACAGGTCGCGTCGGTGGAAGATGTCCGCGAAGATCTGGATGAAGATCCAGATCGCCATGAACCAGAAAAAGAAGACGAGCATGCCCCACAAGAATTCACCGAGGTTCAACTCCTCTACCTCCTTCCCGGATGCGTCACCCGGGTCGTCGTTCCTTGGGTCAGCTCATTTAGCCACGACGACCGCATCCGGCATCATCCTGATGGGATGAAGTCAGGTCTCCTCGCCGTAAGCATGTTCCGCTCGGGCGTCCGAGCCCCGTCCTGCTTGGCCGTCGTGGCCATCCGCATCCGTCATCTGTACTCAGCAGGCTGCCCGCGAGCGAGCGCCGGCGCGTTGGAGGCTCTCGCCACCAACTCGGCTATTCGGAGACGATGTCCCTTCCGTGTGCGGTCAACGCCCAGATCACCGTGACATCAACCGCGATGACCACGATCGACCAGATCGGATAGGGGGATGAAGGCGAAGGCCACGAGCATGCTTCCAGCTGCGCCGATGACTCCCAAAGTCCGCCCCCAGAGCGACCCTTGTAGGACGCCGAACCCCCCGATCAGCACGAGCACGCCCCAGATGAGGTGGATCCATCCCCACGCGGAGGCGTCGAACTCCAGGAAGTAGTTCGGGGTCCTCACGTAGAACTCGTTCTCGAAGATCCCGGTGAGCCCGGCGATGATCTGGAACGATCCGTTGATCATCAGCATGATCGCCGCGAACATCGAGAAGCCGACCGCCACACCGCTCTTCCGTTCCATCCCTTCCCCTTTCCAGACAGCTCAATTGCGTTCCCGAAGGTAGCCACCGCGGTCGCGGCAGACATCATCCGGTTGGGATGAGAGTTCGGGTTCGCTGTTGCTCGATCCCCAGGATCTGCTTCTTCTTCGCCGCGAACTCCTCTTCCGTGAGGATGCCCTGCTCTTTCATCTGGGCGAGCTGCTGGAGCTCGGCCATCTCGTCCTGCGGGGCGGGAGCGGCGGCCGGCGGTGGTACGGCGGCCGGCGGTGGAGCTTGCGGCTCCATCTGACTCGCCATCCGTCTCGACGTGCGCCGTGCGGTCCGCCTCGCGACCCTTCTCCCCGGCATCATGAGCGTTCCTCCTTTCGATGATCGACTACGTGGACGATTGCGACCTGGCTTCGGCAGCCGCGAGCGCTTCGGCCTCCGCGGAGACGAGGGCCCCACCTCCACGAGGTCGAGCGGGCTGATGAAGCTCTCGGCGATGCGGAAGCCTCCGGCACGCATGACGGCGTCCGGAGCCCATCGCCCATCGATGCTCGAGCAGGATGAGCGCAGCGGCGGCGTCGTTCGGTAGCTCCTCGAGGACATCCACGCCTCCTCCTCGGAGAACACGTCGACACCGTCGGAGGCGGCCTCGGCGCCGGCCATCGCGCCGGCCACCATGCCCTCCTCACCCGCCGCTCCGAGGCCCAAGAGCCCGCCAACAACGGCCCCGAACTCCTCCGCCTCGTCCTTCGAGAGCTGACTCCCCTTGAGGGCGACCACCTCGCCGTTCGCGTCCTTGTAGACGACGAGCGCGTCGATCACGCGCACCATGTCGCTGCCCCGCAACCTCTCGAGCTCATCGACGATCTCGCCCTGGAAATCGGGCTTGTCGAACCCGAGGGCGATCGGCTGTACGGGTCCGATGGCCACTCGCCTCTCCTTCCGCCGTCGCTACGTCACTTGCTTCGCGCCAGCGAAGAACTCGAGCGCGACCTTCAGCGATCCCTGCGTGCCCGGGGCATGCCCGTGTTCATCTGCTCTCGATGATGTTCCGGTCTCGGCCACCGCCGTGCATCGTCCGATGTGGATGATTCATCGAGCTGCGGGATGTCGCCCGCCTCGTGCAAGCGTGAGCGTGGGTGAGCGTCAGGGGCGGCCGAAAAGACCTGCGCCACAACCGAGAGTAGTATCGTCCCGTGGTCGTCTCGATGATCCCGTCGGCGACCCTACCGAGATCCCTCTATCGATGTTCAGTCCGAAGAGGACCGACATGACGTTGAATCAGAGGAACCGAGCTTCCCGAACCTCGACCACTTCCGGTCGCACGATAAGGAGGAGTAGTGATGACGCGACGTGAACGCATCCTGAAGCGACTTCTCGTCGAGCCCGGCACACCGGCCGGGTTGGCGCAACGGGATACCGCCTGGAAGGGAGGCGAGGAGTTCGAGCAGCTCTCGGAGGAGAAGCTGAAGGGCACCGCGAAGGCGGTAGCGAGCCAGGGTGTGAAGGAGCTCTCGGACGCCCAGGAGCTCCTGTGGGCGAGCGATCGGTTCGCGCTCCTCGTCGTGTTCCAGGCCCTCGACGCCGCCGGGAAGGACTCGACGATCGAGCACGTGATGTCGGGCGTCAACCCGCAAGGGGTGCAGGTGGTGTCCTTCAGGCAACCATCGAGCGAAGACCTGGACCACGATTTCCTCTGGCGCATCAACAAGGCGCTCCCCGAGCGGGGCCGGATCGGATCTTCAACCGCTCACACTACGAGGAGGTCGTGGCACTCCCAGTGCACTCGGAGTGGCTCGAGGGGCAGAAGCTGCCACCCGGGCCGCGCGGGATGGCGTTCTGGAAGGGACGGTATGACGACATCAACGCGTTCGAGCGGCACTTGGAGCGGAGCGGCACGAAGATCGTGAAATTCTTCCTGCACGTCTCGAAGGCTGAGCAGAAGCGTCGGTTCCTCGCCCGACTGGACACGCCCGGCAAGGAGTGGAAGTTCAAGGCATCCGACGTGGCCGAGCGTGCCTACTGGGACGAGAACATGCGGGCGTTCGAGGACGCGATCACGGCGACCTCGAAGGCGTGGGCCCCGTGGTACGTGATCCCCGCCGACCACAAGCAGGTCATGCAGGCGATGGTGGCGCGGATCCTCGTTGACGCTGTCCGGTCGCTCGACCTTTCATGGCCAGAGGTATCCGACGAGGACCGCGCCAAGCACGCCGAGGCCCGCCGGCAGCTCGCGGCCGAGTGAGCAGCGTCCTCTCCGGGCGATCATTGGCGAGGCAGTGCGCAGGGTGGGGAGACCTCAGATCCGGGAGGTCGTGATACGTCAGCCCAAGACCAGGCCGTCGTATGGCTCCGATGGCGCTGGATCGGGGAGTCGCATCATCCGGACGCGAACGTTGGAGGGATCGTGAGCTGCGATGCCATCATCCAGGGTCCTCAGGCCCTCGAGATGCTCGAGGAGACGCAAGCGGGCGAGCCGCCAGGAATCGGACACACGTAGAGACGCACCTTCGCTCGGTCGAACAGAGCCCACTCCTCCATCGCCACCCTATGGATCGTTCGTGGGTCAACCTCCAGCCCGAACTCGTCGGTCAGCCACTTGATCACGACGAGCAGCTCCTCCTCCCCCTCCGTGTACTGCTCCATCGCCATAGCTGCCCCCCCGGTGGGCACGAACACGGCTGCTGGAGTGGCGGTCCAGCACTCAAGTCCGTCACCTTGATCAGTTTTGCGCGGCCCCCGCGAAGAACTCGAGTGCCGTCTTCGTCTTCGTCTGCTGCTTCCCCTCGAGATCGACGCCGATGCCGGTGAGGAACGCCCTCGCCTCGGCAGAGACCTGGAACGCGTCCGACGGTGCTGCCTTCGTGGACAGCTCGACGATCTGGGAACCGTCCGGATACAGCCACAGCTCCCCTACGAGCCGGCGCCCGAATCCCTTCGGCTTGATCTTCAGCTTGAGCGTCGGGATCGGCCCGAGCACGGAGAGCTGGTCGAGCTCGAGACCGTCAGGTGCGTGGGCGGCGTAGAACGCTCGCTGCCCCTTCGAGAAGAGCTTGCGGATGGAGCGCTGGCCTGCGGCGACTTCCCGGATCTCGCCGTTGTCCGCCGACCCCTTGAACGACGCGGAGCACACGAAACCACCTGGCATCGCGTCCACCTCGACGTTGAAAGTCTTGGAACGGCGGAGCTCCTCCGGGAGCTCGGCGGGCACGACCGGGCGGAGCTTGATGACCGTGTCGGCCTCCTCGCCCTGCCGACGCCGGGCCCGAACGACGACTCCGGCGCGGTTGAGTGCGAGGTCTGGGGTGTCGAAGAAGAAGACCTGCCTCATCTGCGCGTCAGTGGATCGACGCCCAAGGCGGCGGCGGTCCCGGCTCGAGCACTTTCAGGCAGCGTGAGCTTGAGCTCCACGCTGTCGGCGTCGCGCACGAGGTCGAGTAGTCGCTGGAGCTCGGTCCCTGAGATCTGTGTCCGACCGGCCATCCTTACCTCCTTCTGGACGCTTCGTGCGTACCCGAGGCACGCCGAGCGCCTACCCGACCCCGGTCATGTTCGGGTCCCTTCGCCGGCCAAGCATCATCCGATGTGGATGATTCATTCCTCCAAGCGAGGGTCAGTCGCGACACTCCTCCTCCGGATCCGCGGCTCCGGAGCCTCGGCGAGCTCTGGGATGTCGCCCACCGCGTACAAGCGGTGGCCGTAGGCGGATGCGAAGGGGCCCGCCGAGAGGCCGTGGGCCACGACCGAGAGCATGATCGTCCACGTGGCGATCTCCACGATGGCATCGGCGATGGGGCCGGCGCCGTGGAGTTCCTCGACCGCGATCAGCGTGAAAACGACCGATGCGAGGCCACGCGGGCCGAACCATCCCATGAACGCGACGGTGTCCCGGCGCAGTCCCGCGCCTGCCAGGGCGGCGGCGACCGGCACCATCCGTACGAGAGTGAGGCTGACCACCGCGTAGAGGATCGCGACCAGGTCGATTTCGCCGGTGATCACGGGGCCGACGAAGAGCGCTCCGAACACGGTCCAAACGAAGAACGAAGCGAAGAGCCCCAACGTCTCGGTGAACTCGACCGGCTCGTGCATCCGCGACGAGGTGGAGGCGCCGAACAGGAGGCCACCCACGAACGCGGCCACGAAACCATTGCCACCGATCGCGACGGCGCCCACGTACGCGAGGAGCGAAAGGGCCAGAACCACGAGCTGCTCCGAGATCTCAGATGTCCAGCCAAGCCGACGCGCGACCATCACCAGCTTGCCCCCGAGGACGCCGACCGCAACCGCGACCACGAGCGCGAGACCGATCTCCTTCGCCGCTTCGGCTGCCCAGTGACCGGATCCGACACCCTCTTCCGCGATCACCAAGGTGAGGAACAGGGTGACGAAGGGTGTCGCGATCCCGTCGTTGAGGCCGCTCTCGACGTTCAGTGCTCGCCGGATCCTGGCCGGTACAGTGGGGTTGGTCACGACGGCCAACCCGAGGGCGGCGTCTGTTGGGGCCAGGATCGACGCGACGAGCGCGGCCGCGGCCCATCCCGCCTCGGGGAAGAGCAGCCTCGCTGCCACGGTCCCGAGAGCCATCGTGAGCGGTAAGCCGACGAGCAGCAGCCGAACGGGCATGAGCGCGTCGCCCTCCACCTCGCGCAGCCGAACGGTCGCGGCGTCCGCGAAGAGCAGCACTCCGAGGGTGAGCTCCGTGATGACGAGCGTCGTCTCGTTGTCGAGGCCCGGCAGAACGCCCACTCCACTCGGACCGAGCAGCAGGCCGGTCACGACGAAGAAGATCGGTGCCGTGATGAGGGACCGCTCGAGTCGCGAGGCGAAGAGCCCGTACACGACGAACACGGCCACCAGAGCCGTGGCCCCGCTCACCGTCGACCATCCGGTGGTTGGGCAGTCGTCTCAGTACCTGGGGCGTCGCGAGACCCCAGGAGGGCGTGCGCGCGGCCGCGCCCGCGGACCGCTTGCATGATGAGAAACGTGCCGCTCGCCGGCGCCCAGACGCCAACGGTAATCATCACGCCCCGAGACGCCGAGTCGGTCGCGATGAGCAGGAGCCCGTTCCCAACTCCAAGACGCCCAGGATCAGTCCGCCGGTCGACCAACGGTGTCCCGTGCGGCGTTCGATCTCGAATGCCCCCACGAGTCGAAGTGTGCCCATCGCCACGGCGGCGACCCCAAGGATGTTGATCATCCTCACCGGCGAGACAACCCCGGCGAGGAACTCGCGAAGCGCGACCAACGACGCGGCGGTGATCGCGACCACACTTGCGACCGCGGCGAGTCGGAACCCGATGGAGGGGCGGACCGCCCATGCGAGCTGCAGCGTCACCACGCCACCGGCGAGCCGTACAGGGCGAGGAACGTCGCGAGCCGTTCGGGAGAGCCGCGCGCGAGAAGCGCGGACAACCCAAGGACGAGCGCGATCCCTCCTCGGATGATGCCGCTCCACCAGAACCGGACAACATGGGACGCGAGCTCGCTCCGACGCTTGAGCTGCTCCTGATCAGGGTCGCCGTCGCTCGTGTGCTGACTCGGCATCATCTCGCCACCCACCCCACGCCGCCACCGGATGAGTCCCGTCCCCTCGGGGCGCCGCGCACGAACGGTAGCCCAGGCCACACCCTCCCCGCCTCATCCCACGTGGGTGAAGTTCTGAAGGCGCGGGCCGACTTCATCCCTTCTGGATGAGGCCCGAGATCCGGTCGCACCCTACGCTTCGGCTCGCGGTGGACTCGCACCGTTCGCCGGACGATGCCCCGAGGCCCCGAAGGAGAGAGACGTGGACGATGAAACCGATCTGGATGAGCTAGGCCCCGTCGACTGGATCGTTGTCGAGTTCCCGGGAAGCAAGTTCAACGGGGAGATCGCCCCTGCTCTGGCGGACCTCGTGGAACGCGATCTCATCCGTGTGCTCGACCTCCTCATCCTGAAGAAGGAATCCGACGGCACCCTAGAAGCATTCGAGCTCTCCGACCTCGACGAGGCAGAGGTCGGTGGGCTCCGCTCGCACGAGTCGGAGCTTGCGATGCTCCTCAGTGAGGAGGACGTGACCGCGGTTGCCGCGGCGGTCGAGCCGGGGAGCTCGGCTGCGGTGTTGGTCTGGGAGAACACGTGGGCCGCGCCGTTCGGATCGGCGGTGCGCCGAGCTGGCGGCCAACTCGTGGCCAGCGGCCGTATCCCCATCCAGGCGATGCTGGCCGTGATCGAGGCCGACGAAGAAGACGACGACCAAGAGGAGGCGTGACATGGGACTCGCACGACGACGGGTGCGGCGCGCAGCCGTGATCGGTCCGGCGCCCGTGGCCCGGACCGCGGCCACGGTTGCCACAGCTGCGGTGGTGACGAGCGGCGTCCGACGCCGCAGCCGCCGCCGCCGCCGCTGAGGGTGGATCGCACCCTCGCTCTTCGAAAGGAGCACTCTTGATGGCGCAGGACCGTAAGGTCGGACGTGATGTTCTCCCAATCCCCGACCGCCCGTTTGAAGGGCTCATCACCTACGACGCGAAAGACCCGACACAGCGTTCCCTCCGATCCAGCCCCTTCGGCCGCCGGAGGGCGCTCCCAACGTCCTGATCGTCCTGATCGATGACACAGGATTCGGCTCCTCGAGCGCGTTCGGTGGTCCGTGCAACACGCCGACGGCGGAGCGGCTGGCCGCGAACGGGCTGAAGTACAACCGCTTCCACACAACCGCCCTCTGCTCGCCCACCCGCCAGGCCCTGCTCACCGGCCGCAACCACCACGCGGTGGGCATGGGCGGGATCACCGAGATCGCGACGTCGGCGCCGGGGTACAACTCGATGCGTCCCAACTCCGCCGCGCCGCTCGCGGAGATCCTGAAGCTGAACGGCTACTCGACCGCGCAGTTCGGCAAGTGCCACGAGGTCCCTGTCTGGGAGACGAGCCCGATGGGTCCCTTCGACCGCTGGCCGTCGGGCGGAGGCGGGTTCGAGCACTTCTACGGGTTCCTCGGCGGCGAGACCAACCAGTACGCCCCCGCGATCTTCGACGGCACCACCCCGGTCGAACAGGAGCGGAGCCCTGAAGAGGGCTATCACTTCACCGAGGACATCGCAGATCGCGCGATCGCCTGGGTGCGTCAGCAGAAGGCGCTCATGCCCGACAAGCCGTTCTTCATGTACTTCGCGCCGGGGGCGACGCACGCTCCCCACCACGTCCCCGTCGAGTGGTCGGCGAAGTACCGGGGCGTCTTCGACGATGGGTGGGACGCGCTCCGCGAGCGGACGTTCGCGCGCCAGAAGGAGCTCGGCGTCATCCCACCCGGGGCGGAGCTCACCCCCCGGCCGGCCGAGATCCCCTCGTGGGACGAGATGCCCGCGGAGCTGAAGCCCGTTCTGTCCCGCCAGATGGAGGTCTTCGCCGGCTTCCTGGAGCACACCGACCACCACGTAGGGCGTTTGGTCGATGCGCTCGAGGACCTCGAGGTGCTCGGCGATACGCTTGTGTACTACATCATCGGGGACAACGGGGCCTCCGCGGAGGGCACGGTCAACGGGTCCTTCAACGAGCTGTTGATGTTGAACGGCGCCGCGGCCCTCGAGACCCCCGAGTTCATGGCTGCTCGCGTCGATGCTTTCGGGACACCGGCGGCGTACAACCACTACGCCGTGGGCTGGGCCCACGCGATGGACGCCCCGTACCAATGGACGAAGCAGGTCGCGTCCCACTGGGGCGGAACCCGGAACGGCACGATCGTCCACTGGCCGAACGGGTTCAAGGCACGTGGCGAGACCAGGACGCACTTCAGCCACGTGATCGACGTAGCGGCGACGGTCCTCGACGCCGCGGGTCTGCCCGAGCCGACTTACGTGCACGGTGTGCAGCAGATGCCGATGCACGGGGTCAGCATGGCGCCGACGTTCGAGGCGGCGGACGCGCCCGAGTTCCGCGAGACGCAGTACTTCGAGATGTTCGTCAACCGTGGCATCTACCACAGGGGCTGGACGGCGGTCACCCGGCACAGCACCCCGTGGGTCATCGCGCCCATGTCGGCCCTCGACGACGACGTTTGGGAACTCTACGGGCCCGACGATTGGACGCAGTCGAACGACCTCGCCGCCTCGAACCCGGACAAGCTGCACGAGCTCCAACGCCTCTTCCTGATCGAGGCGGTCAGTACAAGGTCCTCCCGCTCGACGACCGCCGCGTCGAACGGTTCAACCCGGACATAGCGGGTCGACCGACGCTCATCCGTGGCCGGTCGCAGCTGTTGTTCGAAGGGATGGGACGTCTCACCGAGAACGTCGTCCTCGCGCTCAAGAACAAATCGCACGCGATCTCAGCGCAGATCGAGGTGCCCGACGGCGGCGCGAACGGCGTGATCCTGTCGCAGGGAGGGGCGTTCGGCGGGTTCGCCCTGTACCTGCATGAAGGCAAGCCCAGCTATTGCTACAACCTGTTCGGCCTGCAGCGTTTCAAGGTCTACGGTGAGTCGCCGGTCCCGCCGGGCGGGCACCAGCTTCGGATGGAATTCGCGTACGACGGCGGTGGCCTTGCCAAGGGCGGCTCGGTCACCCTCTACCTCGACGGCGCCCCAGGTGGGCGAAGGTCGCGTCGAAGGGACGGTGCCCATGATCTTCTCGACGGACGAGACGACGGACGTCGGAGCAGACAGCGCCACCCCCGTGAGCGATGACTACGGCCCCACGGGCAACGCGTTCACCGGACGGGTCCGCTGGGTGCAACTGGACATCGACGAGGCGGCCGAGGATCTCGACCACCTGATCTCACCCGAGGAGCGCCTGCGGATCGCGATGGCTCGCCAATAGCGGAACGGATGTTCGAGGGGAAGTCGCCTCGCCATCTGCTCGACTCGGTTCCCGTGGCATCATCGTGAGCCGGGACCGCGGGAGGTCGGTATGAGGTGGGCTCTCGGAGCGCTGATCGTCGTCGGCGCGAGCGCGATCATGATCGCCGCGATCCTCCGCGTGCGACGTCGCGCTCCCGACGGTGGGTACTTCAACGACGGCGACCGGGCGTCCGGCGTGTTCGGCGTCCTCGCAACGGGATTCGCGCTGTTGCTCGGGTTCGTAGTCTTCCTCGCGTTCACCAAGTACGACGAGTCCCGGGCGGGAGCGGAAGCCGAGGCGCTCGCCGTGGTCCAGCTCTTCGAGACCGCCCAGCTGATGCCTACGGACGCCGGCGCCAAGCTGGCTGGCGAGGTCGAGTGCTACGGGCGATCCGTGGTGAACCTCGAATGGCCTGCGATGGAAACCGGACGTGCATCCGAAACGATCAGCCCGTGGGGGCTGTCGATGTTCTACACGCTTCAGGCGGTCGAGCCGATGACCGCCGCCGAGCAGAGCGCATACGACTCCTGGCTTGCTCAGACAAGCGCGAGAGAGGAGGCACGGCTCGATCGTCTCCACGCGGCCGAGGGGATCGTTCCCCTACCGATGTGGATCGTGCTGCTCCTGTCCGCTGGGTTGGTCCTCACGTACCTCCTCTTCTACGCCGACAGCGGTGAACGCGCCATGGCTCAGGGGATGCTCGCAGGCGGTCACCGCCGTGATCGTGGCGTCGCTGCTCGTCCTGTTGTCGCTGAACCGTCCCTACGACCCGGGCACCGGAGGGATCCGACCGGTTGCGATGCAACGGTTCTTGGACTCCTCGGGTCCGCCCGCGCCGCGCTCGACCTCGATCAGCCGCTCCCTTGCGACGCGTCGGCGCAACCGCTGTGAGCGGACCGGCCGAAGAACGGTCGACAGCCGACAAGTGGATCGACACGATGGCGGCCGTGCTGTTGCGCTCGCGGCGGTCGCGACGGCGTGGAGCAGCTACCAAGCGAGTCGCTGGACGGGCGAGCAGGCGAAGGCGTTCGCCACGGCCAGCGCCTCGCGCGTCGAGTCCACCCGGTCATCGGACCTCGCGAACGCCCAGACGCAGATCGACGTCGCGGTGTTCATCCAATGGGTCGATGCCCGCCTCCAGGGCGAGGCCGAAGTTCGCGGCGTTCTACGAGGAACGGTTCCGCGACGAGTTGAAGCCCGCCTTCCGCGCATGGCTCCGCACCGACCCGTTCGAGGATGCCTCGGCACCTCCCTCTCCGTTCGCGATGGACGAGTACCAACTGGCTGCGACGCAGGAAGCGGACGAGCTCTCCGCGACCGCCGAGGCGTTGGCCGAGCTGGCCCGGACATACATCCAGCGCGCGACCAACTACGTGCTCGGGGTGGTGTTGTTCGCGACCTCGCTGTTCTTCGCAGGGATCAGCACGAAGCTCAACAGCACCGGCCTCCGGGGAGTATCCTGGGGGTCGGCTGCCTCGTGTCCGTTTCGGCTGCCGCGTGGATCGCGACGTTCCCGATCAGCCTCTCGATCTGAATAGGGTTCGGCGGCTCATTCTGGCCAGGGTTTGGACCTGGAGGGGTCGGGCCGACGGCCCGACACCTGGTCGTCGAATCCTATGGTCAGCTCCAGCCTTGAGCTGCTTGGCCAGCTCGTCCGTGTTTGCGTCGATCGCATCGGACACGTAGCGGTTCTCCGCCTTGATGCTGGCGGCGACCTGGTCGGCCATGTTCGTCGCGTAGATCACGATCAGACCGGCCTCGCCGTTCTCCAGTACGGTACCGAGCTGCTTGAGATCGTCGTTGCTCATCCCGCCCTTGATGTGCCCCGTGACCGCGCCGATCCCCGCGCCCACCGCGGCGCCCACGCCGAGTCCGATCCCCGGCAGGATCGCCGCCAGAGCACCGATGGCCAGACCCGTCCAGGCGCCGTGGCGCGTGGACGCCTCGTGCTTCTTGGCGACCTTGACCTTGCCGTCATCACCGCGCTCGAGGATCGCGGCATCGAATTCGTGCCCGACTCCCGCGTTCGCGTACAGCGCCTTCACGGCCTCGTAGTCGACCTCGGCATCGGAGACGCTGTCGTAGGACGATCCGAGGACCATCAACGTGTCCTTCTCGCTCATCCGTACCTCCTCGCTATTCCATCGTGATATCGCGTCCGTGCACGCTCAGTGCCCAGATGATGGTCACGTCAATCGCGAGCAGGACGATCGACCAGATCGGGTATACCGGGATCCACGCGAAACTCACCAGCGCACTCACGCTCGCGATGATCACGCCGACCGTCCGTGCCCACACCGCGCCGCTGAAGAGGCCGAACCCGGCGAGTACGACGATGATGCCCCCGATGAGGTGGATCCATCCCCACGTGGTGACATCGAACTTCAACACGTAGTTGGGCAGGACCGCATAGAAGTCGTCCTGGATGATGCCGGACAGGCCCGCGAGCCCATGGAAGAACCCGATCATCATCATCATGATCCCTGCGAACATGGTCAACCCGCCGCCGCGCTACTGCGCTGTTGCGCCATACGTTAAGCTTCCTTTCCTCTCTGTCGGTATCGAACCCCCACGTCGTCGAGGCTGCATCACCCAGAGAGGGTGAAACTCGGATCGCCTATCACTCGATGTGGATGACGACACCCTAGGGACAGAGGGTCATCCTCCGTGGGAAAACCGACCGAGGGCTCATGAGGCGCGGCCGCACGCACTCAAGGGGACGGGATGGCAGATGCATTCGGTTGGGGCATGGTGGCGGCGTCTTCGCTCGTGATCGGCGCCATCGTCGCGCTCCTCTTCCGGATCGGACTGCGGACGATCGGACTGATCATGGCCTTCGGTGCAGGCGTGCTGATCAGCGCGGTCGCCTTCGATCTGGTCGAAGAGGCGTCGGGGATGTCGTCCGGCAACGGATGGGGCATCGGGGGCCTCTTCGCGGGCTGCGCGGTCTTCTTCGTTGGTGACTGGCTGATCGGCCGTGCCGGGGGCAGCGAACGGAAGGATGCGAGAGGCGGTCAAGAGAGCGGCTCCTCGCTCGCGATCGTGCTCGGCACGGTGCTCGACGGTGTTCCGGAGTCGATGGTGATCGGCCTGACCATCTTCAAGGGCGGGGCCGTGGGCGCCGCCTATCTGATCGCGGTGTTCATCTCCAACCTGCCCGAATCGATCTCGTCGACAAGCGGTCTGCTCGCGAGCGGCTGGAAGAAGGCGATGGTCCTATGGATGTGGATCGGGATCGCGATCGTCTCAGGGCTCGCGTCGCTCGCCGGCTACGTGCTGTTCCAGCATTCGTCTCCGGACGTCGTCGCATTCGTACTCACGTTCGCGGCCGGAGCGATCCTCACGATGCTCGCGAACACGATGATGCCCGAGGCCTACGAGCACGGGGGCAAGTGGGTCGGGGTCGCGACGACGATCGGCTTCGGCGTCGCGTTCACGATCCACGTCCTCGACTAGCATCGGCCGCGAGCGCCGATCTTCATGTGTCTGGGTGATGACCGTCGAGGGTCGATGCTCGAAGATCCACCGAGCCTTCGAGGCTCGAGTACCCGATGGAGCTGATGATCATGGCTGAAGGATCCGCCAGAACAACCCATCCCGAGGAACGTGGCGAGCTCGATGCGGAGCCGCGCCCCCGGGCGGTGCCTCGGATCGCCGTTCCCAAGGTCGGGGTCTTAGCATGGAGCTTCATCGGGGTCGTGGTGGCGACAGGTATCGTGGTCACCGCACTGTCGGCGGTGAGCGAGATCATCCTCCCATTACTGTTCGCGGCCGTACTCGCCGTGATCTTCAAACCTCTGGTCGGGAGGCTCACACGCCATCGGTTGAAACCTTCCCTGGCGGCAGGGTTGGTCGTCCTCGGACTGCTCGTCCTGATGACCTTCGTCGTGGTCGCAACCGTGAGGGGGATCGTCGATCAGACGGATGAGATCGGTGCCTCGGTCGATGCCGCGATCGACAATGCGTCCGACGAGTTCAACGTCGATCCGGATTCCCTGAACGATGCCAAGGCCGCGACCCAGGAGGCCGGCCCCATGATCGCCGAAGGCGTCCTCACGGCGTTCGTGTCCGGGGTCAACTCGCTGCTCGGCCTGGTCAGCGGCCTGATCCTCGGCGCACTCATCATGTTCTACCTGCTCAAGGACGGCACCGCGCTGCGCCGCAACATCGTCGCGACGATCGACCCCTCGATCCGGGACGAGGTCAACGATTTCATCGGGGATGCGTGCCGGATCCTCCGCGACTACGGGCGAGGTCGCACCGTCATGTCCGCCGTCGTCGTCGGTGGTCGTCGGCCTCGCGAGCCTCCTGCTCGGCCTCCCACTCGTGCTCACCATCGTCGTCGTGAACTTCATCGGTGGCTACATCCCCTACATCGGCGCCTTCCTGGGTGGCGGGCTGGCCGTGATCGTCGCCTGGGGCGACGGGGGGCTCGGCGTGGCCGCCCTCATGCTCGTGATCGTGCTCGCGTCGAACCTGCTGCTGGAGAACCTCGTGGAGCCCAGGGTGATGGGCAGCACCCTCGACATCCACCCGGTGGTCGTGCTCATCGTCACGGCGTTGGGGGGCTTCCTCGCCGGCATCGTCGGCCTCATCCTGGCGGTGCCGTTCACGGTGATCGCCGCCAACGCGATCGGCCGTCTCCGATCGAGAGGTTTCTTCAGGGTGGTGGCCGACCGAGCCGAGCCGACGGTGCGAGGCATGCTCGA
Source organism: uncultured Actinomycetota bacterium (assembly GCA_963702405.1). Classification (GTDB taxonomy): domain Bacteria; phylum Actinomycetota; class UBA4738; order UBA4738; family HRBIN12; genus JAJNBA01. The sequence continues at coordinate 158,310 of CAVPCM010000001.1, forward strand.
TCGGACCTGACGGGGAGATCGTGCATGTACGAGGGACGGAGATGACGGGCCGCTCAGGCACCAGCGAGGCTCGCGAGCACATCGCCCGACTCCGAACTGGTGGGAACGGCTGCTATCTGAGCGGCGGGACCGGGAGTTCGAGGCCGTGTCCGCCTCACCGTGACCTGCCCTCAGTGCGTGTGTGCGATCGCTGGTCGTCTTGAGGCTGCTTGGCGCAGAAGTCGCGTTTTCATCCGAACGGGGTGATGAGGACCGGCTCCCTGGCGCGTAGCGTCTGGTCCTTCGAGCAGCCCAACGTGGTTGACCGATCCGCCACGCCGAGCGGCGCGACGGACGGAGGGAGCGCATGACGTTCGAGGAGTGGATGGAAAGAGTCGTCCACGGCTTCGAGATCGTCGGGGTGGCGATCCTGGTTGCAGGCTCGATCGCCGCGCTTGCGGGATATGTCCTCGCGGCGGCGCGCGGACGGCGCGAAGGAGCGTTCGAACGCGTTCGTCAGGCGATCGGTCGAGCGATCCTGCTGGGACTCGAGGTCCTGATCATCGCCGACATCGTGCTCACGATCACGGTCGACACGACGCTCGAAAGCGCCATGACGTTGGGACTGGTCGTGCTTGTCCGGACGTTCCTCCTTCTCCCTCGTGATCGAGCTCGAGGGGACCCTCCCCTGGCGTGCAGGCAAGCGCGCCGACCGACCCACGGTGACATCGATCCTGGTCACCGCGGGCAGGTCGGACCGCCTCATGTCGATGCGGATGTTCCCGAGCCCTCGCCGCGCCCTCCGATTCGGAGTCGGCGGCGCTCTGATCTTCGGCAGCTTCGTCGAGGCGAAGGGTGGGCGGCTTCCCGTGTACGAAGAGCGGGTCTTCCGTGGCGTGAACGGGGCCAGCGACCGGATCCGTGTCCCCGTCCGGATCATCATGCAGGCGGGGACGTTCGCGACGGTCCCAGCCGTCGCCGCGGTGGCGCTCCTGTCGGGTCGCCGGCGCCTGGCGATGTCGCTCCTGGCTTCGGGGACGGTCGCCTGGCTGGGTGCGAAAGCGGCGAAGCCGCTCGGAGGGAGGGCACGACCCGAGGCAGTGCTCGGCGACGTGCGCGTTCGCGAAGGGATCACGGGCGACCTGGGTTGGGTCTCAGGGCACATGGCCGTCGCGACCACCCTCGCCTTCGTCGGCGGGGAGGCCGTGCCGCGCTGGGTTCGCCCTTTGCTGCTCGCGGTCGCCGCGATCACAGGGTACGGGCGGATGTACGTCGGCGCCCACCTCCCCCACGATGTGGTTGGTGGTGCGGGGCTCGGCATGATGATCTCCGCGCTCGTGCCGCCTCAGGAGTAGCGTGCCCCTGATGTCTGAGGACGGCGCGCTCTCGGGGGTGGCTCAGAAGGCTGGTCGTCGCCGACGACCTTCGGGTGAGCCGCCACCGCTCGTGCGCGGGATCGGCTGGCTGCGGTGGGCATGGGGCCTGCTCGGCGTCGTGCTCCTCGGCGTCATCCTGGCGATCGGCGAGGCGACCGATGCCGTGACCGGCGTCGATCGAGCGGTCACCGACGCCGCAGCCGATCTACGAACGCCGACACTCGTCGACGTCGCGAAGGCGGTGGAAGTCCTCATCGCCGTGCCATTGATCATGGTCCTGCGATCGGGAACGGTCCTCGCACTCGCGGTCCTCGGGCGCTTCCGACACCTCGTGGTGTTCCTCACGACGTTCGTGGTCACGGACTGGGTGGTTGCCCGAGCGCTCCACGTGGAGCTGGCACCCCCCGACGTGCCGGTGCTCGCCGACGCCGGAACGTACGCGTTCCCGTCCCTGTCGATCGCGGCGCTCGCGATCACCCTCGTCGGCATCTCGCTCGTGCTCGTGCCACGCGGGGCCGCTCGGGGGACCGCCACATGGCTCCTGCATGGGGCTCTGTTCGTGGTCGTCGTGGCCGAGCTGATCCTGGCGACCGACTACGTCATCCCGATGGGCTTCTCGTGGGTGTTCGCCACCGTCCTCGCCGGGGCGGCATTCCGGACGTTCGTGCCGGAGGACGTCTTCCCGGTGACGCTGCGGCGCGGGGGGAATGCGGCGCATCTCGACCTCGGCGGCGAGCGCGGGGAAGCGATCGTCCGGGCCATGCGCGACCAGCTCGGGCTGACCGTGACGAACGTCGAGCCGTTCGGCTTGGAGGGCTCTGGGGGGTCCTCACCGCTGCGGATGACCTTGGATGACGGCACCCGAGTCTTCGCGAAGGTGTACTCCACCAGTCATGCGCGCGCGGACCGTTGGTATCGCGTGATCCGGGAAGTCCTGTATGGCCAACTGGAGGACGAGACACCGATGGGCTCGGTGCGGCGGCTCGTGACCTACGAGGACTATGCGCTGCGCTCCCTCCGCGACGCAGGGGTCGGCGTCGCGCGAACCTACGGCGTCGTCGAGCTGACGCCGAACCGCGAGTACATGCTCGTCACGGAGTTCTTCGAGGGAGGCCGGAATCTGAGCGACTCGGACGTGGACGACACCGTGATCGACGGGGGCCTCGATCTCGTGCGGCGTCTCTGGGACACGGGATTCGCCCACCGCGATCTGAAGCCTGCGAACCTCCTGGTCGTCGGTGGCCACTTACAGCTCGTGGACGTCTCGGCTCTGGAGGTGCGGCCGTCGCCGTGGCGCCAGGCCGTCGACCTGGCGAACATGATGCTCTGCCTCGCGTTACGCAGCGATGCGGATCGGGTGTACGCGCGCGCGGCGTCGGTCTTCACGCCCGATGAGGTCGCGGAAGGGTTCGCCAGCGCCGTGGGGCTCGCGATCCCGACGGAGCTCGCGGAGAAGCTGAAGGCCGATGGGCGTCCGCTGATCGATCGGTTCAAACAGCTGGCGCCCGCTCGCGAGCCGGTCTCGATCCAGCGATGGAGCCCACGTCGAGCCGCGCTCACCGCGGCCGTCGGCACGGGGGTCCTCGTCCTGGCCTGGATGCTCGTGGATTCCGTGCGGGCAGGTCTGACCTAGGTCTCCGTCGGCTCACGGATCACGCAGCGGAAGCCGATGTGACCCGTGGAGCTGTCGACGGCCTCTCCCTGGCGAGCGGCCGGCCGGTAGCGCAGGCAGTAGTTCGGGGCACAGAGGTGCGATCCACCCTTCGTCACTCTGCGCGGGATATGCGCTCCCGCCTCGTCGGACCCATAGCTCTCGTCGGGCGACGTCACCCTCGGGTTCCTCGGCGCGCAACACGGGGACTCCACCTCGTCCGGGTGCGTCGAATAGAAGTCGCTCGTCCATTCCCACACGTTGCCAGCCATGTCGAAGAGGCCGTAGCCGTTCGGGGGAAACGTCCCGACAGGCGACGTTCCCTCATACTTATCGAGCTGGAGGTTCTGCCAGGGGAACTCCCCTTGCCACGTGTTGGCCATCATCTTGTTCTTCGGGGCGAACTCGTCCCCCCACACGAACGTCTTCGCCTCGAGCCCTCCACGAGCCGCGAACTCCCACTCGGCTTCGGTGGGAAGCTCCTTGCCTGCCCACGTCGCGTACGCCTCGGCGTCCTGGTACGCGACCTGGGTCACGGGGTGTCGATCACGGCCGTGCAGGGTGCTGGCCGGACCCTCCGGGTGCGTCCAGGAGGCACCCTGCACGTACTCCCACCAGTTGCGGTAATCGCGCAGATCGACCGGTGCGGTCGCCTTCCGGAAGACCAGCGCTCCAGGTATGAGCAAGGCGGGGTCGGCTTCCGGGTACTGCGCAGCGTCGAGCGGTCGCTCGGCTAGCGTCACATATCCCGTCGCCTTCACGAATCGTCGGAACTCCGCGACCGTCACCGTATGCTCGTCGATCCAGAATCCGTCGACGCCACATCGTGAACAGGACGTTCCTCCAGATAGAAGTTCTCGGACCCCATCCGGAACGTGCCACCGGGGATCCATCGCATGTGTCTGGCAGGCGGAGCCGTCGGGCCGCTCGGACATCCTCAGTGGTTCCGTCATCGAACCTTCATCCTCGTTTCGGGCGTCCCCAACGATAGCCACCTCTCCCCGAGGTGATCGCCGGTGATGCAGGCGCTGCAGAGCCGCGATCGCCTCATCGGGTTCGGATGGATCCCGGCCATATGGCGTCTGCGGATCAGAAGACGGTGGCCCAGTCGCCCGCGATGCTGACGATGGTCCATCCATCTGCTCGGGCCTTCTCCAACGACTGCTCGGCTCCGGTCGTGTACACGAACTCTCTATCAGAGTCATCGTGAAGGACGAGGAGTCGCATCGATGGCTTGTGTCGGTGTTGCGTGAAGTCGAGCATCGGGATGTCGCCGTTCGAGTTGCCAGCGGCCAGTAGCGGCCTGCGGCCTGTACGACTCCAGATGCGGATCGGTTTCTGTGGCCCGTCGTCGAGATACTCCGGCTCAGCCGTGTGAGTGATCGTGCCACCGTGGTCGTCGCTCGTGTAGGCGAGCTCGGCCGTGCTGCCGATCACGCCCTCGCGGGGGATACCATAGAGTTCCTGGCTGATCGGTCGCATGAAGTCGCGACCGCCGCCGGAAACGATGTAGTTCTTGAACCCGTTCGCCCGCAGGTAGTCGAGCAACTCGACCATCGGCGCGTAGGCGCACTCGAGATAGCTTCGGCCGAGGGTCGGATGCTGTGCGCTCCGAAGGAATCCGCCGGCCTGCGCTTCGAAGTCCTCGACGCTCATCCCCGCGTATGCCGCCAGGATGCCTGCCCCGAGCACCTTGACGTTCGTGTCATCGCCCGCATAGTGCTCGGCCACGACAGCACCCAGCCACGCGTAGTCACGTTCGTGGGCTGCTTTCCAGGGCTGTCGCTCACGCAGCTTGGGTCTTCCTCGGCCATCTCCGCGAGCCGGCGGAGGATGAAATCGAGCTGGATCGGCATCGGCTTCTCGCACCACAGGGTGCCGTCGTTATCGAACACGGCGGTGCGCTCTTCCGGCGACACGTTGCTTGCCGCGTTCTCGACGAAGTCGACGATCGCGCTCTTAGAGTCGCCGTCCTTCCAGAGAGAGAGTGGGTCTTCCACTCTCGCCTCAGTGACCCGACGTGAGCATGGCCTCGAGTTTCGCGAGCGCCTGGTCGATCGTGAAGCTCGCGGCCTTCTGCCGGGGTGGGAACTCCACGAACGTGGCGAGGAACTCCGTCATCACGGCCGTCCCCGCCAGTACCAAGTACGCGTTATCGACCACCCAGTCCCAGTAGGTGTTCGAGGTGATGTCCGCCCGCTCGTAGGGATCGGTGCGGAGGTTGAAGAGCTTCGGGAGGCGCAACACCACGAACGGCTCGGCCCAGAGCTGCATCGTCCCCTGCACCCGCTGCTCCATGAAGACGACCTTCCAATTGTCGAAGCGGAGGGCGAGCACGTCGCCATCGTCGGAGAAGTAGACGAACCCTTGCCTGGGGCTCTTGTCGACCTCGCCGGTCAGATACGGCAACAGGTTGTAGCCGTCGATGTGGACCTTGAACGTCTTGTCGCCAGCTTCGTGGCCTCTCTTCAACTTCTCGACGACATCGGGCTCGCCCGCCACGGCGAGGAACGTGGGCAACCAGTCGTGGTGCTGGATGATCTCGTTCGAGACCGTGCCGGCGGGGATCTTCCCGGGCCAACGGACCAGCTCTGGGACGCGGAACGCACCTTCCCAGTTCGTGTTCTTCTCGCTCCGGAACGGCGTCATCCCGCCATCCGGCCACGTGTTCATGTGTGGCCCATTGTCAGTCGAGTAGATGACGATCGTGTCCTCCGCGATCCCCAGCTCGTCCAGCTTGTCGAGCAGAGACCCGACGATCTTGTCGTGGTCGATCATCGTGTCGTGGTACGGCGACTGCCATCGACCGGCCCGGCCAACGCTCTCAGGCTTCGGATGCGTCCGAAGATGCATGTGGGTTGTGTTGAACCAGACGAAGAACGGTGTCTCGGCCGCCTGCTGGCGTTCGATGAAGTCGACCGTATGCTCGAGCACCTCGTCGTCGATCGTCTCCATCCGCTTCTTGGTCAGCGGGCCGGTGTCCTCGATCCGCTGCTTGCCGATGTGACCCCAACGAGGCTCCTCCGTTGCGTCGTCCTCGTCGGTCGCCCACGAGTGCATCACGCCTCGCGGCCCGAAGCGCTCACGGAACCGTGGGAAGTCCTCGGCCGGCGGATAGTTCGGGAGCTCAGGCTCCTCCTCCGCGTTCAGGTGGTAAAGGTTGCCGAAGAACTCATCGAACCCATGGACGGTGGGGAGGAACTGGTTCAGGTCGCCGAGGTGGTTCTTGCCGAACTGCCCCGTCGCGTATCCGAGCGGCTTCAACAGCTCCGCGATCGTCGGATCCTCTGCCTGCAAGCCGACCTCTGACCCCGGCACGCCGACCTTGCTGAGGCCGGTCCGATACACACTCTGGCCCGTCAGGAACGCCGATCGCCCGGCGGTGCAACTCTGCTCGCCGTAGGAGTCGGTGAAGCGCATCCCCTCGTCTGCGATGCGGTCGATGTTGGGTGTGCGGTAGCCCATCAGCCCGTCGCTGTAGCAGCTGAGGTTGCTGATGCCGATGTCGTCGCCCCAGATAACGAGGATGTTCGGCCTGTCTGCCATCAGATCGCCTCCCGCGGACTGAACCCTCCCACCGTGCCACCGGCCGGCCATCACCCACTTGGGATGAATTCGCTCTCGGCTCCGAGCCGGTGATCGAAGCCCTGATCGTCGCCTCGTGGCGAGTTCGTCGCTCCTCATCGGGGGCTGCGATCGCGATCTTCAACCAGGTTCTCGCGCGAAGCTCCGGCATCGGGGACGCGAGACCACGACTCCATCAGGGGGATACCTCCGAGGACTCGCGAAGCCCGGACCGTTCGATGGTTGCAGCGGTGGGGCCACACCACCATCATGGTCCCGCGATGGTCGAAGGAGCGAGCTCCGCTTCGCACGTGGACACGGGAGGCGGCAGTCAGCGCCTCGCCCTCCTCTTGGCGATGGCGATGTTCGTGCTCGTCGTCGACACGTCGCTGATGAATGTCTCGATCTCCGCCGTGGTCCGTGATCTGGACACGACGGTCAGCGGGGTCCAGTCGGCGATCGCGCTGGAAGCGCTGGTCTCGGCCGCGTTCATCCTGATCGGCAGCAAGGTGGGCGACCTGATCGGGCGCAAGAAGGCGTACGTGCTCGGTCTGCTCGGTTACGCGATCGGTGCCCTGGCGATGACGCTCGCCCAGGGTCTGACGGCGATCATCATCTTCTGGGCGGTGATCGGTGGTATCGGCGCCTCGCTGCTTGCTGCCGTCGATGCAGTCGCTGATCCACGGCAACTTCGAAGGGGCGGCGCAGCGAAGGGCGTACGCGCTGGTCGGGGCCTCGGCCGCGATCGCCGCTGCCGTCGGACCGCTTGATCGGTGGCTTCATCACCACGTATCTGTCGTGGCGGGTGGGCTTCGCGCTCGAGGTCGTGATCATCGCGATCGTGTTATCCCAGATCAAGCTCGTCCGCGATGCACCGTACACCGGGGATCGCCGCGTCGACGTCGTCGGCGCGATCTTCTCGGTCTTCGCGATGGGCGGCATCGTGCTCAGCATCCTCGTGTGGCAGGAGGGCGGCGAGGCGGTGGGCGCGCTCCTCGTGGTCGGCGGGGTCGCGATGGCGCTGCTGATCTGGTGGCTCGTCCGGCGCAAGCGGGAGGGGAAGCCGGCCCTGATCGACGCCGGCTTGTTCGCTTCCAAGGTCTTCCGGCTGGGGATCTCGGGGCAGATGATGCAGCAGATCTCGTTGGGGGGGTTGATGATCGCCCTCCCGATCTTCCTCCAGATGGTGCTCGAGTACACGGCGATGGGCTCGGGGCTCTCGATCGCGCCGCTGTCGCTCAGCATGTTCGCCGTGGCGTTGCTGGCCGGCAAGCGAGCCGGAGGGAGACGCCCGAGCAGCATCATCAGGGCCGGGTTCCTCCTCCTCACCGTGGGGGTCGGGGCGTTGCTGCCGGTCGTGCCGCGCGCAGACTCGGGCTGGGCTCTCACGATCCCGCTGATCGTCGCAGGATGCGGCCTGGGGCTCCTGGTGTCGCAGCTCAACAACTACACGTTGTCCCCGATCTCCGAGGAGCGGGTGAGCGAGGCCGCGGGCGTGAACTCGGCCGCGGGCTCGTTCGGACTCTCGTTCGGGCTCGCGTTCGCGGGCGCGATCATGCTCGCGACCCTCTCACTCAGGTTCACCGACCTCGCGGAATCGAGCACTGTGCTCGCGCCGGCCGAGCAGCAGCAGGTGGCGACGGCCCTGGAGGACGACGCCGAGCTGATGAGCAACGCGCAACTCGAGGAGGTCGTGGCCGGTCGGCCCGAGGCGACCCAGGATGAGATCGTCCGGATCAACACCGAAGCGCGCCCGTTCGCCCTCCAGGTGGCGCTGCTGATCCCGTTCCTCGCCGGGCTGATCGGGTTGCTCAACTCGTTCCGCATGATGCGGCTCCCGGATCCGGAGCCGTCCGGTTCGGCTGAGGGGATGGTTCTGGGCTGAGCTGGCGTCGAGCTCAGCGCTGGCCTCGCGGCGCCGGCCTCGGTCGCTCCCTGCCGACTCTAAGGGGGTCAGCCGGCATCGCTCACGGCCGGGCGCCGTCCCCTCGCCCACTTCCACCACACGTCGAGGCCGACCGAGAGCGCGATGATCACGAGCAACGCGGCGGTGGCTGCCGGCTCCTCCACCAGCGTCGTCGTCGCGAAGACCACGAGCGTGATCGTCGTGGACGCGAGCGCCACGATCAGGACGAAGGGGTTGGCGCCCGTCTCGTGACGGATCCGGAGGTGGGCGATCGTGACCAACGAGAAGATCAGCAGGGCGATGGCGCTCCCGATCGACGCGATCGCGTCGAGGTCGAATCCGATCGCGAGCACCAGGGTCGCGACCACCATGACCAGTGTCCCGACCGGCGCGCGACCGATCGAGCGACCGAACACGGGAGGGAACTGCCCGGTCGACGCGAGCTGGATCGACAGCCCGCCCGCCGGATAGATCCCCGCGTTCGTCGCGCCGGCGGTGGCGAAGAGCCCCGTCACGCTCATCAACCAGTAGCCGAGCCGACCGAGGGTAGGTTCGGCAGCCACCGCGATCGCCGTTCCGCCCGACGCGATCACCTCGTCCACCGTCAGGGTCCCGAACACGCCGAGGGCCACCGCGACGTAGGTCAGCGTGGCGATCGCCAGCGCCAGGTACATCGCGCGCGGGAGCTGACGGGACGGGTCCGCGAGGTCCTTCGCGGTGAAGGTGATCACGCCGAACCCCAGGAACGCGAAGAACGTCAGGGCCACGCTGGAGACGATGTCGCGCAAGGATGGATACGCGGACGGATCCAGCAGCGAGGGATCCATGTTCACGATCGTGACCACCGCGAACGCGAGCAGGATGCCCACGACGATCGTCACGGTCACGGTCTGGACCTTCGCCACGGCCTGCGAGCCCGCGACGTTCACCCACAGCATCGCGAGCAGGATCAGTGCGGAGAAGACCTTGATCCACACATCGGCCGCGTCGTCGCCGATGAACAGCGACGCCCCGTAGCTCCCGAACGACACGGCCACCATCGCGGTGATGACGATGTTGGCCGCGTAGGTCAGCCAGCAGGTCGCGCCGGTCAGGTGACCCTCCCCGAACCCCCGAGCCACGTATTCGAGCAGACCTCCGGCCGATGGGAACCGCGCACCGAACTTCCCGAACGAGTACCCCTGGAGGGCCGCGATCGCGCCCGCGATCACGAAGGACAGCCAGACGGCGGCTCCGGCCACGGCGCCCGCCGTGCCGAGCAGCGCGAAGATGCCGGCCCCTACCATCGCGCCCACGCCGATGAAAGCGGCCTGTCGAACGGTCATCGATCCGGGCGACGTACTCATCGTTCCTCCTCCACGTCGGGGCCTTCGGCCGGCGACCTCTCGATCGGGCGATCGAACGCCTGCGTCTCGGAGCTCGTCTCCTGCCGATCCTTGGGGCGCAGCATGGCCGGGGTCATATCACGGGGCTCGGGCGATTCCCAGCCTCTCCACGTCGCAACACCCCGGATCAGCAGGACGAGGACGACCGCCAGGATCTGCGCAACGAAACGTCGCACCTCGAGCCCCGCCACCAGGCCGACGTAGAGCGCGGCCCCGAGGAAGGCTGCGGATGCGTACGGCGGCCCTCGCCGGAGCATCCGCGGCGGGGTCTCGCCGACCAGAACGTCGCGGAGCACGCTCCCCCCCACTCCCGTGATCGTGCCGAGCAGGATCGCCGACGGGATCGGGAGGTCCGTCGTCAACCCACCCTGCGCGCCGATCACGCTGAACAGGCCGAGCGCGATCGCATCGATCACCAGCAACGCGACATGCAGACGGTTCGCCGCCTGCGCGAAGAACGCCCCGATCAGCGCCGCCCCCGCGACGGCCAACAGGTACCAGGAGTCCCGAAGGGCGAGCGGGACCCGGGCGAGCAGGACGTCGCGGATCAGTCCCCCACCGAGCCCGCTCACGAGCGCGAGGGCGAGGATCCCGATCACATCCAGCCCTCTCCGCTGAGCGAACAGTGCGCCGGCGAGGGCGCCGGCGATCACCGCCGGGAGCTCGATCCACAAGGGCGGATCGAGCACGGCCGCGATCATCGCGTCACGCGTTGCAGGAACCCAGGTGCGGAATTCCTCGTCATCGCTCCACCGGGCTCAATCGACCGCCGCTCCGCCCGCGAGCACGATCACACTGAGCACCCCGAGCGCCAGCAAGAGCGGCCACACCCATCGTAGGTAGCGGCCGTACGGAACCCGCGCGATCGCCAACCCTCCCATCACGACCGCGGACGTGGGGATGAAGAGATTCATCAGACCGTTCGCGCTCTGGTAGGCGGTCACCACCAGGGCCTCGGACACGCCCACGAACACGGCCAGCGGCGCCATGATCGGCATCGCCACGGTCGCCAGCCCGGACGACGAGGGAATCAGGAAGGACAGGGGCAGGAAGAGCAGGAACATCACGATCGCGAACGCGGCGACCCCGACGTCGCCGAGCGCCACTTCCGCCCAGTGCAGCACGGTGTCGGTGATCTGCCCGTTGTTCATGATCACCGTGATCCCTCGAGCGATCCCGATGATCAGGGCGACCCCGAGGAGCTCGCCGGCGCCGACGACGAAGGTCGAGGTCAGGTCGCCCTCCTTCATCCGGCCGATCAACCCGATCACGATCGAGAACAGCAGGAACGACGCCGTCATCTCCGGGAACCACCACCACAGCGTCGGGAACGGGACGCCCAGGTCTTCCCAGGGGATCACGCCGTACATCATCACGAGGAACGCAAGTCCGAAGACCGCGAGGATCACCTTGTGCTGGCCGGTGAGCGCCGCGACCTCGCCGCCTTGCTCCTCGGCCCGGAACCGTTTCTCGTTGTCCGCCTTCATGTCGTACACCAGAGACCGGGTCGGATCCGCCTTCACGCGAGCGGCGTACCGCATCACGAAGAAGATGCCGATCGCCAGCCCCACGACCAGGATCACGAGCCGTCCCACGATCCCGTCGCTGAGCGGGATCCCCGCGAACCCCGACGCGATCCCCGTCGCGAACGGGTTGATCGTCGACCCGAGCGTCCCGATCCCACATCCGAGGAGCACGATCGCGGCTCCGGTGATCGCGTCGTACCCGGCGGCGATCATCACGGTGATCACCAGCGCGTAGAACGCGAGGCTCTCTTCCGCCATCCCGTAGCTTGTGCCCCCGAGCGCGAACACCCCCATGAGGAGGGGGATCATCCATCGCTCCTTCCCACGGAGTCGTTGGACGAGCCGGCCGATCCCCGCTTGGATCGCCCCGGTCCGCATCGTCACCCCGAGGAACCCGCCGATCACGATGATGAACAACGCGACGTCGATCGCACCGAACAGCGTGCCGGAGTTGTAGTAGTTGATGTTCCCCTTCTTGTTCTCGATCCCGTAGAGGCCGTTGATCGGGGCGGTGAGCGAGTCCACCATGATGTCCGCCGGTCGCGACTCCACCTCGCGGTAGGTGCCGGGGATCGGCTCGCCGTCCTCGTTCAACTCGTACGTGCCGGCGGGGACGAACCACGTTGCCAGCGCCGCCAGGACGATCAGGAAGAACAGGATCGTGTACGCGGATGGGAGCTGGAACCGCCGCTTCTTCGTCGGCTCCGGGGCGGGCTCCGCGGTTGTCTGGCTCACGGGTACCTCCTTAGGCAGGCGCGGGGTCGATCGTCCCGTCGCCCGCGCTCGTTGGCTCGACGGACGGCTGCTCCGACGCGAGGATCGTCGGCACCTTGAACCCGATGAACCCGAACGCGACGTCCAGGATCGGGCTGAGGATGTTGAAGAAGCAGAACGGCAGGTACGTCACCGTAGCAACGCCGAGGACCCCGGAGATGTACGCCCCACACGTGTTCCACGGGATGAGGGCCGACGTAACGGTCCCGGAATCCTCGACCGCGCGGGACAGCACCTGCGGCGCGAGCTCGCGTCGAGCGAACTCCTCGCGGTACATCCGAGCCGGCAGGACGACGGCCACGTACTGGTCGCCCGCGATCATGTTGAGACCGAGCCCGCTCGCGTTCACCGCGAGGATCAGCTTGCCGCGTGTGTTCGCGCGGGCAACGACCGGCGCCATGATCCGGCGGAGGAAGCCGGCGTGCTCCATCACGGCGCCGAAGGACAGCGCGCCGAGGATCAGCCAGATCGTCGTCAAGAACCCGGCCATCCCGCCACGCGAGAACAGCGTGTCGATCGCCTCGTTCCCGGTGTTGCTGACGAACCCCGTGGCCATCGCCGCATAGAACGCCTTGATGCCGGTGGCGACCGGACCCAGCCCCTCCTCCCCTACGAAGGCCTTCACGGCGTCCCACTGCGTGAAGCAGGCGAGGATGCCGGCGAACAGAGCAGACGCGAGGATCGAGAGGAACGGTGGGAACCTCCGAACCGAGAAGAACACGAGCAGGAGCAGCGGCAGGAGGGCGATCACGGAGATGTTGAACGCGCTCTCGAGCGCGTCCTGCGCCGCCTCGGTGCTCGACGCTCCCGCAGGGTCTGCCGTGAACCCGAGGATCAGGAAGATGATCAGGCTGATCCCCAGGGCGGGAGCGGACGTCCACCACATGTTGCGGATGTGCTGGTTGACGGTCACGCCCCCGACGAGGCTCGGCACGAGGATCGTCGTCTCCGACAGGGGCGTCATCTTGTCGCCGAAGTAGGCGCCGCTGATGATCGCCCCGGCCGCCACTGCCTCGTTGAGGCCGAGCACCTGTGACATCCCGATGAAGGCGACCCCGAGCGTGCCGGCCGTCGTCCACGAGCTCCCGGTCACCATCCCCACGAGCGCGCATATCACCGCGGACGCGAAGTAGAAGATCGTCGGGGTCAGGATGCCCACTCCGAAGTGGACGACGGTCGGGATCGTCCCGGCCATGTTCCACGTGCCGATCAGGGCGCCGACCGCGAGCAGGATGAAGATCGCGCCCATCGCCGTGCTGACGCCGCCCACGGCGGCGTCGGCGACTGAGGCTACGCTGTAGCCGTTCTTGAAGGCGATCAGGCTGGCGAAGGCCGCGCTGAGGAAGAGCGCGACCTGCAGCGGACCGTTCGTCGCGTCGACGCCGAACAGGGCGATCGTGAGCGCGATCAGGACGATCAGGACGCCGACCGGGAGGAGGGCGTCCAGGAGGGTCGGCGGCCTCGGCCGCCGACCCTCCTGGAGCGGAGGCGCCTCCTCCATCACGACCCCCTTACGACTCGATGACTCGAACCAGGCGAACCGGGGAGCCGAACGCGCCCAGCTCGTCACCACGACGATGCTCGCGTCCGCGCGCGAACGCGATGAGGCCGACGAGCACGAGGACGAGCACGATCACGACGATCCATCGGATACCGCTCATGCGAACCCCCTTAGAGCGGGTCGCGGAGCAGCGGGCACGTCATGCAGTGTCCGCCTCCGCGACCCTTGCCGAGCTCGAAGCCTTCGATCGTGATCACCTCGACGCCGGCCTCGCGCATCTTCGAGATCGTGTACGTGTTCCGCTCGTAGGCGACGACGACACCGGGCTCGAGCGCGACGACGTTGTTGCCGTCGTCCCACTGCTCGCGCTCCTGCTGGTACACGTCGCCACCGGTCTCCACGACCTGGAGGTCCTTCACACCGAGGGCGTCGGCGACGGCCGGGATGAAGCCCTCCTCCTCGGTCACGTGGAGGGTGCCCTCCTTCGAGCCCGGGCGGAGGCTGATCGCCCGCACCTGGTCCATCACCTTCGGGTACGCCGTCGCCTTGTCCCGATCGAGGAGCGTGAAGACCGTGTCCAGGTGCATGTGGGCGCGATCCTTCGTCATCACGGCCGCGATCACACGCTCGGCGGCGCCCTTCGCGAACAACGCCCTCGCGATCTGTTCGATCATCCGCGCCTGGGTCCGCTCGCTCAGGCCGATCAACACGGTGCCGTTCCCGATCGGCTGGACATCGCCTCCCTCGAGGGACGCGCGGCCGAAATCCGCGATCTGGAACCGGCCGTCGTCGCCGCGCGGCGGGTACCAGTACTCGAAGTCGTCGCCTTGGAACATCGGGTGAGCCCTGTAGATCGTGGCGACGTTGTATGCCTCCAGACGCCGGGCCGGCCAATACATCGGGTTGATCGAGACGCCGCCGTAGATCCAGCACGACGAGTCCCGGGTGAACAGCGTGTTCGGAAGGGGCGGCAGGATGAACGCGCTCGTGTCGTCGCCCAGCGCGGCCGCCGGCAGCGAGGACCCCTTGAGCTTCCCGAGGTCCACGCCCGCCTCCTCGACCGTGAGGCCACCGATCAGGTGCTTCGCGAGCGCGTCTGGCGCCATGTTCCCGAGGGTGCTCCGGATCTCGTCCACGAGGGACACGCCCACCGTGTACTCGGTAACCGCGACCTCGATCAGCCGCTTCTGCGCCTCCTCGCTCGCGGCCAACGCCTCCGCGAGGAGGTTCTGGAAGAGGTAGACCTCGACCCCCCGTTCGCGCATCTTCTCGACGAAGCGATCGTGCTCGTACTGCGCCCGCTCGACCCACAGCACGTCGTCGAACAGCAGCTCGTCGTGGTTCGTGGGGGTCAACCGCTGGAGGCTGAGATCCGGACGATGGACCATCACCTTCCGCAACTTGCCCACCTCGGAGTGGGCACCGAACTCCGTCATCTGTCCTCCGATCTGCTTCTGATCACGACGCCACCACCTGTGTCCCTCCGGACCCCTCCACGATCTCCTCGATGTCCGCGAGTCCGCCGATCGCCGCTCGCTTGCCTGTCCGTTCGACGAACCGGATCGCGGCCCCGACCTTTGGTCCCATCGATCCGGCGGGGAACTCACCGGCCCGGAGCTCGTCGACCGTGACGCGCTCCAGCTTGCGTTGCTCCGGCGTGCCCCAATCCGCGTAGACGCCGTCCACATCCGTCGCCATCACGAAGAGGTCGGCCTCGACCTCGCGAGCGAGGAGCTCGCTCGCGAGGTCCTTGTCGATCACCGCCTCGACGCCGACGAGGGTCCGGTCGCCGTCCCCCGAAAACATCGTCGGGACGCCACCGCCGCCCGCGCAGATCACGACGGCGTCTTTCTCGAGTAACCATCGGATCGGCCGGATCTCGAAGATCCGCTTGGGTTCGGGCGAAGGAACCACGCGGCGCCACTTGTTGCCGTCCGGCTTCACGACCCAGCCCTTCTGGGCGGCCAGCTCGTCCGCCTCGGCCTTCTCGTAGACCGGCCCGACGAACTTCGTCGGATCGCCGAACGCCGGATCCTCGGGGTCGACCTCGACCATCGTGAGGATCGTCGCGAACGGCACCTCTGCAGGCAGCACGTTGCCGAGCTCCTGCTCGAGCATGTAGCCGATCATCCCCTCGGTCTGCGCACCCAGGACGTCGAGCGGATAGGCTTCGACCTCCTCGTAGGAGGCCGCCTGGAGCGCGAGGAGTCCCACCTGGGGACCGTTGCCGTGGGACAGGACGAGCTGGTGCTCCTTCGCAACGGCGGCGAGCGGCGGCGCCGCCGTGCGGACGTTCGTCCGCTGGACGTCGGCGGTCATCGGTTCGCCGCGCTTGAGCAGCGCGTTCCCGCCGAGCGCAACGACGACCCGCACGATCGCGCTCAGCTCCCCAACGTGGCCACCATCACGGCCTTGATCGTGTGCATCCGATTCTCGGCCTGGTCGAAGACGATCGAGTGCTCGGACTCGAAGACCTCGTCCGTGACCTCCATCCCGTCGAGGCCGTACTTCTCGAAGATGTCCTCCCCCACCTTCGTCTCCCGGTTGTGGAACGCCGGGAGGCAGTGCAGGAACTTGACCTGCGGGTTTCCGGTCTTCTTCAGGATCTCGCCGTTGATCTGGTACGGCTTCAGGAGCTTGATCCGCTCCTCCCACACGCTGTGGTCCTCCCCCATCGAGACCCAGACGTCCGTGTAGAGGTAGTCGACGCCCTTCACGCCCTCGTCGACGTCGGCCGTGAGCGTGAGCCGGGCGCCGGTCTCCTCCGCGATCCCGCGGGCCGTCTTGACCAGCTCCTCCTCGGGCCAGAGGTGCTCGGGCGCGCACAGCCGGACGTCCATCCCGAACTTGCACCCGGCGACCATCAGGGAGTTCCCCATGTTGTTCCGCGCGTCGCCCAGGTAGCAGTACGCGATCTCGCCGAGGTGCTTGTCGCTGTGCTCGGTCATCGTGAGCACGTCGGCCAGGGTCTGCGTGGGATGGAACTCGTTCGTCAGGCCGTTCCACACGGGGACGCCCGCGTACTCCGCCAGGATCTCGACCGTCGCCTGCGCGAACCCGCGGTATTCGATCCCGTCGAACGTGCGGCCCAACACGCGGGCCGTGTCCTTCATCGATTCCTTGTGCCCGATCTGGGAGCCGGTCGGTTCGAGGTAGGTTACCTGGGCGCCCTGATCGTGGGCGGCCACCTCGAACGCCGTCCTGGTCCGCGTTGAGGTCTTCTCGAAGATCAGGGCGATGTTCTTGCCAGCCAGCCTCGGTTGTTCGTACCCGCCGTACTTCGCCGCCTTCAGCTCGGCGGAGAGCTTCAGCAGGAACTTCAGCTCGTCGGGTGTGAAATCGAGCTCCTTCACGTAGCTGCGATTGCGAAGGTTGTATCCCATGTCCGTTCCCCTTCCTCTACGCCACGGCTACGCCACGGCCGGCGTCCGGGCGACACCTGCAGGCACGCCCGCCCGGGAGCGGCGACGGATGAAGATCTTGATCAGCTCCTCGACCACCACCAGGCTCGATGCCAGCCCGAGGCAGATCCACCACTGCTCGAGGCTCAGATCGACCATCGAGAAGATGCGCTGCAGGAACCCGATCTTCGTCACGAGGATGATCGCCGCCAGGGACAGGGCGTACCGGCGGAGCTGCGTCGCTCCCGGCACCAGCCTCCGATCGAAGATCGTGTGCACCTGCTCCCGGGCGAGGAAGCCTGCTGCGAGGTGGAACAGCGACAAGGTGGTCAGGAGCATCGTGGAAGCCACCGCCACGTCGTAGTTGGATTCGCCGATCTGGTACGCGATCAACGTACCCACCGTCATCACGAACCCCTGCGCGCACAGTCGCACCCAGTTCGGCGCCGAGAGGACGGGAGCTCCCACAGGGCGCGGAGCACGTTCCATCAGACCCGGCGTGGGATCGTCGAAGCCGAGCGCGATCGCGATCGGGATGTCGATCACCATGTTGAGCCACAAGATCTGGAGCGGATCCAGCGGGATGCCACCCGCGATGGCGAAGATGCCGGCCCCGATGAAGATCGCGATGTAGGCGACGAGCGTCGACATCTGGAACCGCAGGTACTTCAACAGGTTGTCGTAGAGGCCCCGCCCGTACTCGACGGCACCCACGATCGTGGCGAAGTTGTCGTCGGTGAGGATCATCACCGCGGCTTCCTTCGAGACCTCGGTGCCCGTGATCCCCATCGCAACGCCGATGTTGGCCGACTTGAGCGCGGGGGCGTCGTTCACGCCGTCCCCGGTCATCGCGACGATGTTCTCCATCCGCTGGAGCATCCGGACGAGCCGGACCTTATCCTCAGGGGCGACCCGGGCGATCACGCCGATGTCGGGCAGCTCCCGGAGCAGCTGGTCGTCGCTCATCGCCGCGAACTCGGCGCCGGTGATCGCGCGCCCCTCGATCCCGAGCTCGCGGCCGATCGCCCCGGCGGTCGTAGCGTGGTCGCCGGTGATCATCCGCACACGGATCCCCGCGCTCTTGCACCGCGCGATCGCATCCCTCGCTTCCGGCCTGGGCGGGTCGACGATCCCCACCATCGCGAGGAGCGTGAGGTCCTCGACGAGGCTCAGCAGGTCGCCGCCCCGATCGAACGTTGCGGGGTCGAAGTCACGCTGCGCGACGACCATCACGCGCTCGCCGCCCTCCGCCATGCGGTCGTTCGCCTCGAGGGCGAGGTGCCGGTTGTCGTCGGTGATCGTCACGAGCGTCCCGTCGGGGCTCCGGAACGATCCACCGCGCGAGATCAGGACGTCGGGCGCGCCTTTCACGTAGCAGCGGACGACGTGCCCCCGGCCCGGTTCGGTCATCTCGTGGAACGTCGCCATGAACTTGTACTCGGAGTCGAACGGGACCTCCGCGATCCGCGGGTACGTGGCGCGGGTCTCGTCCACGTCCAGCCCGCCCTTGGCGCCGAGCACGATCAAAGCGCCTTCGGTCGGGTCGCCGATCAGCCCCTCGCCCTCTAGGACGGCGTCGGCGCACAGGATCATCGGGAGCAGATAGGGGTCGAGGTCGATCCGTGATCCCCCGACATGCTGGATCTCACCCTGGGTGGAATAGCCCTCGCCGGTGACCGTGAACCGGTTCTGCCCCGGGATCGCCATCTCGCGGGCGGTCATCTTGTTGAGCGTGAGGGTCCCGGTCTTGTCCGAACAGATCGCGGACGTGGATCCCAGCGTCTCGACGGCCGGGAGCCGCTTCACGATCGCGTTCCGGCGCGCGATCTCCTGCGTCCCGAGCGACAGGAGGGCCGTGACCACCGCGGGCAAGCCCGTCGGGATCGCGGCGACCGCGAGCGTCACGCCGGTGACGAACAGCGTGTCGAACGACTCGTCGCGCAGCAGCCCGAGCCCGATCACGAGCGCGAGCGCGATACCGGCGATGATCGCGATGATCTTGGACAGGCTGTCGAGCTGCTTCTGGAGCGGCGTCTTCTCGGACTCCGTGTTCGCGAGCATGTCGGCGATGTGGCCGATCTCGGTCCCCATGCCAGTATCGGTGACCACGAACTCACCTCGCCCGCGCGTGACGGACGTGTTCATGAACGCCATGCAGATCCGATCCCCGAGCGGGACGTTCTCTCCCGTGACCGGCGCGACCTCCTTCCCGACGGGGAGGCTCTCGCCCGTGAGCGCGGCCTCCTCGATCTCGAGCGTCGCCGCGACGCAGATCCTCCCGTCGGCGGGGATGCGGTTACCGGCCTCCACCAGTACGACGTCGCCGGGGACCAGCTCCTCGGCGTCGATCTCGATCGCCTGGCCGCCCCGGCGAACACGCGCGATCGTCCTCATCATCTTGGACAGCGCCTCGACGCTCGCCTCCGCCTTCGATTCTTGGCGCAGGCCGATCACCGCGTTGAACACCGTGAGCCCGGCCAGCAGGACCGTCGTCCCGATGTCGTCCGTGACGAGCGCGTTGATCACCGCGGCCGCCAACAGGATGATCTGCATGAAGTCCTGGTACTGGCGCAGGAAGGCGCGGAACCCGGACTCCTTCTTGGCCCCCGCGAGTCGGTTGGGGCCGGTGGTTTCGAGCCGCGAGCGAGCTTCGTCCGCGCTCAGACCTCGCTCGGGATCGACGGCCAGCTCGCGCGCAACATCGGTCGTATCGAGCGAGTACCAGTCCCCTCGGACACCTATCGAAGTGCTCGCGGCAGCCGCCATCGAACCACCCCCTCTCGGAGAGCCAATGCTTCCGGACAACTCTTGCGACGAGGCTAGGCGCGCCGCGAGGGCGCCAGCATCACCCCTTTCGGATGAATCTGCAAGGCGCGAGAGTCGCGAAGCCAGAGGCACGACCGCGATATTCCTCCGGATGCTCTACCGGCTCAGGGCGGGCCAAGGGCAAGCTTTCGACGTCGATCTCAGCGACGCATTCGCAGGTCCGACACCGGTTGGGAGGGCTACGGCTGCATGTAGCATGCGCCCGTCGTGACATCAACCGGGCGACGGTCGACCGCGATCATCCCTCGTTGGGAGTGGCGAACGTTTGGCTCCAGCTTCGGCGCGGCCGACGACGCGCTCGCAGAGCTCGCGTCGAGCGGCGACCCGAAGGAGAGCGACGAGCTCTACTTGCTGGCGACGGACGACGGCAACGTCAAGGTCCGCGATGGCCTGATGGACATCAAGGTGCTGCGCGAGGTCGACCCGGCGGGCTTGGAACGGTGGGAGCCGGTGATGAAGCACGGGTTCCCTATCGCGGCCGAAGATGTTTCCTTCGTCCTCCAGGTCCTCCGGGTGCGGCAGCCACGGCTGACTCGGTCCGCGTACGACCTGGACCAGCTCCTCGATGAGCTCGTTCGACCGATCGGCGCGGTGCGGGAGGCGGAGATCCACAAACGGCGGACCCGCTTCACGCTCGGCGGCTGCATGGCGGAGCTCACCGACGTGATCGCCGATGGCCGATCAACGCGCACTGTGGCGGTCGAGTCCGAGGACGCGCGGGCCGTTCTCGAGGCCGTGCGGAGTGTCGGGCTCGACAGCTACCTGAACGTCAGCTATCGACGCGGGTTGACCGCGCTCCTGGATGAGGTGCCACCGCGATACGCCGTGATCGACGTGGGGACGAACTCGGTGAAGTTCCACGTGGGCGAACGCGGTCCCGATGGATCGTGGAGATCCGTGGTCGATCGGGCCGAGATGACGCGTCTCGGCGAGACTCTCCAGGAGACGGGCGGGATCTCGGATGCCGCGATCGAGCGGACCGCCGACGCGATCGCAGGGATGGCGGACGAAGCTCGACGCCTCGGCGTGCGCGCGATCGCTGCGGTCGGCACCGCGGGGATGCGGATCGCCCGGAACAGGGACGACGTCGTCCGCGCGGTCCGTGTGCGAGCCGGCGTCACGATCGAAGTGGTCCCGGGAGATGAGGAGGCCAGGCTGGCGTACCGGGCCGTCAGGGCGGGACTTGGCCCGATCGAGGGCTCGGTCGTGGTCTTCGACACCGGGGGCGGGAGCTCCCAGTTCACGTTCGGCGAGGGGCCGAATGTGCTCGCGCGCTTCAGCGTCGACGTGGGCGCCGTCCGCTGCACCGAGCGGTTCGGTCTCGACCGGGCGGTCACGCCCGACGTGTTGAAGGAGGCGCTCGCCGCGATCTCTGAGGATCTCTCGCACCTCGACGACTACCCGTCGCCGGACGCGCTCGTCGGGATGGGCGGTGCCGTCACGAACATGACTGCGGTGATGTTCCAGCTCGCGACGTACGATCCCAGCCGGGTCCAGGGTGCAACCCTGGACCGGGCCGAGGTCGACCGGCAGATCGAGCTCTATCGATCGCTCGACGCGCACGCGCGTCGTGCGATCGTCGGGCTCCAGCCCAAGCGCGCGGACGTGATCCTCGCTGGTGCCTGCATCGTCCGCACGATCATGGAGAAGCTCGAGATGGGGTCACTGACCGTGAGCGATCGAGGCGTGCGCCACGGGGTCCTCGTGGATCGGTTCGGCCCGTAGGGCCAACCTGCCTGTTCCTCTTCACGCCCGCGACACCGGAGAGCCTTGCCGAGGACGGCGCGAAGTCCGTGCTGGAAACCATCCCGGTTGGCTCGTCATCTTCGCGATCGAGGCATGGCTGGGCATCGTGTTCCGGTTCATGGCGAACACGACGTGCGAGATCGAGCGGCACAACCGGTGCGGCGAGTTCACCGTCACGGCCGGTCCGTCCAAGCCCAGCTCGATGTGACCCGACCTCTCGTTCGGCCGCGCCTCTCGGCGCGATGGGCTCCGCGGTATGATGCGCATCGGTTCCTGACGGTTCGCTGGATCCGACGCACCGCCGCCGGCTAGGGTGCGTCCGAAGGGAGGCAGTCGTGAGCGATACGGACGTTGAGCTCGGCCCCATCGACTACGTCGTCGTCGAATGGCCCGCCGACAAGCAGCCCACGGGCGAGGCGTTCCCCTACCTCGTGGATCTCGTCGACCGCGGGCTGATCCGGGTCCTCGACCTGGCCTTCGTGAAGAAGGGGACGGACGGCACGATCGTCGGCCTCGATCTCCAGGACTTCGCCGTCGACGGGGATCCGCAACTCACGATCTTCGAAGGGGCTTCGTCTGGGTTGCTCGGCGACGACGACCGTGAGGAGGCCGGGAACGCGATCGAGCCCGGTTGCTCGGCGGCGTTGATCGTCTACGAGAACACGTGGGCGGCGCCGTTCGCGACCGCGCTACGGCACGGTGGCGCGCAGCTCGTCGCGACAGGCAGGATCCCGGTGAACGCGATCATCTCCGCCCTGGACGAGCTCGAGGGAGCTGGGGCGTAGCTCGAACGACCGGAAGGAAGGAGAGACCACATGCCCGGGTTGCTCAGAGGAGTCGCGAGGACCGCCGTGGTCGCTGGAACCGCGACGGCCGTGTCCAACCGCGTGTCGCGTCGCCAGGCGAGGCGCTGGGGGGACCAAGGTGCCGCCGATCAGTACTACGAGGACCAGGCGCAAGCGCCCGCCGCACCGGCCCACGACGATACGCTCGAGCGTTTGAAGGAGCTGGGGGAGCTGAAGGCGTCTGGCGTGCTGACGGAGGCTGAGTTCGAGGCGCAGAAGGCCAAGATCCTCGCCGGCGTCTGAGTGGTTGGCCTCATCGCGCTGTACTTCACACGGATGATCTCGATCGAGCCGGCGGGTCGTCCTCGTGGGGTCGACCGGGTCCGGGTCTGCAAGATGGCGAGCGATTCCCCCAAGCACCCCTCGTCAGTGCAGTGAGATCTCGAGCCAGAGGAGCCCCGCACCCGCGGCGAGCAGAACGGCCGCCACCCAGAGAGAACGGCCCCAACTGATACCTGCTACCCGTGCTTCCCGGACGGCGAAGGTCCCGAGCGACAGGACGCCGGCCCCGATCGCCGCCCGCAGTCCAGCCTGATCCTCGAGCACGTCCAGCATCGCGAGGACCAGAGGGAGCAACGGGATCGGTACCGCCGCGAGGATCCCGATCTGTTCTCGCGCCGTCTCTGAGAAGCGACCGGTACGCAAGCGACCCCTCTCCGCGATGCGCGGGACGAGGTGGGCGTAGACGTGGGCCAGCCAGAACACGAGGGCCGTGCCCACGAGGATCGCCGCAGCGTCCTCCGGATCCGTTCGATCCTCCGCGAGGAGCACGAGGATCGTGAGGGAGACGACGGTGCCGTAGATCGCTCCGGCTGCGATCCGCTCGCGGCGGATGCGTCTTGCTTCCATGCCTGCCGGACGGTATCAGCGCTCGCGAGGAAGCCCCCACACCACGGTGGATGCAGGCCCTATATGGGTTCACACCGGCAAGAAGCGGCCCGAGTCGCGAACTTCCCCTCGGTGGCCAAACCGAAGAACTTCCTTCCTATCCTCGTGCGCGCCACGGCGATCGAGGGCACCGACATCCTGGGTGAGCAGGAGGCGATCGTGCTGCTGATCTTCGTCGTGATCGCTTCCCTCGGGATGGGGACCCCCCGTCGTCCTGTCACTCGCGCTCGGCGAGCGTTCACGGGTGATGCTGGATCAGGCGAAGGACCTGGATGTCGCGGAACAACGCGGCGATCATGTCTGTCCTGTTCCTCGTGTTCGCAGCCAAGCTGATCGGGGCGCGATCGCCCGCCTCTCAGCCTTTCCGTACCCGCATTTCGGCTTGCGCCGGATCAGAAGACGGTGGCCCAGTCGTTCTTCATGCTGACGATGGTCCAGTCAGCCAGCTCGGCTTGCTCGAGCGCTCGCTCCGCTCCAGCCGTGTACTCGAACTCGCGCTCGCCGTCGTCGTGGAGAACGAGCAGGCGCAGGGATGGTTTCTCATCGTGCTGGGCGTAGTGGAGCATCGGGACATCGCCGTTCGAGTTGCCCGCGGCGAGCAGCGGGCGGCGACCGATGCGGCTCCAGATGCGAACCGGCTTCACCGGCCCGTCGTCCAGATAGTCGGGTTCGGCCCTGTGCGTGATCGTGCCGCCCCGTTCATCGCTTGTGTAGGCGAGCTCAGCGGTGCTGCCGATCACGCCCTCGCGGGGGATCCCATAGAGCTCCTCACTGATCGGTCGCATGAAGTCACGACCGCCGCCGGAAGCGATGTAGTTCTTGAACCCGGTCCTCCCCAAGTAGGCGAGCAACTCGACCATCGGCGCGTAGGCGCACTCGAGATAACCTCGGCCGAGCGTCGGATGCTTCGCGCTGCGAAGGAATCCATCTGCCTGCGCTTCGAAGTCCTCGACGCTCATCCCCTCGTAGGCCGACAGGATGCCGGCGCCGAGGATCCGGACGTTGGCGTCATCGCCGGCGTAGTGCTCGGTCATCACGGTGCTGAGCCACGCATAGTCGCGCTCGTGAGCAGCTTTCCACGGCTGACGCTCGCGCAGCTCGGGATCCGCCTCGGCCATCGCTGAAAGGCGGCGGAGGATGAAGTCGAGCTGGATCGGCATCGGCTTCTCGCACCACAGGGTGCCGTCGTTGTCGAACACGCCGATGCGATCTTCCGGTTGGACGTCGCTTGCCGCGTGCTCGGCGAAGTCGACGATCGCGCTCTTGGAGTCACCGTCGCTCCAGAGGGAGAGCGGATCCTCCATCGCTCGCCTCAATGACCTGACGTGAGCACTGCCTCGAGTTTCGCGACCGCCTGGTCGATCGTGAAGCTCGCCGCCTTCTGCCGCGGCGGGAACTCCACGAACGTCGCGAGGAACTCCGCCATCAGGGTTGTCCCCGCCAGCACCAAGTAGGCGTTGTCGAGGATCCAGTCCCAGTACGTGTTCGAGGTGATGTCTGCCCGCTCGTACGGATCCGTGCGGAGGTTGAACAGCTTCGGGATGCGCAACACCACGAACGGCTCGGCCCAGACCTGCAACGTGCCCTGGACCCGCTGCTCCATGAAGACGACCTTCCAGTTGTCGAAGCGCATCGCGAGCACGTCGCCGTCGTCGGAGAAGTACACGAACCCCTGCCTGGGGCTCTTGTCGACCTCGCCGGTGAGGTACGGCAAAAGGTTGTAGCCGTCGATGTGGACCTTGAACGTCTTGTCGCCGGCTTCGTGGCCCTGCTTCAGCTTCTCAACGACGTCGGGGTCCCCCGCCGCCGCGAGGAACGTGGGCAACCAATCGTGGTGCTGGACGATCTCGTTCGAGATGGTACCCGCGGGGATCGTCCCGGGCCAGCGGACGAGCTCCGGGACGCGGAAGGCACCTTCCCAGTTCGTGTTCTTCTCACCCCGGAACGGCGTCATCCCTCCATCCGGCCACGAGTTCATATGGGGCCCGTTGTCCGTCGAGTAGATGACGATCGTGTCCTCCGCGATCCCCAGCTCGTCCAGCTTGTCGAGCAGGGACCCGACGGCCTTGTCGTGATCGATCATCGTGTCGTGGTAGGGCGACTGCCATCGGCCTGCCTGGCCGACGCTCTCCGGCTTCGGGTGCGTCCGGAGATGCATGTGGGTGGTGTTGAACCAGATGAAGAACGGCGTCTCGGCCGCGTGCTGGCGTTCGATGAAGTCGACCGTGTGCTCGATCACCTCGTCGTCGATCGTCTCCATCCGCTTCTTGGTCAGCGGGCCGGTGTCCTCGACCCGCTGCCTGCCGACCTTGCCCCAGCGCGGCTCCTCCGTCGCGTCGTCCTCGTCGGTCGCCCACGAGTGCATCACGCCTCGAGGCCCGAAGCGCTCGCGGAAGTGTGGGAAATCCTCGGCAGGCGGATAGTCGGGGAGCTCGGGTTCCTCCTCCGCGTTCAGGTGATAGAGGTTGCCGAAGAACTCGTCGAACCCATGCACGGTGGGGAGGAACTTGTTGAGGTCGCCGAGGTGGTTCTTGCCGAACTGCCCCGTCGCGTAGCCGAGCGGCTTCAAGAGCTCCGCGATCGTCGGATCCTCCGCTTGCAAGCCGACCTCAGACCCGGGCATGCCGACCTTGCTGAGACCGGTCCGATAGACACTCTGGCCCGTGAGGAACGCTGCCCGCCCTGCGGTGCAGCTCTGCTCGCCGTAGGAGTCGGTGAAGCGCATCCCCTCGTCTGCGATGCGGTCGATGTTGGGTGTCCGGTAACCCATCAAACCTTCGCTGTAGCAGCTGAGGTTGCTTATGCCGATGTCGTCGCCCCATATCACGAGGATGTTCGGCTTATCGGCCATGACGATCCCCTCCCCTCGACGGAACCCTTCCATCGTGCCGCCGACCAGCCATCACCCACTTGGGATGAATCGAGATTCTCAGCTCCCCACTTGGAGGGACGAACCCTGACCGACGAACGAGCGCGAGGACCGGAAAGTGGTCCGATCGGCCCAGTGGGCGCGGACGGTTCGCGAACGCCTCCGAATACCGGATGCCTCGGGGTTCCTATTCTGCTAATCGGACACGCACACCGCGATGCTGATCCACGCGTCCTCGCACGGAGGCGAGGGGTCAGTCGCCTCGGAGCGGCGGCGCCGAACGCAGCGATCAGATCGCTCGAGCGGTCGAGGATCCCCGCGCTGCGTTCAGGCGCTCCGCGTCTGTCTTCCCGTGTCTCAGATCTCGACCAGGGCACGCGCCTTGAGCCGCTGGTACTCCTCGGCTGTGAGCTCGCCGGCGTCCCGGAGCTTCGCGAGCTTATCGAGCTCCTCGGCCGGCGAGTAGCCGGACAAGCGGCGCTGCGCTTCTTGCACCCGTGCGATGTCTTCGCGGTCCTGTTCGGTCATCTTCGGCCGCGCGATCATGTAGATCAGGGCGCCGAGGAAGGGCAGCACGAAGAGCAGCACGATCCAGCCGGTCTTCGCGACCCCCGAGAGATCACGCCGATGGAAGATATCGGCGAAGATCTGGATGAAGATCCAGATGGCCATGAACCAGAAGAAGAACGCGGCCATCGCCCACAACCACTCACCAAGGTTCAACAGATTCCCCTCTCGTCATCGTGCGAACGGGCGGCATCGAACCACGGAACCCGTCACCCACGCAAACCGGTGCTCGATCGCACCGGTGACCATCCATGGACGAGCTACTCGGACGCGATGTCCCGCCCGTGTGCGGTCAGAGCCCAGATGACGCCCACGTCGATGGCGATGACCAGGATGGACCAGAACGGGTAGTAGGGGATGAACGCGAAGTTGATGAGCGCGCTCACCGACGCGCCGATCACGCCGAGCGTCCGACCCCACAGCGAGCCCTGCAGGACCCCGAACCCTGCGAGGAGCACGAGGACACCCCAGATCAGGTGGATCCATCCCCACGCCGAGACGTCGAACTCCAGGAAGTAGTTCGACGTCCTGACGTAGAACTCGTTCTCGAAGATCCCTGCGAGCCCAGCGATGATCTGGAACGAGCCGGCGATCAGCAACATGATCGCCGCGAACATCGAGAAACCGACGGCCCATCCGCTCGTCTTGCGTTCCATCCGGCCCCCTTCCGTGTCGATCACCTCGCTCCGGCGACCTCGCTCCTTCCGCGGGGCCCCGTCGACGGGAGCATCTTGCCACGGTTCCGACTTCCTTGCCCGGCGGCCGATCTAGCCAGCCTCGGCGTCCGGAGCTTCGGTCTCCGCAGAGCGCCATCTCGTTGCGCTCAAGGCGACGGAGGCGACGATCAGTCGCGCGACGAGATAGAGCCAGGCCATGAACACCGCCGCTACCCCGAGCGCCCCGTAGAGATCGTCGACCCGGCCGAGTCGGCCTGCCAGGTAGACCTGGGTCACGATCCGCAGCAGGTCGGCTCCGACGGCGAGCACGATCGCGCCGGGCAGGAACGCGGTCCACGGAGCGCCCTCCGCGTGCGGCAGGACCGACTGCATCCAGACGCTCAAGACGACCACCCCTGCCAAGGTGACCAGCTCGAGCAGGAGGTCCACGCCGCTGGGGCCCCGATGGAGCACGTTGAGGAGTCCGGGAAGGAGCATCAGCCCGATGCCGATCCCCGAGAAGGTCAGGGACTTCACCAAGCCCCGAGTGAGCGGGACGGGCCGCAATCCCCAGGCGACCGAAGCCGTGAGCATCAGCGCTTTCACAGCAGCTCGACCGGCCCACAGGGCGAGGACCCCCCCGAGCAGCACGAGGTATATCGACCCCTTGCCGGACTCTTGCGCCGCCTGCGCCACGGTCAGCGCGAGAGCGGCCCCGAAGCCGGCGTCGTGCGCGACGCGCTCGGGGCTCGTGGATGAGATGTCGGCGAGGAGGCCGACGATACCCACGGCGAACAGCGCCGTGGGCAGCAGCCACAGGAACAGCCGGTAGGCGATCCCGCCCGCGAGCAAGGCCCCGGCCTGCCTTCGGTCGCGTTCGTACGCCTGATACGCCAGTCGCACGCTCGCGTGGCGCGCGCGCAGCACCTCCGCTCGGGCCCCGACGGCTCGCTTGGCGGTGTCCGCGCGTTCCGAGATCACGTCCGCGCGTTCGCGGAGAGTCGGCCGCTGGGGAGGCGCATCGATCTTCGGGGCCGACGGGTCGAGCGGTTCCTGCGGATCCGGCGCAGGGGGCTCGTCCGACATCGCGCCCGGTCGCTACCTCGAGGAGGCTCCACCCCTGCGGAGGCCCTGGACGAGCGCGAGCACGATGACCGCGCCGAGGATCGACCCGATCAGACCACTCGGGCGGATCGCGCAGACCGTCGCCCGCCACGAGGCTCGCGAGGAGCCCGCCGACGAACGATCCGATGAGGCCCGTGACCAGGGCAAGTTGCCAATCGATCTGACGGCCCGAACCCAACACGAGTTGCGCGACCCACCCGGCGGCGAGGCCGAGGACGATCATGGCGAGGATCAACATCGGTTCCCGCTCCATTCCTGTCGATGCCGGCATCTTCACACTCAGCCGACGCTCGAGGCGCCGGCGCGCCGACATTCTGGTCGGGGTGATGCCACCGTGCAACTTCGGGGGAGAAGGGTTACCCTCCAACTCCGCACGCTCCACGCGTCTCGAGGGGGTTATATCCGTGGCAGAACGAAGAGGCGATCGCGGCTGGTACGACTTCGCCGGCGCGATGTTGGGCATCGTGGGAGCGTTCAACGCCATCCAAGGGCTCTCGGCGGTCCTGAAGAAGGAATATTTCGCGGGCGGGACGCTCCTATACGACAACATCCAGTTCTGGGGCTGGGCGTGGCTGATCGTCGGAGTGGTGCAGGTGAGCGCGGCGATCATGTTGTTCTCCGGGCGAGGACGGGTGCTGGGGATCATCCTGGCCGCGTTGTCCGCCGTGGTGTCGTTCACATCCATCGGTGCCTCTCCCGTCTGGTCGATCACCGTGATCGCCCTCGACGTCCTGATCATCCACGGGCTCACGGCGCACGCTGAGCCGGGTGAAGGATCATCGTTCGTGGGCTCAGGTGCACCTCGGCCGGAGACCTTGCCCCCCGGGTTGCGCTGAGTCTGCGGGAAGGGACGAGGGTCATGACAGGGAGCGAAATCTCGGTGGTCGTGATCGACCCCCTCCCCTCGGCCGACGAGGATGATCGAACCGCTGCGGAGGTCGCCGCCGATCGGTCACGCAGCATCCTCGAAGGTGGCCTGCTCGTTGCCGTCGGCCTCACGGCGCTCGCGGTGGAGGGGATCGTGTCGGCGATCCTGCGAGTCGGCGGCGACACGATCTCGCCCGGCGGTGGGACGGACGGGGAGGGACCGGTCGAGGGAGGTGCAACGGAACCGCCCGCCACGGACACCGCCGCAGTGGTCGTCGGCGCCGCTCTGAACGTCGCGTTCGAGGCGAGCAAGGGGCTCATGCGGATCGCTGCGAACCTCGAACGAGCGATCCGGCCGCTGACAGTCGTAGCCATGATCCCGCCGGTCGACCGAGCGGCTCGGCGCCTCGAGGAGATGGCCACCCGCAGGAACGAGACCTGGCACACCGAACGGAACGAGAGCATGCGTGCCGCGGAGCTGTTCGCGGACGCGGTGGTGCCGCAGCTGGTCGATGCGGTGGTTGATCGGCTCGATCTGACCGACCTCGTCCTCGAACGGGTCGACCTCCGCGCCGTGATCTCGAGCATCGACATCGACGAGATCGTGGGCCGTGTGGACGTGACCGCCATCGTCGACGGGCTGGACATCGACGCGGTCGCCGCCCGCGTCGACGTCCAGAAGATCGTGGATCGCCTCGATCTGGTCGCGATCGCCGAAGGCGTCATCGACGCGCTCGATCTTCCCGCGATCATCCGGGGATCGACCGAGACGATGGCAGCGGAAACGGTCGATGGCGTTCGGGTCCATAGCATGCACGCGGACCGCTTCGTTGCTCGCGTCGTCGACCGGGCGCTCCTCCGTCGCAACGGAGGGGCCAACGGGCCCGCGGACTCATCCGACCCGTCCGACCTTGTGGAGGACGAGTCCTGATCCTGCCGACGCCGGATGCCCGGGAGGCGCAAGGACATCCCGCCGGTTCCGTTTCTCGGCTGCTGGCCGCGATCATCGATCTCGCCATCACCGTCGGAGCGATGCTGCTCTTCTACCTGGGCATCGGAGCGGTCGCGTTCGTCTTCCGGCCCCGCGCGTTCCGCTGGCCGGACCCCGGCGCGATCACCCTAGGCGGAGCCTGGTGGGTCCTCCTGGTCGTCTACCTCACGTTCTCCTGGACCGCCAGCGGCCGGACGATCGGCGCGCAGGTGATGGGTCTCCGGGTGATCGATCGGAGCGGCGGGAGGTTGCACGGCCCCCGAGCGTTCCTGCGAGCGGTCATCTGCGCCGCGTTCCCTCTCGGGTTGGTGTGGTGTGCCATCGACCGCCGCAGCCGGGCCCTCCACGACCTCCTCGTCGGCTCACAGGTCACGTACGACTGGATCCCGTCCAGCGTGTGACCCCGCGCAAAGCGCGGGGTCACGCGCCGGATGGATCCGGGCAAATCAGGCGGTAGCCGCGCTGCCCGAGTAACGCCCCCGCTGGGTGTACGCCCCGGCGTAGTGGCTCAGGTCCATCAGCACTGCCAGGACGATCCAGAACCAATCGAATCCCTCGACCCCGCCCGGTGGGGCGTCGAGGAGCACCCACAGCAAGGTTGTGAACGGAAGGAAGATGAGCCCGAGCAACGGGAAGATGAAGGTGTCGAACACCGCGTCGACATACGCGGGCCGCGCGATCCAGACGATCAAGAACAGGAGTCGCGGTGTGAACGCCCCCAAGATCACGAACAAGCAACCCATGCCTCTTCCCCTCTCTCGATGTCCCGCGGAGCATATCCCGTCCGGGCTCTCGCCTCGCGGCCGGTTCGCTCCCCACCTCGGTTACCCCAGCTCGACAGGCGCCCCCACGAGGGAGCCGTACTCGGTCCACGAGCCGTCGTAGTTCTTGACGTTCTCGAACCCGAGCAACTCTTGCAGGGCGAACCACGTGTGCGACGAGCGCTCGCCGATCCGGCAGTACGCGATCACCTCGCCCTCGCCGGTGATCCCCTCGGCCGCGTAGAGCTCACGCAGCTCGTCCGCGGACTTGAACGTCCCGTCCTCGTTCGCGGCCTTGGCCCACGGGATGTTCGCCGCGCCGGTGATGTGGCCGGGGACCTGCGCCTGCTCCTGGGGCAGATGGTCCGGCGCGATCTTCTCGCCGCGGAACTCCTCGGGCGAGCGAACGTCCACGAACTTCGTGGAGCCGGCCTTCAGCAGCACCTCGTCGCGGAGCGCCCGGATCTCCGGTCGCTCGGCGCCGGAGATCGAGAATCCGGTGGCCTGGTAGGGCGGCGCGTCCTGCGTGAGCTCACGGCTCTCCAGCTCCCACTTCTTGCGACCTCCGTCGAGCAGCTTGACGTTGTCGAACCCACGGAGCTTCAGGAGCCAGTACGCGTAGGCCGCGAACCAGTTGTTGTTCCCCCCGTAGAGCACGACCGTCGTGTCGGTTCCGACGCCGGCCGCCGACAGGAGCTCGGAGAACCCCGCCTGGTCCTGGTAGTCACGACCGACGTCCGTGTGCAGGTCCGTGGTCCAGTTCCATGCCACCGCGCCGCGGACGTGACCCTTCTCATAGGCAGCGGTGTCCTCGTCCACCTCGATCGCCCGCACCGCGGGGTCGTCGAGATGCTCCTCGAGCCAGTCGGTGCTCACGAGCACGTCGGGCTTCGCGTAGTCCGTCATCGCCTGCTCCCCTCTCTCCACGGCCCTTGAACGGAGCCGGAAATGTATGAGCGGCCGCGCGCGCGGCCGCTCGTATCACCAGGATGTTCTCCCTCAGCTAGGTCGGCCGCGCCCGCAGCGATCCTCCGGCGGCCTTCGAACAGCACAGCTTCGAGGGGATCATCGCTCCAACGACACCCAACTCCCTCGTCCGGATCACGTTGGATCCCCACCCCTCGCGTCGGAATCTGCAGATGCAACGAGTATCGCACCCTCACGGATGCGTCAAGGGGTGCTCCTTCAGGCCGCCGAGGCAACCGCCGATTGGGGTGATGAGTCCCAGAACCACGGCCAGATCCACGGCAGCGACGGGAGGACCAGTGATCGAACCGCAGCCTCACCCCGGGGGGGAGCGCGGGCACGACGCGCTCCTGACCCTGTCCAGGGCCGCGGCAGAGATGGGTCGCCTGCCGGACCAGGTGCCGGCGATCGCCCTTCGGGCCGCCGTCGAGCTCGGGTACGACGGCGCCTCGTTCCGGGTGCTCGAGGACGATGGGATGACCCACCGGTCGCTCGAGGCAGCGGGCTCCCTCGAAGGTCGCGAGGACCTCCGTCCGGTCTCTGCGCGGATGGCGGACCTGGTCCTACAGCGAGGTGAAACCGTGCTGGCGAACCGCGTCCCGGCGGCCGGAGAGGTTCCGCTGCCCTCGGCGACGGCGATGCGGGCGCGGCGATCGCGAGCCCGATCTGGATCGATGGGTGGGTCGCGGCGATCCTCGTCGGCGTCATCGAGGGTGATGCGAGACCCAGTCCGAATCAGGTCGCGTCCTTCGACCTCCTCGCGTCGAGGGCAGGGCTCACGCTCGTCAATGCGCAACGCCTCGAAGAGCGACGGGAGACCGTCGGCCGGCTCGAGCAGGGCGATCGTCTCAAGGGCGAGTTCCTGACGACCATCTCCCACGAGATGCGAACGCCGCTCACGGTCCTGATGGGGAACGGGGTCACGCTGGAGGAGAACTGGGACGCACTCGACGAGGAGGGCCGGCTCGAGCTCGTGTCCGGGATGAACGCGAACGTCCGCACCCTCGACGCCATGCTCACGAACCTCCTCGACTACGCCCGGATGGAGGCTGGTGAGCTGTGGGTCAGCTTCGAACCGTTCGACATCTCGGGGACGCTCCGCGCCGCCTGCGAGCGGATGGACGCTGCCGTGGGCGACCGTCGGATCGTGACGAAGATCGAGGAAGGCCTGCTCGTCAGCGGTGACGTCGTCCTGATCCGCCGCATCCTGACTCACTTCCTCGCCAACGCGGCACTCCATACACCACCGGGAACGACGATCACGGCGTCATGCCATCGGCGGGATGGGGAGGTGGTGGTGATCGTCGTCGACGACGGCCCGGGGATCGCGCCGCAGGACCTCCCCTTCGTGGGCGAACGCTTCTACCGAGGAGGGGATGTGAACACCCGGCCGAAGGGGCTCGGCCTCGGGCTCGCGCTGGCGTTGGGGATCCTCGAGCTGCACGGCAGCACGCTCATCGTCGAGAACGGTGGCGCCGGAGGCGCCCGATTCTCGTTCTCGCTCCCGTTCGTCTCCGACCCCGCACGCGACGCGGGATCCATGGACGACCGTCCGACACCGACGCAGTACGCTCGCCACCATGGCCGGGCCTGACGTCGGCGACCCCGCCCCCGACGCGCTGCTGGTCGACCTCGAACACAGGGACGTTCGACTGTCCCGGCTCTGGAACGAACGCCCCGCGGTCGTGGTGTTCCTCCGCTACTTCGGATGCCCGTTCTGCCAGACGCAGGTCGTGAACCTCCGGAACGAGCACGACCGGATCCTCCGAGCGGGAGCGACCGTCGGCCTGATCGGTCACGGCGACCCGGAGGCTGCGATCGCGTTCGCGTCCTCCAAGGAACTGCCGTTCCCGCTCCTGCTGGACCGCGACCGCGGCACGTATCGCGCCTACGGGCTGGTCCAGGGGAAGGCGATGCAGGTCCTCAGCCCCAGGGTCGCGCTCCCGTGGATCAAGGCCGAGATGTCGGCCGAGACTCGCCAGCGAGGTCTCGCGGGAGGCAGCTTCCTCCAGATGCCCGGGACGTTCGTGATCGATACGAGCGGCGTCGTCCAGGCACGGAGCGGGAAGATCCGGATGGCGCACCGGAATCGGGATTTCGCCGACGCGCCCTCGATCGAACGACTGATCGAGGCCTTGGCTGGGGCGGAGCGGTCGACCTAGAACATCCCGAGGGCGGCCTTGGCCTCCTCCGACATCATCTCGGGATTCCAGGCCGGCCTGAGCACCATCTCGGGACGCACCTCGCCGATCCCGTCGAGCGGGGCGAGGAAGGCGCGCATCTGATCCTCGATCAGCGGCCCGATCGGACACCCCATCGTCGTGAGCGTGTACTGGATGTCGACGTCGCCGTCCTCGGCCACGTCGACCTCGTACACGAGGCCCAGGTCCACGATGTTGATGCCCAGCTCGGGATCGATCACGCTCTTGAGCGCCTCGAGCACCTGGTCTTCCGACGGCGCTCCCCCGTTCGTGCTGGCGGCGGTGGTGGTTGCCGTGGGCTCAGCCGATCCCTCAGGGGTGTTGTGCGCTTGCGATATCGCGGTTTCGTGCTCAGGCATACATACCTCGGTCCAGTATACGAACTATCCTAAGGACCCAGACTACCGCCCCGATCGCCAAGGCACGCGACAGGACGCGCCCCGGAGACCCGAAGGAGGGCCGCACCCGACCGATGACTGGGATCCGAGCGTTGATCGTCGACGACCATCCCGTGACCCGGGAGGGCCTTCGGACCGCCCTGTCGATGTCCGACGATGCCGTGGTGGTCGTCGGCGAGGCGGCGAGCGGTCAGGAGGCGATCGACCAGGCCCGTGACCTGTCGCCCGATGTGGTCTTCATGGACGTTCGGATGCCGGGCATGGACGGGATCGAGGCGACCCGCCGGATCCGCGAGGCCTCCCCGGAGACGAGGGTCATCCTCATCACGATCGACGAGTCGCGCGGAGCGATCTCCGAAGCGATCCAGGCCGGGGTGTCGGGGTATCTGCTCAAGGACGCGTCACCCGATGCGCTCGTCGATGCCGCTCGCAACGCGGTCGAAGGCAATGCCGTGATCCATCCGCAGCTCACGAAGACCTTCATCGAGGAGGTCCACCTCGCCGAGACCGAGGGAAGGTCCACCCCGCTGTCCAAGCGCGAGCGGGAGATCCTCCAGAAGGTGGCCGACGGGGCCACGACGAGGCAGGTCGCGAGCGACCTCGGGATCTCCCCCCACACGGTGAAGACCCACCTCGAACGGATCTTCGAGAAGCTCGGGGCGAACGACCGGGCACAGGCGGTGGCGATCGCCATCCGCACCGGCATCGTCCACTGAACGGCCGACCTCAACCGGCCCCCTCAGGCGCCGATACCAACAGCAGATGCCCACCACCGTGCTGCTCTGCGACACGCCCGACGAGGTCGCTCGCTTCCAGTACCACCTGCTGCGGGAGCACGACCTGGAGGTCGAGGTCACGACCGATGCCTTCCGGGGCGTGGAGGCGGCGGTCCGGTCGCGGCCGGACGTGATCGTGTCCGAGCTCACGCTCGAGGGGCTGGGCGGCGGCGAGCTGGTGAAGCGATTCCTCGCCTCGTCCCCTTCATCCCGGTTCGTGGCCCACACCGTGGTCCGTGACCCGGTTCGCGTCACCGAGGTCCTCGCCGCCGGCGCATCGGGCTACGTGCTGAAGGAGGATCCCGTGGAGGACTCCCTCCGGGCCATCCGGGCGGCCTCCACCGGCGCGGTCACGCTCTCCGGGCAGGTGGCCGGGCTGCTCTCGACCGAGCTCGCGCGCGCGGTCGGCCGTTCCCACGAGCTGGAGACGGAGCTCGTCGCGCTCCGCCACGACGTCGCCCAGGGGTCCACGGCGAAGGCCGACTTCCTGGCCAACATCTCCCACGAGCTCCGGACGCCCGTCACCGTGGCCAAGGGCATCGCCTACGTCCTGAAGAACCCGGCCGTCCCGGACGAGGAGCGCAACGAGTTCCTCGGTCAGCTCACGGGCTCGCTCGACAAGCTGATGGGGATCGTGGACGAGCTGATCACCCTGTCCGAGCTCGAGCGTGGAACGTTCGAGCTGAGCCTAGTGGAGACCGATCTCGCTCCGCTCGTACGCCATGCGATCGACGAGGTCCGGATGCGCTACCCGGGGATCCCGATCGCGGCCGAGGTGGCCGATGGTCTGCTCTGCATCGCCGACGGGCCGCGCCTCGGGTCGGTGGTCCGGGAGCTCCTCGACAACGCGTGCCGCTACTCCCCGTTCGGGCGTGCGGTCGAGCTCGTGGCGCGGGACCTCGCCGAGGGTGTGACCGTGATGGTGACGGACCGGGGTGAGGGGCTCGACCGAACCGTCGCGGCCAGGGCCTTCGACCAGCCCTTCTCCACCGGCGAAGGCGTGCTCCACAAGGAGAAGTCGGGTGTCGGGACCGGGCTGCACCTCGCCCGCCAGCTGGTGGTCGAGCACGGAGGCGTGATGTGGGTGGATCCGCTCCCCGGCGGAGGCACACGCGCGTCCTTCTGCGTCCCCCACCAGCGGGGGCAGCGGCTCGAGATGCCGCCTGCGGGCGCCGCCTGAGCCTTCGGGTTCCGCACGTCCGGGCCCCCGGGGCATCCCCCGACTCGGCTCCCCCGTTGGACCTACGGAGGGTCGGAGAAGTATCCTGCCCCTGAGGGTCAGGTGCGGATGCGCAGAAGCCTCCTCGGGATCGGGGTCGTCGTCGTGGTGTCCGCATGCAACCCCGCGTCCCCCACGACCTCGCCGCTCCAGGAGCTCCTCGTCACGCCGATCACCGACCCCGTTCAACCTCGTGACGGCCGGCCAGGTCCAAGGGGTGGTGCCGGACCGGTGGGAGGCCGCGCTCGTCGATCCGTCATCGGGGATCCGGGGAGGGTTCGTGGCGTCGCCCCGGCAAGGACGATGGTCGGACGTCGACGGGAGGACCGTGGGGATGTCGGCCACGTGGGTCGACGCCACGCGCGTGGGTGTCCCATCCGACTTCTACTACCTCGCGGCGAACGGCCCCCTGCTCTCCCGGCTGACCACCTCGGCGAACTGCCGGGGTTCGCGTCACGTGTATCTCGACCGCCGTCCGACCTTCGATCTGGACAGCTATTCCCCGGGGCACTTCATGGCGGAGGGAGCGGGCGTGTGCCACGGCGGCGCGAGGGCGACGCGGTTCGCCTATTTCGTCGCCGCGCCGGGATTCGGCCCCGTCCATCGGGTGGGGATCCCGAGCAGCGGCCTCTACGTGGTGGTGGCCGTCGTCAACCAGCGGCGAGGCGCGAAGAACCTCCTCGAGGAGCTGATGCGGCGAACCCGCTTCGGTGACGACGCCATCCAGGACTTCGTGGCGATGGCTCCCCCCGCGCAGTCGGCATAGCGTTCCTTCCGGGGGCCGCTTAGCGCGGGCTTCGGTCCACGAACGGCGGTTGCACCACGGTGGCCGCACCTCGCCTTCCCCGGATATCCACCTCGACCTCTTGACCGAGCTCCACGACGTCGCCCGGCCAGAGGTACGCCAGCGCGATCCCCGTGCCTAGCGTCGGTGAGAACGTCCCGCTCGTGACCTCTCCCACCAGCTGGTCGCCCACGAACACCGGGTAGTGCGCCCTGGGGATGTGTCGGCGCTCGTGCATCCGGAGACCGCGCAACCGGCTCGGGAAGCCCCTCCTCCTTGCTGCCGCAGGAGCGCGGCGCGCCCGCGGAAGTCCCCCTTGTCCATGGCGACGGCCCAGCCGAGCCCCGCCTCGAACGCCGTCGATGCCTCGAAGAGGTCCTGGCCGTAGAGCGGGTATCCCATCTCGAGCCGGAGGATGTCGCGGGAGGCGAGCCCACAGGGGCCGCCTCCGAGCGTGCGGACCGAGCCGAGCAGCTCGTCCCAGAGCTGCTGGGCGACGTCCTGATAGGTGAACAGCTCGAACCCCACCTCCCCGGTGTAGCCGGACCGCGTCACGATCACCGGCCGGCGGTGGTACTCGGTCTCCATGCATCGCATGAAGGCGAGATCGGGAGCCGCCGGGAACGTCGCGGCGATCGCGCTCATCGCTTCGGGACCCTGGACCGCGAGGAAGCACCAATCCTGGTGGTACATCAGGTGAAGGGGCTCGTCGGCCTTCTCCTCTTCGAGCATCCGGAGCACCCGGGGCGCGTTGGAGGCGTTCGGCACCACGAAGTAGCGCTCCTCGCCGAGGCGATAGACGATCAGATCCTCGATCACGCCTCCGCCTTCGTTCAACACGAGGTTGTAGAGCGCCTCGCCCACGCGCGCGCGGGACAGGTCGTTCGTCACCAGCCCCTGGAGCATGCCCAACGCGCCGGCACCCACCACCTCCACCTTGCCGAGATGCGTGAGGTCGAACAATCCGACGTGCGATCGCACCGCCCGATGCTCCGCGAGCGCGCCCTCGTACTCGATCGGCATCTGCCATCCCGCGAAGGGGGCCATCTTCGCGCCGAGGCGGAGAT
This sequence comes from uncultured Actinomycetota bacterium, assembly GCA_963702405.1. GTDB lineage: Bacteria > Actinomycetota > UBA4738 > UBA4738 > HRBIN12 > JAJNBA01. The sequence goes on from CAVPCM010000001.1 coordinate 196,925, forward strand.
GCTCGGCCTCCAGCGGGGTCCGTTTGAGCTCGTCGGAGACCGCCTCGGCTTCGGTGGCCGGGTCGGCGGGCGTCGTGTGCGCCATCGACGACGGCATCGTATCGGCCGCACCGATGCTGCGGGATGCCGTCCGGAAGATGCCGAGTAGACTCGACGCTCGATGGCGGACGCGTACGACGTACTTGTGGTCGGCGCCGGCACCGGTGGCTATTCAACGGCCCTGCGGGCGGCACAGCTGGGCAAACGCGTTGCCCTCGTCGAGCGCGACGACCGACTGGGCGGCACCTGTCTCCTCCGCGGCTGTATCCCGACGAAGGCATTGCTCCAGTCCGCAGCGGTGATGGATACCGTGAACCGCGCGCAGGAGTGGGGCATCAAGGCGTCGGGAGACCCCGACTGGTCCGCCGTCCGGGCCTTCGAGGACAAGATCGTCGACAAGCTGGTCAAGGGCGTCACGGGACTGATCAAGACCCGCGGCATCACCGTCCTGAAGGGAACCGCGAAGCTGCTCCCGGGGCCGGCGCTCGAGGTCGAGGGGCAGCGGGTGGACGCCACCGACGTCGTGATCGCCACCGGTTCGGCTCCGCGGCTGCTCCCCGGCGTGGAGGTCACCGATCGCGTCATCACGAGCGACGAGGCGCTCCGGTACGACCGGATCCCCGGCTCCGCCGTCGTGATCGGGGCGGGCGCCGTCGGACTGGAGTTCGCGTCCCTCTACCGGTCGCTGGGCGCGGAGGTCACGCTCCTGGAGGCCCTGCCCGGCCTCGCGCCGCTCGAGGACGAGGACGTGTCCGCGGAGATCGCCAAGGCGTTCCGCCGCCGTGGCATCAAGGCGTCGTCCGGCGCATCCGTGAAGGAGATCGCCGACACGGGCGAGGCCGTCGACGTCACGTTCGAAGCCGGCGGCAAGGCCGAGAGGGTCACCGCCGACATCTGCCTCGTGGCGATCGGTCGCGGACCGGTGACCCAGGGCCTCGGGCTCGAGGACGCCGGGGTCGCTCTGCACGAGAAGGGCTTCGTGAACGTGGACGGTCAGCTGCGGACGAACGTCGAGCACGTCTGGGCCGTCGGCGACGTCGCCAACACGCCGCTCCAGCTGGCGCACGTTGCGTTCACGGAGGGCTACGCCGTGGCCGAGCGCATCGCCGGCGGGACCGTGCCGGATATCGACTACGTCAACATCCCGCGCGTCACGTACTGCACGCCCGAGATCGCGAGCGTGGGCCTTACGGCCGCGCAGGCCAAGGAGCGCGGCATCAAGCTCGCGACGGAGCACCTCGACTTCCGGGGGATCGGCAAGGCGAACATGCTCGGCGAGGGCGGCTTCGTGAAGGTCGTGAGCGAGCAGGGCGGGGGACCCGTCCTCGGAGTCCACATGATCGGCCCCCACGTCACCGACCTGATCGCCGAGGCCATGCTGATCACGAACTGGGAGGCCGTCCCGGCAGAGGTGGCCGCGCTGTTCCATCCGCACCCGTCCCTGTCCGAGGCGATCGGCGAAGCCCACCTGGCGCTCGCCGGCAAGCCGCTCCACACCGTCTGAGGAGCCTCGTGGCGACGACCCAGACCCGGCAGCGCAAGGACACCGACCCACGGCTCTCGGACGACGAGCTGAAGCGGGCCCTGTACCTCGTGAAGCTCTGTCGCTACTTCGACGAGCGGATGGAATCCCTGTACCGCCAGGGCAAGCTGCCCGGAGCGATCTACTCCGGCCGAGGGCAGGAAGGGACGCACATCGGCGTCGTCCTCCCCCTCGGGCCCGAGGACTCGCTGTTCCCCACGCATCGCGACCTGTCCGCGCAGATCGCGAAAGGCCTCGACCTGAAGCGCATCATGGCGCAGTACTGGGGCCGGATCGACGGCTACACGCGGGGTCGCGACGGGAACAGTCACATCGGGGACTGGTACGGGAACAAGACGTGGACCGTGATGTCGCATCTCCCGATCGCCTACCCCGTGGCGTGCGGGGCGGCGCTCGCCTACAAGCGGCGGGGTGAGCCCCACGTCGCGATGGCGATCTGCGGCGACGGATCGACGTCGAACGGGCGCTGGCACGAGTCGCTCAACATGTCGGCGATCGCACAGCTCCCCGTCGTGTGGGTCGTGAACAACAACCTCTACGCGTACTCCGCGCCGAACGAGCTCGAGTTCTCCGTCCCCACGATCGCGGAGCGCGCCGCGGCGTACGGGATGCCGGGCGTGCGGGTCGACGGTGCGGACGTGCTCGCGGTGGAGGCTGCCGCGCGCGAGGCGGTCGAGCGCGCGCGCGGCGGCGGCGGCCCGAGCCTGATCGAATCGGTGTCCCTCCGCTGGAAGGGCCACGCGGGCCACGATCCGGCCAAGTACGTCCCCAAGGAGCTCCTCGAGGAATACATGCGCGACAAGGACCCGGTCAAGATCTTGGAGCAGCGACTCCTTTCAGACGGTGTCGTCGACGACCAGGCGGTCGCCGACATCCAGGGGCGGATCGAGAAGGAGTTCGAGGAGGGCTACGAGTTCGCGCAGTCCTCGCCGTTCCCCGAGCCCGAGGACTTCTCGAAGGGTCTGTGGGTCGAGGACGGCTACTGGACGAGCGACCCGGGCCGCGGCGGCGGGACCGAGGCCTCGTGATGGCGGAGGCCTCGTGATGGCACAGGCGCAGGACACCCGGCCGAAGAAACAAGAGGTCGAAACCGGCGCGGCGGGCCACGGGGCGGAGCCTCGAGGCAAGCGCACCGAGGACGGTCAGGCCACGTACCTCGTGGCGATCGCGGAGGCGCTCTGGGAGGAGATGGAGCGCGACGAGCGCGTCTACATGCTCGGCGAGGACATCGGCGTGTACGGCGGCGCGTTCAAGGTCACCGAAGGCTTCTACGACCGGTTCGGCGCGGACCGGGTGATGGACACGCCGATCGCCGAGGAGACGATCGTCGGCATGGCGATCGGCTCCGCGATGGAGGGGTTCCGCCCCGTCGCGGAGTTCCAGTACGCCGACTTCATGACCAGCGGCTTCGATGAGATCTCGACGGCGCTCGCCCGCGTCCACTACCGGAGCGGCGTTCCCCTCCCGGTGGTGCTCCGAGGGCCCTCGGGCGGGATGGTCCGCGCCTCGTCCTTCCACTCGATCAACCCGGAGCCATGGTTCGCGTACTCGGGCGGGATCAAGATCGTGTGTCCCGCTTTCCCCGCGGACGCGAAGGGCTTGTTGAAGTCGGCGATCCGCGACGACAACCCGGTGATGTACCTCGAGCACAAGTGGATCTATCGGCGCGTCCGCGAGCAGGTGTCGGAGGATCCGGACTTCCTCGTCCCGATCGGCTCCGCCAACGTGAAGCGCGAGGGTGACGACGTCTCGATCATCACGTACGGCGCGATGGTCCACCGAGCCCTCGAGGCTGCGCAGACGCTCGAGGGAGAAGGGGTCTCCGCGGAGGTCGTCGATCTCCGCACGGTCGTCCCGATGGACGAGGAGACGGTGCTGCGGTCGATCGAGAAGACGTCGAGGGCGCGTCGTGCTCTCCGAGTCCTACCGGTTCGTCGGGATCGCCGCGGAGGTCGCGTCCACGATCGCGGAGAAGGCGTTCGAGCACCTCGACGCCCCCGTCGTGCGGCTCGCGCCTCCCAACGTGCCGATCCCCTTCTCCCCCACGCTGGAGGATGCCTTCCTGCCGGGGGTCGACGACATCGTCGCAGCGGTGAAGAAGCTCTCGGCCTGGTGAGGGTGAGGAGACCCCGATGACCACGATCAAGATGCCCCAGCTCGGCGAGACCATCGTCGAGGGAACGATCCTGAAGTGGCTGAAGCAAGAGGGGGAGACCATCGAACGCGATGAACCCCTCTTCGAGATCTCGACCGACAAGGTCGATACGGAGGTCCCCTCGTCCGTGGGCGGTACCGTAACGAAGATCCTGGTGGAGGAGGGACAGACCGTCCCGGTCGGCACGGATCTCGCCGAGGTGAGCGAGGACGGCGCCGCCCAGGCCTCGTCCGACGCCGGGCCGCAGTCGCAGGAGGAGTCAGCGCCGGAGCCACAGCCTGGGACGGCGCCTGAGACAGCGCCTGAGAAAGCGAAGGAAGCGTCGTCGGAGAGCGCCGAGGCGGTCGCCGAGGGCTCGGCCGCCGAGATGCCAGCGGTGGAACCGGCGACCGCTCAGGGTGCCGAGGCCACAGCGGCGAGCGGGATGGCACCGGCACAGTCGCCGGCCGCACCCGCCCCCGCGGACAGGGGGTCCGGCGATCTCCCCGACCGAGGGCCGCGCTCGCGGATCCTTTCACCGCTCGTGCGGCGGCTCGCCGACGAGCACGGCCTCGATCTCTCGCGCGTCGAGGGGTCCGGGACGGGGGGACGCATCACGAAGAAGGACGTCCTCGCGGCGATCGACGGCGGTGGCGCCGCCGCGGCACCCGCGACCGCCGAGGTGCCGGCCGCGGCCCCCGCGCCCGCACCGGCGGCTGCGACGGCTCCGGCCCCGCAGGCGGTCGCGGGGCCCGACGAGGAGGTCGCCCCTGTCTCGCACATCCGCAAGCTGATCGGCCAGCACATGGTGGCCTCCCTCCAGACATCGGCGCGTGCGTGGACGATGGTCGAGGTGAACGTCGACCATCTCGTGAAGCTCCGCGAACGGGCGAAGGAGTCCTTCAAGGCGAAGCACGGCGTCAACCTGACGTACCTCCCCTTCGTGATCCGCGCGACGTGCGACGCCCTGATGACGCACCCGGAGGTGAACTCCTCGCTCCGGGGCGACGAGATCGTGCGGCATCGCGCGGTCCACATGGGGATCGCCGTCTCCTACGACGAGGGACTCATCGTCCCCGTGATCAAGGGAGCGGACTCGATGAACACCGTGGGCCTCGCCCGGGCGATCGCCGACCTCGCCGGTCGGGCACGTGCCCATCAGCTCAAGCCAGACGAGATCCAAGGATCGACCTTCACGATCACCAACCCCGGTCCCTACGGGTCGATCGCGAGCGTCCCGATCATCAACCAGCCCAACACGGGCATCCTGTCCTTCGACGCGATCCAGAAGCGAGCCGTCGTGATCGACGACACGATCGCGATCCGTTCGATGGTGAACATCTCGATGTCGTGGGACCACCGGACGATCGACGGCGAGATCGCTACGCGGTTCCTCGCCCGGGTGAAGCAGAACCTCGAGAGCTGGGACTTCGCCGAGGACGTCACCGTCTGACGGCCACACGATGAGGCGGGAAGCCCTGCTCGTCCGACCCGAGGGGCCGGTTCCGTACGGCCTCGCGAACGACGCGATGCACCGGCTCGCGGAACGCCGTCTCGCCGGCGGGATCCCTGACGTCGTCATCTTGCTGGAACATCCCCCGGTCTTCACGGGCGGGCGCCGCGCGCGGCCCGACGAGCTCCTGTGGTCGCCGGACGAGTTGGCCGCGCGGGGCGCCGAGGTCCACCGGATCGACCGTGGCGGCGCCTTCACGTTCCACGGCCCGGGCCAGGTGGTCGGCTACCCGATCCTCGATCTCGGCCCGAAGCCCGATGCCGCGGAGCACCTGCGCCGGATGGAGGAGGCGGTGATCCGCACCGGCTCGGATCTCGGCCTCGCGCTTCAGCGGCGTGAGGACGTGCAGACGGGCGTGTGGCACGGCGACGACAAGGTCTGCGCGATCGGCGTGCGGCTGCTGCGCGCTCGCGTCACGGTCCACGGCTTCGCGGTGAACTGCGATCCCGACCTCTCCTGGTTCGACGGGATCGTCGCCTGCGGCCTGCCGGGCCACGGTGTCACCTCCCTCAGCCGCCTCGCGGGGCGTCCGGTGACCGTCGGCGAGGTCGAGCCGTTGCTCGAGCGGCATCTGGCCAAGGTGTTCGACCTCGCGTTCGCGCCGGCGCCCGAGGCGATCGCGGACGAGCTCCGGCCCGTGACCGTCTAGCCGGGCTCAGCCTGCGTCCGTCGTGCGTCCGCGGAGCGCTTCCAGATGACCCACGAGGCTCCGCTCACGGTGAGGAGCCCGAGCAGCGACGCGACGAAGAACGTGACCTCGCTCGGCTCCTTGTGCTCGTTCAACAGGGCACCGAGGCCGATGGCCGCCACCCCGACACCTGCACCCATGATCAGTCCGAACAGCGCGCCGAGCCGGCGGCCCTCCGGCAGTCCCACCCCGACGAGCCCGGCGACGACGCCGCCGAGGCCCATGCACATCACACCGAGCGTCACCCACGTCTCTTCCATGCGTCGATGATGGGATGCCAACTCGCCCGATGCCAGGTCCGTCACAGAGATGCGACGGGAACGCAATGACCCCGACGCCAGGATCGACACAGGTACCCTCCCGACGATGGCACGGGTCACGCTGCGAGAAGTCCGGGACGACGACCTCGTGACCTTCTTCGAGTATCAGTCGGATCCCGAGGCGAACCGGATGGCGAACTTCCCTCCCCGGGACCGCGCCACATTCATGGCGCACTGGGCGAGGATCCTGGTCGGATCGGGCACCGAGCAGACCGTGGAGGTCGACGGTGCGGTCGCGGGCTACATCGTGAGCTGGGTCCACGACGACGAGCGCGATGTCGGGTACTGGATCGGCCGGGAGCACTGGGGCGCGGGGGTCGCGACCGCCGCCCTCGGCGCGTTCCTCACGATCGTAGAGGAGCGACCGCTCTTCGCGCACGTCGCCGAGCACAACGTCGGATCGATCCGGGTCCTGGAGAAGTGCGGGTTCGTCGCCGGCGATCGGGTCGAGATCGCCGGCGAGCCGGTGTCCGAGCTGCTCTTCCGGCTGGAGGGGTCCTAGGACTCCGCGACGATCGCGTAGCGCGGGCGTCGGCGGAGCCACCCGAGCGGCCACGGTGCCCGTCGCTCGATCGACCACTCGACGTCACGCAACCGGACGAGGCGGATCCGGGACCAGCCGGCGCTTCGGACCGCCTCCACGAACGGGGCCGGGGAGCTCGCGCCCTGCAACGGCAACCGGTCGATCACCCCGCGCGGATAGGGAGCGTGATGGTCATCGCGAACGCCCATCAGCCGTTCCGCCGAGGAGGCGATCGCGTCCATCGCTCCGGCCCACGGCCCTTCGCCCGCCCACGAGCCCTCGAAGAGGACCAGGCGACCACCGTCGCGCACCGCCCGTCCCCAGGCCGCGAGTGCATCGGCGGGCGCCGGCAGCGTCCACAGGAGATGACGGGCCATCACGACGTCGAAGGACCCGAGCGGCGGCTCCTCGGCGGCACCCACCATGAAGTCGATCACGAGCCCGCGCTCGGACGCTTTCCGTTCCGCGCGCTCGAGCATCCCTTTCGACAGGTCCAGGCCGGTCACGACGTGACCCATCTCCGCCGCGAGGAGTGACATCGAGCCCGTCCCCGCGCCGACGTCCAGCACGCGCGCCGGCGCGGGCGGGAGGAGGCTGAGGAGCGCAGCCCGCCAGGCCGCCGCCTCCACCGGGTCGGACAGCGAGTGACCCGGGGCGACGTCGTAGGCATCGGCGTCGTCGTCCCACCACTCGCGGATCTGGTCGCGAACGTCCACCCCGTCAGAACAGCGCGGCGGAGAGCAGCCGACGGTACTCCTGCACGACGGGGTCTTCGTCCCCCACCGCCGTGAAGACCGTGATCATCGCATCGCGGGCCGCTTCGCGATCTTCCTTCAGCGCCTGCAGCAGACCGGCGAGTCCCCCGCTCAGGTCACCCGACGCCACGACCCGCTGCGCCTCACCGAGGACGCCGTCCGCGGGGGCGTCGGCCCATCGCCGCACCGCGATCGACGCGAGCAGCTTCTCCGCCTCTGGGTCGGGCCGGTGCTTGCCGAGGAGGTGCTCCGCTTCGTCCAGATCGCCGCGGTCCGTGAGGATCCGGGCCAGCCCGATCGCAGCGTCGCGGTTGCCCTCCTCCTCCTCGAGCACCCGCCGGTAGCCCGTCTCCGCCGTGGCGAGGTCCCCGGAGGCCTCCACCGTTCGCGCCTCCTCGGCCTGCTTCTCCGCCTCGGTCGGGAGGATCGAGTCGATGAAGCGGTTCACCTCCGGCTCCGGATACGCTCCGATGAATCCCGTCACCGCTTGCCCGTCCTTGAACGCGATCACCGTGGGGATGCTCTGCACCCCGAAGGCGGAGGCGGTCAGCGGGTTCGCATCCGTGTCGAGCTTCGCGAGCAGGAAGGCCCCCGAGCGCTCGTCGGCGACCTTCTCGAGCGTTGGCGTCAGCTGACGGCACGGGCCACACCAGGCGGCCCACATGTCCACGACGACCGGCCGCTCCTTGGAGCCCTCCACGACGACCTGCTCGAAGGTCCGATCCGTCACCTCGATCACGTTGGTCGATGCCGTCATCTCGCTCTTCCCACTCCTCGTGTCCTCGGTCGCATCCTGGAGTCGCTCCGGCCAGTCTCGATGACGGCCGCGTGGGTGACAACGCGCCCGAGCTCCCGTTCTGTTCCTCGCGGTTCCGCCGGCGATCAGCGGCCGGAGAATCGCGCGACCGCGCTCATCAGCTCCTCGACCTTCTGCTCTCCGTTGCCAGCCTCGATGCTCTCCGTCACGCAATGACGTACGTGGGCGTCGAGCAAGCCCATCCCGACGGCTCTGAGGGCAGCGATCACGGAGTTCACCTGCGTGAGGATGTCGATGCAGTACACATCCTCGTCGACCATCCGCTGCAGGCCTCGCACCTGTCCCTCGATCCGACGCAGGCGGGTCTGCAGATCGCCCTTGTTCCTGGCATAGCCGTACACGGCATCCTCCTTCCGCCGCAGACCGCGGCGGCTCCGGCTCGCCATGATACCCCCAGGGGGTATGACAGGCGTCCAGGCTCCGCAGGAGACCGCTGTTATCCTGCGAGGACGGTGCGAGGAGACACGGCGTGTCCACCCGGGTAGCCGAAACCCCACACGGCGCGCTCGGCCTATCGGCCGACGATCTCGCGTCGATGCACCGATTGCTCCTCACGTCGCGGCTGCTGGACGAGGCCGCGCTCCGCCAGAACCGGATGGGTCGCGCGCCGTTCGTGGTGCCCGCGGCGGGACACGAAGGCTGCCAGATCGGGACCGCCTGGGCGATGCGCCGAGGCACCGACATCTGGCTCCCCTACTACCGGGACCTCGGCATCGTCCTCAGCGCCGGGATGACACCGTACGAGGTCTTCCTCGGCGTCTTCGCGAAGGCCGACGATCCGTCCTCGGGCGGCCGGCAGATGCCGGCGCACTGGGGGTCTCGACGCCTCGGCATCATCAGCGGCTCGTCTCCCATCGCCACGCAGGTTCCGCACGCGGCCGGGATCGCCTACGCCGCGAAGTACCGGGGGGAGGACGCCGTCGTCGGCTGCTGGTTCGGCGACGGCGCCACGAGCGAGGGCGACTGGCACGAGGGCCTGAACTTCAGCGGGATCCACCGTCTGCCGGTGATCTTCGTGTGCGAGAACAACCAGTACGCGATCAGCGTCCCCCAGTCCAAGCAGATGGCCGTGAAGGACGTAGCGAGCCGCGCCGAGGGGTACGGCTTCCCCGGCGTCGTCGTCGACGGCAACGACGTCCTCGCGTGCTACGGCGCGATGAAGACCGCGCACGAGCGGGCGCGAGCCGGCGAGGGTCCCACGCTGATCGAGTGCAAGACGTACCGATTCATGCCCCACACCTCCGACGACGACGACAAGAGCTACCGCTCGCGCGACGAGGTGGAGCAGGCGAGGGCCCGCGACCCGCTGGTGCAGTTCGCCTCGTACCTGCGGGAGCACGACCTCTTGGACGATGCCGCGCACGACGCTCTGCGCGCCGAGATCAAGGAGGAGATCGACGAGGCGATCCGGGCCGCGTGGGACGCGCCGGATCCCGACCCGGACACCGCCCTCCGTCATGTGTTCCAAGAACGAGAGGAGGAGCGGTGACGGAGAAGAACGTGGTCACCGCGGTGCGCGACGCGCTCCACGATGAGATGGCGAACGACGAGCGCATCGTGCTGCTCGGAGAGGACGTGGGCGCCCGTGGCGGGGTCTTCCGGATCTCCGACGGTTGGATGGCGGAGTTCGGCGAGGAGCGGGTGATCGACACGCCGTTGGCGGAATCGGGGATCATCGGGATCGCGATCGGGATGGCGCTGCACGGCCTCCTGCCGGTCGCGGAGATCCAGTTCGCGGACTTCATCCATCCGGCGTTCGACCAGGTCGTCTCCGAGGCCGCCAGGCTCCGGTACCGATCGAACGGCGACTTCGGCGTCCCGATGGTGATCCGCACGCCCTACGGCGGCGGGATCCATGGGGCCCTGTATCACTCGCAGTCGATCGAGGCGTTCTACGCCCACATCCCGGGGATCAAGGTCGTCGTCCCGGCTACACCCGCCGACGCCGCAGGTCTGCTCCGGAGCGCGATCCAGGACCCCGATCCGGTCCTGTTCCTCGAGCACAAGAAGACCTACCGCTCGATCAAGGGGGAGGTGGCCGATGGCGCGTATCTCACGCCGATCGGCGTCGCGGAGGTGAAGCGGGAAGGCGACGACCTGACGTGCATCAGCTACGGCTACTCGCTCCACCTCTGCCTGGACGCGGCGCAGCGCCTCGCCGAGGACGAGGGCGTCTCGGTCGAGGTCGTGGACGTGCGGACCCTCGCGCCGCTCGACGCCGATACCATCGTGGGCTCCGTGCGTAAGTCCGGGAAGGCGATGGTCGTCTACGAGGACAACCGGACCTACGGCGCCGGCGCGGAGATCGCCTCCACGATCGCCGAGCAGGCTCTGTTCGACCTCGATGCCCCGATCCTTCGCATCGGCGGGCCGGACATCCCGGCGATGCCGTTCGCGGCGCCCCTCGAGCACTACTTCATGGAGCCCGAGCCGGATCACATCTACGCACGGATGCGCGAGCTCGCCCGCGCATAGCGGGAGGCTGGCTACACTCGGAAGCGATGGCATCCATGGCGCGCGGCACCGACCACAACCCGAACAAGCGGCGCCTCCATCTGCCGATCGTGGGCGTCACGAACGGGCCGGGTGTCGAAGCCGTCGCCGGCCCCAAACCCCCGTGGCTCAAGGTGCGGCTCACGACCGGTCCCAACTACGAGGACCTCAAGGGGATCATGCGGGAGCGTTCGCTTCACACGGTGTGCGAGGAAGCCATGTGCCCGAACATCCGCGAGTGCTGGGAGGAGCGCGAGGCCACGTTCCTGATCCTGGGATCGAAGTGCACGCGACGCTGCGGCTTCTGCGATGTGATGACGGCGAAACCGGAGCCGGTTGACGAAGAGGAGCCGGCGAGGATCGCCGAGGCCGTCAGCGAGATGGGGCTGCGCTACGTCGTGCTCACCGGCGTCGCTCGCGACGACCTCGAGGACGGAGGGGCGCGGATCTGGGCCTCGGCGATCCGTGCCGTCCGCGAAGCGGTACCGGGGATCGGCGTCGAGGTGCTGCCGTCGGACTTCAAGGGCGGCGAGCGCGACATCGCGACGGTGCTCGACGCCGAGCCGGACGTGTTCGCCCACAACCTCGAGACCGTGCGCAGGCTCCACGATCGGATCCGCCCGGCGTTCGGCTATGACCGGTCCCTGGACGTGCTGCGCTTCGCGAAGCGGCTCCGCGCCGGCCAGGTCACGAAGTCGAACCTGATCCTCGGCATGGGCGAGCGGCCCGAGGAGATCCCGATCGCGATGCAGGATCTCCGTGACGCCGGCATCGAGATCCTCACGATGGGCCAGTACCTCCAGCCAACCGGCTTCCACCTGCCCGTGGACCGCTGGGTCCATCCCGACGAGTTCGCGGAGTGGAAGCGGACCGGCGAAGAGATGGGCATCGCCCACCTCGAGGCCGGACCATTGGTGCGCTCCAGCTACCACGCCGGCAAGCAGCTCCGGCGCGCGGTGGAGGCCGGGGTCTCAGCCCCCGCTTGACGCGGAGGCAGCCGTGAGTGCGCCGGGCTCCCGGGCGCGATCGAGCGCGTCCCTGGCCTTCATGCGACCAACGACGTCACCGAACGAGAACTCACCCACCCAGGCCTTCTCGCGAGCCGCGTCGAGCCTGCGCCGCCAGATGACGAGAGCGACGGAGATGATCGCGATCACGCCGAGCGCCAAGAGCACGTAGCTGGGAACCGTCACCAGGAACCAGACGGTGAGCGGTACGACGACTGCGATCAACGCGACATAGAACGCCTTGCCTGTAGCGGTCCTTGGCCAATGGGCCACGACAACCTCCCGATCTCGAAGAGGAACCGTGGAAGGCAAGGTCGCGAGGTCTTCGCGCGTGCGCCCCGTCTTGGGCGGTTCCACCGTTGGTGGACGGTGCTCAGGTCAGTCTGCGAGGACGCTACGGTCCTCGGCGGTGCGATCCCGCTGGAACGATCCTCTCCCACGATCCGAGTGGAGCGTGAACCCATTCGGAACCCGTGGGGCCGCGTTCCGCTCCCGGGGCCTCAGCCGATGGGACAAAGCTTCCAGGAGTCGAGCCGTGGGATCGCGCAAGGTGGTTCTCATTCGGTGCCCTCCCTCATTCGGGGGGCTGCCCTCGGCCTCTTCGGGAGCGGTCCCGCTCACTTCGTATCTCTATCCTCTCACTTCCGGCCTTCGGCACGACGGGTCGCGCGGACCCACCAGCGCTAGAGCAGTCGCAATTGCTCGGACCTCTGCTCCCGCGGACGCTCGCGGTCGCGTCGGAGGAACCGACGCGCCGGCTCAACGCTGCGACGGATCCCACCTGCGGCGGACACCATCGACGACACCCGGCGACCGAGACTCTCTCGGAGAGCCTTCGGTCCGTACGGCTGCCGGTACATCTGGAGATAGCGCGGGACGAGGTCGGGGTGGGCTTCCTCAAGCCACGGGAGGAATTCCTCCCGGACGCCGGGGCGCAGGTGCAAGAGGATCGGTGAGACGTGGGTCGCGCCGGCGTCGATCGCGGCCTCTACGAGCTCGCGGAGCTGCTCCGGGCGATCCGAGATGCCCGGCAAGATCGGCGCCATCAGGACGCCGGTGGGGATGCCCGCCTCGGTGAGCGTCCGGATCGCGTCGATCCGCGCCTTCGGATGGGGCGTGCCGGGCTCGGTCTCACGCCAGACCGCCTCGTCCAGCGTGCCGATCGAGAACGCTGCGGAGACCGTAGTGACCTCGGCCGCTCGCTGCAGCAGGTCGACGTCCCGAAGGATCAGTGTGCCCTTCGTCAGGATCGAGAACGGGTTGCGATAGTCGAAAAGCGCCTCGAGGATCCCGCGCATCAGCTTGTAGCGGCCTTCCGCGCGCTGGTACGGGTCGGTGTTCGTGCCCATCGCGATGTGCTCGCCCTTCCATCGCTTCGCGGCGAGCTCGCGGCGGAGGACGTCGGACGCGTTCACCTTGACGACGATCTTCATCTCGAAGTCACGGCCGGCGTTCATGTCGAGGTACGCGTGGGTCGGTCGAGCGAAGCAATAGACGCAGGCATGCGAACATCCCCGATAGGGATTGATCGTCCAGTCGAATGGCAGGGCGCCGCCTGGCACGCGGTTGATGATCGACTTCGCCTCGGATTCGATGAACGTCATGCCGCGGAATTCGGGCGTGTCGAACGTCTTCCGGGCGATCTCGAAGAGCTGACCCATGGACCTGACAGGATAGAACGTATGTTCGATTCTGCCTAGGGCCACTCAGTGGGGAGCATCGACTCGCTCGGCGAGCCTCGGGAGCATCGCCAGGGCGATCTCGGGCTCCTCCTTGAGCAGTTCCTGGAAATCGCTCCTGGAGATCGCGAGGCACCGCACCGGCGTCTTCGCCCGGACGCGAGCCTTCCGGGGATCGTCGGTGAGCAGCGCGAGCTCTCCGAAGAACTCCCCCGTTCCGAGCTCCCAGGACCGGCCGTCGGGCGTCTGCACCTCCACGGTCCCCTCCTCGAGGACGAACATGCCCGAGCCGGGCTGACCCACCTCGACGAGGACCCACCCGGCGGGCTCCTCGAACTCGGTCGAGAGCTCCGCGATCCGCTCCAACGTCCGGTCGTGCAGGTCCGCGAACAGCGGGATCTGTCGGAGCTTCTCGATGTCCATCGCACGGACGCTACACGACCGATGAGAAGGGGTTGGGGCTCAAGCAGTGAGCGACGGAGGAGCGAACGTAGCCCCGATGTGAGGGGTTGGGGCTCAAGCAGTGAGCGACGGAGGAGCGAACGTAGCCCCGATAGAGAAGGGGCTTCGGGGCTCAAGCAGTGAGCGACGGAGGAGCGAACGTAGCCTCGATGGAGAAGAGAGTGGAGGAGCCGACCTGTAAGCCGGATCCTGTGCCCGGGACCGAAGTCCCGGCGGCGGCCATCTCTCTCAGCGCGCAGGCGGGTCTCCCCGCCGCGCCGCCGCGTCGCGGTTCACCCGCGCCGTGCGGCCTACCCGGCAGCTCGGGCGGGCCGCCCTCGAACGCTGCCTGCTTGGCCTTGCTCCGGGTGGGGCTTGCCGAGCCGGCGCGGTCACCCGCGCCGCTGGTGCGCTCTTACCGCACCGTTTCACCCTTACCTCTCCAAGGAGAGGCGGTCTGCTTTCTGCTGCGCCTTCGCGAGGTCACCCCCGCCTGGGTCTCCCCAGCACCCTGCCCTGCGGAGTCCGGACTTTCCTCGACCGCGCGATGCGCGGCCGCGGCCGCCCGGCCGGCTCCTCCGCACCCAGCGTACGCCTACCGCTCCCCCGCCAGCCACCGGTCGACGCCGAGGTTCGCGAGGGCGTCGGCCGCGGTGTTCTGCTCCCGAGGGACGTGTTCGAAGGTGATCCTGTCGAAGCCCGCGGCGAGGCTCCGCGCCCGGCGGTGCAGCGGCTGGAGGTGCTCGCTCTTCACCCGGTAGCGACCCGTGAGCTGGCTGATCAGCAGCAGACTGTCCGACCGGAGCGTGACGGTCCTCGCTCCGAGCTCCTGCGCGAGGGAGAGCCCCTCGATCACGGCGGTGTACTCGGCGACGTTGTTCGTGGTCTCCCCGATGCCTCGAGCGACCTCACCCAGGATCGTGCCGCGCTCGTCGGTCACCTGCGCGCCGATGCCCGCGGGCCCGGGGTTCCCGCGGGAGGCCCCGTCGCAGGAGACGATCAGATGACCAGGATCCGCCGGCAGTGCTCGCACCTCTTCGGGCCCTCGACGCGCTTGAGCCGGTCGCGGTACACGGACGACAGCTGCTCGTGGCATCCGAGGCACACCCCGTCGACGAGCTCGACCGCGGCGACGCCCTTCTTCTGGGGCCGGAGGTCCTCGTACAGCTCGAAGTACTCGGGATCGACGGCCTCCGCGAGGGCGGCGCGCTTCTCGGTCCGTTCCTTCACCTCGTCCGTGAGCGTCCCGAGCTCCTCGGCAGCGATGCCTCCGACCTCGTCAACCCGCGCCCGCAGCGCCGTGGATCGGGTATCAGCCTCGCGCTCCTGGGTCTCGAGCTCCTCCCGCACCTCCATCAGCCCGAGCAGCTCGTCCTCCCTATCGGTCCGGCGCTTCTTGAGGTTGTCCACCTCGTGGCGGATGGAGTCGAGCTCCCGCGCGTTCGCGACCGAGCCGTCGTACATCCGTCGCTCCTCGGCGGCCGCCTTCTGCGACATCGAGTCGATCTCGTGCTCGAAGCGCTGCTGATCACGGGAGAGCTCGTCGAGCTTCAATCGGAGCTCGCCCATCACGCGCTCGGCTTCGTTCGCCTCGGCGAGCGCGGCGGCGACGTCCGCGCCCGCCTCGAGGGCCGCGATCCGCGCCTGCAGCCGGTCGATCGCGGTGTCGTGCTCCTGGATCTCGAGCAACGGGCGGGCGGGGTCCATGAGCGGGGAAGCCTAGCCGATGCCCTCGGTTCGCACCGTGAACAGCCGATACGCTCGGGTCGTGCGTGGGGAAGCAGACGGACGGGTGGCCCTCGTCACGGGCGCGGGGAGCCCGACGGGGATCGGCTTCGCCACCGCGAGGATCCTCGCCCGCGAAGGTGCGGCGCTGGCGATCGCATCCACGACGGATCGGATCCACGATCGTGCGGCCGAGCTCCGGGGAACCGGCACCGAGGTGGACGGGTACGTCGCCGACCTCACGGACCGCGCGCAGGTGCGACAGATGGTCGACGCCGTCACCGATCGATCCGGTCGCATCGACATCCTGGTGAACAACGCCGGCATGGTGTCGGTTTCGGTGGATGCGACGCCGGACGGAGCCTTCCTCGACATCGACGATGCCGCATGGGATCGCGACCTCGCGATGAACCTCGACACCGCCTACAACGTGACGAAGCGGGTCCTGCCCGGCATGGTCGAGCGAGGGTGGGGACGGATCGTCATGGTCTCGTCCGTGACGGGGCCGCTCGTCACGTACCGGGGCCTGAGCGCCTATTCCGCAGCCAAGGCCGGCATGGACGGGCTGATGCGCGGTGTCGCGATCGAGGTTGCGCCGCGTGGGGTCACGGTCAACAGCGTGCAGCCCGGCTTCGTCGCGACGGGCTCGCAGACCGCCGACGAGCACGAGATCGGTCAACACACCCCGATCGGACGATCGGGGACCGCCGAGGAGATCGGCGAGGTGATCGCGTTCCTCGCGTCGGATCGGGCACGATACGTCACGGGCCAGACCGTCGTGGTCGACGGGGGGAACGTGATCCAGGAGGCGAAGGGCCCCTAGCGCCCGACCGGATGGATCGGTCCCGCGGGCGTCGCGTGACGATCGTCGCGATCGCCACGATCGTGGCGGTGGTCTGCATCGCCCTCGGGTTCTGGCAGCTCCAGCGCCTCGTGGACCGACGGACGCGGAACGCCGCCATCGAACGCGAGCGATCGCGCGACCCGGTGCTCATCACCTCCGCCGCCGGCGACGAGGTCGAGCCGTACACGCCGGTCCGCGCGTCCGGGACCTTCGACACCGAGCGCGAGGTGCTCGTCTACGGGCGCAGTCTCGACGGCGAGCCGGGCCACCTCGTCGTGACGCCGCTCGTGTTCGACGACGGGACCGCGGTGCTGGTGATCCGGGGATGGGTTCCCTTCGATCATCAGACCGTGCCCGTGGCCGACGCGGCGGCGCCCGCGGGGGAGCTCACGATCCACGGGTTCCTCGTGCCCGACGAGGGCGATGGCTCCACCGTTCCGGACGAGAGCGGCGTGATCGGCCGTCTCGACGTCGAGGGCATCGGCTCGACGCTTCCCTACCCGGTGCTCGCTCTCGCGATCCGGCAGACAGAGCAAGCTCCGCCGCAGCCCTTGGAGCTTCCGATACCGCTCCCGCAGGAGGAGCTGTCCGAGGGACCGCACCTGTCGTACGCGATCCAGTGGTTCTGCTTCGCCGCCATCGCCGTCGTCGGAGCTGTCATCCTGGTGCGGCGCGAGCGGCGCTCTCCTAGAGCAGCCCTTTGACCACGAGGCCGGCGAGGGCGCTCGTCAGGATCACCGGGACGACGTGCCAGTGGAAGAACCGCAAGCCCACGAACGCGAACGTCGCGACCGCCACCGCGAACGGGTCGATCTCCGACCACACTGGGACGGGGATCTCCCCGCCCAGGATCGATACCGTCCGCACCTCCCGGAACAACGTCACGATCGCGAACGACACGGCCAGGTTCGCGATCACCCCGACGACCGCCGCGGTGACGGTCTGGAGCGCCGACGCGAGCCGAGCGTTGCCTCGCAGCCGCTCGACGTACGGGCCTCCGAGGAACACCCACAGGAAGCACGGCGCGAACGTCGCCCACACCGTCACGGTCGCGCCCAGCAGCCCGGCGACGATCGGTGGGAGATCGCCCGGATGCTGGTACGCGCCCACGAAGCCCACGAACTCCAGCACCATGATCAGCGGCCCCGGGGTCGACTCCGCTAGACCGAGGCCGACCGTCATCTGGCCGGGCTGGAGCCATCCGTACGTCCCGACGGCCGCCTGGTCGACGTAGGAGAGCACGGCGTACGCGCCGCCGAACGTGACGACCGCGGCCTTGGAGAAGAACCAGCCCATCTCTGAGACCGTGTCCGCGCTCCCCCGCCACCACACGACCGCCGCGATCGGGAGGAGCCACGCCGCCAGGCCGACCACCAGGACCACGGCGTTGCGTCGCCATGTCGGCAGCGGCGCGTTCGCGGCGTCGCTGACGGCCACCGCGGTCTGCTCCTCGAGCCTCCGTCCGACGCCGACCTCGAACAGCGAGGGGCGGACGATCCCGCCCACGATGCCGATCCCCGCCGCGACGGCGATCACGATCGGGAAGGGAACGTCGATGACGAAGATCGCCAGGAACGCCACGATCGCGACCGCGACCATCAGCGCGTTGGCGAGCGTCGCGCCAGCAAGGCGGACGAGCGCGTGCGCGATGACGCCGACGACGGCGGCCGCGAGACCGGCGAATGCCCCGGCGATCCACCGGAGGTCCCCGTGCGTCACGTACACCCACGAAAGGCCCAGGAGCAGGAAGAAGCTCGGCAGGACGAACGCGACGCCCGCGACGATCCCACCCCAGATCCGATGGAGCAGCCAGCCCACGTACGTGGCGAGCTGCATCGCCTCCGGGCCCGGCAGCAGCATGCAATAGCTGAGCGCGTGGAGGTACCGCCCCTCGTCGATCCAGCGCCGTCGCTCGACGAGCTCCTGGTGCATCAGGGCGATCTGACCCGCCGGGCCGCCGAAGTTCACGAATCCGAGCCAGATCCAGAAGCGCGACGCCTCACGGAACGTGGGTGTTCTCGGCGCCGGATCGGCCGAGCGCTCGTCGGGAGGGCGTGTCATCGCGACCGAGGGTACGCTCGCCGGAGCCAGAGGAGGAACAGGGAGCCGATGCAACTGACCCCCACCGAGGAGGAGCGTCTGCGGGTCTTCACCGCCGCCCAACTGGCCCGCTCGACGCTCGCGAAGGGCCTGCGGCTGAACGCGCCCGAGGCGATCGCGCTCGTGTGCGACGAGATGCACGCGGCGGGGCGCGGCGGCGGCTCATTCGGCGAGGTCGTCGCGGCCGGCCGGGACGCCGTCACGCCCGAGCAGGTGATGGAGGGCATCGCCGCGATCGTGCAGGAGATCCGCGTCGAGGTCCTGCTCGAGGAGGGCACGCGGCTGTTCGTGATCCGGGAACCGTTCGGCCCCGCGGGGTCCGACGGACCCGGCGCGATCCGATTCGCCGACGGCGACATCGACCTCGCCGCCGGACGTGAGCGGATCCATCTGATCGTGACGAACCGCGGCGAGCACCCGATCCGTGTGTCCTCGCACTTCCCGTTCTGGCGCTCGAACGAGCGCCTCACGTTCGACCGCGAGGCGGCCGACGGATTCCGGCTCGACCTGCCCGCCGGCGACTCCTTGCGGTGGGCGCCGGGCGAGACGCACGAGGTGGACCTCGTCCGCTACGGAGGGACGGGGGCACAACCGGGTGCCTGAGCGGTACTCGCGCGCCGAGCACGCGACGCGCCACGGTCCGACCGCCGGCGATCGCATCCGGCTGGGCGACACCGACCTCTGGATCCGGATCGAGCGTGACCTCACGGACCCGGCCGACCAGGCGCTCTGGGGCTACGCGAAGAACTGGCGCTCGGGGATGGTCCAGCACGACCGCGCGACCACCGAGAGCGAGCTCGACACGATCGTGGCGAGCGCGGTCGTGTTGGACCCGCTCCTCGGCGTCCTGAAGGCGGACATCGGCATCAAGGACGGCCGGATCGCGGGGATCGGGAGGGCGGGCAACCCGGACATCACCGACGGCGTCGATCTCACGATCGGGCCGAACACGTGGCCGATCCCGTGCCACGGTCTGATCGCCACGCCGGGCGCCGTCGACTCGCACGTGCACCTGCTCTCCCCCAGGCTGGTCCCGGTCGCGCTCTCGGCCGGCGTCACCACGCTCATCACCGCGGGGTTCGAGGAACCCCCGTGGCGGATGCTTCGCACCCTTGAGGCCTTCGAGCTCCTCCCCGTGAACATCGGGCTCCAGCCGTCGGCCCGGACCGGGGTCCCCGGGCAGCTCGAGGTGGCGATCGAGGCAGGCGCCGTCGGACTCAAGATCCACGAGGACTGGGGCGCCTACCCGGAGGTGATCGACGAGGTGCTCCGGATCGCGGACGTGCACGACGTCCAGGTGTGCCTGCACACGGACGGGCTCAACGAGTCGTGCGAGCTCGCGGACACGGTGGACGCCATCGCCGGTCGTGCGATCCACGCGTATCACGTCGAAGGCTCTGGGGGCGGACACATCCCGGACCTGATCGGGATCGTCCGCGAGCCGAACGTCTTCTGCTCGTCGACCACACCGACGATCCCCTACGGCGCCGCGACCGCGGCCGAGCAACAGGACATGAAGCTCATCGTGCACGAGGGCAACCCCGCGCTCCCCGACGACGTCGTGGCGGCTCGCGAGCTCGTCCATCCCGCGACGATGGAGGCCGAGGGACCGCTGCACGACCTCGGCGCGATCTCGATCGTGAACTCGGACTCGCAGGGGATGGGCCGGATCGGCGAGACCGTCCGGCGGACGTTCCAGCTCGCGCATGTGATGAAGGTGGCGGCGGCCCCGATGGGGGGCGGGGACCACCTCGATGACAACGACCGCGTCCTGCGCTACCTGGCGAAGGTCACCGAGGAGCCGGCTCGCGTGCACGGCATCTCGGACGAGGTCGGCTCGCTCTCCCCCGGGCGGATCGCCGATCTGGTCCTGTGGGAGGCGTCGCACTTCGGGGTCAAGCCGGTGATGGTGTTCAAAGGAGGGGTCGTCGCATGGACCGCGATGGGCGAGGGCAACGCGAGCGTGCACGGCGCGGAGCCGACGCGGTACGGACCCGATTGGGGTGGCACGGGACTGGCGCCGGCGCGGGTCTCCACCACGTTCGTCTCGTCGGCCGCGATCGACGCGGGGATCGCCCGGACGCTCGGCACGCGGCGGCGGCTCGTGGCCGTCCGCGGGACCCGCGCGATCCGCCGCGACGGCCTCGCGCGGAACCGAACCGTCCCCCCGATCGAGGTCTCGGCAGTCGACGGAACGGTGACCCTCGACGGGCGGGTGCTGCGGACCGATCCCGTGACCGAGGTGCGATTGTCGCGGCGCTATCTGCTCGCCTGAGCGATCAGTCCCGGTTCCGCATAGCCTCGGCCGCCATCTCGAAGTAGTCCAGCAGCGCCCGCTCGATCGGCTCCGGCGGCGCCATCGTCACGACGGCCGCCCGCATGTGCACCAACCAGCGGTCGCGCTCGGCGGGTCCCACGGCGAACGGGGCGTGCCGCATCCGCAACCGAGGGTGACCGCGCTCCTCGTCGTACGTCGTAGGCCCGCCCCAGTACTGCGCGAGGAAGAGCGTCAGGTGCCGGGTGGGCGGTGCCAGATCCTCCGGATAGAGAGGCCGCAGCACGGGATCGCTCGCGACGCCTTCGTAGAACCGCCCCACGAGCTGCTCGAAGAACGGCATGCCCCCGGCGGCATCGAACACGGTGCTCTCACTCAACACGGACGCGCAGTCTACGGACGGGCGGCACGTCGGCGTCGGCGACCACGCCACTACGGAGCCGCCTTCCAGAACGAACATGGGGTCGGCGGCGCGGAGATCCTGCACCCAGACGCCGGCCCGATCGCCGATCAGCCCCGCGAAGGCGAACGCACCGCCGTCCGGGGACCACGGCGTCATCGCTTGCGCGAACTGTCCGTAGAACGGGACGTAGTCCCGAAGGAAGGAGGGGCTCGGTACGAACGCCGGGCCGACCGGCCGCGCCACGTCGCCGTCCCACACCAGCCAGCGATGAGCGCCGGTCTCGCCGTCCTCGTCCGGGGTCAGCAGCAGGAGCCGCTCGCCGTCGGGACTCCACTGGAATGCGAACGTCGGCGAGGCCGAGACTACCTGCGAACGCGCAGTCGTCGTATCGACCACCTCCACCCCACCCGGTCCGGCGCCGTCGTCCACGCGGTACGCGATCCGCTCCCCGCGGGGATCCACCACGAACTCGATCGCGCCCTCGAACTCGACCAGCTCACGGAGTCGGTCCCCGTCGCGGACCACGAGCGCTTGGCGATCCCGCTCAGCGGTGGCGTAGAACATCCGCCCGTCGGCGAGCCAGACCGGAGCCTGGAAGATGCCCGGCGCATCGCCGAGGTCGCGCAGCTCCCCCTCGAGATCCAATCGCCCGAGCGTCGCGTCGCCGACGTGCACGAGCAGCTCCAGGCCGCCCGGTGCCCAGGACAGGTAGAAGGGTCGTCCGACCCCGAGGGTCGTCGCGACGGGGCCCCCGATGGGGGCGCGTCCCGCGACGCCCATCCCCACGCTGCCCTGGAAGTTCCCGAGGTAGGCGATGCGGGACGATGTCGGGTCCCATTGCAGGAAGAACGCCCCGGTGTCCACCGGGAACTCGGTGCGCCGCGACCCGTCCGGGTCGGTGCTGACGATGCGCGGGCGAGCGCCCTGGCCCCCGATCTCGAGCTCGGCCCACGCGACCGACCGCCCGTCGGGAGACCAGACCGGATGTCGCACCTCGACGGTCACTCCGTCCGAGTCGAACTCCGTCAGGCGACGCGGGTCCCCGCCGTCCGCACGAACGACGACCACATTGCCGTCGTCCATCAGCACCAGCAGGCGCTCTGCCCGGATCGGTCCCTGGTCGGGAGTGACGGCGGGCGAGCGGCTCGGCGCGGGCGTCCCGGAGGGCTGCGCCGATCCTCCTTGCCTGCAGGCGACGGTCAGCGCCGCCACTCCGATCAGTCCGAGCACGCGACGCACCCTCACGGTACGAAGGGTACGGCGGAAGGGTTCGCCGAGGACCGTGCGATACTCGGTCCATGCCTTCCGAGCTCACGCTGCAGTACCTCCGCGCCCTGGCCGACCTGCCGCACGACCGACCGGCGGCGCTCGCCGCGTTGGAGACGTGCTTCCGGAACGGGACGACCCCGGGGTCGCTCGACGGCCTGATGCCGGGCCGCGTCCTCACGACCACCGTCGGCTACGGCCTTGACCCGATCACGGTGGGACTCGCGCGTGTCTGGATGCCGTGGAAGGGGAAGACGTTCGACCCCGAGGCCAAGGAGGGACGCAACGCGTTCTCGACGTCCTTCCGCGTGGTCCAGCGGACCCTGTGGCCAGGCTACGACCTCGACTGGCCTCTCGGCGACCGTCGGTACGCCACCTTCCACTTCACCACGTGGGACGGCCCCAGTGTCCACACGCCAGGGGGCGCCGACGTCCTCAAGATCGACTACGAGCATCCACAGAGCCCGTGGATCGTGCGAGACATCCTCGATGAGCTCGTCCGGATCGACGACGAGCTCTCCCTGGGTCAGGCGCTCCTCCGGATCCGCGGACGGCTCCACCGGCTCGCCTGGTTCGAGCTGCGTCGCTAGGTCGCCGGACCCGGACCGCGTCGCATCCGCGACGGGTACCCCGTGCGGGAGGCATCGAAGATCGAGATCCCGCGCTCCCCGCCCACTCGTCGGAGGACGGAGTCCTCGCTCAGCGGGAATCGGCGCCACTCGCCCGCTCCGTCCACCAGCACGACCGATCGCGGGCTGACCACGGTCTCGGGCTCGACGTAGGCCTCGACGCCGGAGTGGGCGTTCAGGAACTCCTCCATCTTACCGTTCTCTGGCCCCTTCTCTAGCCCCTCATGCCGTTCGAAGGGGTCGGGTGAGCTCCGGCGACGCCGTCTCAGACCTTCGATCCTGCTCTCGAACTCGTAGCCGCCCATCCTGGAGCTGCCTCGCCGGGCGGGCCGCCGTGCAGCCGCCGCTCTCGACCAGGACAGGACCCACCTCGCGAGCGCCACGACCAGAACGACGAGCAGGACCAGCGGGAGCGCACGGATCACGCAGGCACGATAGCCTGTGCGGGCCTCGCCAGAGGACCGGATGCCCCAGAGGGTGCAGAGCCGTGCAGAGGAGGAGAGCATGACCGACAGCGTCTACCGGGTCACCGAGGTCATCGGGACGAGCTCCACGTCGTGGGAGGAAGCCGCGAAGAACGCGGTCGAGACGGCGGCCGCCACCCTGCGGGACCTCCGCGTGGGCGAAGTCGTGAAGTTCGACGTCACGATCGAGAACGGCAAGGTCACCAGCTATCGCGCCCGTGTGAACATCTCCTTCAAATACGAATCGAGCTGATCCATGGAGGGCTCCTCGATGGACATCTCCTTGCTCCGCGAAGAGATCGAGAAGCTCGTCCTTCTCGAGGAGGTCGCCGAGCGCCGGCAGAAGATGATCGAGGAGCAACTCGATCTGGCCACCAAGGCCGGGCTCAGCGCGGAGGAGATCCGCAACGAGCTCGGGCTGTCGAAGGAGTCGATCCGCAGGTTGCTCGATCAGAAGACGCCCGACCTCGCCGAGCGGCTCGGGATCTCGCGAGAGTCGGCCGAGAACCTCTCCGAATCGATCGGCTGATCCGGCATCACGCCTCGATCACCATCAGGAGCACCGCGGTGTAGTGACACGCCGCGGCGGCAGCGGTCGCTGCGTGCCAGACCTCGTGATATCCGAACGTGCGTGGGAACAACTTCGGTCTGTGGGTCGCGAGGGCGAGCGCTCCGAGTGAGTAGAGGAGTCCCCCCACCACGGTCAGGATGACCGGAGCAGGTCCCAGCGCCCGAACGAATTGCGGGAACACGATCACCGCCGCCCATCCGAGGCCCAGGTACATGAACCCCGAAAGAACGTGCAGGTCGACTCGATACAGCTTCACGAGGATCCCGAGCCCGGCGCCGATCCAGACCGCAACGAGCATCCAAACCCGCCAGGGTCCCTCCAGCGCGAGCACGCAATACGGCGTGTAGGACCCCGCGATCAGCAAGAAGATGGCCGCGTGGTCCCGCCGCTGCCATCGAGCGAACTCCTCCGGGGACCACACGCCGAGGTGGTACGTCGAGCTGACCCAGAAGACCGTGACGAGACTCGCGGCGTAGATGGAGACTGCGACGCGAGCGGCTGCCGACGGTGCAAGCACCACCAGGACGAGACCTGCCGGCACCGCCACGAGGAACGAAACCCGATGGATCCAGCCACGAGCCCGCGGCGGCCGCTCCTCTCCGACGACCGGCAGACCCGCCGGGTCCGTGGGGGTGCTCACCTCAGAACTACTACCTCACAGAGACGCCTCCGCCCAACCCGGACGAGACGATGACCGGAGACGTGCTCAGGAGGCGTCGGCGTCGCCGAACGTCCGGGCTTCCTCGAGGGTGCCGTCCTCGTGGACGATGACGACTTCGGACGGTGCCGACTCCTGCGCTCGCCGAACCGCGGCGCTCACGGCCAGATCCACCGTGTCCAGGGGCGGCGTCGACTTCTTGCCTTCTCGCACGATCCACTGATCGCCCTCGGGAACGACTTCGAACCGGGTTCTCGCCATGACAACTCCTCCTTCGGCGTCGGTTCCGCCTTACCCCTCGACGCCCCGGGGTAACCGAGGCGAAGGGAGGGCCTCAGCCGGTGTCGAGGAACTCGCCGTCGTGCAGGTGCGAAGTCGCGCGCTCGGGACCACCCCGGTAGCGGGAGCCGTCGGCCCGGAACCATCGAACCCGCCCATCGTCGGCCCGTTCGACCGTCCATCCGTGCTCGTGGAGGAGGCGGTGATGGAACCCACAGATGAGCAGCAGGTTGCTGAGATCGGTGGCGCCTCCGCGTGACCACCAGACGATGTGGTGCGCGTTGGCGAACACCGTCGAGCCGCATCCCGGGAACCGGCACCCTCGGTCGCGATGACGAAGCTGCCGGATCATCGAGGCGGAGGGCTCTCGTCTCGTGCGACCCAACGAGATCGCATCGCCCGCATCGTTCTCGGCGACGACCTGGACCCGAGCGTCGCACGCGAGGCGCTGGAGGGCCTCGGGCGGCAAGACCGCTCCGTGATCGGTCTCCGCGTTGCGTCGTCCCGCCAGGGCGTCGAGCGACGCATGGACCACCACGGTCGCCCGGTCCGCGTCCGCGTCGGCCGCGATGCGCTGGGAGCACACCGCCACAAGGGCGTCGGCGCGACGTGCTTCGATGAAGGTCCCCTCGACCTCTGCCGGCATGTGCGGGATCTGATCGACGACCCTCTCGAGCGCCTTCGCGACGACGGCACCCTGCGCGGACGGCATGCGTGCCTCGAGGCCGAACCGACGTCCGCCGTCTTCGTACCAATACCGCAGGGACCGGTTCCGCTCGAACTCCGTGGTCTCATCCTGCGCAGCCCGCACCTCGAGGTCCGCGCGACGACGGATCGTGGCGCACGTGGCATCGCTCGCCCAGCCGATGAGCTCACCCTCGTTCTCGGGCGTGGCGAACCGGCACAGCTCGACCACCTTGTCGATGCCGAGCACGCCGGTCTCGAGCGCAACGGTGATGCCGGGCAGTTCGTGGAGCGCCGCGGCCGCCTTGATCCACCGGTCCGCCTTCCACCACGACATGCCGTAGCGGATGGAGAGCCAGTGCGCCACGTCTCGAGCGCCCGAGTCCTGCCATGCTCGCCGTCGATCGACCTCGGCGATGACGCTCAGGAGCGCGACCTGCGCCGAAGCGATGTGGCGATTCAAGCGCATCGGCGACGCCGATCAATCCGTCGTCGTCCAGATCGGGGCTCGCGAAGGACCCGTACATATGTTCGAGGGTATGGGGAAGTCCGTCACCGCACAGTGACCTATCGCACATCTGGCGAGATCTTTCCGGAAGGGCCAGCTCAGGAAAGAAGGTCAGTGGTGGTGAGCTGCTCGGTCAGGAGCCGTGTGAAGTTCCCGGGCGCCCGATCGGCGAAGTCGCGGCAGAGACGCCGCCCGTCCGGGTAGGCCGACACGTACGCGCGGGACGACGGATCGGTGAGGAACGCAACGGTCCTCGCCGCTCGCTCGTTGGATTCGAGTGCCCACTCGCATAGGTATCCCTCCGCATCGTCTGCGGACGCGCCGTCCTCGTGGAGCATGAAGGCGGCGTTCACCGCCGGCGTGTACAGGGCGAGCTCTGCCTCATGGACCTCGTGCGCCTCGACCGGGTCGAACCGGAGGTCGATGTCTGTCAGGACGTCCGCGACGACCGCGAAGGGCTCACGACCGAGCGCCTCATCCAGGGCGTTCGTCGCGATCCCTTCGGAGACGAGGGACTCGGGGGCGGAGATCGCGACGCTCGTTTCCAAACGGCCGAGGTCTCGGTAGAGATGGGCATCCTTCGCCACCCGCTCGGTGTGATGACCGGGATACGTCTCGTGGGCGGCGAGGGACACGAGCAGCACGACGGAGACCGGGAGATCGGCGTTGACCTCGACCCGGCTGTGGTGCCGACCCTCGTACCGGTTGTAGGCGATCCACGCCACGCCTGAGACGAGCTCGTAGCTCACGGATTCCTCGGTAGGCATCGGCGCGATCGCGTGCGCCCGGGGACCCAGGACCTGCTGCAGGCGCTCGAGCGCGGGAACGAGCTTCTCGCGTGGAACCGCGTTGTTCGCATCCCAGGCGTTGTATCGCTCGCGGAGCGACCCGTTCCCCGGAAGGGCTGCGTCCAGTCGCCCGTGGATCTCTCGCAGCACGCTCGTGTCGGTCCGTGAAGGACGGAGACCGAGGCATCGTTCGACCTCGTCCGCCCAGGGGATCTCCTCACCGGCAAGCCGGTCCGTGACGCATGCGAGGGCTTCGAGCTGGCCGCGCAACCATCGTCGACGGTCTTCCGAGAGGTCGGCGTCGCCGAGCCCGTCGAGGAGGAGCTGCGTTTCGTCGCGGAGGCTCTTCGGATCGACGGCCTCCTCGGCCTCGACCGTCCGCTCCATCTCCGAGGGGCCGATGAACGCGTCCACGAACCCGTCGAGATGCCGGCCCACGCGCAGGCAGAGCCACACGTATCGTTCCGCGATCTCCACGGCGGTCACCCCCGATGAGGACCGGGGTCATCCCGGCCGATCTCCCCCACCCACTCCCGGAGTCGCGGGATGTGCTCCGCGTAATGCTCGGGACCCGACTTCCGGATCCAGCGATCGGCTTCGGGCGATCCCTCCGGCAATGACCGCCACGCCCGCAGCATCCGGTTGCGGGCCGTGAAGGCCTGCGCCCGCACATCGTGGAACGCGACGTCGCGCATCGAGCCGTAGAACTGCGCGTTCATCGCGTCGATGTCGATCTCCTCAGGTCGATACGTGCCGGATCGGAGCCGGTCCAGGACGACGCCGGCTTCGGCGAGCCAGCTCCCGATGTGCGCGATGAGATCCTTCGCGGACCACCCCTCGGCGAAGTAGCCGGGTTCCTCGACCTTGTCCGCGGGCATCGAGTCGACCAGATCGTGCAGCTCGGTCCACAACCGATCCTCTTCGGAGATCAGCTCCCGGTCCGGACCCGACTGCGACACAGCGGGTCAGTATGACGCCTAGAGCCAACGCCTCCGCTTGAACAATGCATAGAGGCCGGTGCACGTCGCGGCCATGAGCAAGAGGGCGAACGGGTAGCCGAAGACCCAGTCGAGCTCGGGCATGTGGACGAAGTTCATCCCGTAGATGGTCCCGATGAGGGTGGGTGCGAACAGGATCGCGGCCCACGCGGAGATCTTCTTGACCTCCTCGTTCTGGGAATTCGCGGCTTCCGCCAGATTGCGCATCTCCTCGTTCTGCCGTTGCGCGACGAGCGTGGCGTTCACCGTGAGCATGTCGCGGAGGGCCACCCGGAACTCGTCGACGCGCTCGATGATCTGGATCAGGTGGTCCTCGACATCGCGGAGATGGTCCTGGAGTCGCTCATCGACGTGGTACTTCGCGAACCCTCCACGGAGCGCCGTGATGACGTCGATCAGGGGGCGAGTGGCTCGCAGGAAGTCCGCCACTTCACGGGACAGCTCGTAGATGCGGCGGGACACCTTCGGATCGCCGCTGAAGACCTCGACCTCGATCTCGTCGATGTCGTGATGGACGCCGGCGACGACCGGGTAGTAGCCGTCGACGACCTTGTCGAGGATCGCGTAGAGCACGGCCTCGGGCCCTCGACGCAGGACGTCCGGCTCCCCCTCCAGTCGGTCGCGCACCGAACCGAACTCCGGCGCCTCGCTGTGACGAACGGTCAGGACGAAGCGAGGACCGACGAACACGTGGACCTCGCCGAACTCGACCTCCTCGATGTCGTCGAGGTAGCGGGCGGGCCGAAGCACCACGAACAGGGTGTCGTCATGACGCTCGATCTTCGGCCGCTGATGAGCGTTGATCGCGTCCTCGACGGCGAGGGGATGGAGCTGGAACTCCGAGGCCAGCGACTGGACCTCCTGCTCCTCCGGACGGTAGAGGCCGATCCATGCCATCCCCTCGGGTTGCCGGCGCAGGGTCTCGAGCGTCTCCGGCAGCGAAGCGGGAGAGGCGACCCGTTCGCCGTCCACGTAGATCGCGCTGTCGACGAGCCGCGAAGTCCGACCGTCCGGAGAGGAGTCCTCGGGTACCGACAGGCCGTCGTCGCGGTCCGCCTCGTGACTTCGGCCGCCCGATCTCCGGCGTACGAGGGAGCGGATCGGCGATCGGCGGTGCTCGGCTGGGCTCACGCCCAGAGCGTAACCCGGCCATCGGCGCGCTCGGACAGGACCCGGCTATCGGCGAGGATCGCTGCTGCGGGCGATCCTCGCTCCGGCTCCGAAGAATTCTCCCGTGGCGAAGCGCCGGTTCTCGAACAGCACGCGATCGATCTCAGGGTTCTCGTGGTCCAGGGCGAGCGCGAACCGAACCGGCACGGCCCGCACGGACTCGTCTCCTGGCGCGTGAGACTGATCGGCCGTTGTTTCCGATCGCGTGCGTGGCGAGGACGTGCCCTGGGTAACGAACCGACAACCGAGATTCAGGGAGGAAGCGACATGGGATTCATCAGCACGGTTGCGAGCTTCGGCATCGGATACGTGGCAGGTGCGGTGTCGGGCCGCGAGGGCATCGAACAGCTGTCTGGTCGTGTACGGCAATCATCGTCCTCGAGTGATCGGCTCTGGGGACGCCACTTCCGCGATGGACGTTCGGGAGATCCGGCAGGTGATGACCACGCCACCCGATGCAGTCCGGAAGACCGACAGTCTGCAGGAGGCTGCTCGCTTGATGAAGACGAAGGACATCGGCGACGTGCTGGTTGAGGATGGGCAGGGCCGGCTGGCCGGCATCATCACCGATAGGGACATCGCGATCCGGGCTACGGCAGAAGGATCGGACCCGAAGACGACCAAGGTGGAGAACGCCTACACGCAAGACGTCACCGCCCTCGCCCCGACGGATACGGTGGATGATGCCGTTCGGATGATGCGATCACAGGACGTTCGCCGCTTGCCGGTGGTGGAGGGCGGAAAGGCTGTCGGGATCGTCTCGCTGGGCGACATCTCGGTGGAGACCACGCCCGGCTCACTGCTCGCCGATATCAGCGCGGCATCCCCGAACCACTGAGTTCGACGCAGAGCTCGGTCCCGGGCCGCCGGGCCCCTTTTCGATCTGATCGAGGGCGTGGTCGACCACCACATCCACCAGGTCCACCACGTTCGGATCGGCCGAGCAGCGCCCGATGCGTGCGACGTGGGCTCCGTTGGGTAACGCTCGGCCTATGTGGCTGAGAAAGCTCGCGGTCAGCGTGGGGTCGAGCCTTTGGTTCGTGCCGGTCATGTGTGTCCTCGCGGGCGTGGCGATCTCCTTCGGCACGATCGCCCTCGACCGCGCCTACGACTATCAGGCGATCCCGCAGGTGCTCGTCGGTCGTGCCGACCTCGGCGAACATGATCTTGAGCACGATCGCGGTCTCGATGGTGAGCCTCGCGGCGCTCGTGCTGACGATCACGATGGTCGTGGTTCAGCTGGCGATGGGGCAGTTCTCGCCCCGGATCGTGCAGCGGATCCTTCGCGACAAACCCAGCCAGCTCGCGATCGGGCTCTTCGTCGCGACCTTCGTGCACTCCGTGCTGACGATCCGCGAGGTTCTGGATCGGGGCGATGGCACAGGGCAGGTTCCGGGCATCGC
Organism: uncultured Actinomycetota bacterium; assembly: GCA_963702405.1. GTDB lineage: Bacteria > Actinomycetota > UBA4738 > UBA4738 > HRBIN12 > JAJNBA01. The sequence goes on from CAVPCM010000001.1 coordinate 227,642, forward strand.
CGTGGCGACGGCGTACCTCCTCGTGCTGGCGAGTATCGCCGCCTTGGTGATCTACGTACACCACATCGGTCAGTCGCTGCGCGTATCGGCGCTGATCGAACTCGTCGGTGACGACACGCGCAAGCTCCTCGACCGCCGGTATCCCGACGCCGGCCCGCCACCTCCCGTCGATCCCGAGGCTCCGCGCATCGTCGCTGCGCGAGACTCGGGCGTCGTCACCATGATCGGGACGCATGTACTCGTCGCCGAGGCCGAGCGGGCCGACTGCGTGCTCGAGCTCGTCCCGGCTCTTGGCGCGTTCGTTCCCGCGGGCGGACCGCTGTTCATCGTTCACGGCTCTCCCGAGAACCTGGATGAGAACCGGCTCTTCTCGGCGTTGAGCCTGAAGCTCGAGCCGACTCTCGACGAGGACGTCGCGTACGGGATGCGGCTTCTGGTCGACATCGCGGAGCGCTCGCTCTCTGAGTCGCCATTCCAGGACCCCACGACAGCGGTGCAGGCGATCGACCGCTTGCACGACATCCTTCGGCAGCTCGCGCGGCGGCCGTTCTCCCGACGGCCGAGTTCGTGGCGAGGACGGCGAGATCCGACTGCTCGTGAAGACGATGACCTGGGAGAACTACGTTCATCTCGCCTTCGACGAGATCCGGATGGCCGGCGCGGGCTCGCCCCAGGTCTCGAGACGCCTGGTTGCCGCTTTGATGGATCTCCGTCGCGTCGCGCTTCCGGAGCGCATCGAAGTGCTCGACGAGCAGGCTGTGCTCCTCCGTGCCGCCACGCGTGAGGCCTTGCGCGACGAGCAAGACGTCCGCTTCGCGCTCGATCCGGACCGCGAAGGTCTGGGAGCTGCCGCGCCCTAGGGGCCGCGATTCAGAACGGGTACTCGTCCTTGCGCCAGCTGCGCGGCTCATCCGGCTGCGGCTTCGGCGCCCGCTCGAGCAGCATCTCGAAGTAGGGGCCGACGAACGGATCCGGCGCCGACACCGTGTAGGTGTGGTACACGGTCCCGTTCTCACGCGCGAACGCGATGTAGCTCGGGTTCTCGCGCAGACCGTCCTTGAGCTCCGCGGCAACCTGCTCCGACCATTCCTGGAGCCAGCCCGGCGGCTCGTCGATCATCTCCTTCAACTCGGGGATCTGCTGTGCCTGCCCTTCGGTCAACGCAAGCCTGAAGTCGAACGGGAAGTCGGTCCCGTGCGTCGAGACGTAGGGGAACTGCCAGCCCATCCTCTTCTTGTAGGCGGAGAGGCGCTCGATCGGTGCCCGCGAGAAGCAGAGGAAGGTCACGTCGCGCTTGTTCATGTGGATCAGCTGGCCGTCGAACCCGTCCGCGAGGCTCGTGCAACCGGGGCATGCCCCGGCCTCGAAATCCGGCCCGAACATGATGTTGTAGGCGAGGAGCTGTGACCGGCCATCGAACAGCTCTGCGAGGCTCTTCTTCCCCTCATCGGTGTCGAACTCGTACTCCTTCGCGACCGGGACCCAGGGGAGCTCGAGCCGCTTCCTCTTGATCTCCTCGTTTCGCTCGGCGTGTTCCGCCTCGAGCTTCGCGAGTTCGTCGCGTGCCGCCTGCCACTCCTCGCGCGTTCCGATCTTGCGCTGTGTCACCCGTCTCCCCCGTGACGTCTGCCCCTCCGACGATCCGACTCTCTTTCGCAGGCTACTCGACGACCGCGGCCCCGACGTCGCGCGGGCTCAGGCGACGAGGCCCATCTTCGCGGTCTCCTTGATGAGCGCCACGAGCGCCTTCTCGTCGAGGTCCGAGAGCTTCTTGAACATCACGCAGGTCTTGCCGATGCCGGCCTTCGGGAGCCGGTCGACGTACCGCTCGGCGACGTAGCCCTTCGCGTCAGCGGCGAAGCAGTACAGCGAGATGTACGAGGCGTTGCTGGCGATCGCGAGCTTGCAGGCGTCGCCCTCGCGGCCGCTCGCGTAGCGGTAGTGGAACGGCCCGTAGCCGAGCATGCCGCTCCATGATGACCGGCTCGAGCTTCGGCGCGTGCTTGCGGATCAGCGCATCGAGTGCCGCGATGTCGGACCGGCGCTTGTCGTCGACGGCGGCGATGTACTCGGCCGGGGTCTTCACGTTCAGCTGTCCCTTCATCTTCATCGCGTCCTCCGAGACTCGGCGTCACCAGACCGACAGCGGCCCGACAGCGGCCCGTCGGCCCTCCATTCGATGAACTGTCGCACATCCGCCTCGACCATCAGACCCGACCGAACGAACTACACCGTCCGTCCGGCGTCGCGGCCCCTTCGCCCGATGGTGTCCCCCGGATGTGGGGGCTACGGTCACCTGCGGAGGACTACGGACTTCGCCGTAAGGCGTCGGCCGGGTCCATCGGCTGACGGAGGATAACTCCGCAGGATGGGGAGGTAGTGGGATGGGAACCAGAGCCGATGGCAGTAGGACGAGGCTCGAGATCGACACCGTCTGGCGACGATCGGCCTCGCCGGGCTGCTGTGCATCGCGTTCGTCGGGATCGGAACACTCCCGGCGTACGCGCATCACCCGATGGTGTCCAGCAACGTTGTCTGCAACAGCCAGACGCAGACCTACGACGTGACGTGGACGGTCGCGAACGGGAACTGGGAGGGCCGCACCATGACCCTCGACCAGAGCACCCGCGCGGCCGTGCCGCTGTCGAGCTATGCGCCCGACGAGACCAAGGCGTACACCGAGTCGCTGCCGGGAACCACTCTCGGCACAACCACCCTGACGGTCCGCGGGGACTGGAACAACGGAGGCCCACAGAACGTCCAGGCGTCCGCGTCCGTGCAGACCGACGGGACATGTGAGCCGGAGCCGGAGATGAAGAAGCACACGATCTGTCACGCGACCAACAGCACCACGAACCCGTACTCGGGGCACGAGGACACGATCAACCCGAGCGGAGCAGGCGTGCTGAACGGTCACCTCGACCACACCGGCCCGGTGCCGACCAGCCAGGCCGACCTCGAGCAGATGAAGGACGACCACATCACGTGGGGCGACATCATCCCGCCGTTCGAGTGGAACGGGCAGACGTACTCGCTCAACTGGACCGACGCGGGTCAGGCGATCTTCGACAACGGGTGCGCGGTGCCGCAGCCGGAGCCGGAGCCGGAGATGAAGAAGCACACGATCTGTCACGCGACCAACAGCACCACGAACCCGTACTCGGGGCACGAGGAGACGATCAACCCGAGCGGGGCAGGCGTGCTGAACGGTCACCTCGACCACACCGGCCCCGTGCCGACCAGCCAGGCCGACCTCGAGCAGATGAAAGACGACCACATCACGTGGGGCGACATCATCCCGCCGTTCGAGTGGGACGGACAGACGTACTCGCTCAACTGGACCGACGCGGGTCGAGCGATCTTCAACAACGGGTGCGCGGTGCCGCAGCCGGAGCCGGAGCCGGAGCTCGCGATCGAGAAGGAAGCCGACGACAGCTCCGTCCACGCCGGCGACGAGATCGGCTACACCGTGACGGTCTCGAACGATGGCGACGGTGAGGCCGAGGACGTGCAGCTCACCGACCAGCTCCCGGCCGACCCCGGCCTGGACTGGGCGATCCAGGGGACCACCGGCGGATGGGAGTGCGAGATCGGCGGCGGGGTCCTCATCTGCGGCGGACAGGGCTTCGACCTGAACGCGGGGGCGTCGGCCTCGGTCCACATCACCTCCCCGATCACGGTCGAGACCTGTGGCACCGTCAGCAACCAGGCCTCGGCCTCCCTCGGGACCGATGGGCAGGAAGTCTCGGTGTTGACGACCGGCGACGACGAAGTGACGAGCGACGTCGTCACGATCACCGTCGAGTGCACGCCCGCGATCCAGATCCTGAAGGGCGGGCCCGGGCTCGTGCACGTGGACGACACGATCACCTACACCTTCGAGGTCACCAACAGCGGTGAGCTGGAGCTCTTCGACGTCGCCCTGAGCGACGCGATCTGCGACCAGGGCAGCATCGTCGCCGGAGCCGACGTCGACTCGAGCCTGGCTGTCGGCGAGGTGTGGCACTTCACGTGCACGCACCTAGTCACCGCGGGCAACCCCGATCCGCTCCCGAACACGGCGACCATCTCCGGCGACACGAGCGAGGGTGAGGGCGGCCAGCCCGTCTCCGACACCGACGATCACGTGGTGGACATCATCCACCCGGCCATCTCGATCGTGAAGACGGTCGACGAAGAGGTCGTCCCGATCGGCACGACGGTGACCTTCACCTACGTGGTCGCGAACACGGGCGACACCACGCTGTACGACATCAGCGTCGACGACGACATCCTGGGACACGTCGGGGACATCCAGATCCTCGAGCCCGGAGACGAGGTCACGCTGACGAAAGACTTCGTAGTGGGGAACGCGGTCGTCACCAACATCGGCACCGCTTCGGGCGAGGACATCCTCGGCCGCTCGGTGAGCTCCGAGGACGACGGCCACCGTGTCACCGATCGCCGGTGAGAACGCGCCGCCGAACAACCCCCCGACCCCGTTCACAGGCTCGGACACAGGACGGCTCGGGCTCATCACGATGGTCCTGTTCGGGATCGGCGTGACCGTGGTCGCGGCGACCCGCAGGCGCCGGTCGGAAGCCAGCGCCGCCTAGCGAAGGAAGCCCCACGCGCGGTGGGCGGGGTCCCCAACGGGGACCCCGCCCCTTCGCGTTGCCCGCACTCGGATTCTCAGGGTCTAGTACAACCCATCTCATCACCGTCGAGACCGTCGCCCTGCCAAGAGTTCAAGCACTCTGTCGGTTGGGCATCGGCGTGATGATGCCTGAACAGCGTGAGCGTGTCTGGGCGGCAGGCAACCGATTCGCGCCCCTCCGAGGAACGTCCGCCTCACAGCCTTCGCTTGGTGGGCGCTGAGGGACTCGAACCCCCGACCTTCGCCTTGTAAGGGCGACCGGAACATGCAGGTCAGCGCCTTGAGCAGGGCAAACCTTGTCCCTCTGAGTACCTGGGACTACCTCGGAGTGCCTCTGTCTCGTGGTGCAAGAGTGGTGCGAGGATCGGGGGCTCTTGTCAGCGGACCCGCGGTGACGACAAGTCCGGCCTAGGGCTAGTCGTCGAGCAGCTCAGCGAGAAGCATGCCGATTCGCCGGTCCAGCTCGTCACGGATCGGTCGTACTTCTTCTAGCGTCTTGCCGGCGGGGTCGTCGAGCTCCCAGTCCTCGTAACGCTTCCCAGGGTAGATCGGACACGCGTCCCCGCACCCCATCGTGATGACGACATCTGAAGCTCGGACGAACTCATCCGTCAACGGCTTCGGGTACTCCGTCGAGAGATCGACGCCGACCTCATCCATCGCCTGCACGACGGCGGGGTTGATCGCCTCGGCCGGCGTGCTTCCGGCGGATCGAACGTCCACCCGACCCTTGGCCTGCTGCGCGAGGAGTCCAGCGGCCATCTGGCTGCGGCCGGCATTGTGTACGCACACGAACAGCACCTCGGGGTGATCCTTGGCGATCGAGCCTTCTGCTTGCCCGAGGGCTCGCAAGCGCTCGCGAGCGAACCGATGGGCGAGAACCGGCAGGTGATTGGTCACCTTCGCGTCGGGCCACCTGTCCAGAGCTTCCTGCACGAACCGGGCGATGGTCTCTGAGCCGAAGACGCCTCGGTACTCTCGCGCCAACGCCGAGACCGTCTTGTCGAAGTCGGCTGTGCCGAGCAACGAGGTGCGGCCGGTCTCCATCGCTTCTCCTCCGATCAGGACGTGGGCTTCGTGGCCCGCACGATCGCCCCGTACATCTGGTCGGCCTCGGCGTGCGTGGGCCCGATCGAGATCTGCTCGAAGCCGGCCGCCTCGAGCTCGTGCTCGTACTCGGCGATGGAGAGCGCACCTGCGATACAGCCGACGTAGCTCCCTCGTTCGGCACGCTCGGCCGGCGAGAGTTCGTTCGCCGCCACGACGTCGCTGATCCCGAGACGTCCACCCGGTCGCAGCACCCGGAACATCTCCCGGATCACCCGGGGCTTGTCGGTGGAGAGGTTGATCACGCAGTTCGAGATCACGATGTCCACGCTTGCGTCGGGGAGGGGCACGTCCTCGATGAGGCCCTTCAGGAACTCCACGTTGGTCGCTTCCGCCTTCCGGGCGTTCTCCCGAGCGAGCTGGAGCATCTCATCGGTCATGTCGAGGCCGTAGACGAACCCGGTAGGGCCAACCCGGCGCGCAGACAGCAGGACGTCGATCCCACCGCCCGACCCGAGGTCCAGCACGGTCTCACCCTCCGCGAGGTCGGCGACCGCCGTGGGGTTGCCGCATCCCAGGCTCGCCAACACGGCCTCGTCCGGCAGCGCGCCTCGCTCGGTGATGTCGTAGAACTTCAGCCCGTAGCCGTTCGCTGGGGCGCAGCAAGCGGCCTCGGTCACGTCGTCGGCGGCCAGGCCGCTCTTGACCGACGTGGCCGCCGCCGCGTACCGCTCGCGGACCGTCTCTCGAAGCTCATCCATGGCTAACGTCCTCGAAAGCGAAGATCGAACGGAGTCGCTGCCGGGCGTCGTCCCGGAGCGAGTAGTAGGCCCACACGCCGCGCTGCTCGCGATCGAGGAGCCCCGCGTCCATCAGCTTCTTCATGTGGAAGCTCACTGTGGACTGGGACAGGTCCAGCGGGTCGGTCAGGTGGCAGACGCACACGGGCTCCCCCGAGGCGGCGAGGGTGTTCACGATCCTGACCCGTGCCGGGTCGGCCAGCGCTTTGAAGAGTGAGGCGGTCGCGTCTGCCTCGCCCTTCGACATGCGCATCGTGTCTATCGGAACGCTGGCACTGGCCGCCGAGGTCTCACGGAGTGGCAGCTCTTGGAGCCGCGTCATCCCCGACCCGCCCATCCATCGACATCCATCGATGGACCCTATCATCATTCATCGAGGATCGTCGATGCTTCTGCTCTCCACTCGATCGACATGCTTCGGCCTCGCTCGGCAGAGGCTGTCGACCGGTAAGTGCGAGTCGGAGAGATCTCTCCGCGCGTGACCGCCTCCAGGCATGCGCGTCCCGTTACGCTGCGCGACCAATGGCTGCGGCAGAGCCGAAGGCATCGAAAGCGAAATGGCTCACTCCAGGCGTAGGCGGCATCGGTGCGGCGAGCCTGTTGTCCGACCTCGGGCATGAGGTCCCGACTGCGCTCCTCCCCCTATTCATCACGTCGCTCGGAGGATCGGCCGCCGTTCTCGGCATCATCGAGGGAATCGCCGATGGGCTCGCGGGAATCTCGCGCCTCCTCGGCGGAGCGCTCGCGGACGATCCGTCTCGACGCCGCGCCACCGCGATCGGCGGCTATACGAGTGTCGCGGTCCTCTCCGGGCTGATCGGGGCGGCCACGGCTCTTTGGCAGGTCGCTCTCCTCCGCGTGGGCGCATGGACGGCCCGCGGGCTCCGGGTTCCCTCCCGGAACGCGCTCCTCGCCGACGCGACGCCGCCCGAGGCGTACGGGCGCGCCTACGGCTTCGAGCGGATGATGGATAACCTCGGCGCGATCGGCGGGCCGCTGCTGGCGCTCGCGCTCGTCGCAGCGTTCTCCGTCCGGACGGCGATCCTGCTCTCGATCATCCCTGGTCTCCTGGCGACGGTCGCGATCATCTACGCGATCAGTCGTCTTCCGAAGCTCGCGGCTCACGAACGAAAGCCGATCCGGATCAAGGTCCGTCCGGTGTTCGACGCCGGCCTCGGCCGGCTGATGTTCGTCCGATCTCGGCGTTCGAAATCGGAAACGTGGCGGCCACGCTCTTGATCCTGCGGGCGACCGAACTGCTCGCGCCGACGCGCGGGAACGACTCGGCGACGAGCATCGCGCTCCTGCTCTATGTCGGCTACAACACCGCGGCGACGCCTCACGAGTGTTCCCGCCGGGCATGTGAGTGACCGCTCGACTCCGCGCGTCGTCCTCGCCGGAGGGGTGGTGGCATTCCTGGTCTCATACTCCCTCTTTGCGGTCGCAGGACGCGAGCGTCCTCGTCTTGCTCCGTCGGCTTCGTCCTAGCCGGGATCGGGATCGGATGCGTGGAGACGGCCGAACATGCCGCCGTCGCGGTGGCTCCGGCCGAGATCCGAGGGTCGGCGTTCGGCCTGCTCGCCGCGGTTCAGAGTTTCGGCAACCTCGCGGCGAGCGTCGTAGCAGGCCTCATCTGGACACTCGATCTCTCCGTCCGCGGCGTTCGTCTATCTCGCTGTGTGGATGCTCGTTGCGGCGATCGGATTCGCCTCCGATCGCGGACATGCTGGTGGGCGCTGAGGGACTCGAACCCCCGTCCTTCGCCTTGTAAGGGCGACCGAAACATGCTGGTCAGGGGTCTGACCAGTCGAAACGTTGTGACTCTACGTACCTTCGAATACCTAGGAGTACCAATGTCTCGTGGCGCAGGAGTGGTGCAAGATTCGAGCCTAGTCCGAGGCTCGAGCTTCCCGGCAGCCAGGGGACGGAAGCCTGTCTGGGAGCTCTCGCAAGTAGAGGTACCTCGCCACACGGGCCAGTCCCCCAAACACAGCAGGGTCAGTATGAATCGGCGGAGCCAGCCCACGCAAGCGGGGCGCTGAAAGAGGTCGTCGTCCTGGGCGATTCTGTGGATCGGGGACGGACTCCTCAGGATCATGGGGCGCCGTCCCGGTCTGGACCGCTGCACTCGAAGAGCTCTACCGCCGGCATAGGGCTGCTGTTCTCGGGTTCGCTGCTCGGCGAGCGAGAACGCCCGACGAGGTGGTCGATCTTGTGGGGGCGGTCTGGCTGGAGATCATCGCCTCGCTCGATCGCTTCGATCCCTCGCGGGGCGAGGCACTGCAGGGCCTTGTCCGTCTCCGTGTGGATTCCTTCGGCGCAGCTTCCCACACACGATTGACGCAGACCTCCATCGAGTCGTCACACCCGGTTGCCCTCGCGCAGATTAGTCTCCGCGCTGTGGAACCCGTCTCCCGCGGACGCCGCGCGCGCCGCGTGCTGCTCATCGCGCTCGTGATCGCCCTGCCATGGCTGTGGTTCGTCGCGCGCGACGCCGGTGGTCCGCTCGACACGGTCGCCGTCGGGCTGCCGCTGATCGCCATCGCGGCGATCGCCCTCGGTCCGATCGCCGCCCTCATCAGCCGCCGGGCCTGGCCCCTGATCGTTGGCGCCTCGATCGTCGCGGTGTGTGCGGTGTCGGTGATCGAACCGAGGCTCTCGCGCTCGATCGTGCCGCCTGACCCAGCGATCCGACTCGTGGTCGCCAACGTCTGGGGCGAGAACCCGACCCCCGACGCGGTGCCGGAGTCGATGACCGGCCGGGGAGCCGATGTGCTGGTGGCGATCGAGGTGTCCGACGACGAGCTCTTCGCAGCGTTGGCGGAAGGCGCTGCCGCGCAGGGACTCGACTCGACCGTCGAGCAAGGACGGCAGGGTGTGTGGTCGCGGTTCCCGGTGCAGGTGCTCGACGAGCTTGGCTTGCCGTCAGCGCGCACGCTGCGGGTCGGCGTCGACGTGCCGGGATCGCCGTTCGTGCTCTACGTCGTGCACGGCTTGAACCCCCTGGGCGAGACGAGCTTCGACGATCAGCTCCGATTCACCGAGGATCTGCTCACAGCCATCGAGACCGAGGAGCGACCCGTCGTTGTGGCCGGCGACCTCAACATGAGCGACCGCGTGGTCAGCTACCGGAAGATGGACGCAGCGCTCACCGACGCGATGAGGGCCGGCGCCCCCGGCTCGACGACATACGTCGGCGGTTGGTGGCCGACGTTGCTGCTCCGCATCGATCACGTGTTCGTCACTCCCTCGTGGTGCGCGACGCGGCCTGTGACGTTCACGCCGGCAGGTTCCGATCATCGCGGCGTCGACGTCGCGGTCGGCCCCTGCGACTGAACCTCTGCACCGGCAGCAGTGGACTACGACCATGTGCCGTGATACGCGACCGGAAGGGGTTGCCGCTGCCAAGAGCGGTGCGAGGCGTACCTCAGGCGCCGAGACAGCGCAGGACGGACCTCAGGCGCCGAGATAGCGCACGACGGCGAACCGCCCGCCGCTGCCACCGACTTCGCCGCCCACGACGATGGCCCCGTCCGCTTGGATCGCGACAGCTGTGGCCACATCGGCTCGAGGCGTCATGTTCGTGACAACCTTCCCGTCCCCGCCGAAGGTCGTGTCGAGGACTCCGTCGGATCCGTATCGAGCGACGGCGAAGCTCCCTGCTCCGGTCCCGACACCGGCCGTGCCGGCAGCCACGATCTTCCCATCGGCTTGTAAGGCGAGGTCCCAGGCGAAGTCATCCCTCGTGGTGAAGTTCGTCGCTACCCTCCCGTCGCCGCTGAACGTCGTGTCGGGAGTGCCGTCGGCCTCTATGCGGATCACCAGCAGCTGTCCACCGGAGCCGCCGGTCGCGCCAGCTGTCACGAGCTTCCCGTCCGCCTGGATCTCGATGCCGGAGGCGTCATCCCAGCCCGGCGTCAAGTTCCGCATCACTTTCCCATCGCCTCCGAAGCTCGTGTCCAAGCTGCCGTCCGCGTTGTACCGGACCAGTGCAACGCTCTTGTTCGACCGCGAAACCCCCGCGACACCACC
>CAVPCM010000002.1:0-393491 GCA_963702405.1 uncultured Actinomycetota bacterium
AGGAACGCGGTGCTCTCGGCGAGGGCCTCGGTCGTGAGCTCCTCGTCCGGCAGGACGTGGGCCATGTCGGCGGCGCAGAACGCCTGATCCAGGCGCGTGTCGAGCGCTCGCCACTCGCCGAGCGCTCGCTCGTACCCGGCGAGGGCGTCCTCGCGGCGGCCCTCGAGCGCCGCCAGGCCGGACTCCGCCGTGCGGCGGACCGCGTCGATCCAACGTCCCCGGAGCGAGCGCCATCGCCTCGAGCGCACGGCGGAGCCGGTCCGGGTCGCGTAACCAGACGGCCGCGCGCGCGGCCTCCCGGGCTGCGTAGTGCGCGTTGACGCCGCTCGGTTCGAGCTCGGTTGCTTCGATCGCGGCCTCGAACGCCGGGGCGGGATCGCCGCCCAGGAGGTGGACGAGCGCGGATTCGCGGCCGAACCACGTGCGCATCGCGATCTGCTCCAGGGCCTCGATCCGCGGCGCGATCGCGTCGAGCCGGCGGCGCGCGCGCGACGACATCTCCCCGATGCGCCTGGAGGAGGATCTCGCAGAACTCGCGCCCGAGCTCGTTCTCCGTACCGAGTTCACGCCCCTCGAGGCGGTGGAGCGCCTCCTCGGCCTCGTCCCAGCTGCCCAGCTCGATGGCCCCCTCGGCTGCGTTGGTCAGCCCGAGCATCTCGCCGGCGCGGTCCCCGGCCCGCCGGGCCGTCTCGGCGCTCTCGAGGATGGCGCGGAGCGCTCCGGCCGGATCCTCCTCCAAGGTCCCCAGACCGATCGCCATGAGCGCCCAGCTCCGGTAGCGGAGGCTGCCGATCTCGTCGGCCAGCTCCAGCGCGCCGCGTCCGAGGATCGTCGCCTCCCGGTGGCGGCCGAGGTTGAAGTACGCGCCACCCTTCGCGTCCAGGGCCTCGATCATCACGTCGGTGAGGTGGAGCCGCTCGGCGATCGTCAGCGCGCGCTCGGCCAACGGGATCGCGGCCTCGACCGCGCCGGTCGTGCGCAGGGCCTGGGCGAGCTTCGCGCACAGCCGCGCCGCGACGTCTTCGTCGGCGTCGCCGAGGGCCTCCAGCGCGCGCTCCATCCGCTCCGCCGCCTCGGCCCGGCGGTCCTGTGGGCGGAGGACCTCGTACAGGTCGGCCGTCGCCCGGCCGGCGGCCGCGTGATCGCCCAGCTCCTCGTGGAGCGCGATCGCCTCCTCGTAGAGCGCCTCGGCTCGGTCGAACCACGCCGCGAGTGTCGGCGGCCGATGCGGCGGTGGTGAGGAGAGCGGCTCGCTCGGGCCCCTTCGGCGTCACGTTGAGGGCCATCTCCGCGTAGCCGATCGCCTGCTCCGGCGAACCGAGCGAGAGCGCCCGCTGCGCCGCCTGGGAGAGCCAGTCGCGGGCGCGCGCGGCCAGCGCATCGGCTTCCGGTCCCTCCGGCGAGGCGCCGTACGCCTCGACGTAGTGCGTGGCGACGACGCCGGCGAGCTCGTCGTCGCTGAGCGACTCGAGATGGTGCGCGGCCGCGAGGTGCCGGGTCCGCCGGTCGGGCTTCGAGAGCGTCGAGTAGGCGACCTCCTTGATCAGCGCCTGCAGGAACGAGTACTGGCCTCGTTCCGGTGAGCGCTTGTCGGCCTCGAGCCCGAGGAACTCCCTCCGGACCAGCTCGCGCAGCCGCGTCTCGACCTGCTCCCGGCCCAGGCCGGCGACGGCCGCCAGGCCTTCGACGGTGAAGCTCATGCCGACGACCGAGGCGTCCTGCACCAGCGCGCGATCCTCGGGTGGCAGCACGTCCAACCGTGCCGCGATCAGCGCGTGGAGCGTCTCGGGGACGTCGAGGGTCCCGACCTCGCCCACGAGGACGTAGGCGTCGTCGCGGGCTTCGAGCGCGCCGCGGTCGACCAGCATCCGGACGGTCTCCACGGCGTAGAGCGGCATCCCCTCGGCGCGCGCGACGATCCGCTCGACGTTCTCCGGCGGCATGCCCCGGACGAATCCCTCGACGAGCTCGGCGATCACCGGGTCGGGGAGTGGCTCGAGGTGCATCGCGGTGAAGCTGCGCTGGCCGGATCCCCAGTTCGGGCGCTTGTCGGCGAGCTCGGGTCTCGCCATCGTGACGATCAGGATCGGATGGCTCTTCGACCACTCGAGCATCGACTCGATGAAGTCGAGCAACCCCGGGTCGGCCCACTGGAGGTCCTCGAAGACCATCACGACGGTGCCCTGCTCCGCGATCCGCTCGAAGAAGGCGCGCCACGCGGCGAACAGCTCCTCGCGGTCGCCGTGGGGAGCGGGGTCGAGCCCGAGCAGGTGCGCGAGCCGCGGCTCGATCCATCGTCGCTCGTCGGGATCGGAGACGAACTCGGCCACCGACGCCGAGAGCTTGCGCCGTGACGTGGCCGGGTCGTCGGTCTCGGCGATCCCGGCCCGCATCCGGACCATCTCACCGAGGGCCCAGAACGTGACGCCGTCGCCGTAGGACGGGCATCGGCCGCGATGCCAATAGAGCACCTCGACGAACCCGTCGATCCACTTGAGCAGCTCCCAGGCGAGACGCGACTTGCCGACGCCGGCGATCCCGGTGACCGAGACGAGCCGAGCCTTCCGTTCGGCGCCGGTCGCGCGGACGAGCTCCTTGATCGAGCGGAGGTCTTCGGCGCGACCGACGAACGGAGGCTCGATCGCCTCGCCGCGGCCGGCGCCGCGGAGCTCGCCGAGGACGCGGAGCGCGCGCCACGCGGGAACGACCGTCTCCTTGCCCTTCAACGTGAGGTCGCCGAACTTCTCGAACGCGATCGCGCGGCCGGTCGCCCGGACCGTCGTCTCGCCGACGAGGACGGTGCCGGGCTCGGCCATCGACTGGAGCCGGGAGGCCGTGTTCACCAGGTCGCCCGCGACGATCCCCTGCGAGGTGGCGCCGACCGTCGCGGCGGCCTCGCCGGTGAGGACGCCTGCGCGGGCACTGGAGGTCGGCGCCGACGTCCGCGCCGAGGGTCTCGACGGCCTCGAGCAGCTCGAGCGCCGCCCGGACCGCACGCTCGGCGTCGTCCTCGTGCGCCGCCGGCGTCCCCCAGACCGCCATCACGGCGTCGCCGATGAACTTCTCGACGAGACCGCCGTAGCGCTCGATCGTCTCCCGGGCGCGTCTCGAAGTAGCGGGACAGCAGGTCGCGGACCTCCTCGGGGTCACGGCCCTCCGCGAGGTTCGTCGAGCCGACGAGGTCGGCGAACAGGACCGACACGAGACGGCGCTCGGTCGACGGCGTGGCGGCGGCCGGGACGGGCGGGGCCGCGCTCGTGCCGATCGTCGCCCCGCACTCCCCGCAGAACTTGCTGTCGGGAGCGTTGGGCGCGCTGCATGCGTCGCAGACGATCACGAGCGCCGAGCCGCATTCCTTACAGAACTTGCGGCCCGGCTCGTTCTCGGTCCCGCAGTTCGAACAGTTCACCTCGAAACCTCTCCTCGCCGGGGCCGAAGCGTACCCGGAGCTTCGAGGACCGCGCCAGGCGTGGCGTCAGCCCTTTGACACTCCCTCAGCGCGAGCGCATGGTTGCCCCAGGTGGAGACCGCGGCTGGGGAGTAGAGGTGGGGAGCCCGATCGGAACGCCCGAGGTTCCGCCTCGAGTCGACGTCGCTGCCGCCCCTGCGAACCGCCGACCCGTCGTGCTCATGATCCTGGGGCTCGCGGTCGTGGCGATCGTCGCGATCGTGCTCTTCTCCGCGGCGGGTTCGGCGGATCCTGCTCGGAGGAGGATCTGCAGCTGGCTCAGCAGATCCCTCCCTACGGTGGCGCGGAGCTCGAGTACTTCGACGATCCCGAGGGCCCCGGCTGCGTCACACAGCTCGAGGTCGAAGCATCGGCGACCGAGGTGCTCGATCACTACGAAACGGTTCTCGAGGACGACGGCTGGGAGGTCACGGTTCAGGACGTGCCGGTTGTGGAGGGTCCCGAAGGAATGACCGTAGCCGACTTCGTCGCCGTCCGCGGTGGATCGGAGGTGACGATCGCCCTCGAGAGCTTCGATGGTCAGGTGAGCGCCGCGATCCGGGTCGATGCCTGAGCCTGGCGCAGGCTCAGCGCAACGCCCGTGGAGTCTTCGGTCTCGGTCCCGTGGGCGGCTGCGACCGAACCGTGGCATCGTCTTGAGTGCGATGGACCCGGACATCGAGGCTGTGCTGCAGCGGAGCTTCCTCGGACGGCTGCCACGCGAGGTGGTCGATCCTCTCCTCGAGGGCCAGCTGCGGATGGACATCCCGGCGGACACCACGATCTATCGGGAGGGCGAGGCGTCCCGCGCCTTCCTCGTCGTCTCGGGGCTGTTCCGGCTCTTCCTCGTTTCCGGCGACGGTCGGCAGGTCACGATCCGTTACGGGCGGCCCTCGGACGTCCTCGGCACCGCGCTCGTGATCGGCGGGCCGATGGACGTGCAGGCTCAGACGCTCGCCCCGAGCACGATCCTGGGGATCGACGTGGGCCGGCTCGAGGAGGCCGCCCGCCGTGACGCACAGGTGGCCTACGCCTTATCCGAGGAGCTCAGCAGGCGCCTCGACGAGACGCTGCAGCAGATCGCGATCCACGCGTTCGGTTCGGTGAAGCAACGGGTCGCCTCGCAGCTGCTGGAGCTCGCCACCACGAAGGACCGCTCCGACGGCCGGCTGTCGGCGCACCTTTCCCAAGAGGAGCTGGCCGACGCAGTGGGATCCGTCCGCGAGGTCGTCGCGCGGGCGCTCCGGGATCTCCGCGCGGCCGGGATCGTCGCCACCTCGACGGACGAGGTCGTGATCCTCGATGCCACCCGGCTCTTCGAGGAGTCGTGGGGCGCGCGGCGCGTGTGACTTCGGTCGCACGAGGTCGCTACCCAAGTCACTGACGCGCGGCACGTGTCGCTCCGAAGCTATGTGGCACGTGGTTCATGTGGAACCCGTTCAAGGAGGAATACCGAATGAGGAAGTTCTTGGGGATCGTCGCGGTGGCGGGTGCCATCCTGACGCTGGCCGGCACTGCGCAGGCCCGTACCGCCCAACCGGCGGAGCGGCTGCGTCTGGAGGAGCACGACACGGGCAGCGGCGCCTGGCAGCGCGGCGTGAGCGACAGCCCGAGCCGACACGGGCGCCCAGCGGGTGAAGCTGGCGGTGGCCGAGCAGAACGGGCGACGACTACGTGGTGGTCGTGGCGCCGCGCTCGGGCGTTCGCGGCCCGATCGATGAGGTGGGTCACCTCGGGTTCGACGTACTCACTCGCACGTACGTCGGTGCAGGAGCCCCGCGGATCAGCGTGGACATCGACACCAACGGTGACGGCGAGGCCGACCTCTACGCCTACCTGTCGGCCTTTCACTGCCAGCGCAACTACGTGGGCAGCGACTGGGCGCGGGCGAACTTCACCGAGCGGAAGGCCCTCGGTTGCGCGATCTACACGAACGAGCCCACCGGCTCGCCCTACGAGAGCACCGGCACGCAGAGCGCGTGGGACGTCTTCGCGGCGGCACACCCCGGCGCCGAGGTCCTGTCGGCGTACATGGTGCAGGACGAGGTCGGACAGGCCTTCGTCGACCGGATCGTGGTCGGGCATCGCATGTTCCCGAGCGCGAACCAGGTGGTGGAGCTGGCCTAACCGCCGATCCACCAACAGCGCCTGGCCCCGGGGTGAGCACCCACCCCGGGGCTTCGGCGTTCTCCGAGTCGAGGAAGCGGCAGAGGCAGCCCGAGGCGCGCAGCGTAGGAGCGCGATAGAGCCGGCGACGAAGCAGTAGACCTGGTCGCCGGCCTGGCCTACGGGAACTGCGTGACTGGCGCGGCGATCTGAACCGTCCGAGTTCCTTCCGCCGGTTGCGCCACCCGCGGCGTGAAGCGGTGAGTCAGCCGCTCCACGGATGCAGGCCGGCCTCGCAGAACGACAGCGCCATGGGATCGGGGTGCTCCTCCTCCCAGGCTTCCAGCGGGTCCAGGTACCAGAGGATGACCTTCCAGTCCTCGCCATCGAACCCCACCTCGAAGCTCGCGAGGTGTCGCTCGGCCCCGTCTCCCTCGTCGATCGCGGCGGTCCACGCCAGGTGGTAGGTCCGGCGTCGGGGGATGTCGGGACCACACGTGCCCACCCCGATCACGGTCGCGGAGCCGCCGCCGAGCTCGTCCGTGAACGCAGGATCGATCCCGGAGATGACCGCGTCGAGCCGACGCGCGTACGCCGATCTCGGGAGGACGTCGACGATGAAGTCCGCGCTGCTCAGGCCGTATCCGGTGAGGACGTCGGCGTCCGCACACCCCGGGAAGTACTGACGCTCGACCCTGGCACACTCGATCGTGTCCGATCTGCTGAGCCGGAGGAGGGCGGCGGCGTCCCGTTCGAGGAGCGCTCGCCCGATCCGAGTCGCCGTGTCGCAGAAGGCGTCATCCGTCACGGGACAACCGGCTCTCGAGAAGGTCGGCTCGGGGATCGGGGTCACGGTCGGAGATGGCGTCGAGACGCTCGGCGAGGGAGCGGATGGGCCTTGGCTCCGGCGCGTCCGCGGATCCGCAGGCGATCACGCCGACCAGCAGCAAGGACGCGAGGACCGACCACCTCATCTGCTCACACCTACGTAGGGAGGAGCCTGTCCGGTCGGTCGTCAGGCGACGGCTCGTGGGCGCTCAGTCGGTAATATGGGGGACACGTACCGAGCGTGCGCAGGTCAGGGGGTTCGATGAACATCGGCGAGCAGCGGCGCACGATCTACGTGGAACCGATCGAGGAGCCCCCGGACGGTCCCGTCAGAGAACCGGACCATGAGGAGCAGCCGATCCCGCACGAGCCCGTCCGGTTGCCGGAGCCGGTACCGCGGGCGATGAGCGAGTTGATCGGCAGGTGGGCGCACGCACCGGACCTGATCGAACCCATCGTCGGCTATCGGGCGTGGTCGTTCGAGATGAGCGACCGAGGGGTGCACTTGGGCCGTCTATCCAGTTCACCGTTGCTCGACCCCCCGAAGGGAGGCTGGGCGGGTGCCTGGCGTGGATGGGTGACGTCTTCGTGTCCCCTTCCTGGCCGATCCCACCTCGCGCCCGATGAGGACTGCACGTGTGGCTTCTATGCGACGAAGTCTCGCGACGACAGTCCTTCGCTGGAGTTCGTGATGATGGCCCAAGCCGGCCTCACCCCCGAGCACGAGGAAAGAGCGGGAGTCGTGTTCGGCCGCGTAGACCTCGCGGGGAAGGTCATCGAGCACGACGACGGCTACCGAGCGGAGCGAGCTCGGATCGCGGAATTGATACCGACGACGACCGACGGCGGGGTCACGGTGTCGCTTGCCGCCCGACTCGAGCTTCCCGTCGGACCGGCACTGGACACGATGGCCCTCCATCAGCGAATCCACGATGATCTCGCGGTCGGTCCGAGCATGCAGTCTCGACATCTCGGACCCGTCGACCGATGGCGGCTGAAGACGCATCGCCGACACTTCCGCGTCGACCACTGGCGCAGGTGGTGACCCGTGACCGCGATCACTGCGATCACCGGATCCTCGGTCACTCCATCGTCACGAAGATGTCTGAGGCAGCCTCCACCGGAGCGTCCTCCCCGACGGTGATGCGATAGGCGCCGGCTGAGAGCGGTGGGAACTCGATCTCGGCCCACTCACCGCCTTGGATGTGGTCGCTGTGGAGAACCACCTCGTCCGTGTCGGCGTTCCGCACGATCGCGCGGACGGTGTACGACTCCTCCTCGCATCGGATCCGCGCCGTGATCGGCTCGTCGCTCACGTAGAGATCCTCGACGTCCAGGGACACGCGAGGCTTCGGTCGTCCGAAGTCATCTCGATAGCTGCTCAGGTCGATCTCTTCCCGGCTCAGGACGCCCATCAGCTGCGTGAGCACCTGCGGCTTGTTCTGGAGCGTCGCGTGCCGTTCGGACGCGTACATCTCCCGCGGGTCGTCGCTGAGCTCGATCGGCGTCGCCGACACGCGAGGCACGGTGCCGTCGCCGTCCTGGTCGACGCCCTCGTACTCGGCGAGGAGAGCGATCCCATCGTCCGTCAGGCGAGCGGATTGCATGGTCCGCTGGTACGTCCCGACCACCGGATAGATCTGGTAGCCCCCGTCTCGATACGCGGACTCCTCCCGATGCGCATCGACCGCATCTCCGATCGCCCGATGGAACGACAGGGCATCCTTGGCACGGGCGCTGTCGACTTCGGGGATCCCCTCGGTCTCGGCGATCCTGGCAAGCTCCGCGCCGCCGACATCCACGCAGCGGTAGATCGGCAGCAGCTGGTAGACGGACGTGAACGACCGAAGCAACGCCGAGAGGTCGATCAGCGTGATCGGCCCCAGCTTCTTGGGCATGCCCTCGACGAGGAAGCCGAGCGCGTTCAGCGACCCTCGGTACGGTGTCCCGAACGAGATCAATGAACGCGTGTCCTTCCACCCGTCGAGCAGCTCCAGGAAGTGGCGAGCGATGATCCCGCCCATCGAATGGCAGACGAGGATCAACTTCGCGTCGTCGTTGCCCGAACGCTCCCGCCACGCTTTGAGCCAGTCATGGCTCGCGCGGGCGAGCTTCCGCGCCGCCACGCGATTGTCGCGCCGCCAGTCGTACGGGAATTCGAAGAAGTTGACCCCCGTCTCGACCTCGAACTGCTCGCGGATCGAATCGGCGATCGTCCCGTAGCCGTCGATCTTCCAGAGCCCCGGGATCAGGTGGATGTCGGGCATGACGCGGCCCGCGGTGACCCCGTCCCCGAGATCGTCGACGTCGGGATCGTCGCCCTGCAGCTCGAGGTCCTTGATGCTGTCCCCGAGGCTCAGCAGCGCGCGGATCGCCGCTCCGCCGGAGAACGCCCACACGTCCTTCCCGTCCTTCTGGAGCACGCTCCCGGTGATCCCCGGGATCAGCACCACGACGTCCTTCATCGGCCTGGCCATCTGCTCCTCCTTCGTTCCTCGGTCTGCGGAGAGCCAGTCGGCCGGATCAGAAGCAACACCACACCGGGCCCCGGTCGTTCGACCCAGACCTCGCGAAGCTCCTCCACTCGCCGGTCTCGACGTCGAGGACGGAGAGACCGTGGTTCCCTATCGCTTCCGCTGGAGAACACGATCTCGTTCCCGTCGGGAGACCACGTCGGCGATCTCACCGTTCTGATGTCGTGCGTGACGGCATGCGGGTCTTCACCACGAGCGGCGCCCATCACCCACACCTCGTAGTCGGTCCGATCGATGACGTCGTTGCTTCGGTAGGTGATCTGATCTCCATCGGGTGACCATGCAGGGACGCCCTCGTCCGCCTCCGTCTCCGTCAGGCGCCTCTCGTTCTCTCCGTCCGCATCCATCACGAAGATGTCGTTGACCCCGAACTGACGGCTCTCGAAGGCGATCAGGTCTCCCTCCGGCGACCACTCCGGCCGCTTGTCGTCCCAGCTGTTGTCCGTCAGCTGTCGCTTGCCTGACCCATCGGCGTTGACGGAGTAGATCTCGAAGTCCCCGTCTTCGTCGCTGTCGAAGACGATCGGCCCGTCGCTCGACCAGTCGGCCGACTCTTCCTGGATACCAGGGCTGTCGGTGAGGTTCTCGACCGTTCCGCCTTCGATATCCGCGATGAAGATGTCTTCGTCGGTGTCGGGACCGCCCCCGAACACGACCTGTGACTGGTCCGGAGACACGGACGGCGCGAAGTCGTTCGCATCCGCCTCGACGAGCAGCGATCTCTTCACGGGTGTCGGGATCGAAGGAGAAGATGTCGCCGTCGCGCACGAACAAGATGTCTCCGTCGAGCGGGCCTCCGGCGAGCACGACGACGACCACGACGATGGCCGCGACGATCGCGGCGAGAGCAGCGGCGACGAGAAGCTTCGCTTGCAGAGAGATCCGTTCGAGGAGCGACTTCGTCTCTTCGTCCGTCTTTCCGTCGTCTTCCCCCCTTTCGCGCTCCGAGGTGTCGGCGACGTCGATCGGCCCGGGTCGCGCGGTTCGTTTCCTCTCCTCTTCCTTGTCTTCCTCGTCCTCTTCCTCGACGTCCCGCCTGGGCGGAAGGGTCGCGACGTCGAAGATCGCGGCGTCGGGGGAACGGAGGTAGAGCACCGGGATCGCCCATTCCACCGCGCTCGCGCGGGTGAACACCGCGGTCCGCGCCTCGGCCAGCGCCGCGTCGACAGGGAGCCCGTCGGCGAGCGCCGTGTAGAACTCGGACGACAGAACGATCGCGGCGTCGTCGGAGATCTCGAACTGCATGGCGATCACGGCGTTGACTCCGCCGTGGAGGAGATTCTGCGCGACGCCGGCGAACGGATCGGTGGGGTCGGTCCGTGCGCCCTCGCACGCGTTCAGGACCGCGAGCTGCAGCGTCTGGTGGTTCTGGAAGAGCGCTCGCAGGGACTCCGAGCTGACGGGATCGCTCCTGCCCTTCGCCGTCTCGAAGAGCAGTACGCCTTCCTTGCCTGCTGGGTCGTAGCCGCCGTGCCCGATGAAGTGGAACGCGTGGTACGTGTTCAGTCGGAGCCGGCGCTGCAATTGCTCGAGGGTGCCCGGCTCCAGCCAGTCGATCGTCACGAGCCCGTCTTGGACCAGGCCCCCCAGCGCCTGTGCGACCCTCGCCCGTTCGAACTCGACGTCGAGATCGACCGCGTCGCTCGGTCCGCAGATCGTGACGAGGATCCGAAGCGGGGGTTGCACCGCGATCCGTTCGATCGGCCGGCGGAGATCCTGATAGCGAACGACGGGTGACGCGCTCGAGAGGCAGAGGAAGCCGGCGCCTCCCGAGTCGTAGAGGAACTCCCAGGGCACGTCGCACAGCGCGACGGTCTCGTCGTCCTCGGTCGCGCCGGCCTTCGTCTCTCGGCCGTCGACCGAGTCGTCCAGCCGAAGCCGGATCCGCAGGCCGGTGCCATCGCGCTCCGTGTCGTGCAGGGACAGGCGGAGGCAGTCGTGCACCTCTTCGTCGAACACCGCCTCGAACAGCTGACTGCCGAAGGTCTTGATCGCCTGCATCTCCGGCGACTCGATGCGCCGCACCTTCCGCCTCTTCCCGATGACCGGTCGCCGTGAGGACGAAGATCTGGAGCTGTTCTCGGCTGAATGGCAGGTCGAATGTGCGACTCGCGTTCCCGCCCGGCGAGCTCAGCACGCGGGCCCGGTAGCGGTCACCGGCGCGCTCGATCAGCAGATCGAAGTCGAGGTAGGTGAGGACGGGCACTGCTTCAACCCCCGTCGAAGGCTAGCCGTGTGCACCCGGCCGAACAGGTCAGCCGATAGAGCTACGTCGAATCGTCGATGGACGGCACCCGAGGCGGAACGCTCCACTGACATCACGATGTGGAGGGATCGATGACCGCGACCCGGGTGCCTTGGTTCCTCCCGAGCGTCTCGGGATTCCGGTTCTCCAACGCGTTCCCGCGCGTCCCTCTCCGTTGGATCGGCGTCCCCGGGGTGCTCAGGGTTCCGATCGGTGACGCATCGAACGGACTCTGCGGGGGCATGGTGTTCGCTGCTCGCGACTACTTCGAAGCAGGACTGCCGCCTCCTCACGACACGGCACCTCCCGGCGACGGTCCGCTGTTCGACTACCTCGTGGACAGACTGTTCGACAGCTTCGACCTGCCGTGGGGACCGGCCCGCTACGTCGAGCTCATGAACCCGCTCCTCGAGGACGGCGAGACCGTCTGGAGTCGCCTCGGGTGGGCTCCGCACGGACGGATCTGGCGGATGGCTCGAGCCGAGTGGCCCGCCATCCGGGCGGAGATCGACAGCGGTCATCCGTGCCCGCTCGGGCTGGTCCGGGTGATCTCGACGGATCCGCTCGATCTGAAGGAGAACCACCAGGTGCTGGCCTACGGGTACGAGCTCGACGCGGACCGGATCACCCTGCTCCTCTACGATCCCAACCGACCGGGTCGCGACGACGTGACGATCTCTCTGGACAGGCGGCGGACCCCGGATCCGGTCCCGGTCACGACACGCCCGTCGGGGACCCGCGTGTACTCGTTCTTCCGGGTTGCCTACCGATCGGCGACTCCCCCATAGGCCTACTGCCGTTGCGGGGTTCCTCTCCCGCGAACCCATTCCTACGATGGGACTCGCCACGAAGGTGAGGGGTCGACGATGGAACCTGCGGGCGGCGCGCTCTCTGCACATCGGTCTGAATCGCGTGGATCCGGAGCACTACGGAGGGTGGGACGGCGCGTTGGCGGGCTGCGAGTTCGACGCCAACGACATGGAGTCGATCGCCAAGAGCAAGGGCTACTCGACCACCGTGCTCTTGACCGAAGCCGCGAAGTCAGACGCCGTCGTGCAGGAGATCGGCAAGGCGGCGGAGGCGCTCAGCCCCGGCGAGATCTTCTTCCTCACGTATTCCGGTCACGGCGGACAGGTGCCCGACCTGAACGGCGAGGACGACTGGGATCGCTACGACGAGACGTGGGTGCTCTTCGATCGGCAGCTCGTCGACGACGAGCTCTACGCGCTCTGGGGGACGTTCGCTTCCGGCGTTCGGATCATCGTGCTCTCCGACAGCTGTCACAGCGGCTCGGTGACCCGGGCCTCGTTCTACGCGGCCTCGCCCGCGAACGAGACGGCGGGGTCACGATTCAAGAACCTTCCTCGCGAGATCCAGAGGAAGACGTACGAGGAACACCAGGAGCAGTACGACGCGATCCAGACCGAGAACCCGCAAGGCGACCACGTCGGGGTCGGGGCGTCCGTGTTGCTGATCTCGGGATGCATGGACAATCAGCTGTCCCGCGACGGCGAGCGGAACGGCCTGTTCACACAGACGTTGAAGGAGGTCTGGGACGACGGGACCTTCTCCGGTTCGTACCAGTCCTTCCGGAACGAGATCGTCGACCGGATGCCGTCGGACCAGACGCCGAACTTCTTCCGCGTCGGCCAGGTCGCGCCGCTCTTCGAGCAGCAGACGCCGTTCACGATCTGACGAGGGGGGCTGGGACCGAGGGAGGGTAGGCCGCAAGCGCTCCTCAGGCGCGTAGGCCCGAAGAGCCGACGTCAGCCTGGCGAGTCACCCTCCGGGTCGGGGAGTGTGGGCGCGTCCGTCGGATACAGACCGGCGGCGAAGCCGTAGACCTGGTCGCCGGCCCGGGGATCTGGGCGAACGTGCGAGCGAGCTCTTGGACCTGAGCCCAGAAGTTGCGCACCTCCTCGATCGGGATGCGGGCGTGTGAAAGGGTGCACCGCAGCTCGTCGGCGACGTGGGCCGGGCCGGACTCGGCGGCTGCCTGCGCGAGCCCGTTGATCGCTGCGGCGACCCGCTTGTCCTCGGGGCGGCTGAGCACTCCGATGTAGAGGGTGCGGGCGACCCGGCCGTAGTACCGCTCCTCGATCGCCCGCACCCGCCGCGTGCGCACCACGCGGAGGAGCCCGGCGTCGACGAGGAGGTTCACGTGGTACGCGATCGTGCTCTTGGGACGGTCGACCGCCTTCGCCATCTCGGTGACCGTGGCGGCACGCTCGAGGAGCAACTCCAGGAGGGTGTCGCGCAGCGGGTCGGCCAGCGCGCGCAGCTGCTCGGGCTGGGTGACCACGAGCATCTCCTCGAGGTCATAGTCGGGGATCGTGAGCTCATCGTTTGACATATCTGGAATATTCTAGGACTCTGATTCAATCGATGGAAGTCGTCCGACGGGAAGGAGTCTAGCCGTGGCAGAGGTCGTTCTGTTCCATCACGTGCAAGGACTGACCGATGGTGTTCAGGCGTTCGCCGAGGAGCTGCGCGCCGGTGGGCATACCGTGCACACGCCCGACCTCTTCGAGGGTGCGCGCCCGGAGAGCATCGACGAAGGGCTGGCGCTCACCGGGAAGATCGGGGACGACGTGCTCAAGGCGCGCGTCGACGGAGCCGTTGCCGACCTGCCCGATGGCCTGGTGTTCGCCGGCTTCTCCTCCGGGGCGGCCGATGCGCAGCGATTGGCCCAGACGCGACCGGGCACGCGCGGAGCGTTGCTCTACGAGAGCTGCATGCCGATCACCGGAGAGTGGGCCTTCGGCCCGTGGCCGGATGGGGTGTCGGTGCAGATCCACGGCAACGAGAAGGACCCGTTCTTCGGAGAAGGGGGCGATCTCGAGGCGGCTCGCGAGCTGGTCGCCACGGTCGGGCCGGAGCTCTCCGAGCTGTTCCTGTACCCGGGCGACCGACATCTGTTCACCGACAGCTCTCTCCCGTCGTACGACGCCGAGGCGGCCGCGCTGGTGGTAGAGCGCTCGCGCGCGTTCCTCGACAAGGTGAGTTGACCTCCGTCCCGAGCCCTGGTCGGGATCGCCGTTGACGAACGCCGACGTCGGGCCGACCATGCCGGTATGAAGGCGGAGGACGTCGTCACCTACGACTACCCTGAGGAGTCGTACACGGAAGTGGTCCCGGGCCTCACCCAGGCCAGCGCCGCCCACTCGCCCGCGGAGATGCTGTCGATGTTCGACGCGCTGATCGATGTCGGCGGTCGCGATCGCTGGGAGGGCGACCCCGATCCGCGGTACGCCTTCTACCCGATCGACGACGTCCCGTTCATCGCCGATGCCGAGATGATCCACACCGTGGGGGAGCGGATCGCCGCTCTCGTCAGGGATGGGAAGCACGTCGCGGTGTCCTGTCTGAGCGGCGTGAACCGCTCAGGGCTCCTGGTGGGACGTGCCCTCGTGGAGCTCGGCTACACGCCCGGGGAGGCGATCGAGGCGGTGCGCCGCGCGCGAGGGCCGATGGCGCTCAGCAACCAGCAGTTCGTTCGGTTCCTCCTGGTCGAGTGCACGCCCCGCGCCCTGGCACGACGTCGACAGCAGTCACTCCCGCTCTGATTCTCATGCCAACGGAGGCCGCCCAGAAGCCGTCTCCAGCTCAGCGACTTTCACACGAAGCCTGTCGGCAACGACGATCGCCCCCTTCCTGTCGCAGACGTCGAGGGCCTTCCCGAGCGCCAGGATCGCGTCGTCGCGCCGTCCGACCAACGCGGACACTTCACCGAGATCTTCGAACGCCATCCTCAGCGTGTCCCAGAAGTCCGTCCCATCCGTCATCGCAACCGCTTCTTCGGCGAGAGCGACCGCGGTGTCCGCGTGTCCTTCGCGCGCGAGCAACTTCGCTCGGAGCTGACGCCAGATCGTCTGCGACGCCACGTCGTCCGATGCCGCGAGGCGCTCTGCGAGATCGGTCTTCTCGGCGGCATCGTCGAATCGGCCCAACTTGAAGAGCACTCGGGCGTGGTACCCCAGATGCGTGGACAGGTAGCCGATCTCTCCGATCGACTCGAGCACCCCCGTTCCCTCCCGGTGCACCCGATCGGCGGCCTCGAGATCCCCGGCCATCGCCTCAAAGCCTGCCGCAAACATCGACATGCCACCGATGTTCAGCTTGACGCCGAGGTCGACGAGGATCGCTTTCGCTCGACGATGCTTCCTCCGACCCTCGTCGAAATGGCCGAGCATCCCGTCGCACGACGCTTCGGCGTAGGCCGCGATCGCCTCGAGGAGACGATCGTCCGGGGCCCGCGCTTGGACCTCCCGGCACCGCCGGATCCCTTCAGCGGGGGAAGCCATCCCGAGCCACGGCGCGAATATCCGCCACGAGAGAGCGTCGGACAGAGCGGCTCGATCTCCGGCTCGTTCGCGCACGGTCGGCCGCTCGCTCGGAGGCATGCTCGATCTCCGACGCGTGGCACCACATCATGCCCACCTCGCAGACCGAGTTCCACGCTCGTGCGAGCCCTTCGTCGTCGTCGAGATCCTCGAGCACCGGGATCGCCGCCCGCGCCTCCCGTTCGATCTGCGCCGTCACCCCTTCCGGCTGGGTGGCCGAAAGGAGCTGGAATCGCGCGAGCCGTGCGCGGATCTCGCGGCGCTGGTCTCCCATTCCAGTGCTCGCTTCGAGTCCCTCATCCAGCGCCGCTCGAGCCCGTTCGAGGTCCCCGGCCTGCGTCGCGGCCGTCCCGAGCAGCACGAGGACGTCGATACGCCCCGGCTCGTCTTCGTCCATGAAGTCCCGCCGCGCGATCGAGCAACGTGCTCGCCGCCCGCATATCGCCGCGCGCGATCGCCCGTCGGCCGCCGGTCTCGAGGCGTCGGGCGGCTTCGGCGGCGAGCTCACGGCCTCGCTCGTCGACCGGCCCGAGGTCGGAACGGAGTCGATACGCCTGTTCGAGGTGAAACGCGAGGACCTCCTCGAACTCGGGGACGCGCTCACCGGCGGTCCGTTCCAACCATCGCGCATGACCCTCGTGGAGCTCGGATCGGGTTCTCTTGGGGATCCGCTCGTAGGCGGCATCCCGGATCAGCGCGTGGCGGAACCGGAACGCTTCGCTCCCACCGAACAGGGCCTGCTCCGGTCCGATCAGGTCGCGACGCCGCAAAGACATCAGGTGCCGGCCGACTTCGCTCGGGTCGAGATCGCCCGACAGTTCGGTGACGCTGCCCCAGTGGAACACGCGGCCCTCGACGGAGCCACGCTCGATCACCCGCTGTTCCTCGAGGGTGAGTCGATCCAGCCTCGCCTGGAGCAGTCCGGCGATCGTCGGCGGCACGGCCAGGTGCGACAGATCGCCGGTGACCACCCAGGCATCCCCGTCGGGCCGGACCAGGCCGTCGTCGATCAGCATCGCGATCAACTGCTCGACGAAGAGCGGGTTGCCTTCGGCCGCGTCCGTCACCCGCGCCCGCACCGCCTCGGGCGTGTCCGTGCGACCGAGCAACCCGGCGATCAGCCGGCCGGATTCCTCGTGGGAGAGCGGCTCAAGGTGCAGCGTCGTCGCGCCGGCCGGCCCGCCCCAGCCCGGCCGCACGTCCGGCAGCTCCGGGCGTGCCGGGCACACCAGCAGGATCGGCGCGTCACGGGTCCACTCGGCGACGTGCTCGATCAGATCGAGCAATCCCGGCTCGGCCCAGTGGATGTCCTCGAACAGGGCGACGAGTGGCCGCTCAGCGGCCAGGGTCTCGAAGAGCCTGCGGATTGCCCAATGCGTCTCCTCCGGTGACGCCGTCGCCCCCGCCAATCCCATGAACTCGGAGAGGCGTTCCGACGCGATCGTGGCGTCCTCCGTCCCTCGGAGGAGCGTCTCGATCTTCGATCGGATCTCGGCGGGGCCGTCGGTGTCGACGACCTCCGCGACGGCGGTGAGCATCTCCACGACGGGCCAGTAGGTGATGCCGTCGCCGTAGGACAAGCACTGGCCGCGGATGACGGTCGCGTCCTGAACCCCCTCGAGGAACTCGCGGGTCAGCCGTGACTTCCCGACGCCGGGCGCTCCCAGGATCGTCGCGAGCACGCACGAGCGATCCCTGATGGCGCGACCGAGCGCTTCGCGAAGCGTATCGAGCTCGGACGCCCGTCCGACCATCGGGGTATCGAGGCGGCGAGCGACGCCGAGGATGCCTGCTCCCACCTCGACGAGACGGAACGCGTCGACCGGTTCCGCCTTGCCCTTCAAGGCGAGCGGCTCGACGGGCTCGGCCACCACCGCGTCCCGGACCAGGCTCATGGTCGGCGCGCCGATCAGGATCTCGCCGGGCGCCGCCGCCTGTTCGAGGCGAGCGGCGACGTTGACGGCATCCCCGGTCACCAGCGACTGCTGTGCGGCGGCGTCGCCGGCCACGACGTCCCCGGTGTTCACGCCGATCCGGGATGCGATCGTCACGCCACGATCGCGTTCGAGCTCCTTGTTCAGGGAGGCGAGGGCGTCGCGCATGTCGGCGGCGGCCCTGACCGCTCGGAGGGCATCATCTTCGTGGACGGCGGGGATACCGAAGACCGCCATCACCGCGTCCCCGATGTACTTCTCGACGGTGCCACCGTGGCGCTCGAGCACCGCCCGCATCTCCTCGAAGAACCGCGACATCAGGCTTCGGAGCGATTCGGGATCGAGCTGTTCCCCGAGCGACGTCGACCCGGTGACATCGCAGAACAGGACCGTGACGGTCTTGCGAACCTCGCTGCCGGCGTGATCGGTCACAGCCGGAGCCTAGGCCGGTTCGCATGTGAGCACGAGTCGTCTTCAGCCGCTCACGACCGGATGATCTCCAAGACCTCCTCGGTGTAGGGCTCGAGCTTCGCTCGTTCGTTCTCGGGAGGCACGTGGCATAGGCTCGACCCGTGCTGACCTGCGCAAACTGTGGGCGGGAATCTCCTGAGGACTTCGCCTTCTGCCCGGCGTGCTCGGCGCCACTCGCTCCACCGCCCCCCAGGAAGTGCGCAAGACCGTGACCGTGGTCTTCTGCGACGTGACCGGCTCGACCGCGATGGGCGAGCGCCTGGATCCCGAATCGGTCCGCCGGGTGATGTCCCGCTACTTCGCCGAGATGCGGGCGGCGCTCGAGCGCCACGGTGGGACCGTGGAGAAGTTCATCGGGGACGCGGTGATGGCCGTGTTCGGGGTCCCGGCGATCCACGAGGACGACGCCCTCCGAGCGGTTCGCGCCGCGGCGGAGATGCGAGATGCCTTCGGAGTCTTCAACAAGGAGCTGGAGCGCGACTACGGCGTCTCCCTCGCCGCCCGGATCGGTGTCAACACCGGCAAGGTGGTGGCGGGTGACCACGGCGACACGCTCATCACCGGCGATGCGGTGAACGTCGCCGCCCGCCTGGAGCAGGCCGCGGAGCCGGGCACCGTCCTTATCGGCGAGGAGACCCTCCGCCTCGTGCGGGACGCCGTGATCGTAGAGCCGGTCCCACCGCTCGAGGTCAAGGGCAAGACGGAGCCGCTCGCCGCGTTCCGTCTGGTCCAGGTGACTGCCGGGGTCGCCGGGGTCGCGCGTCGCCTGGACTCGCCCATGGTCGGTCGCGAGCGTGAGCTCGCCCGGCTCCGGCAGACGTTCGAGTCCGCGATCGCCGACCGCTCGTGTCAGCTGTTCACGATCCTCGGCACCGCGGGGGTCGGAAAGTCCCGGTTGGTCGAGGAGCTCCTCGGTTCGCTCGGAGGGGCAACGGTCCTTCGAGGCCGCTGCCTCCCGTACGGCGAGGGGATCACGTTCTTCCCCGTGGGCGAGGTCCTGAAGGAGGCGGCCGGCCTGGATGACTTCGACGCACCGGACGAGATCGAGCGGAAGATCTGCGCGGTGCTGGGCACGGACGGCCCCGCCTGCTCGACGCTCGCGCAGCTGTTCGGCGCGGCCGATCGCGACAGCTCGGTCGAGGAGACGTTCTGGGCGGTCCGGTCGTTCCTGGAGGCGGTCGCCGAGACGGCACCACTCGCCATCGTGTTCGATGACATCCACTGGGGCGAGCCCACGTTCCTGGACCTGATCGAACACATCACGGGCTGGGCGCGAGAGGCCCCGATCCTGGTGCTCTGCGTCGCGCGGCCGGAGCTGCTGGACGAGCGGGCGGGCTGGGGCCGGGGCGCGCTCAACGCCACGACGATCTCCCTCGAGCCACTCTCCGACGATGAATGCGGCGACCTGATCGGGAACATGCTCGGTCGCGCGACGCTCCCGGACGAGGCGCGCGTTCGGATCCTCGCCGCGGCCGAGGGCACGCCGTTGTTCGTCGAGGAGATGCTCTCGATGTTGATCGACGATGGTTCGCTGGCTCGCGACGGCGACCGATGGGTGGCGACGGGACCACTGGTCGACCTTCGGGTGCCTCCGACGATCCAGGCGCTGTTGGCCGCGCGGCTCGAGCAGCTCACCGGCGAGGAGCGGGCGGCGATCCAGCGGGCGGCGGTGTGCGGCAAACAGTTCCACGTCGGCGCGTTGGCGGCGTTGCTGAACGGGGACGGCCGGGAGGTGCGGCCGGCCTTGATGAGCCTGGTCCGGCGCGACCTGATCCAATCGGACCGGTCGTCGCTCGCGGGCCAGGACGCGTTCCGGTTCCGCCATCAGCTGATCCGCGACGCCGCGTACGAGGCCGCGCCCAAGGCGCTCCGTGCCGAGCTGCACGAGCGGTTCGCCGACTGGTTGGAGGACGTCGGCGAGGCTCGTGTCGAGGAGTTCGAGGAGATCCTCGCCTACCACCTGGAACGGGCTCATCGACTCCTCTCGGAACTCGGACCGCTGGCCGAGGCCGGACGAGAGCTGGGGCTCAGGGCTGCCGGGCACTATGCGGCGAGCGCCCGCCGGGCGTCGGATCGGAGCGACGACCGGGCGGCCGCGACCCTGTTCCGGCACGCGGCCGACCTCCTCCCCGAGGGTCATCCGGATCGACCGCGCGCCCTGTACGACGTCGGGCGGGCGAGCGTGCGCGGCCTCGACCCGCCCGTGGCGGTCGCCGCGCTCGATGAGGCCGTGGCGGCCGCCGCCGCGGGCGGACTGCGATCGATCGAGTGGATGGCCAGGATCGACCGGGGGCTCGTGCAGATGATGGTCGACCCGCTCGGTTTCACGAGCGACGACCTCCGAGCGGAGCTGGCTGCGGCGAGAGCCGAGCTCGAAACGGGCGGCGACGCCGAGGCGCTCACCGTCCTGTGGTTCGGACTCGCGCAGATGGATTGGAACCCGTGCCGTTTCGACGCGGCGAGGGAAGCGGCGATCCACGCCGTGAAGCACGCGCGCCACACCGGAGATCGGTCGCTCGTGGTGGATGCGGTGACCTTGAAGCTGGCGTCCGAGCTGCTCGGATCGACGTCGCCCGCCGAAGGGTGGCCGTCGCTCGACGAGGCGGTGACCGAGCTCGGGCGCGACGGATTCATCGGACACGTCGTCCTGGTACACGGAGCGTGCCTCCACGCGATGACCGGTGACTTCGTTCGAGCCCGTGAAGCGGATCCGTGAGGCGGGGGCGC
Organism: uncultured Actinomycetota bacterium; assembly: GCA_963702405.1. Classification (GTDB taxonomy): domain Bacteria; phylum Actinomycetota; class UBA4738; order UBA4738; family HRBIN12; genus JAJNBA01. Next base: position 20,637 of record CAVPCM010000002.1, read on the forward strand.
TGGCTGAGAGATTCGGTTCGGCGTTGTGGGCATCGGCGGTCTACGAGTTCGGCGGCAACATCGAGGAGATGGCAGGCGATCAGGAGGCGGCCGAACGATCGTTCCGGGACGAATACGAGCTCCATCGGCGCATGGGCGACGAAGGGCACGGGTCGACCTCCGCGGCGTACCTCGCCGTCGCGCTCTGCCGTCTGGGCCGGTTCGACGAGGCGGAGGAGCTGGCGACGATCGCGCACGCCACCGGCGCCGATGACGACCTGGCCACGCAGGCGAGTGCCTGCTCGGCCCAGGCGCTGGTCCGGTCCGCACGAGGTGAGCACGAGGAAGCACGCCGGCTCGCGCGGGAGGCCGTGGACCTCTATGCCAGGGCACAGAGTCCCTGGTTCTATGGGGACGTCCTCATGGTGCTCTCGGAGGTCTCATGGGCGGCCGGCCCGCGCGAGGAGGCGGTGGACGCGGCGCGCGCCGCGTTGGCGGCGTACGAGCGCAAGGGCCACGAGCCGGGGATGGCGTCGGCGCGGAGGCTGATCGAGGAGGTCTCAGCGAGCTGACCGTTGACGGGCCGCCGGCCCACGCTCGTGAACGTGCTCGACTGTTGACTCAGCTCAGCCGGTGATCCGGAAGAGATCCCAGGCCGAGGTGCCTTGCACGTTGTAGCGGTCACCGGCATACGTCGTCCGGATGCGGTAGCGACCGAGAGGGAAGCGGGTCATCCTCACTCGGAGGATGGACTTCAGGTCAAGCCTGAGATGGACCGCGGCGACCTCTCCCCAGCGTCCGTCGATCGGCGTCTGGATCAGCACGTAGACCTTCCGGCCCGGTTTGAGTGGTTTGACATCCGCTCGATAGCGCACGTCGTCGTGATAGAGGGCGTATCCGCGCGATCGCGCGTATGGCTGCACCATGTCTGCCCTCACCACTGCTCGCACGCGCACGATGACGCGGGCAGTATCGGGAAGATATCCGTCGTCTCCTGCATACCGCACGACGAACGCCGTCTGGCGAGTGAGCTGAACCGTTGTGACGAGGTTGCCGGATGCGTTGACCGCACGCTGCAAGAGGACGCTCGTGCCCTTGTCGAGCGGCGTTTGCTCGATCCGCAGGACATCGTTCGTGTCATGGGCCGGCAGACGCGCCGTGATCCGCACGCGCTCGAACGCTTGCACGGGTTTTTCGGCGTGGATCGTCAACCGCGCATCGAACCTGGCCGGCCGATCGATGGACAGAAGGCTGATCGCTCCCTCGGCGCACTCGATCGCGAAGAGCGTGCTCGCATCCGCGGTGAACGCCAGACCGTCGACACAGATCCTGTGATTGCCCCCTACGTACTTCCCCTCGGGCAACCTCCCGCCACCGAAGTCGAAGAGCGCCACGGCCGGTCCGGGGGACGGATTCGGCTGGTCGGCCGTTGCGAGCCAACCTCCGTTGGCGGTCGTGGTCGCGATCGATGTGGCACCCGTCGGCCACGGGTTGTACGACAGCGTCCTCTTCTCGAGATCGGAGGAGCGGAAGGTGTCGACTCCTCTCGAGTCGGAGAGTAGGAGCGTCGCGCCGTTCGGGCTGAGCTCGAACCCCCAGGGGAACCCGAAGATCGCTGCAGGGCCGGCGAGCAGTGTCGGGGGATCGGTCGACGCCGACCAGGTCGAGAAGACCTGTCCGGCGCAGGCAGGATAGGACACGGCGAGGATGTCAGCCGACGGTGAGGCCGCCAGGACGGGCCCTCCGAGCGGGAAGTCCCCACCCTCGTGTTGGGTCACGGACCCACCGCCGATGGGCATGCTTCCGAGATAGGGGCCCGGCGGCTCGGGACAGCCGCCGCCTTCGTAGCCGAACCAGACCGAGCCGCCGACGATCTCGAGCTCACCGTTCAGCGGGCCGCCGGCGTCCACCGGGTCGCCGACCGGTGCGAGGGTGTCGACGTCGTACATCCCGACGCTGTCTGCCCCGCGGAGGGCCGCGTACAGAGTCGACCCGTCCGGGGAAAGCGCGATGCCGGCCGCCTCTGAGGCCGCGATGGTTCCGGCAGGGGCGCCCGTGAAGTCGACGACCACGATCTGGGTTGATCCCAGACCCTGTGACAAGAAGAGATGGCCATTCGCGTCGTCGACCACGACGTCAGTGAAGCTGGTGATCGGGAGGGTCGTTGCCGCGGCGGTGGCGTGAGATGGGCGGATTGAGCCGGCCAACGAGGGTGCAGTCGAGGAGCAGATGAGGACCGCCCCGATCACGACCGAAGTGGTGGTGAGGGCAGGCCGACTGCTCATCGTGAGCCTTCTTCCGGACGCTCGCTGACGATGGATCGTTCGTACGGGACGTTATGCCTTCGTCGGATCTTGCGCTACCTATCATCCGACTGAGATGCATGACGGATCGCTCGGCTGTTCCTCGACCTGGTGAACTGACCCCCGAAGCCGCGGTCGGGGTGACTGTTGACGGACGCCGATGCGGGGCCGACCATGCCGGTATGAAGGCGGAGGACGTCGTCACCTACGACTACCCAGAGGAGTCGTACACGGAAGTTGTCCCGGGACTCACGCAGGCAACTGCCGCGCATTCGCCGGCCGAGATGCTCTCGATGTTCGATGTCCTGATCGACGTCGGCGGACGAGATCGCTGGGAAGGGGAACCGGATCCCCGATACAGCTTCCATCCGATCGACGATGTCCCGTTCATCGCAGATGCCGAGATGATCCACACCGTGGGGGAGCGGATCGCGTCCCTTGTCAGGGAGGGGAAGCACGTCGCCGTGAACTGTATGAGCGGCGTAAACCGGTCCGGACTGCTCGTCGGACGTGCCCTCGTGGAGCTCGGCTACACGCCCGAGGAGGCGATCGAAGCGGTGCGCAGCGCGCGAGGGCCGATGGCGCTCATCAACCAGCACTTCGTTCGATTCCTTCTCGTCGACTGCACCCCCCGCGCCCTGGCGCGACGCCGTCAGCTGTCACTTCCACTCTGATCCTGTGCTTCGAGGGGAGGGCATGAGCGACCTCGGGCGGATCCTCCTGGCGGACGAGCCCGTAGCGTCCGTCGATTCGTACCTCGAGCGAGGCGGCGGGCGGGGGCTCGCGGCCGCGTGGGCGCTGGCTCCCGATGAGGTGATCGAGCGGATCCGCGCGTCGGGGCTGCGCGGGCGCGGCGGGGCGGGGTTCCCCACCGGGATCAAGTGGCGGACGGTCCGGGAGGACCCCTGTCCAACGAAGTACGTCGTCTGCAACGCGGCCGAGGGAGAGCCTGGCACCTTCAAGGACCGGTGGCTGATCCGGGCGAACCCGTACCTGGTCGTGGAGGGTCTCGGGATCGCCGCCTACGCGGTCGGCGCCGAGCGGGCGTTCATCGGGATCAAGGCCGGATTCGACCCGGAGGTGGCGCGGCTCGCCGCCGCGATGGAGGAGATGGCCCAGCACGACCTCGTCGGTCCGGTCCCCATGGAGCTGATCCAGGGCCCCGACGAGTACCTGTTCGGCGAAGAGAAGGCGCTGCTCGAGGTGATCGAGGGGAACGAGCCTCTTCCCAGGATCGTGCCGCCGTGGATGGAAGGTCTGTTCCGCCGGCCCGGTTCGCCGAACCCCACCGTGGCCAACAACGTCGAGACCCTGGCGAATGTACCCCTGATCCTCGACCGCGGTCCGGACTGGTTCCGCTCGCTCGGCACGGAGGACTCGCCCGGGACGATGCTGTTTACCCTCTCCGGAGACATCCGCTCTCCGGGCGTGTACGAACTGCCGCTCGGATACTCGCTCCGTGACCTCGTCGAGGGCGTGGGCGGTGGCGTGCCCGAGGGACGCGCTCTGAAGGCGGTGTTCCCGGGAGCATCGAACACGATCATCGCCCCGGAACAGCTCGACACACCGCTCGGCTTCGACACGATGGGTGCGGTTGGCAGCGGGCTCGGCTCGGGCGGGTTCGTCGTCTACGACGCCTCGGCGTGCATCGTGCGTGCCACGCTCGCGTTCTCCCGGTTCCTCTACGTCGAGTCCTGCGGGCAGTGCCCGGCCTGCAAGCACGGGACCGGGGCGATAACGGATCTGCTCGAGCGGATCGATCGGGGCGAGGGTTCGGAAGCCGACGTGGAAACGATCTTGGCACGGGCGCTCACCGTCACCGACGCGCAGCGCTGCGCTCTGCCGACGGGAGAGACGCTGATCGCGCAGAGCGCCATCCAGGTCTTCGGGTCCGAGTTCGTCGAGCATCTCGGTCGGGCGTGCCCTCGACCGAGGGACCTGCCGGTCCCGAAGATCCTCGACTTCGACGAGGTGGCCGGCGACTTCCGCTTCGACGAGCGGTACCACCTCAAGCAGCCGGACTGGACCTACGCGGACGATACGAGCGCGTAGTCGGGCCACGGTTCGCTATCCCGGGCAGCGACGGGCAGCCTTCCCTGCAGATCGGGATTGCGCTCCGCGACCAGCGGGTATCGACAGCTCACTGGCACGAGCGGCTTCGCTCTGGGGAAGGAGACAAACATGGGCTGGATAGCAGCGATCGATTGGGAGGGAGGCCTGGAGAACGCGTGGGACGCGATCATCGTGTTCGTTCCCAAGTTCCTGGGGTTCCTCCTGATCCTGGGTATCGGGTACTTCGTCGCGAAGGCGATCGAGAAGGTCTTGGACAAGCTCCTGGAGCGAGTGGGATTCGATCGCATCGTCGAACGCGGGGGTGTACAGCGCGCGCTCTCACGGTCGCGCCTGGACGCGAGCTCGATCCTCGCGAGGATCGTGTTCTATATCGCGTTCCTGTTCGTCCTCCAACTCGCGTTCAGCGTGTTCGATCCGAACCCGATCACGGATCTCCTCGAAGGTGTCATCGCGTTCCTCCCCAACCTGTTCGTGGCGGTCGTCATCGTGGTGATCACAGCGGCCATCGCCACGGGAGCGAAGACGATCATCGAGTCGATGCTCGGCGGGATGAGTTACGGCCCAACGCTCGCCACGATCGCCGCGTTCGCGATCTGGTTCATCGGGATCGCCGCCGCGCTGAATCAGATCGAGGTGGCACCGGCGATCGTGAACGGGTTGTTCTACGCGGTGCTCGCCCTGGTGGTGGGAGTCGGCATCGTCGCGATCGGCGGAGGTGGGATCGCTCCGATGCGCGAGCGGTGGCAGCGAGCGCTCACCCGGCTGGACGCTGAAGGGCCGCGCCTGAAGCAGCAGGCTTCGGGCGGGGCCGAAGTGGTTCGGGAGAAGATGGATGAGGTACGGCGAGAGGTCAGCGATGCTCGCAGCGAGGAGACGACCTCAACCACCGATACCCGGACTCTCTGAAGCCGGTCAGTTCTATGGGGAGGCGGGTGTTCAGCCCGCCTCCCCTCCGTTCCAGGTGATCTCCTCACCAGTCAATGAGGTCTCCGATGCCACTTCGGCGGCCCGGCGACGTGGCCACGAGGGGTCGTCTGCATGTCGGCCGTCGAGGGCGTGATGGACGATCACCTTGCCCTGGAAGAAGAACTCGGTGTGTGGACCGCACACGCACGAGTCCTGGACCTCTTCATGATCGCACCAATCGTCGATCGGGACGACGTGGAAGGTTTCCCCCATGCATCTTCACATCGGCCGCAGGATCCTCCCCTGTAGCGGGCGAGCGGGGAAGGGTCCGCGCTCCGTCGTCCGACCGTCTCGGGCCGCTACTTGTCGTGCTTGATCTCGACGCCGCCGAGGATGGCGAGGGCGTCGACGCGGAGTCTGGGTGCGTCGTCGGGAAGTGAGGATCCCTCCGCGAGATTGCTGACGCCTCCGAGGATCGGCGTCCCTCGAACGGTGACTCGCCAGTCGCGGGGGATGATCAGGTCCACGCCCCCCATGATCGCGGTGGCGTCGACCTCCGCCCCGTCGGCGGCGAGCGTGGCGTGGCGCATGTCCAGCTCCACGCCTCCCATGATCGCCGTGAGGACCGCCCCACGGAAGGCGTTCGACTGCGTCGCGAGCTCCGAGCCGCTCAGGAACGCGGTCGTGCGGACCAGGTCCTGATCGTGTCCCTCACCGAGGACGAGGTGATCGCCACGTCTGCTGTTGCGGACCAGGACCGTCAGCCCGAACGCGATCAGCGCGGCCGGCCAGATCACGTTCCAGGCCGACGTGTCGAGCACGTCGTTCGTGACGAGGAGGAGCAGCACCCCGACCGCGACGAGCAACACCGGTCCGAGGAGCGAGACCGGTCGCTCGGCGAGGGTCACCAGCCCGAAGGCGACGATGCCGGCCGGCCACCAGTCGCCGATCACCTGCCCGGCGTCGAGGACGTCAGCGCGATCGAGCAGGAAGAGGACGCCGATCGCGATCAGCGTCGCGCCCATGACCACGCGGTCCCATCTCATCGCGGAGAAGCGTGTCGCGTGGGATCGACCCGGTCAAATCGCGAGGTCCGTCACCGACTGGCTGGGCGCGGGCGGGTGGCCGTGAAGCTCGCGGCCGATCCGACCACCTCGACCTCCACCGTCTCGAACGACTCCTCCAGGATCCTGCGAAGTCCATCGGCGGTGTCCCCGAGGTTGTCGAAGTCGCCCAGCCGGTTGGCCGCGCGCAGGAAGGCACGAGCCTGCGGCCGGTGCCGTTCCTCGAGGCCGAGGACCGTGCCGCCGAAGAGCACACCATCGGGCGCGAGGACGTCGGCGATGTTCCGGATCGCGACGGACTTGTTCGATTGGGGTCCGTGGAGGCAGTGGAGCACGTAGTTCAGCGCCGCCGAGTCGAACGGACCCTCGACGGGAAGTGGCTTCATCACGTCCGCCTCGACGGTGGTCGGGTGCATCGCCGCGAGCCTGCGTGACGTCTTCCTGAGCACGTTCGGGTTCGGATCGAGCAGCGTGATCTCGGTCCCGTCCGGCGGGGCGGCCTTCTCCAGGAAGTAGCCCGTGCCGGGGCCGACATCCAGGTGCCGGCGTCCCATGAGCCGGCGATAGCGCTCGATGCCGGGCGGGACCGGGACCTTCCAGACCGCACGGGTCATGAAGCCGAGCACCCATGGGTCGTAGATCGCGAGGAGGAACCTGTTGTAGCCGCGCTGCCCCTTGTACGAAGGGTCGTTGCGATCCATCCAGTCCGCCTCTCAGACGTCGGCGCTGATCGGTATCCCGAGTTCCGGGCCGCCGGCGTTCAGGTGGACCCGTCCGGGTCGCGCCGCGGGGGGGACGACCCGCCGCTGCTCAGGAGGCGGTGGCTCGCGAGGACCGATGCCGCGACGTCGACCATCTTCGTGTTGGTTCGGCGGGCGTGCTCGCGCAAGACCTCGAAGGCCTGCTGCTCGTCGATCGAATGCCGTTCCATCAGGATCCCCTTGGCTCGCTCCGTGACGGCTCGCCGCCCGAACGCGCCCTCGAGCGCGTGATATTCGGCGAAGCGCTGGAGCGAGACGTCCATCGCGCTCTGCATCTCCTCGAGATCGCGCGGGTGAGCGATGTAGGAGAAGATCCCCAGCCGGGCCGCCCGATCGACGAACTCTCGATCCTGGATGTCCAGGATCGCGATCACCGGGCACGCGGCCTCATGCACGATCGTGCGGATCAGACCCAGCGCCTTGTCCGAGTTCTCCCCGACGATCACGAGGGCGACGTCCGGGAGCTCGGCGGCCGTCGCCTGGCCGACCGTGTCGAGACTCGCCCGGTCGCCGACGACCTGGTGGCCCAGCGAGGTCACGGTTCGCGTGACGTCGTCCAGCCGTTCGGCCGTGCCGTCCGCGATGAGGACCCGCAGTCTCCTCGTCGTCCCAGCCACGCTGTTCTCCTCCGTCCAGGGTAGCGAAATCCAGTGCATCGGGACCTCCCAGCCTTGCCGATCTCCCTCACAGGGATCGCCTGCGCCCCTATCCGGATGGCGGGCGAAGTGCTAGCGTGCTGATTACGGCAGCTCCAGCACCCGGTTGCCGCTCCCGAACCCCAGCCCTCGGTCCGAGAACCACACCGCGCCCATCGAGGGGACGCAGCGGTCTGGATCGAGGAGACAGGGTGCAGAACGCGACCGTCGATACTCCACACGTCCACTTCGCGGTCCTCGGCGACCGGCGCAACGGGGTGGAGCGACTGTCGTTGATCGGCACGCTCGACCGCTCGACCGTTGCGATCCTCGAACGCGAGGTCGACGACGTATCCCACGCCGAAGGGGCGGTCGTCCTCGACCTTCACAACCTCGACGTGGTCGATAGCGACGCGGTGCGCGCGCTCGAGGCGATGGCCCGCAGCGCCGCCGACGGCGGCCGGCTCCTCTTCATCGTGCACGGTCGAGAGCCCGTCCGGGAAGCGTTCGAACGGGACGGGACCGCCCATCTCCTCAGCGGCGATGTCTCGGAGGTCCTGTCCTCCGGGGATGGTGATTGGGCGCCGATCACGCTGCCCCCGCTGCCCGGGCAGCGCGCGAACGGCATTCGGCTCCTCGTCGAGGAACAGCCATGAACGATTGGCGCGAGCAGCAGGTCGTGAACGAGACGCGGTCCCGGGAGATCAACGAGTGGATCGATGAGTCGAACGAAAGCTCCGGAGACGTGTCGAGCCCATTCGTCTGCGAGTGCAGCGACGGGGCGTGCGCCACGACGATCGCGCTTACGCACCTGGAGTACGAGGAGGTCCGCGCCCACGGGACCTACTTCGCGATCGCGACGGATCACGAGAGCCCGGATCTGGACCTGTTGGTCTCCGAGCGTCTCGGGTTCGCGATCATCCGCAAGCTCCCGGGGATGCCGGCGAGGCTCGCCACGGCGTCGGATCCTCGAAGGTAGGGGGAAGGGGGAGCACATGCTGAAGTCAAGGATGTCGACCCGGAGCGGTGAGCGAGCGTTGCCCGTCGTCACTCTGAGGGATCGGTCGCAGAGCAGCCTTGCGCCGTACCAGACCCGGACGTGCGTCCGGTGCGGGCGGCATACGACCTTCGTGCTGGACGACCCGGCCGGGGGTTGGTACGCGTGCGTCGAGTGTGGCCGATACGCCTGACGCTGTCGGCGGAACAGCTGCGAAGTTCTGATCTCGAAGGACGCCGCCGCGTCGCGATCCTGCAGCGCGTTGCTGGACGCAGGAGGGAGGTCGCTTCCGCGACCTCTCTCCCGCATACGCGCCGGCCCTACTCAACCGGGCGCAGGAACCGGATCACGGCGCGGTTGCCGATCCTGCGGCCGTGTTCGACCCCGTCCACGACCGCGTTCCGGAAGTGGAACCCGACGTAGATGCGAGAGAGCGCGTTCTCCCGTGCCGCTTGGGAGAAGCTCGAGAACGAACGCGTCACCGACGTCGCGTCGGCGCAGGTGCTCCCGGCCGGCAGCGTCAGGCTGCACGTCTCGAAGCTGATGTCGTCGGTGCCGAAGAACCGACGCATCACCGCTGCCGCGGCGCCTCCCTCGACGCTGTGCGCCGAGTCGTGGTCTGGGATAGGAGGTGTCGTCACCAACGGGGTCCACGTGGCGTCGGCGTCCGTGTCGGAGTTGCCGTCGGTCGCCGCGAGCTGGATCGCCGTGACGGGCCGCCAGAAGTTGTAGAGGTACTTGGTTTCGAACGAGCCGATGTAGCCGTCCGCGAGGGCCATGTTGAGCAGGCCGAACAGTCGCGCGTTCTCCCACTCGTCGAGCCCTTGGTCGGCGGCGACGATCCTCGCCATCCGGTTCCACTGCAGCGGCGAGCTCTCCACCCAGAACAGGGCGATCTCCGTCTGCTCGTCCGTGCGCTGGCTGGGCGTGGTGATGTCATCGCCACCGAGGCGCTTCACCTCCTTGTAGTCCGCGGTGTAGGCGCTCGAGGTCACGTCGTAGGGCTCATCCGCGCGGAACTGGGAGCTGTCTCTCAGCACGAACGGCGTGACGTCCCCCCAACCCGGCGCGAACGCGAACGGGGTGCCGGGCGTGAACCGGTACTCGCCGGGCTCGTCGCCCTGTGGATACGCCGTGTCCACCAAGAGGGTGTCCGAACCGTCGTCCGCTCGGAGCGCGAGGATCGCGGCGGCAGACGCCGCTCCCACCCGCACACCCCTCCGCTTCTGGCGACCGTTCGGGATCGCGTCGAGCGCGGCCTCGTAGTCGGCCTCGACGCTGTCGATCCCCGCGGTGATGCACGTCGGCGGGAGCGGCGGGGACGGGAGCTGGCCGAGGACCGGGACCAGGACGTGGTGCGCGGCCGTGGCGACTGCGGCATCGGTGGATGTGCGGCGCCTCGCGTGTCCGAAGAACGCGTACGGCTGGTAGCGCCGGTCGATCGCGTTCAGGGCATCGTGGATAGCCACGTGCGCCATCGCGTACATGCGTGATTCCAGCAGGGGGTTGCCGGTGGGTGCGAGGCAGGAGGCGAGACCCGCGTCGCCCGCGTTCGCGCTCCATGTCAGGACGGCATCACCCGATGCGGCGGGTTGCGAGAGTGATCGATTGATCACGCTCCGATCTGACCTGGCGCCCGCGGGAGCAACCGTCCCGGCGATCGCGAGCGACACCACGACGACGCCGAGAACGACCCGTCGCGCGGTACGGATGGCGCTCCATCGGATGTGCTGCAGGGAGACGAGCTGCTCGTCACGGGTCACACTTCGCTGCCAGACGCTGCGCCCCATCGGGACACCCCCTCGACCAAGTGTTGCTCCGAGGGTGAACCTCGTTTCGCTTCGAGTCAAATCGGAGCGGTCGAGTCGCTCCTACGTGTTGAGCAGGCGGCCGAAGAAGGACCGATACGCCTGTAGGGCGAGGCGAAGGCTTTCGGTCGACGTGTCATCGCCCTGCTGCCAGCCCGCTTCTAGGGAGTCCCTCCGCGAGTGGAACGATGATTCGAGCTCGCCGATCACGGTGCTCACGAGCTCGTCGGCCTCGCGGACGGCGCCCCGGGGATCGTCCACGAACCGGCCCTGGATCTCGTCCCAGCGGCTGCGATACGAGGCACTCTGCTCCTCGGCGAAAAGGGGTCCGGCCTCCGTCCCGCTCTCGGGGAGCTCGAGGACGTCCTCTCGGTCGCTCCCCTCGGACATGTCCTCCGTCGCCGTGGTGGTGGTCCGATCTTCCGTATCGGTCGTTCGCTGGTCCATCCGTGCTCCTTCCACTGAGGTCGTCCGACCTCGATCCGATCGCTACTGCAGATGTGCCCGTTCGAGGTGAGGGGCAAACGCTGCCCAGGGCAGATCCGTGCGAGCTACGCTCGCCCGGCGATGGAAGCGAGGCGCCGATGGGGCCACGTGCCAGCCGCGCTCCTTGTCGCGGCGGTCGCGTTGTCCGCGTGCACTCCTGCGTCTTCCGGTCGGCCGAAGGCGCCGACGGGGACACCGACCGCCGCTCCGACGGTTACGACGATCGCGGAGCTGCGGGCCGCCATCGCGACGTGGCACCGAACGTCCGCGACGATCACGTATCGGACCGAGCGGCAGCGTCCGGGGCTGCCCGAGTCGGTCCATCAGTGTCTGCGCGCGGTGGTCGAGGAGCGGAGCGGGGTCGCGGCGGCACTGCGCTACTGCGATCCGAGCGGCATCGTGACCATCGTCTGGGATCCCCCGAGACGCTGGCGGCTCGACGTGGGGGAGGCCGGCACGATGACCATCGCGATCGTCGTTGGAAATGACGGGCTCATCTGCGTTCGTGGGGAACCGTCCTGCCGATCTCGCACGGTCGATGCGATCCTCGATGACCTTCCCTTCGGGGAGCTGATCAAAGGCGCGGCCGAGGCCGCCCGGACCGCCGGCCTCTCGGCCGACGGTCCGGTGACGATGACCGAGGACGTCGTTGCGGGCATCCCCGTCCGATGCCTCGAGCTGCGAGCAGGTGCGTCGGCAGCACGCTGGTGCTTCGCCGACGACGGAGCGTTGCTCTCGCTCGCGCTCGAGACGGAGGGCCATGCTCCGACGATTATCGAAGCGACACACGTCTCGGATGAGGTCGACGACGCGCGCTTCGATCCACCTGACGGATGACGGCCCCACCCCGCCTCTGACCGGCTGTACGGGATCGCCGTGCCGCGCTACGGTGCGCCGATGTGGTTTCGGCTTGATCTTCGTGTCCGCGCGGACGTCGACGACGAGGCCCTGCACGAGATCGGCATCCTCGCGAACACCTACGCGATCGTCGACGAGGTGATGGCGTCGCGTGACCCCGAGAGCGGGGAGCCTCACATCATCGCGAGGATCGATGCTCCGAGCGCAGAAGCGGCGCTCGGCGCCCTGCTCACCGTGATCTCCCAGACCTCCGGGCATGCCGGGTTGGCGGAAGAGGGCTCTCTGAACAGGGTCCTGATCGAGCGCGAAGCGCCGATCCGCTAGTCCGACATCCCAGAGATCGATGCTCCCCTAAGAGCAGCCTCTCGTGGGGCGTGTTCACATCCACCGGCGATGATGGAGCGGGATGATCGAGGGGAGTTCGATGTCGCCGCGTGCCGCGCCCCGAAGCGGAACGGTCACACGGTTCGTCCAGCTGATCGCCGGCCTGGTGCTGTTCGGTGCCAGCCTCGCGCTCCTGGTCCGCAGCGAGCTCGGCCTCGATCCGTGGGACGTCTTCCATCAGGGCCTGTCCGTCGCGACCGGTCTCTCGATCGGGGTGTGCACGATCGCCGCCGGCGTCGTCGTCCTGCTGCTGTGGATCCCGCTGCGCCAGCGTCCTGGGATCGGTACCGTCGCCAACGTCGTGCTGGTCGGGCTCTCGCTCGATGGCGTCCTGCTCCTGATCCCTCCGACCGGCGACCTCGTGCTGCGATGGACCTATCTCGTCGCCGGGATCGTCCTGAACGGCATCGCGACCGGCGCCTACATCGGAGCGGGCCTCGGGCCGGGTCCTCGGGACGGGCTGATGGTGGGCCTCGCGCGAGGCGGCCGGTCGCTCCGCGTGGTGCGGACGGCGATCGAGGTGTCGGTGCTCGTCGTCGGATGGCTCCTCGGAGGGACCGTCGGGATCGGGACCGTACTGTTCGCGTTGACGATCGGGCCGATCGTCCACCGGACCGTGCCCGCGTTCTCCCGGGACCCCACCTGAGCGGATCCCGGGGCGCCTCACTAGACTCGTTCGCACGCGATGACCTCGAACGGGCATCTGATCGAGATCGACAACGTCAGCAAGAGCTTCGGCTCCCATCTGGTCCTGGACGGGATCGACCTCGCGATCTCCACCGGGGAGGCCGTCGTGATCGCGGGGCCGTCGGGATCCGGGAAATCCACGCTCCTGCGCTGCATCAACGGCCTCGAGACGATCGACGAGGGTGACATCCGGTTCGATGGGCACTCGGTCCCGGGGGCCGGCAAGGACCTCTTCCGGCTGCGCGCCGAGATCGGGATGGTGTTCCAGTCGTTCAACCTGTTCGCGCACAAGTCGGTGCTGGCCAACATCACGCTCGGCCCGATCAAGGTGAAGGGCATGTCCGAGCCCAACGCGAACCGCCTGGCGCGCGACCTCCTGGAGCGGGTCGGCATCCCGGAGAAAGCCGACGACTTCCCGGCCGACCTGTCGGGCGGCCAGCAGCAGCGGGTCGCGATCGCCCGTGCGCTCGCGATGGAGCCGAAGCTGATCCTCTTCGACGAGCCGACGTCGGCCCTCGACCCGGAGATGATCCGCGAGGTGCTCGACGTGATGCGTGACCTCGCGCACGACGGCATGACGATGATCGTCGTGACCCACGAGATGGGCTTCGCGCGCGAGGTGTGCGACCGGATCGCGTTCGTCGACGAGGGGAGGATCGTGGAGGAGGGTGCGCCGGAGGCGTTCTTCGAGGGAGCGAAGAGCCAGCGGGCCAAGGACTTCGTGGACAAGATCCTCCGGCACTGAGGAACCAGTACTACAGATGAGGGGGCGGAGCAGTCCGCGCGGAGGGCGGGCTCGAAGGGAGGAGCCATGGCACGTATGAGGTGGAGCCGCCGCTGGCCGGTGGTGCTCGTCTCGGTCTTCGCGCTCGTCGCTGCCGCGTGCGGCGAGGACGAGCCCGAACCGACCGGCCGAGAGGCCCGACCGAGGAGTTCCCCGCCGGGTCGACGATGGCAGAGCTGCAGGAAGCGGGGGAGATCACGATCGGCGTGAAGTACGACGTCCCGCCGTTCGGCTTCAAGAACCCGCAGACCGACGCGATCGAGGGCTTCGACGTCGACCTCGGCCAGGCGATCGCCGACGAGCTCGGCGTGGAGCCGAACTTCATCGAGGCGATCTCGGACAACCGGATCCCGTTCCTCGTGGACGGCACGGCCGACCTGATCCTCTCGACGATGACGATCACGACGGACCGGGACGCGGAGATCGACTTCTCGATCCCGTACTACATCGCCGAGGGCCGCGTGCTCGCACCCGTGGACTCCGACATCACCGGGGTCGAGGACCTGGCGGGGAAGACGGTGTGCACGGCCACCGGTTCGACGTACGAGGAGAACCTCAAGGAGAACGCGCCGGAGGCGAAGCTGCGCCTGGTGGACACGTACTCCGAATGCCTGGAGCTGATCCAGACCGACGCCGTGGACGCCGTGTCCACCGACGACGTGATCCTCACCGGGATGATCATCCAGGATGACACCCTGGAGCTGAAGGGCGAGGGCTACACGGTCGAGCCGTACGGCGCCGGCATCGCCGACGGCGACGCGGAGTTCAAGGAGTTCGTCGACGGGGTGGTCCAGGCGTTCATCGACGACGGCCGCTGGGACGCCACGTACCAGAAGTGGATCGGCCAGTACACGGGCGAGACCGATCCCGCTCCGACGATGACCCTCGAAGAGGCGCTCGAGCTGCGTCCGTGCGAGGAGACCTGCTGATCGAGGCGATCGCGAGCCGATGAGCGAGCTCTGGGAAGTGCTGGTCCGGCACTTCCCGGAGTTCCGCTCGGGGTTCTTGGTCACCGTTCAGCTCGTGGCGGTGTCGTTCGTGATCGCGATGGGTGTGGGGCTGTTCGTGGGCGCCCTCCGGCTGGCGCCCATCCGGTGGGTCCGATGGGTCGGCGGACTGTACGTGGAGTTCTTCCGCAACACCCCCCTTCTCGTGCTCCTGACCATCGCCTACCTGGGGCTCCGGCGCGCCGGGATCCCCATCGGGCCGTGGGTGGCCGGGACGGCGAGCCTCGGCCTCTACACGGCCGCCTACGTGGCCGAGACGATCCGCTCGGGCGTCTTCGCCGTCGGGAAGGGGCAGATCGACGCCGGCCTCGCGCTCGGGTTCACCTACCGGCGAGTGCAGTCCCAGATCGTGCTCCCCCAGGCGGTGCGGAGCGTGATCCCCCCGCTGGGAAGCCTGATCATCGCGATGATCAAGAACTCCGCGATCATCGGCGTGGTCTTCGCCCTCGCCGACGACCTCTTGAAGGAAGCTCGGCTGATCGGCTCCGCGACGTTCCAGTACAACGAGGTGTTCTTCTGGGCGGCCGTCGGCTACCTGCTGTTGACGGTCAGCGTGACCTTCGCGGTTCGGGCCCTCGAACGACGGCTCGTTGTCAGGCGGTGAGCTGAGATGGGCTATCTCTTCGACCCGGACAACTGGGAGTGGCTCTTCTCGGGGAACAACTTCTGGTTCCTCCTCCGCGGATTCTGGATCAACATCCAGATCGCAGTCGTCGCGATGGTGCTCTCGCTCACGATCGGCCTCGTGCTCGCGCTGCTCCGGGTCTCCACGCGCCGGGTCCTGAGCAGGGTGGCGGGACTGTGGGTGGACGTGTGGCGCAACCTCCCGCTGATCTTCACCATCCTGTACTTCTTCCTGGTGATGCCGGAGTCCTGGCGCGACGCCTACGAGCGCGTGGTCCCGGAGTGGTTCCCGACCGCGTTCCAGACACCGTTCTTCCTGGCCGCGGTGATCGGTCTCACCCTCTATAACTCGGCCGTGCTGGCGGAGATCATGCGGGCGGGCATCGTGTCGCTGGAGCGCGGGCAGGGTGAGGCCGCGGCGTCGATCGGGCTCCGCCACTGGCAGGCGATGCGGCTCGTCGTGCTGCCCCAGGGGCTCCGGCGGATGGTGCCTGCCACGGTGTCGCAGCTGATCACCCTGACGAAGGACACCACGCTCGTGAGCATCATCGGGATCCAGGAGGTGATGCGGCACGCGCGGATCGTGGTCTCCACCAGCGGCAGCCCGTTCCTGGGGACGGGCGTGGACGCGCCGCTCCTCCAGGTGTTCCTCACGGTCGGGATCATGTTCGTGATCGTGAACCTCGACGCTCTCGCGGCTGTCGCGGCGTCTGGAGCTCCGCGAGCGGCGCCGGACGGGCGTGGAGGTCGAGAAGGTCGAGGGACTCGAGGACCAGCTCGCGCTGCAGGCCGCCCTCCCGAACGAGCGATAGCGGTCCGTCCGTCAGCCGGGACCGGTCACCAGCCCTCGGAGGTGTTCGAGCTTCTCGGGATTGCTGACGAAGTGCATCGTCTGCACCTGGCCGTCCGCGATGTCGAGCGAGACCGCAGCCACGGGAACACCGTCCCGGTCGAGGAGGATCGCGCCCGGTTGGCCGTTGATCTCGGCTGGACGGATACCAGTGACCGACAGACGTGCGCCGGAGGCGGCGGGCCCCTGGAGGAGCCGCAGGATCTTGTCGCGGCCATGGACGGGGCGTGGGAACGCGGTGGCCTTGCCCCCGCCGTCCGCGTACGCCACCACGTCGGCGGCCAGCATGCCAACGAGGCTCTCGACGTCGCCCTCGCCGGCAGCTCGGAGGAAGCGGCTCGCGAGCTCCTCACGTTCGGCCCTCGATGCCTCGAACCTCGGCTTCCCGGCATGCACGTGCTGGCGGGCTCGGACCGCGATCTGACGGCAGTTCTCCTGGCTCTTGCCGACCACCGAAGCGATCTCGTCGTAGTCGTACTCGAAGACCTCGCGCAACAGGAACACGGCGCGCTCGACCGGCGTGAGGCTCTCGAGCAGCACCAGGAACCCCATCGAGAGGGAATCGGCGGTCTCCGCGTGACGCTCGGCGTCCGATGTCTCGTCGGTGAGCAGCGGTTCGGGGAGCCACGTCCCCACGTACGACTCACGGCGGACGCGCGCGGACCGAAGGTGGTCGATGCACAGGCGGGTCGTCACGGCCGATAGGTAGGACTTCGGCGACTCGACCTCGGTGCCGGCCCCGGTCTCGCGATGGAACCGCAGGAAGGCCTCCTGGACGATGTCCTCGGCGTCGCTGGCGCTGCCGAGCATGCGATAGGCGATCGAGAACAGCAGCGGCCGCAGCTCGGCGACGGGGTCGTCCATGCGTGCCTCCAGCGCGGATCTTCTCTCCATCCTCCCACGAGACGAGAGAGGCCCTCGTTCCGTGACATCGCTGCGCCTCTTTCTTCAGATCGATCCAAGTGTCACGGGGATGGTGGGTCTCTCGTCTCGTGTGGTGAAGGAGTGATGAGAGATGCGGGCGAAGCGAGAGACGGATCAGGAGTGGGTGGGGCCGGACCTCCCGAGCCTCAGCGGTGTCGTGTTCGGCTCGATACTGTTCATGACCGGCGGGATGCTGATGCTGACGGTGATCGGGGCACCACTCGGGATCCTGCTGTTCGCGGCCGGGCTCGGGTGGATGCTGACCCCGAAGGACCGCTCGCGGTGACGATCACGGCTGGGGCGGCGCGGCGGATCCTGCGACGGCAGGGGATGCCCTCTCGGGAGATCCGCGCCGTCCTGGCGGCGGACGATCCGGTCGCCGTGCGCCGCCTCCTCGAGCTCCACCGGGAACGGCTCGAGGAGTGGCTGGCGGAGCAGCAGAGGTTGCTGGCGAGCATCGACGGGAGGAGGTCTTGTGAACATCGGCGAGCAGCGTCGGACGATCTACATCGAGCCGATCGAGGAGCCCCTCGATGAGCCCTTCGGGGATGCGGGCCAGGAGGAACGGCCCATCCCGATCGAGCCCGTCCGCACGCTCGAGCCGCAACCCAGACCATGATCACGACGATCGGTAGATGGGCCTACGCCCCGGACCTCATCGAACCGATCGTGGGCTATCGGGCGTGGCGATATACCGCGAGCGAACGAGCGGTACAGCTCTTCCCTATCACTCTCACCGCAGACGACCTCGGAGAAGAGAACGCGTGGGAGGGCGCGTGGTCCGGGTGGGTTCGGGCATCCTGCCCGGCACTCGACGAAGGGACCCACCTGGCTCCGGATGAAGGTTGTTCGTGCGGGTTCTACGCGATGAAGACTCCCGACGCCGTCGCTCGGTTCACGGCGATGACCCAGGTTCGTACCGACGCCGACCACACGGACGTGTCGAACAGCGTCGTGTTCGGTCGCGTCGATCTCGCCGGGAAGGTGATCGAGCACGAGACCGGCTACCGGGCGGAGCGAGCGCGCATCGCCGAACTGATGCCGACGACCAGCGACGCAGGGTTGACCCTCTCGCTCGCCCGGCGCCTCGAGCTTCCACTGGGACCCGTTTGGGACACTGCTCCGCTCGCCCGCGAGATGCAGGAGATGGAGGCAGCGGGACAGAACGGACTCCCGCATTCCGGACTCCGTGACCGCGTGCGTCTGAGACTCCACCGGCGGCACTTCCACGTCATCCAGGGAGGTCTGGACTGAAGTTCTGACCTCCTCGATGCCGATAGATACCCCGTGCTGACCGAGGAGGAGCTCGTCGAGACCGCACTGCTGCGATACGCGCAGCAGCGGGCGGCCAAGTGGGGCGCGGATCGTTTCCGGGCCGAGTTCCTCCGGCGGGACCTCGAGGAACGGTGGCTGGTGGCCGCCCGAACGGGCACCACGCCGTATACGGCCCCGGCCGACGCGACGACCGTGACCGAGACCGGCTTGTCCGGTCCCGTGGAGGCCGGCGCGCAGGAGAACGCCCTCGGCTTCGACCCCATCGAAGCGCGGATGGTGCGGCCGGCGTACGCACGACACTCGTCGGTTCCGAGGCCTCCGGCCGAAGAGCCCGCAGCGGGGGGAAGCGTCCGCGTCGCCGCAACCGTGACCGGTCGAAGAACGATCCCGCCTGGATGATCACGCCGGCGGAGGCGTCGCGGATGTCCGCCGCAAGCCGCCGGCTCTACGGACTCGACGATCCGTCGGATCCCGATCGCTGAGCCGAGCTCGTCGCTACCAGCCGCGGCAGCACTTCGCCGATCGGGTCGCGGAGGATCGTGTCCGCGCGGTCGTCGAGCGGTGTCTCGCCCTGATTCACGATCACGAGTCGAGCGCCCCGGCGGTGAGCTTCCACCGCGAGCGACGCGGCCGGCTGCACGCTGAGCGACGTCCCGATCGCGAGGAACAGGTCGCAGGCGCTCGAGGCCACCACGGCCGTCTCTAGCACCAGCGGATCGAGCTGCTCGCCGAACGCGATCGTCGCCGACTTCTGGATGCCGCCGCACTCCGTGCACGCGGGGTCGGGATCGCCGGCCCTCACGCGTTCGAGCTGCTCCTGCATCCGCGTGCGGCGGTCACAGGAGAGGCACTTCGCGAGCCAGATCGTCCCGTGGAGCTCGAGCACCTTCTCGGAGCCGGCGGCCTGGTGGAGCCCGTCGATGTTCTGGGTCATCAGCGCGAGCACCGAGCCGCGGCGTTCGAGCTTCGCGAGGGCGACGTGGCCGGCGTTCGGCTGCGCGATCCACGCGGGATGGACCATGCGCTCCTGCCACGCCCGGACCCTGATCTCCACATCGCGGACGTAGTCCTCGATGTGCACGAGCTTCATCGTCTCGGGCTTCGTGGTCCACACGCCGTTCGGCCCGCGGAAGTCGGGGATGCCGGACTCGGTGCTGATGCCGGCGCCGGTGAGGACCGCGATCCGCTCGGATCCGCTGACGAAGCTGAACGCCTCTTCGATCGAACGTCGCGGGTCACCCACGAGGCCAGGGTACGGTGCGCTCCGTCGGCCGACTCACGACGATCTTGGCTCCAGGACGAGTCGCCGTCGTGCCCCCGAGGCAAAGACGTACACTTGAAGAGACGCGGTCCCCATCCATCGGAGGGGAGAAGCAGGCGCAACGGAGATCGCATCCGCCGATCCCGTTCCATCGCTGGTTCCAGCGACGCTTGATATCTGGAGCGATCCGTGCTCCTGATCTGGCTCAGTTGACCCAGACGGTTACGGGTCCAGACACATGACAACGAAGGAGTACACAACCATGCAGCAGCACGTTCGCATCGCAACGTACGAGATCAGGGCCGGTTCCTTCGAGGAGCTCGCCAATGCCGCCCGTGAAGAGATGCTCCGCACCTTCCAGGATCAGAAGGGCTTCATCCGGTACGGGATCGCCGACCTCGGCGACCGCAAGCTCGTTTCGGTGAGCCTCTGGGAGACCCGCAAGGACGCCGACGCATCGGTCCCGGTGGCCGAGCGCTGGGTGCGCGAGCACCTCGGGAACAAGGTGGAGCTGAAGTCGACCCAGATCGGGGACATGGCCTTCTTCGAGGGCACGCCCGCGAAGGTCTGACCGATACCACGCGGCCGCGTCGCGCACGCATAGCGCGGCCGTTCCAGGGATGGGGCCCACTCCGGTGGGCCCTTTCCCTTTCCGGAAGGCGGCGTGCACGTCGCCGACCTTCGACCGGTTGGAGCGGATGCTCGAGGTCTAGCCGTTCCAGGAGTCGCCGAGGGGCGGGGTGGTCGGCGTGCTGATCACCCTGGACTGGGGGCGGCTGACCCGCTCGCTCTCCGGCAGGTGGAGGAGGCTCTGCACCCTCCGGATGCCGGGTACCGAGCCGGTGAGGTCGACGACCTCGTCGAACTGCTGATGATCGTGCAGCTCGCCTCGGAGGTACGCGACGCCGCGCACCACGTCGATCACGAGGCCGCCGGTCTCGAGGTCCGAGCGCTCCTCGAGCCGAGCCCGGACCTTCTCCGCGATCGCCGCGTCGTCCTGGTCCTTTGGAAGCGCGTCGGCCTCGGCGGGTCGCACCTCCGGTGTCTTCTCGACGATCGGCGGTTCGAGCACAGGTGCGGACGCTACGCTCTCGACGGGTCGCACCTCCGGTGTCTTCTCCGCGATCGGCGGTTCGGGCATCGATACCGGCGCCACGTTCTCGGGGAGTGGCTCCCGGTCGTTCCGGCGCATCGCCCTACCGGTCAGCGTTTGGATCTGCCCGCGCAGTCGGCTCCGCCTCGCGCTCCCCTTGACCGGGTCGAAGTAGTACGCAACGGCTGCCGCCGCCAAGCCGGTGAGCGCCAGGTTCCGGATCCGCATGATGCCTCCTGGAGTGGGGAAGGGTACCTCCATCCTTGGGCGCCGTGGCCCTGCGTGCAACCGCCCAGGTCGGCCTACTACGGCATCGGTAGGGAGATGGACCCGGACCGCGCTCAGCGGCGGCGGACCAGGGGCGGATTCCACGGCCTCGGCCGCGGCGACGTCGAACGGGATCGCCTCGCCGAGCGAAGCGACGTCGACGATCGGCAAGCTGAACGAGAACGCCGTGCCCACGCCCACTTCCGACTCGACCCAGATGTGCCCCGACATCGCCTCGACCAGGGTCCGCGCGATGTAGAGGCCGAGCCCGGTTCCGGGAAGCCGCTGCTCCGATCCGTCCTTCACCCGGTAGAAGCGGTCGAAGATCCGATCGAGGTGCTCCGATGCGATGCCCTGTCCCTTGTCCCACACGGAGATCGTGACGTGGCGGCCGTTCCTGATGGCGCCGACCGTGATCGGCAGGTCCGGAGCCGTGTACTTGTCGGCGTTCGAGAGCAGGTTCAAGACCACCTGCTCCACCCGGAACGGGTCGGCGAGGACGATCGCCGGCCGCCCGATCTCACCGACGGCGACGCGGCGGCCGGGGTGCTGCTCGTTGGAACTCCTTCACCAGGCGCCCAAGCACGTGGTCCAGGGGCACGGGTTGGAGATCGATGACCAGACCGCCGGCCTCGATCTGCGAGGCGTCGAGCATGTCGCTCACCGTCCGTTCCAGGCGCTGCGCCTGGCGGAGCATGATCCGGTAGTACTCCTCTCGCCGCTCGGGCGAGTCCTCGACCGTGCCCTCGACGAGACTCATCAGGAAACCTTTCAACGGCGTCAACGGCGTCCGCAGCTCGTGCGACACCATCGAGACGAAGTCGCGCTTGATCTGCTCGGCGCGGGTCTCCTCGCTCGCGTCGCGCACGACGACGATCCGCGCGGGCGGCGCCTCTTCGTCGTCGCGGATCACGCTCGTCCGCAGGCGCACGTCCTTCTTCGTCCCCTCGCTCGTCCGGATCTCCGTGTCCCGCGCCTCGCCGTCCCCGGCGGCACCGTCGGAGAAGACCGTGTCGCGATCGAGCCCCAGGAGGTCGTGGCACCGTCGTCCGAGTGCCTCGTCCTCCGTGTAGCCGGTGAGGGCCTTCATCGCCGGGTTCCAGGTGGTGATCCGTCCGAGGGTGTCGACGGTGAACACACCATCGGACGTGTGCGACACGATCTCCGACAGGCGCGCACGCTCGAGCGTCTTGCCGAACACCCGGTGGTCCTGCAGCCGGGCAGCGATCTGGTTGGCCAGACCGTCGAGGAGGAGCCGCTCCGATGCGGACAGCACCTGCGGTCGGTAGACGGCGAGCACGCCTCGCACGTCCCCCTCGTCCCCGACGAGCGCGATCTGCGGCGCGACGCCGGAGTGGACGGCGACGAACGCCTCGAGGGGAGCGGTCTCCGCCTCGTCCACCGTGAGGTAGCGCACGCCCGCGGAGGCGTGGACCGCGACGCTGCTCCCGTCCACGACCACGAGCTCCACGCGGTCGGCGGCCAGCAGCTTCTCGAGGAGACCGAGGAACCCCCCGAAGTCCTCCGAGGATGCGAGCGGTGCGGAGAGGGCGCGGCCCGCCTCGTAGAGGTCACGCATCTGGTCACGCTCGTGGATGCTCTCGACCCACCGCCGGTAGGTCGTGAACGTGAGCGCGACCGGCGCGATCATCAGCACGAGCGCGACGGGCTCCGCCGTCCACAGGATCGCGCCGAGGATGCCCAAGGCCATGTTGCCGAGCCAGTGCACCACGTTGAGCGAGAGCGGGAGCCGGAAGAGGTCGAGGAACCGCGACCCCTCGACCATGGACACCACCAGGATGATCGCGGTGGCGTTCACCGCGAACGTGATGTACATCGCGCCGAGGACGCCGGCCCAGAGGATCGGATCGGTGGGCCCGTCCCCCCACGAGCGGAGGATCGTGAACGCGAACTCGGCGAGGGTGATCCCCACAAGGAACTGCGCGACGTTGTAGGCGATCTTGTACGGCTTCCAGCGGTTCAGCGCCTGGCCCACGCCGACCCCCAGGAGAACCGCCACGGTGAGGACCGACGGCGAGACGAGGAGGAGAGCGCCCGCCCATACGCCGTCGGTGAGCGCGAAGTTCACGGTCTCCGATCCGCGGCGCAAGGGGATCGAGCACCGTTCGGTGACGATCGTGAGCCCGGCGATCACGACGACCGCGAGCACGTCCGCGGTGCCCCACCGGGCGATGTCCGGGACCCGGATCGCGACACACGCGACACCGAGCAGGGTCGCCGTACCGATCAGGATCTTCACGGAGCGGGGAAGTGTCTGCATCGTCAGGGTTCCCTCTCAGCTCCAGGCGACGGAGCTCCAACTGCTCGAGCTCCACGACGAGGAGCTCCAGGACGTGCCGCTCCAGCTCGTCGAGCTCCACGAGGTGCTGGACCAGCCGGCGTTCTCCGCGATCAATGACGACCACGAGGTGGAGACCACGAGGTGGAGCTCCACGAGGTGGACGACCACGAGGTGGAGTCCCACGGGTCGCCGAGGACGTCCTGCTCCCCTTCGACGAGATCGGCCACGCCGTCGCCGTCGAGATCCGTCTCCACGTGGAAGCGGCCGCGGCTCCTGTCCAGAGAGCCCAAGCCGGTGGACCGCACCAGGCCGAAGTTGGGGTTGGCGACGACGCTCGTGGCGGCGAGCACGGCCCCGGCGGCGTCGACGAGTCCGTCGCCGCCTCCCACGCGGTACGCGGCGGTCTTGAACGCCGTCCCCATCAGGATGCCCTTCACGCCCTTCGGCGTGAGGTTCGGGTTGGCCTCGTACATCAGGGCGGCGATGCCGGAGACGACCGCGCCGCTCTGCGATGTGCCCGTGCCCTTGAAGTAGTGCTGGTCGACGACGGCATCGGGATGGAGGTCGTCGACGGCGCTCCCGGCGTCGCGCGTGGCGACGATCGTCGTGCCGGGTGCCACCACGTCCGGCTTCTCGAAGCCGTCCCGGGTGGGGCCTCGGCTCGAGAACGGGGCGACCTCGTCATCCCAACGTTCCGGCGTCTGGTTGAGGTCCGCCGCGCCGACCGTGATCACGTAGGGATCGTCGGCGGGCTTGGCCAACGTCTCGACGCCCGGCCCGCGGTTGCCCGCCGAGACCACGACCGTGATGCCCGCGGCCCAGGCGCGTTCGACCGCTGCGTTCAGCGGATCGATCGCGTACGGCTGGATCGAATCCGTGCCGAACGAGAGGTTCAGCACCCGGATCCCGTACTCGCCGCGGTGCGTGACGACCCACTGGATGGCGGCGATCACGATCGAGACGTCGGTGGACCCGTCGGCGCCGGCCACCTTGACCGAGACGAGCTCCGCGCCGGGGGCGACGCCGCGCCACTTGCCCCCCGAGGCACCGCCGTCGCCCGCGATCACCCCCGCGAGATGGGTGCCGTGCCCGTACACATCGTCTCCTGCGCCACCCGGCGTGAAGTCCACGCGCGCGACGACGCGGTGGCCGAAGTCCTCGTGACGGGCGACGCCCGTATCGATCATCGCCACCGTGACGCCGCTTCCGTCGATCCCGCTCGGGAGCTGGCTCAGCCGGATCGCCTTCCGCCACACGAGGCTGGGGTCGAAGACGTCGTAGACATCGGTGCCGGACGAGGCCATCTCGACGCGTGCGTCGACGGAGAGCCCGGCGATCGCGGGGTCTCCGGCGAGCATCGGCAGACCATCGTCCGGCACGGACGCCGCGAACCCGCCGATCAGGGGGAGCGGACGCGTGATGTGGCCACCCACCGCGAGAACCCGATCCTCGGCGATGCGGGAGGAGGGGTTCGCCTCGTGGATCAAGACCGAGCGATGGACGCCGGACGAAGGAGCGTCCGGTGAAGCAACGAGGGACGCGCCGAGCACGGCGCAGAGGATGGAGAGGGCGACGGCCGTGCGGCGACCCGGAGGGCCGCCGGACGGCGACCTCCTGATCGTGCGCTCGGTCAACCCCCGTCCCCTTCCTGGTCCCGCTGGGCCGAGAGCGGCCCTGGGCGAAAGTTCACTCTGACCGACCGACCCGGTGGAGCGGTATCGCGCTGAGGGAGGAATGTCGCGGTCTCGACCGTCCCACAGCAGCTGTGGTTCGCCAGGGGGATGCAGACGGATCCGCGGGGGAGGGTCCCGTTGGACCGGAAGGCTACGGTGGAGCCGTCGACAGTGGAACGCCCAGGTGCGTGAGGATGGGCGCCGACTGCGAGCCGCATCGTCCCCGTTCACCGGAGGATCCGATGGCGACGAGATCACGGGAGCTTCGGCAGAGCCTTCCGGCGCTGGTCGCCGGGCTCACCGTCACGATCGTCTTCCTCGCGGTCCTCAGCATCGTCCTGACCGCGGCGGGTCCCCGTGGGCTCGGGCTCTCGGATCGGCAGACGAGCGGCTGGATCGCGCTCCTGTACGGGTTCCCGATGATCCCGAGCCTCGTCCTCACGCTCCGGTACCGGATGCCGCTCCTCCTCACCGGGAACGTCTTCGCGCTCATCTTCTTCGTCTCGCTCGGGGACCGGGTGACGTTCGCCGAGCTCGTCGGCGCATCGATGCTCGCGGGGGCGATCCTGCTCCTCACGGCGATCCTCGGGCTCACGGGCACGCTCGCTCGATGGATCCCCGCCCCGATCGTGCACGGTCTGATCGCCGGCGCGGTCATGCCGTTCGTGGTCGACGTCTTCTCGGCGCTCAGCACCTCCGACGGCCAGTGGCGGGTCGCGATCATGGTGGGGGCCGCGGTGGTGGGCTACCTCGTCGGGCAGCGAGTGCTCGGCACGCGGCTGCCGCCGATCCTGCCGGCGTTCCTGGCCGGGTGCCTCGCCGCGCTCCTGACGGGACAGCTCGGGGAGTTCCCGTCGGCCTTCTCGCTCCCCGCCTTCGACGTCGTCCGTCCGGCGTTCTCGCTCGCGGCGATCGCGACCGTCGCCCCGGTGCTCCTCGCCCTGATGACGGTCCAGTCGAACGTGCCGTCCGTGATCTACCTGCGGGACCAGGGCTACCGCCCGCCGGAGCGGATCACCAACCTGGTGTGCGGGGGCGGGACCCTGCTCGGTTCGCTGTTCGGCCCGGTCGCGGTCTCGCTGGCGCTGCCGCCCGTCCTCGTGACCGCCGGACCGTCCGCCGGCGACCGGTCCCTCCGCTACCGGTCGATCTTCCTGCCGGTCGCAGCGGGACTGGTGATCGCGCTGTTCGCCGCCGTGGCCACGGACCTCGCGTTGCTGATCCCTCCGGTGCTGCTGCTCGCGATCGCCGGACTCGCCCTGGTGCCGGCCCTCGTGGCGGCGATCCGGGAGATCAGCGCCGGCCCGCTCGTGCTCGGGCCCCTGTTCGCGTTCGCGATCGCGCTCTCGGACATGACGATCCTCGGACTCGGTTCCTTCTTCTGGTCGCTCGTCCTCGGCACCGCGATCTCCCTGTTCCTCGAGCGGGAGGGGTGGCGCGAGCTCCGCTCGGGTCAGGCTTGATAACGTTTCTGTTATCATCTGAGCCATGAGAGCCGGCACGATCCTGCGTGAAGCTCGCCGACGGGCGGGCTTCACGCAGCGCGAGCTCGCTCGGAGGACGGGCGTGCCTCAGCCGGCGGTCTCCCGGATCGAGCGCGATCACGTCTCGCCGAGGCTCGAGACGCTCGACGTCTTGCTCCGCGGATGCGACCTGGCGCTCGATCTGGTCGAGCGGCCCGGCCTCGGCGTGGACCGGACGTTGATCCGCGAGCGGCTCCGGCTCTCGCCGATCGAGCGCGCCCGGCTCGCCGCGCGGGAGTGGAACCGAACGGCGCTCCTTCGCCGTCGGCCCGACCCGTGAGCGAACCGCCGTTCGATCCGCTCGCCGGTCTCCGCGCACTCGTGGACCACGGCGTGCGGTTCGTCCTGATCGGTGGGTACGCGGCCGCGCTGCGCGGCTCACCGATGATCACGGGCGATGTGGATGTCTGTCACGCACGCGACACCGAGAACCTCGAGCGGTTGGCGGGCGCCCTCGACGGCCTCCACGCTCGGCTCCGTGGTGCCCCGGCGGACGCGCCGTTCCGGCTGGACGCGCGAGCCCTCGCGGCCGGCGATCACTTCACGTTCGCGACCGACGCTGGTCCGATCGATTGCCTGGGCACGCCGGCCGGCACGGACGGGTTCGCGGATCTCGATGCGGCGGCCTCGGACGAGGATCTCGACGGGCTCGTCGTGCGGGTGGCCTCACTCGACGACCTGATCCGCATGAAGCGTGCAGCGGACCGGCCGCAGGACCGGATCGCGGTGGAGTGGCTCTCGGCGCTTCGCGACGAGCTCGAGAGCTGATCGACACTTCCGTCGTCACACGCTCATGCCGGGCGATGCGCGTGCCGAGGAACTCTGCATGCAGATCGAAGCGCGGACGCAGCAGACGGTGGCTGGTGTGCTTCGCGCGACACGGAAGTGGCGCCGAGGAGCGAACGCCGAGCACGGTTCCGGCGAATGGCTCGGCCGTCTGCCCGAGGGATGGTTCGTGTTCCACGATGTCCCCCTCGGGGAGCGAGGCGCGCCCGTCGATCATCTGGTGATCGGGCCGGGCGGTGTCTTCACCATCAACAGGAAGGACCTGTCCGGGGCGATCCGCGTGAACGCGCGGAGCGTCGCTCACGACGGACGTCGCACGAGCTTCCTGGCGAAGGCGTCGGCAGAAGCGCTCCGAGCCGCGAGCCTCCTGACCGCCGCGCTCGGCCGGCCGGTGGAGGTTCGGGGGCTCCTCGCGATCCTCGCCGACGAATGGATCGTGAAGCGACTCCCCGACGATGTCTACGTCGGCGGCCCGGCGAGCGTGAAGCACTGGATGTTGCAGCAACCGCCGGTCCTCCGCTCCAGCGATGTGATCGTGCTCGTCGCCGCGGCCTCGAAGCCCGGCACGTGGGCCGACGAGCCGGAACGATCGAAGGCGGGCCGAACGACCCGTGGTCTCTGAGGCCCGGGCGAACGGCGTGCGGCCGCCCGGGCCTCGCGTCGTCCCGCTGCGCGGTCTGCTCCTGAGAGCGGACCCGGTTCGGTAGGACCGGGGGACCTCCTTCTCGGACGCCGGATCCCCGGCGCCTCTCGGAAGGCCTCTGCCAACCCTCCGATCCAAGGTGTAACCGCTCCGGATGACCCGAGCGTGTCGACGGGACGAACGTCACGGGTCCTCCGAGCGAACTCGTCGCGTGCGCCCGGCTCGGGGTTGCCTTCTATGCTCGGCCCGTGAAGCGCTGCCCCAGCTGCGGCGAGGAGAACGCCGAGAGGGCTCGTTTCTGTCAGAACTGCGCGACCTCGTTGAGTGAGGCTGAAACTCCCGCGGCCGACGTCCGAAAGGTCGTGACGATCGTCTTCGCCGACGTCACGGGGTCGACCGCGCTCGGGGAGCGGCTCGATCCCGAGGCACTCCGCCGCGTGATGGGCCGCTACTTCGACGAGATGGCCGCCGTGATCCAACGCCACGGCGGCACCGTCGAGAAGTTCATCGGCGACGCCGTGATGGCGGTCTTCGGGATCCCGCGCCTGCACGAGGACGACGCGCTCCGCGCCGTCCGCGCCGCGATCGGCATGGGGGAGGCCCTCGCCACGTTGAACGGCGATCTCGAGCGGATGTACGGGGAGCGGCTGGGCATGCGGATCGGCGTCAATACCGGCGAGGTGGTGGCCGGCGACCCCACGGCCGGCCAGCGCCTGGTCACCGGCGATCCGGTGAACGTGAGCGCTCGCCTCGAGCAGGCCGCCGCCCCCGACGAGGTCCTCCTGGGCCTGCCGACCTACCGGCTGGTCAGGGACGCGGTCGACGTCGAACCGGTCGAGCCCCTCACCTTGAAGGGCAAGCAGGAGCGCGTCCCGGCCTACCGGTTGCTCGCGGTCTCGGCGCACACCGCAGGACACGAGCGTCACCTCGACTCACCGATGATCGGTCGGACGGAGGAGCTGTCCGTCCTCGAGCACGCTCTCGAGCGCGCGGTCACCGATCGCACGCCGCACCTGTTCACGCTGATGGGGTCCGCGGGAGTGGGGAAGTCGAGGCTGGTCCAGGAGTTCCTCACCCGCAACCTGAACGACGCGACCGTCCTCCACGGTCGATGCCTCTCCTACGGCGAAGGGATCACGTTCTTCCCGCTGGCCGACGTGGTCCGCCAAGCGGCCCGGATCGTCGACACCGATGCGCCCGAAGTCGCTCGATCCAAGCTGGACGCGGTCGTCGCCGGCGCCCCGCAGGGGGAGCGCGTCGCGCGGCTCGTCGCGGGTCTGTTCGGCTGGGCCGAGCCAGGCTCTACCGAGGATGCGTTCTGGGCCGTCCGGAGGCTGCTCGAACACCTCGCGCGGGACCGGCCGGTCGTCGTGGTGTTCGACGACATCCACTGGGGCGAGCCCACGTTCCTCGATCTCATCGACCACCTCTCGGACTGGACACGCGATGCCGCCGTCCTGCTCCTCTGCATCGCGAGGCCGGAGCTGCTCGAGGTCCGGCCCGGTTGGGGCGGCGAGAGGTCGAACGCCACGTCGATCCTGCTCGATCCGCTGCCGGGCGACGAGGCCTCTCGGTTGGTCGACAACCTGCTCGGACGCGCGGAGATCCCGCGCCCCGTGCGCGAGCGGATCCTCGGGGCGGCCGAGGGCAACCCGTTGTTCGTCGAGGAGATGCTCGGGATGCTGATCGACGACGGGCTCCTTCGGTTCGAGGACGGCGCGTGGCGTTCGGCGGCGGACCTCGCCGACGTGACCGTGCCACCCACGATCCACCTGCTCCTGGCGGCGCGCCTCGACCGGCTCGACGCCGAGGAGCGCGGAACGATCGAGCGCGGCTCGGTCGAGGGCCAGGTGTTCCACGTCGGCGCGGTCGCGACGCTCAGCCCCGCGACGCTGCGCCCCCGCGTCAGCTCCCTCCTGCTCGGACTGGCGCGGAAGTTGCTGATCCGGCCGGATCGCGCGGAGTTCGCGGGCGACGACGCGTTCCGGTTCCGGCACCTGCTGATCCGCGACGCCGCGTACCAGGCGATGGCGAAGGAACAGCGCGCCGACCTGCACGAGCGTTTCGCCGACTGGCTGGCGCGGGCGGCGTCGGGACGGATGACCGAGTACGAGGAGATCCTCGCGCACCACCTGGAACAGGCGTACCGCTACCGAGTGGAGCTCACGTCGAGGGACGACCGGGCGATCGAGTTGGGCCGCCGTGCCGGACGTCACCTGCTCGCGTGCGCGCAACGGGCCGACGAGCGGGAGGACCTCCTCGCCGCCAGAGGGTTCCTCGAGCGGTGTATCGAGCTCGTCCCCGAAGGTCCGGAACGACTGCGCGCGACCGTGCTGCTGTCCCAGGTCCTCGAAGAGGATGCCGACTACCAGGGGGGACGCGACACCGCGATCCGAGCGATCGCGATGGCCGAGGAACTCGGAGACCGGTCGGAGGCGCTCCGAGCATCGCTGGTCCTGACCATGAGCCGCGGCCTGGTCGAGCCCTCGCACTCGTTCGGGATGTCGATCGGGGAGGCGGGCGCGATCCTCGACGAAGCGCGGCGCCTCGGCGACCCCGTCCTCGCCGATCGGGCATCGCTGCTGCTGGCGAGGCTGATGTTCTTCGTGGGCGAGACCGCTCGATCGGTCGAGCTCCTCGACGAACTGATCCCGCGATCGGCCGGGATGTCGAGGAGCGATGTGCGGGAGATCCAACTTCAGCTCTCGACGTGCGTGTACTTCGGGCCGCTCCCCGTCGAGGAGGCGCTCGAGGTTGTCCAGCGAGCCGGCCAGCTCCAGAAGGAGAGCTTGGCCTCGGAGGCGCTCGCGCTCCGAGCTACCGGCGGCCTGTTGAACATGGCCGGCCGCTTCGAGGAAGCGGGCGCCGCCCTCGACCGCGCGCTTCAGCTGTTCGGAGAGCTCGGCGACCCCGTTCGTGGCACGATCGCGCGGCAGATCGACGGAGAAGCCTTTCGCCTCCAAGGGAGGTACGACGAGGCGGAGCGCGTGTTCCGGGAGATGATCGAGACCCTCGACGTGGTCGGCGAGACCGGGTTCAACTCGACGGTCAGCGGGCTCCTCGCGCTGACCCTCTGCGACCTGGAGCGCTACGACGAGGCCGGTACGTATGCATCTCGGAGCCGGGAGATGGCGGCCGAGGACGACATCGCATCGCAGGCCGCGTGGCGGATGGCGCGGGCGCGGGTGCAGGCTCACGTGGGCGAGTTCGACGACGCGCTCCGGCTCGCCGACGAGGCGATCGCGATCAACGACCGAACCGATTACCCCGTCTGGCAGGGGGATGGCCGGGAGGTGCGTGGGATCGTGCTCGAGGCGGCGGGCCGCGGCGACGACGCGCGCGAGGCCTACGAGGAGGCGATCGACCGCTACGAGCGGAAGGGCAACGTCGTCGCGGCGGGGCGGGTCCGGAAGCGGCTCATCGGAAACGGGTCGGTTCCCACGACCTAGCTCGCTCGTCGGGCGGTTCCAGGCACGGAAGGGCGTTCCGCCGAGATGAGGTGGGGCATACACTCCGGCGATGCAGCGGCGCACAGGGGGGCGTGGCCTAGCCGCGGTGCTGTTCACCGACATCGTGGGCTCCACGGCGATCGCGGCCGAGATGGGGAACACGCGGTGGAGCGAGCTCGTCGCGCGGCACCACCGGATCGTCCGGCGCCTCGCTCGGCCGGTTCGGCGGCCACGAGGTCGACACCGCGGGCGACGGGTTCTTCGCGACGTTCGAGCGTCCGGCCGACGCGATCCGCTGCGCCGTTCGCCGCCACCGAGGCCGTCCACGAGCTCGGGATCGAGGTCCGCGCCGGGGTGTGCTTCGGCGAGCTCGAGACGACCGGACGCAAGCCGAGCGGGCTCGTCGTGAACACGGCCGCGCGCGTGATGTCGGTCGCGGGGCCGGGGGAGGTGCTCGTGCCCGCGTCCGTGCGGGAGATCGTGCCCGGCACGGGCATCGCGTTCACGGAGCACGGCGTGCACCAGCTGAAGGGGCTGGAGGGCGAGTTCCGACTGTTCAAGGTGACGGAGGTGGACGGCGCGCCGGCCGCGCCGCCCCTCGAGGTGGAGGAGGCGTCGGAGCGGCGCCGCGAGATCTTCCCGTCCGGTGCCCGGCGCCGATCCGCGATGCTGATCGGGATCGCGGCGGGCCTCGTCGCGTTGATCACGGCGGGCGTGCTCTTCGCCACCGGGCGCGAGCCGGCGAGGCCTCGAACCACGGCTGGGGTCACGGGCGACTCCGTGGCCCCCTTCGCGATCGAGACGGGTCGGCTGGGCACGAGGATCGCGCTCGGCGTGGAGGGGCGAGACGCCGCGTTCCTCGCGTACGTCGATCAGCCGATCGCCGCCGGCGAGGGGAGCGTGTGGGTCCTCCGCGCCCCACGCCTGATCAACGTCGATCCCCACCACGACGAGATCCGCTCGACCGTGTTCGACATCGGGTTCGCGAACTCCCAGACGGTCGAGAGCGGGGCCGATTCCGTCTGGGTACTCTCGGCCGGCACGCTCTACAAGGTGCATCCGGGGACCGCCGAGGCGACGCCGTTCCTGGTCCTCCCGCCGCCGCCGGGGATCGTGACGTGGAGCTTCGCCCTGGACGACGCGATCTGGGTCGCCGAGAGCGACGGGACGCTCGTCCAGATGGATCCGCGAACGGGCGCCCGCGACCAGTCCGAGACCGGGCTCAGGATCGATCTGCTCGGAACGACGGGCCGGAGGCTGTGGGCGTCCGACGTGATCGAGGGCGAGCTCCGGGAGATCGATCGGGCGACGTTGTTGCCGACCGGCCGGCCGCTCCGGATCGGCGGGAGCATCGATGGGCTGGTCGGGCGGGGCGACCACCTGTGGGTCCTCGACCGACAGCTCGGCGTCGTCACCCGGGTGGACGTCGCGTCTCGGGCGGTCAGTCGATCGGTCCGCGTCGGTGACGATCCTTCCGGCATCGCCGTCGGCGAGGATGCCGTCTGGGTCGGCGACGTCGGTGGCTCCCTGTACCGAGTGGATGTCTCCACGCTCGAGGTCGATCGGATCCCGGTCGGGTTCGAGGTCCTCGGTGTCGACGTGGACGTCGCGAGCGGCGAGGTGTGGCTCTACCTCGGCGCGCCCGTCGCAGACGCCGACCCCTAGGATGCTGTGAACGACGTGTGCATGCCCTGGCCGTAATGGCCGGGCAGGTTGCAGATGAAGACATAGCTCCCGGCGTCAAGGGTCGCGGTCAACGACTCGTTCGCGCCGGCCTCGATGTCCTCGATCTCGTCGATCAGCTCGACGCCTTCGCCCGTTTCGTCGACGTTCCCATCCTCGTCCGTGGGGAGCTGATCCTCCGCGAGGTCGGTCTTGAAGATCACGAACTCGTGGGTCTGCTCCGCGTCGTTCGAGACATCGAACGTCAGCTCGCCCGCGGCGGCGCTCGACTCGTCCAAGGTGATCGTGAAGTCGGCGAGGGTCGCCCCGATCCCGCCTCCGCCGCCGCAACTGCCGGCCGTGAGCGCGAGGGCAGCCGCCGCCGATACGATCGCCAGCCGGTGCAGACGTGAGGCCACGATGCTCCCCTTCTCTCGTCTTCCCGCCGGCCTCCTGTCGCCATGGAGCCTGGCCGGCACGCGGGGACTGTAGACCTGGGATCGTCCCGGCCAGGGTTCGTGACGCGACCGTCAGCGAACCGTCATCCCGTGGTCATCTCAGGGGTATCGCGCCGCCCTCGCCGGGGCCTAGCATCGATCCGTGGCCAGGGTGTTGGTCGTCGACGACGAACCGAGGATCGTCAGCTTCGTCTCGCGAGCGCTCTCCGCGGAAGGGTTCCAGGTGGATGGCGCCCACGACGGCATCCGGGCGCTCGAGCTGGCCAAGACCGGCAGGTACGAGCTGGTGGTGCTCGACCTGCTCCTGCCACATCTGAACGGGATCTCCGTCCTTCGGGATCTGTTGGAGAGCCGCCCTGATCAGCGTGTCCTCGTCCTCTCTGCGCTCTCCGACGTCGAGACGAAGGTCCGGTGCCTGGAGTTCGGAGCGTCCGACTACCTGTCGAAGCCGTTCTCCCTCGCCGAGCTGATCGCGCGCGTGCGCGCTCGGCTCCGGCAGCCGAGCACCGGCCCGCGGCATCGTGTCCTCCGTGGGGGAGCTCTGACGCTCGATCTGACCCGTCGCGTCGTTGAGGCCGAGGGCAGTCACATCGCCTTGAGCGAGCGGGAGTTCCTCCTCCTGGAATACCTGATGCGCCAGGACGGCGAGGTCTGCAGCCGCGAGCATCTGCTCTCCGAGGTATGGGGCTACTCGTTCGATCCGGGCAGCAACCTGGTGGACGTCTGTGTGGGGCGGCTCAGATCCAAGCTCGGTGGCGACGTGATCGAGACGGTGCGGAGTGTCGGGTATCGGTTCAACGCTGCGTAGGCACTGGGTCGAGGTGGCGTGGGCCGCCTTCGCCCTGGCGAACGTGGCCGTCATCGTGCTGCTCAGCCACTGGGAGACGATCCCGTTCCACTTCGTCTGGGTGAGCCTGACACTCGTGTACGGCCTCCGGCTGTGGCGCCTCCGCTCCACGGTGGTCGTGCTGCTGGTCGTGAGCGTGGCGACCGGCGCGGCGCTCGCCTTGTCGATCTCCCGCGGCCACGAGGGGCCTGACGAGCTCGCCGAGGTTCCCCTGATGGCGGCGATGTTCGTCGCGATGGTGTGGCACGCGCGTTCGGAGGCAGGCGGCCGTCGAAGAGGCGGGGAGGCTGGCCGAGTCCGAGCATCGCCTCTTGATGGGGCAGCGGGAATTCGTGCGTGATGCGTCCCACGAGTTCCGGACGCCGATCACGGTGGCACGCGGCCACGCGGAGCTGATCCGCGAGTCCGGCCCGAACGGTCAGGTCTCGAAGGACGTCGACGTCATCCTCGACGAACTCGGGCATCTCTCGAGGCTCTCCGAGAGGCTGCTGCTCCTGACGACCGCCGGCCATCCGGGTTTCCTGTCGCCGACCGAGGTTCCCGTAGAGCCATTCCTCGAAGGACTGATGCGCCGATGGTCGCCGACCGCAGATCGCGCCTGGCAGCTCCGGGTGGAGTGCCGGGGCACGGTGAGCGCGGACCGGGAGCGACTGGAGACGGCGATCGACGGGCTTCTCGAGAACGCGGTGAACGCGACGGGTCGCGGCGACGCGATCCGCGTCGGGTGCCGCGCGGAAGGGGAGACCCTCGCGATCGAGATCGCGGACGGGGGCAGAGGCATCCGCGACGAAGACGTCCCAAGGATCTTCGATCGGTTCTCACGCGTCGAGATCGATCGCTCCAGGAGCAACGGGGGATCAGGCCTGGGCCTCTCGATCACGAAGGCGATCGTCGACGCGCACGGGGGTTCGATCGGTGTGGACAGCGAGGAGGGCGCTGGGGCGACCTTCCGGATCCTTCTGGGCGGGTTCCTCGAGGACGATCAGACGTCGCCCGAGGTCCGCGTTCGTCCCTCTCCCGATGAGTCCGTGATCGAGCGCGGCCGGCTCACCGCCGCTCGAGAGCAGGCCGTGGCTGCCGATGACTAGCCGGCGCCGTCGCCAGGCCTAAGGGGGGGTCAGCTGGTCGGGCGTGCCGATCCGGAACCAGCGGTAGCCGTACCCACCGAGCTTCAGCTCGAGCGCGGCTCCGTCGATCTCGTCGAGCACCCCGCGCTCGTCCAGGAGGTCGTCGAGCTTCGCGTCCTCGGGGACCTCGCCGAGGTCGACGCGCACGATGCACGGGTCGGCTCCGAGGTTGTGCACCGCGACGACGCTCCGCCCCTCCCAGTCGCAGCGATGGGCCAGCACACTGTCGACGTCGGTCTCGAGTACCTGCCAGGAGCCCCACGCGAGCTCGGGCGTCTCACGCCGGCGCCTGATCAGACGCTCCATCCAGGTCAGCAGGGAATCGGGGTCGCGCCGTTGCGCCGCGGCGTTCACCGCCATCGGCCCGAACCTGCCCTCGACGACCGGCCGGCGCAGACGCGACGGCGGAGCCGAGGAGAACCCACCGTTCTTCTCGTCGGTCCACTGCATCGGTGAGCGGACGCTCAACCGTCCCTCGATCCCGAGGTTCTCCGCCATCCCGATCTCCTCACCGTAGAACAGCACCGGCGTGCCGGGGAGTGAGAGCAGCAGGCTGTAGGCCATACGGATGCGTTGCTCGTCGCCGTCGAGCATGGAAGGGAGGCGCCGACGGAGCCCACGCCCGAAGAGCTGCATGTCCTCGTCGGGCCCGAACGCGTCGAAGACCTCCTGGCGCTGGGCGTCCGTCAGCTTGTCGAGCGTCAGCTCGTCGTGGTTGCGAAGGAAGTTCGCGTACTGCTGATCGTCGGTCTTGCGGACCGTCTCCCGCAGGGCTTTCGCGATCGGCCGCGCGTCCTGGCGCGCGAATCCGAGGTAGATCGACTGCATCAGGATGAAGTTGAACAGCAGCTGCACCTCGTCCCCGTCGGGGCCGCCGAAGAACAGCTGCAGGTCCTTATGAGGCAGGTTCACCTCGCCGAGCATCATCACGTCGCCCCGGCGCCGGGACATGAACGATCGGAGGTCCCGGAGGAAGTCGTGCGGGTCGATCTCCACCTCGCCCGCGATCCCGCCGGTCTCGAGGAGGAACGGCACGGCGTCCACGCGGAAGCCGTCGACGCCCAGCTCGAGCCAGAACCCGACGATCCTCGCCATCTCCTCACGGACCTTCGGGTTCGCGATATTCAGGTCCGGCTGGTGCGAGTAGAAGTGATGGAGGTAGTACTGCCCGGCCTTCTCGTCCCACGCCCAGATCGTGTCCTCCTGATCGGGGAACACGACCTCGGCCTTCGGCTCGGCCGGCGGCTCGTCCGCCCAGACGTAGTAGTCGCGGAACTCCGAGGTGGGAGAGGAGCGCGCGGCGCGGAACCACGGGTGCTTGTCCGACGTGTGGTTCACGACGAGATCGATGATCACCCGCATCCCCCGGTCCTTCGCGGTGCGGATCATCGCGACGAAGTCGCCGAGGGAGCCGAGGCGCGGGTCGACCCCGTAGTAGTCCGTGATGTCGTAGCCGTCGTCGCGGTTCGGTGAGGGCTGGAAGGGCATCAGCCACAGACAGCTGATCCCGATCCCGGCGAGGTAGTCGATCCGCTCGGTGAGGCCGATCAGGTCGCCGGTGCCGTCCCCGTTCCAATCGATGAACGTCTCGACGTCGAGGCAGTAGATGATCGCGTTCTTCCACCACAGATCGCTCGTGCGGGCGGTCGTCACGACGCCAGCTCCGGGAGGATGTGCTCGGCGAACGCCTCGATGAACGCGTTCTGTTCCTTCCCGACGTGATGGAGGTAGATCGCGTCCACGCCGAGGTCCGCGAGCTCGAGGAGCCACTTCGCGTGCCGGCCGAGATCGGCCGAGACCAGGACCGCCTCCGTCACGTCGTCGGGCCCCACGCGGGTGGCGGCCTCGTCGAATTGCGCCGGCAGCTCGAGGTTCCACGCGAGCTCCGACCCGAACACGTTCGTCCGCCACTGGTCGTGCGCGATCGCGAGGGCCGTCTCCTCGTCCTCCGCCCAGGAGACGTGGACCTGGACGGCGACCGGCGCGCGACCCCCGCCTCCCTCGCGGAAGGCGTCGATCACCCGCCGGAGGACGTCCACCGGCTGGTACACGGTGATCATCCCGTCGGCCCAGGAGGCGACGGTCCTCGCCGTCTCCTCGCTCACCGCGGCGCCGTAGAGGGCGGGCGGCTCGGCAGGAAGGCTCCACACGCGCGCGCGGTCCACCCGCACGAGGCCGTCGTGGGTCACTTCTTCCCCGCGGAGGAGGGCCCGGATCACGTCCACGGACTCGAGGAGCCGGGCGTCCCGATCCTCTTTCCGCGGCCAGGGGTCGCCGGTCACGTGCTCGTTCAGCGCCTCGCCCGAGCCGAGCGCGGCCCAGAACCGGCCGGGGAACAGGTCGCCGAGCGTCGCGATCGCCTGGGCGGTCACCGCGGGGTGGTAGCGCTGTCCGGGGGCGGTCACCACCCCGAACGGGAGTGACGTCGCCTGCATCGCGGCGCCGAGCCAGGCCCAGGCATGACCGGATTCCCCCTGACGCTCGCTCCACGGTGCCAGGTGATCGGAGCACATCGCGGCCCGGAACCCGGCCGCCTCAGCGGCCAGCGCCACCTCGAGGAGGCGGGCGGGCGAGAGCTGCTCGTGCGATGAATGGATCCCGACGGTGGGCACCCTGTGTCCGTACCCGCAGGAGGCGCCGTCCACGCGCCCAGACGAGCGATCGTGGTTCCGGACGCCGGGGGACGCTACCCTCGGGCAGGGTGAGGACGAGACTGCGGTACCGATGCGCGGGGATCGTTCTCGTGCTGGCCCTGACGATGTGCGCGCAGGTCGAGGATCCCGGATCCCGAGGGACGTCGCCGGCCCGGCCTCCGCGTATCCCGGAGGGGTCGATCACGCTCGCCGCCGCCGGCGACATCGGCTGCCCACCGACCGACTCCGACTTCGAGGGGGAGGACCCGAGCGAGTGTCAGCAGCACGCGACCGCGGCTTTGCTCGAGAACGTCGATGCCGTCGCGGTTCTCGGCGACCTGCAGTATCCGGATGGAACGCTGCGAACGTTCGAGGCCGGCTACGACGTGACCTGGGGGCGGTACGCGGACAAGACGTATCCCGCCGTCGGCAACCACGAGTACCACGTCGACGATGCGACCGGGTACTTCGACTATTGGGCGACGAAGGGTCGACCCACCGGGGGGAAGGGATCGGGCTACTACAGCTTCGACCTCGGGTCGTGGCACCTCGTGGCTCTGAACTCCGAATGCGATGCCGTCCCGTGCGAAGAGGGCTCACCACAGAATAACTTCCTCGAGGGCGACCTGATGCGCACGTCGCAGCCGTGCCTCCTCGCCTTCTGGCACCATCCGCTGTTCAACTCGGGGGCGACGCACGGCGACTCGGCGCCGTCCGGTGCGCGCGCGTTCTGGGACGACCTGACGGCGGCAGGGGCCGATATCGTCCTGAACGGTCACGAGCACAACTACCAGCGATACGAGAAGCAGACCGGAGCCGGCCGGCCGGCATCGCAAGGGATCCGCCAGTTCGTGGTTGGCACCGGTGGGAAAGGCCTCTATCCACTGCTGGTGGAGAAGGACCCCAATTTCGAAGCGGGGCAAGCGACCGATTTCGGTGTGCTGAAGCTCTACCTCGCAGGGGGCGCGTATTCATGGGAGTTCGTTGCCATCGACGGGACCTTGCTCGATTCGGGCGGCCCCGTCCCGTGCAACTGAGCCTGCATCCGCTCCAGCCTGCTCGTGCTGTCCCCCGATCGGGGTATGGAGCTCGGAACTCGTGTCCCCCTTTCGGTGGTCCCGAGCCACGCGCCATCGTGCTCATCCGGGGACGAGATACCCCTTTGTAGGTGTAAAGCCCCTCGCCCATTCGGCCGATGGGGATTCCATGTCGCTGACTCAACGCGCCTCTCGCGCACCCGTGTTCGCTCGCCCGAAGTCCGATGCCCCCCGTCGGCGGGCGACCGACTCGGTCGTGGCCGGTCCGATCGGACCGCAGCCCTTCCGGCGCGCGGGCGATGGGTGGCTCGATC
Source organism: uncultured Actinomycetota bacterium (assembly GCA_963702405.1). Classification (GTDB taxonomy): domain Bacteria; phylum Actinomycetota; class UBA4738; order UBA4738; family HRBIN12; genus JAJNBA01. Next base: position 60,117 of record CAVPCM010000002.1, read on the forward strand.
GATGGATGGAGACCGTCGCGGACCTCGCCCGGTTGAAGGACTCCCACCCGATGCTCGACGCCGTGATCGACGAGCAGGACGGCCGGCGGATCCGGATCGGTGACCGATGGCTGTTCGACTTCGCGTCGTGCAACTACCTCGGCTTCGACCTCGATCGGGAGATCATCGACGCGGTGCCCGCATACCTCGAGCGGTGGGGCACGCATCCCTCCTGGTCCCGGCTCCTCGGAAGCCCGGTCTTGTACGAAGAGATCGAGCACAAGGTGACGGAGCTCGTCGGGGGCGAGGACACGCTGCTGTTCCCGACGATCACCCACATCCACATGTCGGTGATCCCGGTGCTCGCGGGTGCGGGAACGGTCTTCCTCGACGGACGGGCGCACAAGACGATCTTCGACGGCGCGATGATCGCCCGCGGCCACGGCGCGACCGTCAAGCGCTTCCGCCACGACGATCCGGCGCATCTCGAAGAGCTCCTGCGATCGAGCGCGATCACGCCACGTGTGATCGCGCTCGACGGCGTCAACTCGATGCTCGGCAACGCCCCCGACCTCCGGGAGTTCGCTCGACTGGCTCGCGAGTACGACGCGGTCCTCTACGTCGACGACGCCCACGGGTTCGGGGTCGTCGGCGAGCGCGCTCCCGACGAGCTCACCCCGTGGGGCACGCGCGGGAACGGCGTGATCCGCCACCAGGGCGAGTCCTACGAGAACGTGATCTTCATCGCCGGCTTCTCCAAGGCGTACTCGTCCCTGCTCGCCTTCCTCACCCTGCCCACGCGACTGAAGGACGTGCTCAAGGTCGCGGCTCCTCCTTACCTCTACTCGGGGCCGTCGCCGATCGCGTCGCTGGCGACCACGATCGCGGGTCTCGACGTGAACGAGCGACGCGGCGACCTCAACCGACTCGAGATGTACCTGAAGACAGAACGCGTCCTCGACCGGCTGCACGAGCTCGACATCTACACGCCCAACCGATCCGGCTACCCGCTGATCGAGGTTCCCCTCGCGGATCACGAGGACATCGACGCGGTCGGTCGCTACCTCTTCGACCGCGGGATCTACGTGACGATGGCCGCGTACCCCCTCGTCCCGAAGGACGAGGTCGGCTTCCGGATCCAGGTCACCGCTGCGAACGGCGACGAGCAGATCGAGCAGCTGTGCGAGGTCTTGGGCGAGATCAACGAACGTTTCGAACTCCAACACGACGGACATCGCGAGCTCCTCCGGGAACGAGCCGCCCGAGCAGGAGGAAACACGGGATGACCAAGGGTCCTGTCGCCGAAGGGTTGGGCCGCGTGGAGGAGCTCTCCGACGCCGGCCACTACCAGGCGGCGCTCGATGAGCTCGATCGGCAGCTCGAGGAGCACCCGAACGAGCCCGCCGTGCACACGGCGCGAGGCTGGGCGCTCGAGAACCTCGGCCCCGGCGGTCTCGCCGGCGCGCGCGACGCCTACGCGCGCGCGCTGGAGCTCGACCCCACCGCGCTGTGGGCGAAGGAAGGTCTCTCCAACGTGTTCCGGCGGATGGGTGACAACGAGGAGGCCAACCGGCTCGCGAAGCAGGTCATCGAGGAGGGGGCACCGCGGGCCGCGAAGGAGATCGACCTCCTCGAGCTGATCGGATGGTGCCAGCTCCGGCTGGGGCTGTACCCGGAAGCCGTAGCGACCCTCCGCCGGGCTCTCGAGCTCGACGGACGGTGGACGGCCGTTCGGTTCGACCTCGCCCTGGCGCTCATGTGCGAAGGCGATCGCGGCAGAGCGTTCCTCGAGTACCAACGGGGGATCCATCAGGCGGTCAACGGAGGCGTCGAGCGGCTCCGGGGAGTCGTCCGCATGGGTCTCGACGATCTCGAGGAATGCCTCGCGGAGCGTCCCGCCCTCGCGGGAACGCGGGAGGCGATCGCGGCCCGCGACCTGCTCCGATCCACCCTCCGAGTGGCCTCCCAGACGGCGTGATCCGTGAACGGCCTCGTCAACCGCGTCCGGATCCTCCGGCCTCTCCGGCACCGCGACTTCCGCTTGCTCTGGGTAGGGATGACCGCGTCGCTGATCGGCGACGGGATCTTCATCGTCTCGCTGGCCTGGCAGGTCTATCAGTTGTCGAACGCTCCCACGGCGCTCTCGATCGTCGGCGTCGCGATGACCGTGCCGCAGATCGTCTTCCTGTTGTTGGGGGGCGTCGTCAGCGACCGGTTCGACCGGCGTCGCGTGATGATCGCGGCAGACGCGCTCCGCGCGATCAGCCTGATCGCGCTCGGCCTGCTGTCGATCGCCCCCGAGGGAACCCTCCAGATCTGGCACGTGATGATCGTGGCCGCCGTGTTCGGGGCCGGGACGGCCTTCTTCGGACCGGCGTTCGACGCGATCGTCCCGCAGCTCGTCCCGAGCCGTGACCTGAACCAAGCGAACTCGCTGGATCAGTTCGTGCGCCCGGCCGCGGCCCGCATGCTGGGGCCGGCGGTCGGAGGGTGGTTGATCGCAGCGTGGGGTCCGGGCACCGCGTTCCTGATCGACGCCTGCACGTTCGTCGTCTCGATCGCGTGCGTGGCCCTGATGCGGGCGCGCGCGGTCGACGGGACGGAGGAGCATCGCTCGGCGTTCCAAGACATCCGCGAAGGGTTCCGGTTCGTCAGGTCGAGGGTCTGGCTCTGGGGCACGTTCCTCGCCGCGACCCTGGCCTACCTGATCTTCTGGGGGCCGTCGGAGGTCCTGCTGCCGTTCATCGTGAAGAACCACATGCATGGCTCGGCGAGCGATCTCGGTTTCATCCTCGCGCTCGGAGGGGTCGGCGCGATGTTCGCGGCGATCGTCATGGGGAACCGGGAGATGCCTCGCAGGCACATCACGTTCATGTACGTGGTCTGGACCCTCTCGACGGTCGCGATCGCCGGCTACGGTCTGGCCTCGTTCCCGTGGCAGCTGATGCTGGCGAGCTTCGTCTTCAACGCCCTGGAGGGTGCCGGGACGATCGTGTGGGCCACCACCAAGGGACGGCTGGTACCCGCGAGGCTCCTCGGGAGGGTGTCCAGCTTCGACTGGTTCATCTCGACGGGTCTCGTGCCGGTATCCTTCGCCCTCACGGGACCGGTCGCGGCGATCTTCGGTCCCCGGACGACCCTGGTGGGTGCCGGCATCCTCGGCGGGGTCGTGACGCTGGGGTTCCTGTTCCTCCCAGGCATGCGGGACGTCGAACGGAGCGGTGACCTCGCCAGGGCCTCCGCGGAAGATCCGGACAGGCCCCTGCCACCGATCGAGGAGCCCTTGCTCCCCAGCCGCGCTCCGGCTCCCCTGTGAGCCGGATCCAGGTCCCTTTCAAGTTGCCTGAGCAGGCCAAACGCCGACTAAGGTCGGCTTCCCCGAGAACCGATATCGAACCTGTGAGGCGGAGAGCCTGGGTCCTCTATATCTGCGGCGGCGTGCTCGTGACGGCCGCGTTCCTCTTCGTCCCGGGCTTCCGCCAGGGATGGCTCTTCAACATCATCGCGATCTCCTCGCCGATCGTGATCGTGATCGCGGTCCGAGTGTGGAAGCCGCAGGCCAGGCTGCCGTGGTACCTGTTCGCCCTCGGCCAGGCGTTCTTCGTCGCGGGTGACGTCATCACCTACAACTACGACCGGTTCTTCGGTACCGAGCTTCCGTTCCCGTCGGTCGGCGACGTCTTCTACCTCTCGGTGTATCCCTGCCTGATCCTCGGCATCCTCTGGCTGATCCGCCTTCGCACGCCGGGTGGCGACCGGGACAGCGTCATCGATTCGTTGATCGTCGCGATCGGCGTCGGCACGATCTCGTGGGTGTTCCTGCTGTCGCCGCTCGCTCACGACCCTCAGGTCACGTTGCTCCAGAAGCTGACGGCGATGGGCTACCCCGTCATGGACCTGATCCTGCTGACGGTCGTCGTCCGCCTCGCGATCGGCGGGGGCCGGCGAGCGCCCGGCCTTCTACCTGATGGCGGGGGCGACGCTCGCATTGTTCGTCACGGACTTCGCCTACAGCTACCTGTCGGTCCAAGGGATCGTGTACGACCAGTCCGGATACCTCGAGGCGGGGTGGGCGACCTTCTACATCTTGTGGGGCGCTGCTGCGCTGCACGGCTCGATGCGTGCACTTTCCGAGCGGACCCCCGACAACGAGCCACGGTTGTCACGGGGCCGCCTCTGGCTCCTCGCGCTCGCCTCGCTCCTCGCGCCCAGCGTGATGATGATCCAGTACCTCCGCGGCGTCGCCGGCGACCTGCCGGTCCTGATCGGCGCGTCGGCCGCCCTGTTCCTGCTGGTGGTCGTGCGGATCGCCGGCCTCGTGCGGAAGCAGGAGCAATCCGCCGTCCGCGAGCGCGCGCTCCGCGGCGCGGGCACGGCGCTCGTGACGGCCACGAACCGTGAGGGGATCTACGCCGCGACCCTCCAGGCGGCTCGCTCGATCGCCGGCGAGAGCTCCGTGATCCGCGTGCTGGTGGGCGAGGAATCCGAGGACTACACGGTCGTGGCGGCCGCGGGCGGCCGAGAGGACGTCGTGGGCGTGAGACTCGACCTCTCGATCCTGCCGCAGTGGAAGCGCGATCGCCTCAACACGCACCGTTCCTACGAGGTGGCCGTGGCGGATGCGGAGCTGGCTGATCCGCTCGGCTTCCCTCCGGAATCCACGTTCCTGCTGAGCGGCCCGCTGTTCATGAAGGACGAGCTTCGAGGGCCTGCTCGTCGTGGGGGGTAGCTCCGCCCTCCCGAGGGCCAACCGCGACACCCTCGAGGCGTTGACCTCGCAGGTGGCGCTCGCCCTCGACAGCGCCGCCTTGACCGAGGATCTGCTCCGCCAGCAGACCGAGGCCCGGTTCCGCTCCCTCGTGCAGAACTCGACCGACGTCGTCATGGTCGTCGACACGGACTCGACCGTCCGCTACGTGAGCCCATCCGTCGAGGGCGTGTTCGGCTACGACGCGACGGAGCTCGAGAACACCAAGCTCACTCGGCTTATCCATCCCGATGACAAGACGCAGGTGCTCCAGTTCCTCACCCTGACCGGGCGCGAAGGCGCCACGTCGACCGGTCTCATCGAATCGCGGATGCGGCACCGCGACGACTTCTGGCTGCATATCGAGACACTCCGCACCGATCTGATGCACGACCCCAACGTGAAGGGCATCGTCCTCAACTCGAGAGACGTGTCCGAGCGGAAGGCGTTCGAGGAACAGCTCTCCCATCAGGCCTTCCACGACTCGATCACCGGGCTCGCCAACCGCGCGCTGTTCCGGGACCGAGTCGAGCACGCGCTCGAGCGGTTGACACGTGAGGCCGACCCTGTCTCGGTGCTCTTCATGGACCTCGACGACTTCAAGACGATCAACGACTCGCTCGGACACGCCGCCGGCGACCGCTTGCTCGGCGAAGTGGGCGAGCGCTTGCGGACCTGTTTGCGGACGCCGGACACGGCGGCCCGTTTGGGCGGCGACGAGTTCGCGATCCTGATCGAAGACGGAGGCGAGAGCGTCGGCGCCGCCGCGGTGGCCGGCCGGATCCTGCAGGCCCTCGATGGGCCGTTCCTCCTCGACGGGAAGGAGGTCTTCGTGCGGGCGAGCATCGGGATCGCGACGTCGGGCGTCGGCCGGACGACTGGGCCTGAGGGCGCGGAGGAGCTCCTGCGGAACGCCGACGTCGCCATGTACATCGCGAAGGAGGCCGGGAAGAACCGATTCCAGGTCTTCGAGCCGGAGATGCACGACACCGCGCTCCGCCGGCTCGAGCTGAAAGCCGACCTGCAGCGGGCCGTCGAGAACGAAGAGTTCGTCCTGCACTACCAGCCCGTGATCCGACTGGAAACAGGTGACATCGAGGGGTTCGAAGCGCTCGTTCGCTGGAACCATCCCACGCGGGGTCTGGTGATGCCGCTCGACTTCATCCCGCTGGCCGAAGAGACGGGCCTCGTCGTCCAGATCGGTGCCTGGGTGCTCAGGGAGGCGTGCCGGCAGGGCGATGCGTTGCAGCGGGTCGCCCCGGAAGCCGGCCCCTTGCACATGGCCGTGAACCTCTCCGCACGGCAGCTTCAGCGACCCGAGATCGTGCAGGAGATCGCACGGGCCCTCCTCGAGACGGGTCTCCCGCCCGAGTGCCTCGTCCTCGAGATCACGGAGAGCGTGATGATGCAGGACATGGCCCTGTCGAGCGAACGCCTCGCCCAGCTGAAGCAGCTCGGCGTGATGCTCGCGGTGGACGACTTCGGGACCGGGTATTCATCTCTGAACTACATCCGACGATTCCCGGTCGACATCTTGAAGGTGGACAAATCCTTCGTGGACGGGGTGAGCGAAGGTGGAGAAGAGTCCGCGCTCACGGCCGCGATCATCGAGCTCGCCGGGATCCTCAACCTTCGCCCGGTGGCCGAGGGCATCGAACGTGCCGACCAGCTGGACAAGCTCCTGGAGCTCCAGTGCGAACTTGGTCAGGGGTACTACTTCTCCAGGCCGCTCCCGATCGACGGGGTGGAGGAGCTCCTGCGCGCGCGCCACATGCTGGCCGCCCGCGACGCAGAGCTCACGTCGTAGGCAGTCGTCGTCCGACATCCTCGACCCTGCCTGCATGTCGAGTACACTGACGAGGTCACGCGTCGATGCGAGCACGCATCGATGCCCACGTGGTGAAGGCCGCCTCAACTCCCTTCCTTCCGGAGCAGTCGTTCATCCCCACACGCATCCGAGAGGAAGCTGTCATGTCCCAACGCACCGATGTGCGGCGCCCAGTCGTGGCGCCACCCCCAACCGAGGCACCGGAAACGACCACGTCGTTCGCCGACCTCGGCGTCTCCCGATCCGTCGCCGACGCCCTGCGGATGCGCGGCATCGCCGAGGCGTTCCCGATCCAGTCGCTGGTCCTCCGCGACGCGATCGCCGGTCGTGACGTCCTCGCCCGCTCGCGCACCGGCTCCGGGAAGACCCTCGCGTTCGCGGTCCCGATCGTCGAGCGGCTGACGCCGGGCGGCGGGAGCCCGAACGCTCTGATCCTCGCGCCCACGCGTGAGCTGGCGAGCCAGGTCACGGAGGAGTTCCGGGCGATCGCCGACGTGAAGCATCTGAAGGTGGCGGCGGTCTACGGCGGCGTGGGCCTCGGCCCGCAGGCCAAACGCGCCCGCCACGCCGACATCGTGATCGCCACGCCGGGCCGCCTCCTGGACCTGGTCCAGCGGAAGATGCTGCGGCTGGACCGCGTCCGCATCTGTGTCCTCGACGAGGCGGACCGCATGCTCGACATGGGCTTCCTGCCCGACGTCACGCGGATCCTCCAGCTGCTCCGGCCGGACCGACAGACGATGCTGTTCTCCGCGACGCTCGACGGCGCGGTCGGCCGGCTCGCCGCACGATTCATCCAGAACCCCGTCCGACACGAGGTGGCCGGTCACGACGGCCCGCTCGTGACCGAGGCGGATCACCGCTTCGTCGCCGTGGACCACCAGGGGAAGTCGCGGGCGCTCGTGCGAGAGCTCGCTGCCGACCGCGGCCTCACGCTCGTGTTCGTGCGGACGAAGCGAGGCGCCGACCGCTTGGCGAAGACCCTCAGGGCGGAGGGCTTCCGGGTGGGAGCGCTCCACGGAGGGATGGCGCAAGGGGCGCGGGAGCGCGCCCTCGGCCACTTCGCCGCCGGCGCGAACGACGTGCTCGTGGCGACCGACGTCGCCGCGCGCGGCCTCGACCTCGAGCACATCACACACGTGATCAACTTCGACCCGCCGGCCGACGAGAAGGACTACCTCCACCGCGTCGGCCGAACCGCCCGTGCGGGGAGGACCGGAACCGGGATCACGTTCGTCACCCCGGAGAAGGCGAGGGACGTCGGCAAGATCGCGACCGTCCTCAAGCTGCACAGCGAGTTCGGGAACGCGGGCCTCCGCGCCGAGAGCGCGCGGCGACACCAGAGCGCCCGCCCGCGCCCGAGCTCCGGCAGGCGGCCGCGCCCGGCCAGGCGAGGACGATGACCGCCCAGCGTCCTTAGCTCGCCGAGGGGTGGAGCATCGGCACGAGCGGTCGCCACCCCGATCGGAGGACGGACACGAGCGACGGCGGCGTGATCACACGCGCGGATCGGTTCGAAGGACGCGGCGTCCGCTCGACGTAGCCGGCGGGCGTCCATCGCCACAGACCGGCGCCGACGACCACCCACGGATCCCCCTCGCGGAGCACGAACGCCCCGTCGGGGAGCCCGTCGAGCGGGGCGTCGTGATGGCGCTGCGCTCCGGATCCGCGAACCAGACGCTCCGCGTGGAGCTGCGCATCGATCGCGTCGGCACCGGCAAGAAGGCCAGGGTGCATGTCCCGCCACAGATCCTGCAGCCGAACGTAGTCGCCACGTCGGCAGAGCGCGCACGGGCGGTGCCCGGCGGCGAACGCGGTCGCTTCGTCGAGGAAGAACAATTCCGTGAACCGGCCGGGCTGCATCAGCTGCTCGCGGTGCCAGCCGCGGAACTCGAGGCGACACCCGATCCAGCGACGCGTCGCGTGGTGTCGCCGTATCCGGCCGTGCTCGTCGTGGAGGCAGCCTCGGTTGCCGTACACGAGTCCCCGCGCGGGGTCGGCGATCAGCTCGCCGAACGGCGTGACCCGGTTCCGGAGCGGCATCGTGCGACCATCGTTCGCCGTGCCGACGGAGCGTCGGTTCGGCGGAGCGAGACCGGTGCCTAGACGGGCAGGGCCAGGACCTGGCGTGCCGTGAGGCGGACGGTCGTCGGCAGCACGCGGAGGCCCACCATCCCGATCCGGCCGGCCACCCACGTGGAGTCGTCGAGGGTCTCGACGGAGATGTGGCCTTCCTGGGACTCGGAGACCCGGAAGATCATCCCGGCGGCGGTCTTGTAGACGTTCATCCCTTCATCCACCACCCCACTCTACGCCACCGGTCCGACCTCCGCCCGGGCGGTGTGGAGGCCCCCCGGCGGCGGGTGAGGCTCGCACGCCTCCGACCGGCAGGGTCGGCCCCTTGGCCAGGCCGCGTTCGGGTGCGAGCATGCCCCATGGCGATCGATGGAAGCGAGGTCACCATCGCGGTCACCACCGAGGTTCGCCGCCGCGTTCTCCTCGCGCGGATCCTCGCCGGCCTCACGTTGGCCGGCTTCGCGATCGGGCTCGTGTTCACGTTCCTGGCCTCCTCGATCCGTCCTCCCGGCGCCGGCGACCCGCTCGGCGACATCGGCTTCGTCCTGTCCTTCGCGATGTTCCCGGTGATCGGATACGTGCTGGCGATCCGCCGCCCGGAGAACTCGATCGGGTGGCTGCTGCTCGGGATCGGGACGTTCTTCGGTCTGACGGCGATCCTCACGTCGCTCGGCGAGTATCTGCTCTACGCGGGCGATCGGGACCAGGCCCTCGTGTTGCTCGCGTTCGATTCGCCGAGCTGGGTACCGATCGTCGTGCTGCCCGTCACGTTCCTCCTCCTGCTGTTCCCGGACGGGCATCTCCCTTCACCGCGGTGGCGATGGTTCGCGTGGGCGCTCGCGATCTGCCTCACGGTGGTCTATCTCGCGATCCTGCTCGATCCGGGGCCGATGGAGGACTCGCTGGTCCCGGGCGCGCCGAACCCTCTCGGCATCGAGGCGCTCGGGCCGATCTTGAACGCTTCCCAGGCGCTCATCCTCGTGATCCCTATCGGGGTGATCGCATCGCTGACGTCGCTCGTGATGCGGTTCCGTCGATCGGATGGGGTCGAGCGACTCCAGCTGCGGTGGCTGCTCACCGCCGCGGTCTTCGTCGCGTTGCTCTACTCCGGTGCGATGCTCGCGTCGCTCGGGAGCTCCTGGGGAGGAGAGGGCGATCCGGGGTGGCTCACGTTGCTCCAGAACATCGTGATCCCGTCGTTCGTGCTGATCCCGATCGCGATCGGTGTGTCCGTCCTGCGCTACCGGCTGTTCGACATCGACATCGTCATCAACAAGGCGGTGCTGTTCGGAGCGCTCGCCGTGTTCATCGCGATCGTGTACGTCGCGATCGTCGCCGGCGTGGGGGCTCTGGTCGGGAGCCAGGCCAACCCGGTGTTGTCGGCCGCGGCCGCGGCCGTCGTCGCGCTCGCGTTCCAGCCGATCCGGCGACGGGCACAACGTGTGGCCGACCGACTCGTCTACGGCAAGCGCGCGACGCCCTACGAGGTGCTCTCAGAGTTCTCCGAGCGGGTCGGGCAGACGTACGCGAGCGAAGAGCTTCTCCCGAGGATGGCGCGGGCGCTGGGGGAGGGCACGGGCGCGGCTCGCGCAGACGTGTGGGTCCGGGTAGGCAAGGAGCTGCGGTCCGAGGCGATCTGGCCCGAGGACGCGGGCCCGCTGCCGGCTCGTCCGATCGCGTCCAGCGAAGAGACCGCCAACACGGCCTCGTCGCTGTTCGAGCCGGTCCGACACCGTGGCGAGCTCCTTGGCGCCCTGTCGATCGAGAAGCGGCCGGGGGAGTCCCTCACGGCGACCGAGGAGAAGCTCGTCCGGGATCTGGCCGCGCAGGCGGGCCTCGTGATGCGGAACGCCGGCCTCACGGAGGATCTGCTGGACACGATCGAACAGCTCCGGACGTCGCGTCAGCGACTCGTCTCGGCGCAGGACGAGGAGCGCCGGCGGCTGGAGCGGAACCTCCACGACGGCGCGCAGCAGCAGCTCGTGGCGCTCGCCGTGAAGCTCCGGCTGGCCGAGCAGGTCGCCGAACGCGACCCCGCGAAGGTGAAGGAGCTGCTGGCCGGTCTCCAGTCCGATGCCGGCGACGCGCTCGAGAACCTCCGGGATCTCGCGCGGGGCATCTACCCGCCGCTCCTCGCGGACAAGGGACTCGTGGCGGCGCTCGAGTCCCAGGCGCGGAAGTCGACGATCGCGATCGCGATCGAGGCGGACGGCGTCGGTCGCTATCCGCAGGAGGCGGAGGCCGCCGTCTACTTCTCCTGCCTCGAGGCTCTGCAGAACGTGGCCAAGTACGCCTCGGCCTCACGGGCCACGATCTCGCTCTCCGATGGGGACGGACGCCTCCGGTTCGCGGTGAAGGATGACGGCGTGGGCTTCGATCAGAGCGAGACGTCCTACGGCACCGGACTGCAGGGGATCGCGGATCGGCTCGCGGCGCTCGATGGCATGGCGGAGGTCACGTCGGTTCCCGGAGGCGGCACGACCGTGTCCGGTTCCGTTCCGGTCTCGCGCCTCGCCTCCTAGCGACGATCGCGCGCGTCCGGCGATGGCTCAACCGTGCTGATCGCTGCCAGCTGCGTCGTCGACCGCCCCGCTCGAGCCGTTCTGGCCAACCGCCGGATCCTCCACCTGTGGGGCCTGGTCCCCGGTCTGCTCGGGCGGTCCTCCGGGCGGCTCGTTGCCCTCTCCCTGGTTCCCCTGGTCGTCGCCACCCTCTCCCTGGTTCCCCGGGTCGCCGCCGCCCTCGTTCCCCTGGTCGTCGCCACCCTCTCCCTGGTTCCCCGGGTCGTCTGGCGGTACGGGGTCCTCCCCCTGGCTCCCCGGCTCCTCGGGCGGGACTCCGATCGATCCGTTGTCTTCTCCCTGGCTCCCCGGGTCCTCAGATTTCCCGCCGGCACCGGACCCTTGAGGCTTCGTCTCGCGATCCTTCGGGCAGCCCTGGCCCTGGACGGCGTCACCTTCGTTGGCGGCGCGTTCGACGCCCTTCACCTCGTCTTCGCATCGATCCTGCGGGGCGGATCCCTCCGGTCCGCTCGGCGGCGTGACGGTCGAGACGGTCGAGACGGTCGAGCCGGCCGGGTCGGCCGGAGGTTCCGACCGTGGGGCGGATGAAGGCCGTGGAGCGTTCTGCCTTCCACGGAACGTCTCCACGACATGGGGGACCGACGCGGCGATCGCGGTGAAGGCGGTGATCACCAGGAGCCACGTCGCGGTGGCGACGAGGACCTGGGCGACTCGCCCTCGTCTTCTCCAGGGCTGCGGGAGCGATGGCGGGGGTTCGGTCTCGACGGCGAGTACGTTCCGCGACACGGCGGCCTCTGGGGCGGGCACGGGGGTCTCTGCTTCCGGCACCACGATCGTCTCGGCGCGCTCGACCCGCGCCGCCGCCCTGCGCACGGCGTCGCCGAGGTCCTCGATGACCATATGCGGCTCGACCCGTTCCTCCGCCAGCACCGCGGACACGCCGTCCGGCCACACGACGACCAGGGCGGCCCCGTCGATCCGCTGCCGGGCGTCCAGCGCGGCGGCGGCGGAGATCCCACCGTCCAGGACGAGCACGGATGGCTTGGCACCTCGCAGCACCCGCGAGAGCTCCTCATCGTTCGAGGCCATACCGATCAGGTCGAACCCCTCGGCTTCGAGTACGAAGCGAAGCAGTCCGTCGGCGCGCTCCGCCTCGCCGAGGACGACCTGAACCCTTCGCTCGCGCTGCATCCCCTGACCTCCGGTCTCGTCGCGCGATCGTACGCCGAGCGCGGCGCGAACTCTGCGGGTCAGATGGCCCACAGACGTCGGTCCTACGGCGCGTCGGCGAGACGAGCACCGTCGGACGAGCCCAGAAGGGCTACCTCGCGTAGGACACAGCGATCGACGGGGCCATGAGCTCGTCCGCTCGAGGGCGTTCCGTCCTGTCGGCGACCCCGGGTACGGTGTGACGACGTGACCGACCCTCTCGAGCTCCTCCGCCTGATCGCCGGCCCGGAGGCGACGTTCCGCGCCGGCCAGCGCGAGGCGATCGACGCCGTCGTCGCGGAGCGCGGGCGGGTCCTGCTCGTGCAGCGGACCGGGTGGGGGAAGTCAGCCGTCTATTTCATCGCCACCCGGCTGCTCCGCGACGAGGGCGCCGGTCCCACGATCCTCGTGTCGCCCTTGCTCGCGCTGATGCGTAACCAGATCCAGATGGCGGAGCGAGCCGGGGTGCGCGCACACACGATCAACAGCGAGAACCGCGATGACTGGGAGGCGAGTCCGCGAGGCGGTCGACCGCGACGAGGTCGACCTGCTCCTGATCTCGCCCGAGCGCTTCAACAATCCGGCGTTCCGCGACGGGATCCTCCCCACCGTCGCGGCGCGCTCGGGCCTGCTCGTGATCGACGAGGCGCACTGCATCAGCGATTGGGGCCACGACTTCCGCCCCGACTACCGCCGGCTCGTCCGCGTGCTCGAGCTCCTGCCGCGCGGCGTCCCGGTCCTGTGCACGACCGCCACGGCCAACGATCGCGTGATCGAGGACATCCGCTCGCAGCTCGGCGCGGAGCTCGCCACCCTCCGCGGCCCGCTCGCGCGCGAGAGCCTCGCGCTGTCGATGCTCGACACGACGTCGCAGCCCGAGCGTCTCGCGTGGCTCGCGGACGTCGTCCCCGGCCTGGAGGGGTCGGGCGTGATCTACGTGCTGACCGTCGCCGACACCACACGGGTGGCGTCGTTCCTCCGCACCCGGGGGATCGACGCCCATGCCTATAGCGGCGAGACCGAGTCGGAGCGACGACTTGAGCTGGAGGAGGCGTTGATCGGCAACGGCGTCAAGGCGCTGGTCGCGACGTCTGCGCTGGGGATGGGCTTCGACAAGCCCGACCTCGGCTTCGTTATCCACTACCAGTCACCGTCCTCGCCGATCGCCTACTACCAGCAGGTCGGCCGTGCGGGGCGAGCCTTGCCGCACGCGCCGGTGGTGCTCCTCCGTGGCACGGAGGACCGCGACATCCAGGACTACTTCATCGGCTCGGCGTTCCCGCCGCGGACGCGGGCGGAGGAGGTGGTCTCGCTGCTCGAGGATCGAGCCGCGCCGTTGAGCGAGAACGAGGTCCTCTCCGCGGTGAACATCCGACCGATGCGGTTGAAGAACATGCTGAAGATCCTGGAGGTGGAGGGCGCCGTCGAACGCGCCGGCAGCAAGTGGCTCCGCACGCTCGCCCCTTGGCGCTACGACGAGGAGCGCGTGCGGCGGGTCACCGAGGCGCGGCGGGCGGAGCAGGCGGCCATGGACACCTACGGCCGCACGGACGAGTGCCTGATGGTTTTCCTCCTCCGGCAGCTGGACGATCCCGACCCTCGTCCGTGCGGCCGGTGCATGGTATGCACGGGCGGGTCGCCCTCGATCGAGCTCGACGCCGCCGTGGTGGCGAAGGCGCGCGAACACCTCCGTTGGGCAGAGCTGCTGCTCGAGCCTCGGCTCCAGTGGCCCAGTGGGATGGGCGAGCCGAAGGGCAGGATCCCCGACGAGCTCCGCCTCGAGCCGGGGCGTTCGCTGAGCGTCCTCGACGACGGCGGCTGGGGTGGACTCGTGCGGCGCGGATCGACCGCAGAGGAGTACGCCGACGCTTTGGTCGAGGCCTCGGCCGAGTCGATCGCCCGACGCTGGCGGCCCGACCCGTTCCCTGCATGGGTCACGTGCATCCCGTCCACCGGCCGGCCCGACCTGGTCCCCGGCTTCGCCCGCAGGCTGGCCGACGCGATCGGCCTTCCGTTCCGGCCGCTGCTGGTCAAGACGCGCGAGACGAAGCCGCAGAAGGAGCTCGAGAACTCCCAACAGCAGTTCCGCAACGTGTGGGGAGCTCTCGGCGTGAGCGGCGAGCCCGTGTCCGGCGATCCCGTGCTCCTGGTGGACGACCTCGTCGGACTCACGCTGGACCCTCACCGTGGCCGGGGCCGTCCTCCGTGAGGCCGGATCCGGGCCCGTCACCCCCTTCGTGCTGGCGAAGGCCGTGAGCGACTAGCCGGCCTATGGTCTCCTCCGATGGGTGCGGGTGCTCGATCCGAGGACGCGCTCGCGGCGCTCCTGCTGACGACCCGTCTGGGCGACGCGGGCGAGGAGCCGCTCCCGCCCGGACGATTCTGGTCGCTGGTGGCCGCGGTCCCGGAGCCCTCCGAGCTCTTCGCGACCCCGGCCGGACGACATCGCTCGGCGCACCGGGCTCCCCGGGCACGAAGCGGCAGGGGTCGAGCGACTCCTCGCGGCGGGAACGAACCTGGCGTTCGCGCTCGAGCGTTCGGAGCGGCAGGGGTTCTTCGCCCTGACCCCGTTCGACGCCGGCTACCCGCGGACGCTGCGCGGTCGGCTCGGCGACCAGGCGCCACCGGTCCTGTTCACCGTGGGAGCGCGCGAGCTCCTGTCCGCCGAGTCGATCGGCGTCGTCGGCTCGCGCGCGGTCGGCGGCGAGGGCGAAGCGGTCGCCCGAGAGGTCGGCGAGCGCGTGGTGCGCGAAGGCCTCGCCGTGGTCTCGGGCGGAGCGAAGGGCGTCGACCGGGCGGCGATGTCGGCCGCCCACGAGGCGGGCGGGAGCGTGGTGGGGTACCTCGCCGAGTCACTGCTCCGGCGGGTGCGGGAGCCGAGCGCCCGCCGCGCCCTCGCCGACGGGACGACCTGCTTGGCGACGCCGTTCGATCCGTCCGCCGGGTTCTCGGCCGCCCACGCGATCGGCCGGAACAAGCTGATCTTCGCGAGCGCGCGCGTGACGGTGGTCGTGGCGAGCGAGCTCGATCGCGGAGGCACCTGGGAAGGCGCCACCGAGGCACTCCGGCGCGGGTACGGACCCGTCGCCGTGTGGGTCGGTCCCGGCGCCGGACCGGGGAACGAGCGGCTCGCGGAGCTCGGAGCGACGCCGGTCGAGGACCTCTCGTCGCTGCTCCGTGCGCTGCCGAGCGCTGCGACGACGCCGAGCGCGGCCGAGCAACTGCCCCTCGATCTGTAGCCCGCTCGCATCCGGAGGCCGCATCCCGGCGCCCCGGTATCCTCGCCGCGGTGATCGTCGACGAACCGATCCGGGGGTCGTTCGCCTATCTCGAACGGCCCGGGTTGTTCGCCCTCCCGGGGGTCGACCAGCTGCAGCTGTTCATCGATCGGAAGCTGCCGGCGCCGCCGCTCACCCACCTCAGCGGGCTCGTGGTCGAGGAGGCCGGCACCGGCACCTCGACGTGGTCCATCCCCGCCAGCCCGTGGTGGCGGACGGCCGCAGGCGTGTTCGGAGGCGGCACGCTCGCGTTCGTCGCGGATGCGGCGCTCGCCGGCGCGGTCTTCACCACGTTGACGGAAGGGATGGCTTTGCTCTCCTCCGACCTGTCGATGAACTTCCTCCAACCGGCATCACCGTCGAGCGAACGCCTGATCGCACGCGGCACGCGTGATCCACACAGGTCGGCGGCAGGGATTGTCGGAGGCGCGGGTGGAGGACGCGCGCGGTGCGCTGCTCGCCCACGCGACGTCGCGATGCGTGCTCCAGCCGTTGCCGTTCGATGCGCCGGAGGCGCCCGGCGCGCTCCCGGTCCTCGACCCGCCTGACGTTCGACACCCCCGATCCACATCTCCGGCCGCCGGAGGGAGAGGTGCTCCCGCAGGCGACGTGGGACGAGTTCGGTGGGTTGGATCTCGTGCAGCTCTGGCACAAGGAGGAACGGGCGCCGGCGCCGGTCTGTGTCTATCTCGGGTTGCGGATCCACGATGTGGCCGAGGGGACCGTCACGATCACGATGCCCGCGTCCCTGTGGTTCTGCACGGGTTTCGGGACGTTCTACGGCGGGGCGCTGACGGCCTTCGCCGACGCGACGATCAACACGGCGGTGATGACGACCCTTCCCGCCGGCACCTCGTTCGGGACGCTCGATCTGAAGGTGAATTTCCTCCGGCCGGTCACGCCGGACGGCCGGGACCTGGTCGCGAGGGCGACCGTGGAGCAGCGAGGCCGGACGATCGCGGTGACGACCTGCCGCATCGACGATGCCGACGGGAAGCGCGTGGCCATGGCGACCGGGAGCGCGATGATCTCGCCGGATCGCCCCTGGGCCGCCGTGGGCGACCTCGGGTAGTCACGCTTCGTTTCCTGCTCGTTCGGGTAGGGGGGAGATGACCCCGACACGAGGAGGGAGCGCACACATGCCGTCATCCGAGCGCGATCCACGCGAATGGCCCGGCAGCGACAGCACCGAGAGCGAGACGGGAGGCTCGGATCCGAGCCGCGAGGCGGAGGAGAAGAGCCTCGACGCATCCGATGCCCCGGAGCCGTCCTGGCGACCCGAGACGCCCGCGTGGGACCGGCCGGTGCCCCGTTCGAAGAGCACGACATCCGGTGTGGGCGGACCCATGGATACGGCCACCCCCACCCCCACGCCGCCCACCGGTGCCGGCTCGGCGCCCGCAGGCAAAGGACCAACGGGCAGGAGCCTGACCCCGGGTCGTGGACCGACCGCCACGACGTCCACCGCCAAGAAGTCCACAGCCAAGAAGTCGACGGCTCGCAAGTCCACGAAGCGTGTGGCCGCCGGGAAGAAGGCGGCCGCCACCCGGAAGCGGAAGACCGCCCCGGCCCGCAAGGCCACGGCCCGGAAGTCCACAGCCAAGAAGTCCGACGGCTCGCAAGTCCACGAAGCGTGTGGCCGCCGGGAAGAAGGCCGCGGCGACCCGGAAGCGGAAGACCGCACCGGCCCGGAAAGCGGCTCGGAGAACCACGGCCCGCAGGTCCACGGCCAAGAAGTCGACCGCTCGCAAGTCCACCAAGCGCGCCGCCGCCGGGAAGAAGGCGGCTGCAACCAGGAAGCGGAAGACGGCCACGGCTCGCAAGGCCACCGCCCGTAAGGCCACCGCTCGCAAGTCGACTGCTCGCAAGTCCACGGCTCGCAAGTCCACGGCTCGCAAGTCCACCAAGCGCGTGGCCGCCGGCAAGAAGGCGGCTGCGACGAGGAAGCGGAAAACGGCGGCGGCACGTCGTGCCCGCAGTCGGAGCACGCGTTGAGGGACGGGGAGGGCGGATCGGGAGCGGACGCCGTCGGTGACTCGCCCGGCGAGCCGTTCGAGATCCCGGATACCCCGGTCGCCGTCGAGGAGTCGGGGACCACGGCCGAGGAGCAGCGCGAGCGGTCCCTCGAGCGCCGCCTCGCGATGGACGAGCCCGACGCATCGCCGACGGACCCTCCGGCGGCCGAAGGAACGCGGCCACATCCGATCCTGGACGACGACGTGGCGACCGAGGACGCCGTCGCGGAGGACCCCGATGCCCCCGCGGACGAGGCGGACCTCGATCGCACCCGGGAGGAGGTCGGGGAGCTCTCCTCCGATCCGGCGGAGAGCGCCGAAGAGTCCGCGATGCACATCGAGCGTGAGTAGGCGGGCGCGTCCGATAGCCTCGCCCGCATGACGGGGACGCGGCTCGCGATCGTCTTCTCGTTGGCGGCCGGTATCGCCGGTGCCGCGCAGGCGTCGATCTCGGGGGCACTCGGGCGGCGCGTGGGCACGATGGGGGCGGCGGGCTTGGGCGTGGTCCTCGCCGCGATCCTCGTCGTCGCGCTCGCCGTGGCGCTCGGCCGAGGGGGAACGATCGTTTCGGCGCTCCACCAGCCGCTCTGGCTGTGGCTCGGCGGACTCTTCGGCGCGGTGATCGTCCTGGCGATCGCGTACGCGCCCCCGCGGATCGGCACGTTCGCGACCGTGGCATTGCTGATCGCGGGGCAGCTCGCCGCGGGGGCGTTGATCGATGCCTACGGATGGCTCGGCTCACCGCGGATCCCCGTCACCCTCGCGCGCGTTGCCGGCCTCGTCCTCGTGACCGCCGGCGCGGCGCTGACCCTGAAGCGCTGAGCCGAGCCCCGTTACGGGCGACGCACCGACACGACCATGTTCGCGACGCGCGTCGCGAGGATGCGATCGCCCTTCTGCAGGTCCTCCGGGACGCTCTCGGCGCCGAGCCGCGCCTGTATCACGGACCGGTCGGGGAACCCCACCGCGAGGTCGTAGTACCGGACGCCGTGCAGATCGAAGTGAGACACCTCCAGGACCACGGCCTCCTCCTCACCGAGCATCGCGTCAGCCTACCCACGGCCTGTGGGTCCCGGCGGCTATGGTGGTTGCATGGAGGCGATGCGGGTGGGTGCACGACGTCCTGCGTCGGGGAGAGCTGCCCGCACGACTGTCGCTCTGGCTGTTTCCCTGCTCGCTGCGACGCTGATCGCGATCCCGGCGACACTGATCTCCGCGACGCCCGCGTTCGCCGCGGATCGGGTCCCCGGGATCGACGTGTCGAAGTGGCAGGGCGACGTCGACTGGACGAAGGTGGCGACGACGCCGGTGCGCTACGTCATCATGCGGGCGACGATCGGGAACACGGCGTCCACGGCTCGCTCCGTCGATCCGAAGTATCTCGAGTACCTCGCGCGGGCCACGGCGAACGGGCTCGTCGTGGGCGCGTACCACCGTGCGAACGTCGGGCGAGCCGACGCCGACGCGACCCGTGAGGCCAACTTCTTCGTGCACCACGCGCAGATCGCGGCGGGCGACGTCCTGCCGGTCCTCGACATCGAGGAAACTCACGGGCTCTCGATCGCAGAGATGCAGGACTGGGTGCGCGAGTGGGTCCAGCGGGTGTTCGCGCGGACGGGCGTGAAGCCGTTGATCTACACGAGCCCGCACTTCTGGCTCGCGAACATGGGCAATACACGGTGGTTCGCCGATCACGGTTATCCACTGTGGATCGCCCACTGGGGCGTGTCGGCGCCGAGCGTCCCGGCGGACAACTGGGGCGGGAACGGCTGGACGTTCTGGCAATGGACCTCCACCGGGCACGTCGCCGGGATCGCGGGGAACGTCGACCGGGACCGGTTCGATGGCTCGAGCCTCGGTCGCGGCAAGATCGCCTCGCTGGAGGTCACCCCGCGGGTGGGCGGAGCGATCGACGGCGCGCGCATCCACTGCGGCGGGGGGTCCACGACGTGCGATCGGCTCGCGAACCCCGACACCGTGGTCGCGCTCTCCGCCACGCCGGGTCCGGGCGCGACGCTGCTCCGGTGGACCGGTGCCTGTAGCGCGGCCGGTGCATCCCCCACCTGTGACGTTCCGATGCGCGGGACGAAGGAGGTGTCGGCGGTGTTCGGCTACCCGGTCCGGGTCGAGCGCCAAGGGACCGGCGACGGGACCATCACGTCGACACCCGTCCGCCTCGACTGTGGGACGACCTGCACGGCCGCGTTCGCCGCGGGGTCCACGGTGACCCTCACGGCGACCGCTGACTCCGCGTCGACGTTCACGGGCTGGAGCGGTCCCTCGTGTGGGTCAGGGCCGGTCTGCTCGTTCCCGGTGTCCGCTCCCATCGACGTCGTGGCGACGTTCACGTCCGTCGTGAGCGTGGAGGAGGACGGAGCCGGCACCCGCTACGCGTGGGGGCGCACGACCGATCCGCATGCGATCGGCGGCTCCTACCGGTGGGAGCGGCGGGCCGGTGCATCGGCGACGTACGACTTCTCGGGCGGGACGGTGACGCTCTTCACCGTGTCCGGCCCCGCGATGGGGAAGGCCAGGGTCCGGATCGATGGAGCGGTGACCGGCACGTTCGACGGGTTCGCCCGAACATGGTCGACGGGGGTGAAGCGTCGCTTCGAAGGGCTCGGTCCCGGTGCGCACGTGCTCTCCGTGGAGGTGTTGGGCACGAAGCGTCCGGCGGCCGTCGGCACCCGCGTCGCGGTCGACGCGCTGCGGTGGGGCGGCCAGACGCGATCGGACCCTCCCGCCTCGTCCGTGCACTGGGCGACCGTGGTCGATGCCGGGGCGAGCGGCGGGGCCTCGGCGATCAGCGATGCCCGCGGGGCGTCCGCGAAGCTCGCGTTCACCGGGACCGGCGTCGCGCTCCGCACCCAGCGCGGACCGGGGATGGGGAAGGCCGAGGTGTGGGTGGACGGTGTTCTTCGCAAGGTCGTCGACCTCTACGCGCCCGCGAAGTCGTTCGCGACCGTGCCGCTCGCGTCGGAGCTCGCCGACGGTCCCCACACGGTCCGCATCGTGGTCCTTGGGTTCCCACCGCGCGGCGAGCTCCGGCAGCACGATCGTCATCGATCGCTGGCTCGTGCTCTAGGGAGCTGCGCTCCCGCGTTCGATCGCGCGCACTCGCCACTGAGTCGACGCCTCCTCGGCGGCGGAGTGACAGGTGAGCCGCATCGGGGCTCCGGACATCCGCTCCAGATCGACGACGAAGGGCCCGAGCGGTGTGTCGCATCCGACCTCGGCCCGGTCCCCGCGACGGATGTCGCGCACCTACCACCACGTCGTCGATCCGATCGAGCCCGAGGTGATCGCGGACGGCCAGATCGGCCGCCTGGACGTGGAAGGCGTCCGACGAGCGCCCGCGATACCGGTGGAGCGGCGCGATCGTCCCCTCGCCGTACGCGCGCATCAGGTCGGCGACCTCCTCCGGCTCGACCCGTCCGAAGTACAGCCCGTGCGGGAACGCGACGAGGTTGCCGGCGAACCGGTCCCCGCCGACGTGCGTGCTCTCCCAGACGGCCTCGCGACCGGCCGCGGCGGCGGCTTCGGCGAGCGGCCGGCCCCGCTCGGCGCAGCAGGGATCCCGACGGCCGTGGGTGCAGACGACGAACAGCGGTGCTCCCGCCCGATCGTCTGCGAACGACGCCCGCTCACGCGGGTCCAGGTGGGCGGCGTCCTCGATCCGATCGAGGACCGCGGACCCGAGCCATGGCTCGCGGGTGTCCACGGCGAAGCAGATCAGCGTGTCGTCCCCGTACTCGGGGAAGCGGTCGGGCTTCCGGATCAGCAGCACACGGGCGCCGGTCCTGCGTTCGAGGCCCCGGAGCTCCCGGCCCAGCCCCGCCGGCAGCCGGGCGTCGAGGAGCCCGTCGCGGCCCCATGGCCCCGGGTGCTCGATCAGCACCCAGTGACGGATCGTGGAGGCCGTCCCGGCGAGCGGTTCTCCGGCCGCGAGACTCCGCAGCGAGCAGCGATCGTCGAGCGCGGGCACGCGGCGGCTCAGTGCCCGCCGACGATCGTGAGCACACCCTCCCGGACGAGACGCCGGACGAGGACGGCGCGGCTCGCGGCATCGGGGAGGTGCTGCGCGAGGTCGCGGACGGCGAGCACCCCGTCGTCGCCGAGCCGGGCGATCTGGCGCATCGCCGGCTCCAGCCGGACGGGCATCTCGAGGGATCGATCCCCGAGGAGGGCCACGAGGCGATCCGGCTTCACGACGAGCTCACAGATCGAGTTCCGGCGTCGGGTCACGACCGAGCCATCGTCGACCGTGATCGGCGTCGCCCGCTCCGCGATCGTGCCGCGCGCGAGGGTCGCCCGCGTCGAGAGGAACCGCTCGCGGCGCTCGCCGGTCACCGCGTGCACGTCGACCTCACGGAGGGCGGAGGTAAGCGCCGCGAGACGCGCGCCGAGCTCCTCGGCGTACGCGCTCGGATCCTCGAGCCATCCCGCCGGCACCGGCCCGTCGAGCGCTTCCGCGCTGCGACCGGCGATGCCGGCGAGCACGTCCCGCCAGCGCGCCACGTGGATGCCGACCGTGAGGTGTCCCGAGAGCTCGTCCTGGGCGCGCGCGGCATGGGGGGTTCCCGCCGGCAGGTAGATGGTGTCCCCGGGCGTCACCTCGACGTCGAGAGGGGCCCTCGGCGCTTCGCCGGGGGCCTCGTGGAGCTCCCAACGCTTCCGGCCGAACGCCTGCAGGACGAAGACGTCGTGGGCGTCGGTGTGCAGATCCAGGCCCTGCGCACCGGCGGGGGTGATGTAGGCGTTCACCTGGCACGGATGTCCGAGCTCGAGCTCGAGTCCTCGACAGAAGCGCGTGACGGGCTCGGACCATCGATGCAGTCCCTGGAGCACGATCGTCGCGCCTTCTCCGAACAGCGACGCGACCCGCGCCGGATCGACGATCCCGGGCACGGGTCGCGAACCTGCCCGGCCGCTGCGCGTGTAGGCGGACTCCGGGATCCGCTCGCCCGCCTTCACGAGGCGGAAGAACGGCGACCGCAGCGCCGTCGTCGTGAGGAACCGATCGACGTCGTCCAGGGACAGCAGGTCCTCGAACCCGCCGGGCGAGGCTCCGCCGAGGCGGACCGACGCCCGCGTCCCCCAATCGCTCTCCAGGAACGACCGGGGGTCGCCGGCGCAGCGCTCGAGCGGCGGGCGCTCCGCCCCGACGCGTTCGAGCGTGCTTTGGCTCACGACGTGCCGTCGGTCCCGTCAGTGTCGCCGGTGTCGGTGCCGTCGGCGTCCGTGCCGTCGGTTCCGTCCTGGTCCGCGGCGTCGCCGTCCTTCCCGTCGGTCGTGTCGCCGTCCGTGCCGTCCTGGTCCATGGTGTCGGGGTCCGTCTCGGCCCTCGGGCCGTCGGTCACCCCGGGCATCACCGTCCGGATGTCCTCGTCGGTGAGCTCCGTGGTCGTGGTCTCGTCCATGGCAGACCTCCTCTCCGCCCCGGTATACCCGAACGACGCGAGGGCCGCACATCCGGACCGGAACGAACCGCACCCGTGGCTACACTGCCGCCCGGTCGAGGGAGGAACGTGATCGCATGACGGACGACGATGTGACGACCGCCGACCACGTGCTCGCCAACCGGGTCTCGTGGGACGCGGACGCCGACGAGTGGGTCGAGCGCGGCCGGATCCTCTGGGAGAACGAGGAGCCCCGGTGGGGCGTCTGGCACGTCCCGGAGACCGAGCTGCAGCTGCTCCCGGACGTGCGCGAGCTGGACAGCGTCGAGCTCGGCTGCGGGACGGCCTACGTGTCGTCCTGGCTCTCGCGCCGCGGGGCCCGCCCGATCGGGCTCGACAACTCGAGCCGCCAGCTCGCCACCGCGCAACGGTTCCAGGTCGAGTTCGGGATCCGATTCCCGCTGGTCCACGGCGACGCCGAGCGGACGCCGTTCCGCGACGCCAGCTTCGACCTCGCGGTCTCGGAGTACGGCGCCGCGATCTGGTGCGATCCGTATCGATGGATCCCGGAGGCGGCGAGGATCCTGCGCCCCGGCGGGCAGCTGGTCTTCCTCGGGCACTCCTACCTCGCGATGCTCACGTTCCCGCCGGCCGACCTGCCGGCGACCGAGCAGCTCCAGCGCGACCACTTCGGGATGCACCGGTTCGACTGGCCGGACGCCGACGGCGCCGTCGAGTTCGCGATCACGCACGGCGACATGATCCGGCTCCTGCGGGACTCGGGGTTCGAGGTCGAAGCACTGGTGGAGGTCCGGGCAACCGAGGGAGCCGAGAACCCGACCGACCCGCTCGCCACGGCCGAGTGGTCCCGGCGGTGGCCCATCGAGGAGGGATGGAAGGCTCGCCGGCGCGGCTGAGCCGCCGGACCTCAGCCCTCCTCTTCGGCCGCGGCGAGCAACTTCGCGGCCGTCCGCTCCCACGTCCAGTGGTTCCCGACGAAGGAGCTGACCGCGCGCTGGAGGTCGTCCCGCTCCCGGTGGGGCAGCGAGAGCAGCCGGTCTACCCCATCCACCAGCCGGTGCACGGAGCCCTCGCCCGGTTCGAACGAGAAGAGTCCCGGCCTGCCGACGTCCTCCTCGAGCGCGGCCGCCACCTCGGCCAATCCCGAGTGCCGGGCCACGATCGGGAGGGCCCCCGCCGCCGCTCCCTCGGCCGCCACCATCCCGAACGCCTCCTCCAGGATCGAGGGGACGACCTGCACGTCCATCGCCGCGAGCGCGCCCGGCGCGTACCGGTGATCGAGCAGCCCGGTGAACGTCAGGTCAGGCACGCGTCCGGCCGCATCGGGGGTCGTCGCCGGGTCGACCGGGAGGCCGCCCGCGTCCCGGAGCCACGCCATCGCCTCCCGATCCCCTCGCCGCAAGGCGATCGCCAGCGCCGCCAGCCAGTCCCGGTCGGATCCGAACCCCACGACGAGCGCCGCGGGCTCGTGACGCAGGGCCGGGAGCGCCTCGAGGAAGACCTCCACCCCCTTCTGCGGGATCAGCTTGCCGAGGTAGCCGACGATCGGGCCCTCCCGATCGGCCAGCCGCCGGATCCGCGCGGCCGCCTCGAGCTCGGGCACGTCCTCCTCGTAGCGTTCGAAGAGCGCGTCGATCGCCTCGGCGTCCCTCGCGTCGAGCGCCCGCTCGACCTCGGCGTCGAGCGCGGAGGGGCGCCCGTTCCGCGTCGCCTCGTCGTGCTCGAGCCGGTCCGCCACCTCTCGGAGGGCCTCCTGCCTCGGTCGCGGCCGGAACGTCGCCACGTTGACCCCCGGTGGGACCACCCGGATGTTCGACGTGGTCTGCGGCACCAGCTCCGCGCAGCGCCGGAGCACCTCCGCGCTCGGGCCGACGACGGCGAGGGCCGCCTCGAGTCCTTCGCGAGCGAGCGTTCGGTACCGGGCCTGGGGCCGGATCGCGTACTCGAGATCGCTGCCATGGATCTTCGCGACGTAGGAACCCGCTCCCAAGGCGCGGCGCCCGATCGCGGCTCCGGGGATCCCGTGCCCGACGAACGTGACGTCGGGACGATGCGCGACCGCGGCGGCGCGGAGCGCCTCGACGTTCGCGCGGAGGTAGGTCTCCAGCTCGTCCTCGGCCAGATCGACGAACGGACGGACGTCCTCGAAGCCCTCGTAGTGATCGACGACGAACACGGGAAGGAGGGTGCCGATCTCCGGGCGGAGCAGGACGCACCGGCCGGGAGCATCGGACGCGTCCCGGTTGGGATCGAGCGTCGAGACCCCGTCGCGGTCCAGCACCCCCCAGGCGTCGATCCACGGATACCGCTCCGGATGTCGCTCCTGACACACGAGCAGCACGTCGTGTCCTCCCGCCCGCCAGACCTCGACGATCCGGGCCGTCGCGACGTTGGAACCCGACCCCTCCAGGAGCCATCCGTGCCACACGAGGATCCGCACGTGCGCATGCTAGGGGCGGATCCGCGGGGGGCGCGCACCCGGCCCCGGCCGATATGGTGCCTGCCCCCCGACGGAAGGAGCCACCCACCGATGCGCGCGTTCAACCCAGCCGGCGTTCCCGGCCCATTCGGAAGCTATTCCCACGGGATGGAGGTCGAGTCCCCGATGCGGCTCGTCTTCGGCGCCGGGCAGACCGGCGTCGACACCGACGGACGGATCGGGGCGGACATCGACGAGCAGTCGCGGCTGCTCTGGCGCAACATCGAAGGGGTGCTGGCCGGCGCCGGCATGAAGATCTCGGACATCGCGCAGCTCACGATGCTCCTCGTGCGACGGGAGGACCTCCCAACGGCACGAGCGGTCCGGGAGGAGTTCCTCGACGGGCACCGCCCGGCGTCGACGCTGCAGTTCGTCGCCGGCCTCGCGCATCCCGACTGGCTGATCGAGGTCGACTTCATCGCGGCCCGGTCCTCGAGCTAGTCCGGCGGAGCCGACGGAGGAGAGAGGATGCCGGACGCGGCCGCAGAGGAGGAACGCGGGACGTTCGCCGTCGAAGAGTTCGCGGCCGAGCTCTCGGTCGCGCGAGACAACCGAGCGCTGGGGACCTCCCTCTGGTTCGAGAACGACCACGTCCGCGTCTTCGAGGTGCGCCTCGACCCGGGGGAGCGGGGGCCGTTCCACGTCCACGACGCCACGTACTTCTGGACGGTGGTGGAGCCCGGCCGAGGCCTCCAGCGCTTCGCCGACGGGACGTCGGTGGAGCGCGACTACGCCCTCGGGGAGACGCGGTACCTCGAGCACTCGCCCGAGGACCCGCTCGTCCACGACCTCGAGAACGTCGGTACGTCGGTGCTCCGGTTCGTCACGGTCGAGCTGAAGCACTGAGTTCGGATGCAGGTGACGCGCCACGGGACGCCATGGCCAGGTTGTATATAATGTCTGACTCGCGGAGGGTTCCCTCGGACGCCCGTGAAGGGACAGGGATGAAGGACCACAAGGGCTCGGTGATCGACATCCACGCGCACGTGATGACGCCGGAGGCCGAGGAGATCGCAGCGCCGTTGTTCTCTCCCGACAAGGACCCCTTCATCGGCTACTCGGGACCGGCCAGCGAGGCCTACAACCGAGAGCACCTCCCGGACATCCTTCCCCACCTGACCCGACCGGACGTTCGGTTGCGCGACATGGACCGGATGGGGATCGACGTGCAGGCGATCTCGGTCGTGCCGCCCCAGTACTTCTACTGGGCGGATCCGCAGGTCGGCGCGAAGCTGTCGGGCATGGTGAACGACCGGCTGTTCGAGATCGTGGAAGCCCATCCCGACCGGTTCGTGGGTCTCGGCACGCTACCGCTCCAGGACGTGGAGCTGGCGTTGGGCGAGCTCGAGCGCGTGGTCGAGGACCTCCGGTTCGGCGGCCTCGAGATCTGCACGAACGTCAACGGGGTGGACTTCGACGACCCACGCTTCGTGCCGTTCTTCGACAAGGTCGTGGAGCATGACCTCCTCCTCGTCGTCCACCCGAACGGGTTCACGCAGGGGGAGCGGCTTGCCGACTACTACCTGATCAACACCGTCGGGATGCCGATGGACTCAACGGTCTTCATCGCTCGGATGATCTTCGGCGGCGTGCTCGAGCGGTTCCCCTCGTTGAAGATCTGCGTGATGCACGGCGGTGGGTACCTCCCGTTCTATCCGGCGAGGTTCGACCATGCCTACGAGCAGCGGGAGGACTGTCGCGAGCACATCAGCCGTCCACCGAGCACGTATCTGGCGCAGATGCACTTCGACACGATGGTGTTCGACCCGGACATGCTCTCGACCCTCGTGAAGCGCTGGGGCGCCGATCACGTCCTCCTGGGCACGGACTATCCATTCGACATGGGGGAGACCGATCCGCTCGGGTTGCTCGGCCGGGTCGAGGGCTTGAGCGACCAGGAGCGCTCACAGATCGTGGGAGGGAACGCCTCCCGTCTGCTCGGGCTGGACCGATCGCCGTCGGAGCCCTCGTGAGCGATCCAGGCGGTCTCCGGCCCCGCGGTCAGCTCACCGGGTCGAGGGGCGGCTCGCCCGCGAGGACGCGGAGGACGTTCGTCTGCATCCGCAGCAGCGCTTCGGCCTGCGATTCGCGCGTCCGACCGGCGTTGTGCGGCGAGATCAGGACGTGGGGGAGGAAGTGCAGTCCGTGGTCCTCCGGGAGCGGCTCCGGGTCCGTCACGTCCAGTCCTGCACCGGCCAGCCGGCCCGCCCGCATCACGTCGAGGAGGTCGTCGGTCACGACCAGGGGCCCACGCGCGACGTTGATCAGGAACGCCTGGTCCTTCATCGCACTCAGGGCATCGCGATCGATCAGCCCCCGTGTGGCATCGGTCAGAGGCGCGCAGAGGGCGAGGGCGTCCGCCTCGCGCAACGCGGTGCGGATGTCGACGAATCGCACAGGGACGTCGGGGAGTCGGTCGGGATCCGGCGTCCGGGTGGTCGCGACGACCCGCATCCCCAGTCCGTGGCCGAAGCGGGCGAGATGCGTGCCGATGTCTCCCATGCCCACGATCCCGAGTGTCTTCCCGCCGAGCTGTGTTGCCAGCGCGTCGCGCCACGCCGGCTCCTCACGGAGCCACGCCTTCCGTGCGAGGTGGAGCAGCAGGAAGAGCGCGTGCTCGGCGACCGCACGGCCCCGTGCGCCGGTGACGTTCGTCACTGTCACGCCTCGCCGGGCCGCTCCTGCAACGTCGATGTTGTCCACGCCCGCGCCGGGCTTCGCGACGAGTCGGAGCCGGGGGGCGAGCGCCATCATCTCCTCGGTCACGGGCGCGTGTGCGGTGAGGATCGCCTCCGCTCCCGGGAGCGCCGACCGGATGTCGTCGATCCCGTACCCGGGCGGGATCACGACCTCGTGTTCGGGACCGGCCCAGCCCGAACCGATCCCGAATCCCTCGCTCGCCAGCAGAGGATCGACGAGGAGGATGCGCGCCATGGCTCAGCGCGCCTCAGCCATCGTCCGGGCTGCTGTGGTGTGGGCATGAACGACCAGCCGGTCTCCGTCTTCGCGTCCTTCCAGCCCCGCGCCGGGAGCGAGGACGCCCTTCGTTCTTTGCTGGCCTGGATGGTGGAGCGCACGCGGGCCGAGCCCGGCTGCGAGCGCTACGACCTCTATGAGGAACGCGAGGCCCAGGGTTCGCTGCACCTCTTCGAGCGGTACCGGAGCCCGGAGGCGTTGGAGGCACACCGCGCTACGGAGCACTACATCGAGTACCGCCGGCAGGTCGCCGACCTCCTCGAGGAGCCGATCCGAGTGGTCGTGCTGGATGCGGTCGACGCACGCGCCTGACCCGCCGAACGCCAAGGTACCCTCGCGTTCGCCCGCTCCTAGCACGCGTCGCAGGCACCCATGACGGTCCCCAGCATCGTGTAGTAGCCGACCGTCAGCGAGAGCTCGACGACGGCGCGAACACCGATGAGGTCACGGGCCGCCTCGAAGGTCTCGTTCGACACGGTCCGCGTCGCGCAGAGCTGTTCGACGAAGGACACGAGGATCCGCTCCCGTCCTCGGAGGGTGGATGGATCCCCGCGCACCGCCTCGATCGTGTCCGGCGGGATACCCGCCGCGGCGGCCGCCTCGAGATGTGACTCCCATACGAAGGCGCAGCCGATCGCTCGGCCGGTCGCGAGCGTGACCAGCTCACGATCGGCGTCCTCCAGGCTCGAGCCAGAGCGCACGAGGTGCCCGACCTCGGCCACCATCCCGGCGAGCGCGGGGGAGTGGAGAAGCAGCTGGAACGGCCGAGAGACCTGGCCGCGGGTCTCGACGAGTCGATCGACCAGCCTCCGCGCTTCGGGGGTGAGGTCGGCGTTTCCGGCGATCAGTTCGACGCGCGCGATCGGATCACCCCGCTCAGATCTTGTGGCCGACGCCGTCGATCACGTGCTTCGAGCTGATGACCTGGGTGTCCTCGACCGCCTGAACCCGATGTTTCTGGTTGGGCTTGGCGTGGAAACCCATCCCCGGGCCCAGCTCCGCATGCTCGCCGTCCAGCTCCACGGAGAGCCTGCCCGAGATCACGTACATCACCTGCTCGTGCGGATGGGCATGCTCTACGGCTCCCTCGCCGGCCTTGAAGCCCAGCCGGCCGACCTCGATGAACTCGCCGGTCACGAGCTCGCCGTACGCGGTGGAGTACTTCGGGGTGACGGTCTCCTTCTCGATCTCGTCGAACACGAGGAACGGCATCTCGTCGGATCTCCTTTCGAACGGCTGTCAGTGGAGCTCGCCGGTCTTCTCGTAGATCGGATCGACCAGGTTCTTGAAGCTGATCGCGACCGTGTCCTCCAGCGCCTGCACCGTATGCTCGGCGTTCGACGGATGGAAGCTGCCTTCGCCGGGCCCGACCTCGTAGGTCTCCCCGTCGCAGGTCACGCGGAGTCGTCCTTTCACGATGTAGAACACCTGCTCTTCGGCGTGGGCGTGCGTCTTCGCGCCCTTGCCCACATCGAACATCGCCTTCGTGACTTCGATCTTCTCGCTCCGCAGGACCGGACCCTTCGCATCCGAATACTGCGGCGTGACGCTGTTGTCTTCGTCTCGGTCGAACGAGATCTTCCCCATCGCTGCCCTCCCCGGTCTCGGTGGATCGGCGCGGTCCGTGGACTTATGTGGCGATCAGGTCGAGCTCCTCGAACTCCCGCAAGACCTCCGCCTTCGTCAAGGCCACCTTGTCGTCGGCAGGATCGCGAGGGAAGGGGAGGTCCAGCTCCAGGTCCTTCCGCAGCTTGCCGCCCTTCTCGAGGATCACGATCCGGTCAGAGAGCTCGACGGCCTCTCCCACGTCGTGGGTCACGAACAGGACCGTCTTCTTCGTCTCCATCCACATCGAGTGGAGCTCCCGCCGCAGTCCGCGCGCGGTGATCGCGTCGAGGTGGCTGAACGGCTCGTCCATCAGCAGCGCGTCCGGCTCGATCGAGAACGCGCGCGCGATCCCAACCCGCTGCTGCATGCCGCCCGAGAGCTGCGCCGGCCACGCCTTGTGGTAGTCGGCGAGCCCGACCATCTCCAGATACCGAGCCGCCCGAGCTTCGGTCACGTCGGTGCGCTCCGACTGGACGAACAGCATGTTGTCGATCACGGAACGCCAGGGCAGCAAGCGGGGCGCTTGGAAGACGTACCCAACCCTCGCCCGTGAGCCGCTCTCGGTGATGTCCGCACGTCCGGAGCTCGGTGTCTCGACTCCCGCGAGGATGTTCAGCAACGTCGACTTCCCACATCCAGACGGGCCGACGATGCTCACGAACGTGTGACCGGTCGCCTCGAACGACACGCTGTCCAGGGCTACGACGTCCCGGCCCTCGCTCGCGAACACCTTCCGAGGTCCGTCACGGTCACGGTCGCCACTCGATCGCCTCCTCGTATCGGCTCATACCGTCAGCTCGGCGGTTTCACCCATCTCGCGCGCGAGCTCCGGACGCCACCGGAACACCCGGCGGGAGAGCCGCCCGAACACCAGTCGCTCGACAACGATCGAGAAGAGCGCGAAGTAGACCGCGAAGCCGACGACGCCAGCGAAGTCGCCGTAGTTGAGCATGCTGGTGATGTGCCACCCCGCGCCGGACGTCGCGGCGAACACCTCGGCGAGGATCAGTCCCTTCCATCCATTCGCGAGGCCGTAGCGGAGGGAGGCGAAGAAGAACGGGCTGAGCGACGGCAGGATCAGGTGCCGCATCACGCGGTCGCGAGGGACCTCGTACGCAGCCGCCATGTCGCGGAGCTCCTTCGACACGTCGTGCACCCCCTCGGACATGTTCAGGATCACGTACGGCAGCCCGGCGATGAAGACCACCAGCACCGGGCCGATCCATCCATAGCCGAACCACATCGCGACCAGCAGCCCCCAGATCAGGTAGGGGAACGTCAGACCGACGACCACGAAGTCGTGCAGCATCGCCTCGATCCGCGGGGAGAGCCCCATCGCCAGGCCGACGATCGAGCCGACGACGAGCGCCAGCGCGAACCCGATCGCGAGGCGCAGGAGACTCACCGAAAACGCCTCCACGAGCGTGCCCTCCCGGAGTTGCTCCCACATCGCCTGGACGACCTCCGCGGGCATGGGGAGGATCAGAGAAGGGATCAGGGGCGCGATCAACTGCCACGCGACGAGGAACAGCACCGGTGCGGTGATCCGTGCGGCGCGCGGCGTGAGGAACGTCCTTTCGAACCACGACCGTCTCGGGCGGACGGTCCCTTTCCTGGCGCCGATGGTCTGTTCCATCTCTCCCATGCGCTTTCCTACGCGAACGCCTTCGGGCGCCAGCGGAAGAACCGCCGCTCGAGCCGCTGGAGGACGAGCCGTTCCATCACGAGCGCGAAGCCGACGAGGAAGAACGCCCACGCCAGCACACCGGCGATGTCGAAGAACAGGAACTCGACGCGGATCTGGATCCCGACCCCGTCGGTTTGTCCGAAGAGCTCCGTCAGCGCGGTGATCTTCCACGCGATCGCGAACCCGTAGCGGATCGCCGTGAACAGGAACGGCGCGACCGCGGGCAGCACGATGCTGCGGATCCTCGTCCGGCGATCGACGCCGTACGCCGTCGCCATGTCCATCAGATCGCGAGGGATCGCGTGAACGCCTTCGACCACGTTCACCGTGATGTGCGCGAACGAGGTGAGGACGATCGCGACGATGGGACCGATCGGGAGCAGGCCGAAGATCATCACGCACACTAGGGCGAACACTAGGCCGGGTGTCGTCAGCGTGAGCATCACGTAGTCGCGGAAGAAGGCATCCCAGTAGGCGCTGCGGCCCATCGCGATGCCGATCGCGGTGCCGATCACGAACGCGATCGTGAACCCGATCGCCAGGTGTCGGAGGGTCGCGGAGACGTTGACCCAGAAGTCGTCGCGGCCGACCACCTCCACCATCTTGCGGAGGACCTCGAGTGGCGAGGGCAGGATGTACGGCTCGGTCAGCGACGAGACGAACGCCCATGCTCCGATGAACAGGACGTAGCCCGCGATCCTCCAGAGGAGAAACCGCTGCCGGCGGGGCCGTTCCGGCGTGGATCCCTCCGGTTCCGTGTCGATCCGCACCGGAGGTGCGGCCGCCTCCACGTCCTGCGTCGCCACCTGCGTCGTTCTCCAGTCCGGTCGGGCCGGCGGGCTGTGTCCCGCCGACCCGATCCACTCAGCTCACGTGGGCGTGTTCCGCTACCGCCTCACTCCGGCTCGCTCGGCTCCACGACCTGGAACTCGGGGATCTCCGCGTCGGGATCCATCCAGCCCGTTTCCTTCATCAGCTCGTAGATGCCCGTCTCGTCCTCCACCCATGCCTCGTCCATGTACACGGTGTCCGTGAAGAAGTCGTGCTCCTCCATGAACTCGACCGCGAAGTCGACGTCCGCATCGTCCTCCACCGCGAAGTGCTGCGGGTACGTGCGGATGATCTCCTCCTTGTTCTCGAACCACTCCTGGATCCCGCGCTCCCACAGGGCCAGGAAGAACGCCACCTCGTTCGGATGGCTGTCGAACCAGTCCTTCCGGGCCACGAAGTTGTTCCCGTTCACGCCCTTGTGTCCGGGCGCGTACATGTCCGCGTAGAGCTCCCATGGGGATGGCGTCGGCTCGTAGAGCGCCCGGATCTCGCCGGTCCGCCAGTACGGGAAGCCGGCCTCCGGGATGCAGACGCACGCCTCGATGTCGCCGCGGACGAGCAACTCCATGTTCGCGAAGTGGTCGCCCTCGATCACCTCGTAGTCGGCGCAGTCGCTCCCATCCGGACGCTCGATGCAGAAATCGAGGCCGTACCAGTCCTTGATGAACATCCCCCAGACGATCGTCGAGGAGACTGCGCTCGGGACGGCGACCTTCGTACCCTGCAGGTCTTCGAACGTCTCGTAGTCGGAGTCCGACCGGACGAAGACGGGGACGCGCAGGTTGTTGTAGGACCCGAACGTGACCGTGTCGACGCCGGTCTCCTGTTCGAGGAGCGGCGTCTCGTACGTCGCCATCGACACGATGTCGCCGTGACCGCCGGCGAAGAACGTGAACTCGTCCCACGTCGACGTCGTCACGAGCCGGACGTTGTACTGCTCCTCGTACTCCGGGATGATCCCCTGGTCGTTCATCCAGTCGATCACCGGGTCGGGAGAGAACGCGAACCGGACGATGCTCCGCTCGCCGTCGCCGCTGGTCTCCCCGTCCTCACCGCACGCCGCCGCAACCAGCGCCAGCGCACACGTCGCGGCCACGAGCCGTACCAGGCTCCTCACGCGCATCCGTCCCTCCCTCGTCCGGACCCCGTCGGGAATTCGCACGACCGAGCGCCGGCCGCGGTGGGGGACCCCGTGGGGGCAGGGTCGCCGTCTGCGTGTCCCTCACCTTTCAGCGTACTATATATAATGCCCAGTCTAGAGAGACGGGACGATGACAGTCAACCGCGGGCCGGGCGGCCCTTCGGTGGCTCAGGAACCGGGTTCGTCGCTCGCTGCGAGGAACGCGGCAAGATCCCGCGAGGCGCTCCGGAGGTGTTCGCGGATCGCTCGTTTCGCTCCGGCCGCGTCGCCGCGAACGCACGCGTCGAGGATCTCCTGGTGCTGCTCGTTCGCACGTTCGGAGGGGGGCCTCGATGCGACGAACATGTGGATGTAGGGAGCGCTCGCGTCGCGGAGGCTGTCGATCAGCGCAGACAGGCGCGGCCGCCCCGCCCCCTCGTAGAGGCGGAGGTGGAACTGATCGTTCAGCGTGAGCCACTTCCGGGCGTCCTCGGTCCGACGCATCCGGTCGATCAGGACGCCGAGATCGCGAGCCACATCCTTGCGGAGGTTGGGCATCGCGTGTGAGACGGCCAGGGACTCCAGCGCCTCGCGGATCTCGTAGAACTCGAGGACGTCGTCGACGCTCGGGTGGAAAACGACCGCGCCTCGATGCGGGTCGATCCTGACCAACCCTTCCGCCTGGAGCTGCGCGAACGCCTCGCGGACCGGCGTCGTGCTGACACCGAAGCGCTGCGCGACGTCGTTCTGCCGCAGCCGTGTGCCGGGAGCGAGCGTTCCGCGCTGGATCTCGCCCCGAAGTCGCTCCGCGACGACCTTGGCCGTGGTGTCTCGCCCGAGTGTGTCCTGCCGGTACGACATCTCAGCTCGCGCTCACGATATCCGACGGTCTCGATGCTCCTCGGACGTTCGACGTCACGCCGGCGACGTCCAGGACCGCTCGTCCCACCACGGAGCCCGCCTCGAGCGCCCCGAACACCTCGTTCACCTGCTCGAGGGGCCGCACCATCCCCACCACGATCGAGACGAGGCCGCGTGCGACGAGGGAGACGGCCTTCGCGAGATCGTCACGGTGCGCGTACCGGGAGCCGACGTAGTCCACCTCATCCAGTACCAGCCGCGTCGTCGGCACGGTGAGCGACGTGTCCGGGGTGTACCCGACGCCGACGACGCGGCCCCCGGGCCGGACGAGACGTCGTGCGAGCGCGAGCGTGTCGTCGTGCCCGACCGTGTCGACGACGACATCGACCCCTTCGCCGTCCGTCTCCGCGATGATGCGCTGGATCGCGGCCTCGTCACCGACGTGTGCGGCGTCGAGGCCGAGGTCCCTCGCGGCAGCCAGCGTGGGCTCGTGGATGTCGAACGAGATGATGCGTGCACCGGCGGCCCGGCCCATCTGCGCAGCGTGGATGCCGACCCCACCGAGACCGACGATCGCGGCCGTCATCCCCGGACTCACACCCCCGCGCGTGATCACGGATCGGTACGCGGTCCCGAGCGCACACGACATCGACGCGGCGTGAACCGGATCGATCGCCGCGGGGATCGGGATGAGCCGATCCAAGGGGACCGCGATCCGCTCGGTGAAACCGCCCCAGTGGGTGAACCCGGCCCATCCGACCATCTGCCGACAGAGCGTCTCGTCCCCGCGCCGGCAGGCGGGGCAGGCACCGCAGGCCCAGTAGTGGTAGACGACCGCGCGGGTCCCCTCGGCGATCGCTCCCGGCGGGTCCGACGCGAGGACCTTCCCGTAGATCTCGTGCCCGGGGACGTGCGGGAGGGCAAGGGTCTCGCTGAAGGGCATCAGTCCCCGGGACGTCTTCACGTCGCTGAAGCAGACGCCGCTGGTCCAGATCTCCAGCAGCGCATGGCCCGGGAGGAGCTCCGGCTCGGGGACGTCGATCTGCGCCAGAGGCTCTCCGTAGCTCGTCACCGCCATCGCTCGCACGTCCGGCTCCTCAGCGTTCCCAGTTTCGATTCCGATATAATGTACAGAATCCGTCTGCTCAGGCCGCCAGCGGGAGCGGTTCCCGCCCCCGACGGTCCGACGAGAGGCCCAGCCCCACCCCGGCCAGCACCAGCATGAGGCTGAGCGCGACCGTCGGTGTGAGTCGTTCGTTCGCGATCGAGATCGACGAGAGCAGCCCGACCACCGGGACCGCCATCAGCGTGAGGTTGGTGGTGATCGCCGGGAGACTGCGGCTGATCGTGAGGAGCCCCCAGAAACCGAACGCAGACCCGAGGAAGATCTGATACGCGACCACACCCACGGTGGCCGCCGTCCAACGGATCTCGGGCATCCCCTCCAGCACCGCGGCGAGCACGACGATCGGGACGGCGGCCACCGCGAACTGCCACGGCATCAGTTCGAACGGCGTCCCCGCCCATCGGTGGGCACGGATGTGCACGGTGGTCGAGGCGTTCGCGATCGCCGCGACCAGGAGCATGCCGAGACCGATCAGGAGATCGCCGTCGGTCCAATCGAGCGTCCACGGCTCGATCAACAGGACGACCCCGGCCGAGCCCAGCGCGAGACCGGCGACGCGGAGCGACGTGAGTCGTTCGTGGAGGAACACGACCGCCAGCGGGACCGTCCACAGGCTCGCGGTGTAGACGAGGATCGACGACCGACCCGGGGGGACGAACTCGAGGGCGCTGAACACGAGCGCCGTGACGAGCGCGAGGCGCGCGAGGCCGACGCTCCACAGGATGGGTCGATCGGCTGCGCGGGGCCGCGGCACGCCTCGCGTCGCCATCACGGCGGCGACAACGATGGCCGCGCCCCCCATCCGGAACGCGGCGAGCCACAGAGGAGGGACGAGGTCCACGCCCGCGGACATGATCGGCCAGTTCAGCCCGAGCACCGCGACGGTGGCGGCGGCGAGCAGGTAGACGGCCGGCCGGCGCAACACCGGTGCCTGGTCGTGGGGGCGTGACCAGAAGCGGTCGGACAAGCCCACCCGGGGCTCGGCGGCACGTCGGTCGTCCGTCATCGCCTCCGGATCGCTCGGCATCGGTTGCGGGGACGGTCGGCTAGTCGAGCAGACGGTCGTCGTACTCGACCCGCGACAGGATGCGGGGCGCGTCCTCGGTCACGAGGACCATGTCCTCGATCCGCACGCCGCCGCCGCCCTGCACGTCCGGCACCCACACCAGGGGCTCCACCGCGAAGACCATCCCGGGCTTGAGGTCGAAGACCGTGGATCCCGGCAAGGTCTCGCCGATGTAGGGGGGCTCGTTCGCGCCCATCCCGATCCCGTGACCGATGAACAGGCTGAACAGGTTGTCGCCGAAGCCGTGCTCCCGGACCTCCGCGATGATCGCGTCCGCCACGTCCTGGTTCGTGCGACCTGGACGCATCACGTCCACGCCGGCCATCAGCCCTCGGTAGACCGCCGTGTAGACACGCTTCTGCATCCCCGAGGGCTTCCCGACCATCATC
Organism: uncultured Actinomycetota bacterium; assembly: GCA_963702405.1. GTDB lineage: Bacteria > Actinomycetota > UBA4738 > UBA4738 > HRBIN12 > JAJNBA01. The sequence goes on from CAVPCM010000002.1 coordinate 97,334, forward strand.
GTCCTGCCGATATCGGCGAAGTAGCCGTTCCACATCGCGCCGATGTCGATGAAGCAGAGGTCGCCGTTGCGGATGATCTTGTCCGTGCAGATCCGATGCGGCGGCGACATGTGCTCGCCCGACGCGACGAAGGGAGTGATCACGTGCGCCATCTCCCCGCCCATGTAGAAGAGGGTCTGCATCGCGTCGCCGGCCACCTCGTTCTCCCGACGTCCCGAGCGGCTCGAGTCGATCGCGCGTTGCGTGACCGCGTCGCCGATCGCGCACGCCTCTTCGATGATCGCGATCTCGTCATCGGTCTTGATAAGGCGCACCTGCTGCATCAGGTGGTCGCCGTCCGTGGGTTGGAGATCCGGGAGATGGGTCTGCATCGACTCGACGAGCGAGTAGTTCACCTGGTCGACGCCCATCCGGCCGGCCGCCACGCCGAGCTCGTTCAGGAGCGGCGCGAGCGTCGCCTTGACGAATCCATCCACGAGCTCGCGTTGTTCCATGATGGGGATCGGGTGCGCTGCGGTCAGCCACGACATCCCCATCGACGCCTTGTCGATCTCGCCGCCCGAGCACAGGAGCACCGGACCCGCGTCACGCGTCAGGAGCACGCCGTTGAGGGAGCTCATCTTGCCGGCGATCAGCTGCGCGCGGAGCGACGTGAGGTAGCGGACGTTCTCGTCCTTCCAGAGGAGGAGCGAGTCGATGTCCGAGTTCCGGAGGGCCTGTTGCGCCGCCGCGATCCGGGCGCTCCGGAGGCGGGGGAAGTCGATCCGATCCTCCCAGTCGACCCCGAATGGTCCGCGCGCGTAGCCGCTCATCACTCTCCTCCGGGTCTGCCCTGGTCCCGGGGCCGGCTCTCGGCCTCGCTCCCACGACGAGAACGAGGTCCCGGTGCTCCCGGGTCTTTCCGGGCGGGTATGTATCATACATCCTGTCGGAAGTGCGAACGAGGCGCCCAAGATGCGCTCGTCGCGAGCGGGGAGAGGTGCGCGGCATGGCAACGGACAAGGCTGTCACCGGCGACGTGGACTGGGCCAGCATCGCCACCACCGGTGGGAGGCGTACCGCCCATGAATTCGTGAAGGACTCGCTCCGACGGGCCATCCTGCGAGGCGACCTGAGCGGCGGGTCGCGGCTGATCCAGGCCGACCTGGCGACGATGCTGAACGTCAGCACGACCCCCGTGCGGGAGGCGCTGCGGGACCTGGCCACGGAGGGGTTCATCACCCTGGACCGGCACCGCGGCGGCGTCGTCCGGGAGCTGAACTGGTCGGAGATGGAGGAGATCCGCTCTGATCCGCCATCAGCTCGAGCCGCTGGCGGTTCGCCTCGTGGTCGAGAAGATCACTGAGGAGGAGCTCCAGGAAGCCGAGCGCTTGCGGGAGCGGATGGCGAAGGAACGCGACCTCGGCAACTGGGTCGAGCTGAATACCCAGTTCCACCTGGTCTTCCATGATTCGACGGGCGTGTCGCGCCTCGCCTCGATCCTGAAGGGGTTCGAGGAGGCGTCCACCGTCTACGTCGCACAGGCTCAGCGGTGGCATCCCGAGATCCGGCGGCGTGCGGACGACGAGCACCAGGCCCTCATCGAGGCGTTCCGGAGTCGTGACGGCGATCGCGCCGCGGCCGTGATGCAGGGGCACGCCGCGATGCCGATCGAGATGACCCGGCCCGAGGAACGCGGAACGGGCTGAGCGGAACAGCGACATCCGGGTTCGAACATCGAAGGGAGCGACGGACATGGACACGGCTCGGCTCGGCATCGTCGGACTCGGATGGTTCGGAGGTGTCCTGGCGAAGAGCGCCCGGGCGTCCGGTGTCGCGGACGTCGTCTCCTGCTACGCGAGGACCGATGAGACGAGGGGGGCCTTCGCCGAGGAGCATGGATGCCGCGCCGCAGGCGACCTCGGCGAGCTGCTCGACGATCCCGAGGTCGACGGGGTGATCGTGGCGACCCCGCATTCGACGCACGCGGACATCGCGGTGGCCGCGGCCGAGGCAGGCAAGCACGTGTTCGTGGAGAAGCCCCTCACCCTGACGGTCGCCGATGCGAAGCGGGTGGGAGACGCAGCCGCGCGAGCGGGGGTGACGGTCCAGGTCGGGCACAATCGACGCCGCCAGCCGGCCAATCGCCGGATCAAGGCGATGATCGACGGCGGTGAGCTCGGCACCGTCCTGCAGCTCGACGGCATGCACTCGGCCGCCGGTGGCCACAAGCCCGACCTCCCCGCGTGGCGGAAGGATCCCGTCGAGTGCCCCTTCGGCGGCATGACAGCGCTCGGCGTCCACACGGTGGACACCTTCCACTACTTCATGGGCCCCGCGACGAGGGTGACGGCGCGCAGCACGCGGTTCCGCCGGTTCAACGACCTCGACGACGCGACGACCGTTCTGCTCGAGTACGAGTCGGGCCCGATCGCGTCGATCAACACGACGTATTTCGCTCCGCCGGTCGTCTCGCTCTCCGTGTTCGGCAGCGACGCCGCGGCGTGGAACGAGGAGGACGGCGCCCGTCTGTACACCCAGGTCCGGAGCGACCCCGCGCGCACCGAGCACGAGGTCGAGACGATCGACACGATGCACGATGAGATCGTCGAGTTCGCACGCTGTATCGGGGGAGAGGCCGAGCCGGAGACCGGCATGCCCGAGGCGATCGAGGTCGCCGCGATCCTGGAAGCGATCGGGCGGAGCGTCGGGTCGGGGGCGACGGTCGACCTGACGGAGTTGCGCTAGACGATCACGGCGGCCGCGTCCTCGTCCTCGTCCCCGCCGGCGCGCAGTGCGAGCGCCGAGTGGATCGTCACGGCGCCGACCACCAGGACGCCGCCGGCCAGCACCTCAGCCGAAGGACGCTCGCCGATCACGAGCCAGACCCAGAGCGGTCCGAGGAGCGTCTCGAGCAGCGCGACGAGGTTCACCTCCGGGGCAGGGACGTGACGGGTCGCGCGGGTGATCAGCGTGAGCGAGATCGGGAGGATCACGATCCCGAGGAGGGCGAGAAGGAGCAAGTCGCTCGCACCGATGGAGACGTCAGCGCCGGCGATCGCCCCCACGATCGCCGCTCCCACCCCACCGATCGCGATCGCCGGCGTCATGTCGGCGGGCCGCGCCGCTCGGGAGACCGTCAGGTAGCCGGCGAAGCACGTGGCGCCGGCCAGCGCGAGCAGGTCGCCGTCGAGGTCGCCCTGTCCGATACTCCCGCCGAGGATCAGCGAGAGGCCCGCCACCACCGCGATCCCCGTGAGCCACGTCCTTGCCGCCGCCCGCTGGTGGAGGACCACGCGTCCCAGAACCGAGGCGATCAACGGGCCCGCGGCGATGATCACCAGCACGCTCGCCGCATCCGTCCTATCGAGCGCCGAGACGAACGCGATGCTCGCCGCCGCGAAGAGCGCGCCGGCGAACACGTGGGGCCCGGTGGGTCGCCATGAGCGGTGACCATCAACGGGACGCAGGAAGCGGAGCAGCGCGACGGTGCCGACGACGGTGAAGATCCCTCGCCACGCCACCGTTGTCCACGCGTTCGCGTCCACCGACCGGACGATCAGGGCGTCGGGGCTGATCACGACCACGCCGATCGCACACAGCGCGAGGCCGCGGAGGTGGTCTCGACGACCGCTCGGGTCGCTCATGGATCCCACCTGGCCGTCGGACCCCTTCTGCCTGGACAACTTATCGCATATTCTATAGAGTGCGTCACTTGATCGGGCCCGACAGCACGGGGAGGGGGCTCCACATGGCTGGACTCAGGGTGCTTCGCGGTATCGCGGCCCTTGCCGCCGCAACGCTGTTCGCGGTGTCGTGCGGCGACGACGGTGGCGGCGGCGGAGGTGGCGGCGGTGACGAAGGCGAAGAGAGCAACATCATCCGGTTCACGTTCGCGCCGGACCCGGCCTGGGACTGGATGAAGGACCAGGGGATCCTCGAGGCGATGGAGAAGGAGTCCGGCTTCCGGATCATCCAGCTCGCCACGTGGGACGAGTGGGCGACGTTCGCAGGCGGTCACGCCGACGTCGCCTCGACCGGGACATACGAGACGCCGTTGCTCGAGGAGCAGGGTATCGAGACCGTCACGTTCGGCCAGTTCAACATGAACAAGGACGTGCTCGTGACGGCGAACCCCGAGTACCAGACGGCATCCGACTTCCCTGCCGGCTGCAAGATCGCGACGGAGTCGGTGACCGGGAACACGATCATCTGGGGGTCGCTGATCAACGCGATCGACGGCCGCGAGGTCGCGGAGGGTTCCGATGACATCGGGATCGTCACGGCCGATTACCAGGTGATCCCGAACCTCCTCCGCGAGGACGAAGCCTGCGCCGGGATCCTCGACCCGACCCAGGTGATCCCGGACATGGCATCGGGGGACCTCACGGTGATGTATGACGGGAAGTCCGCGTCGCAGCTCTACGGCGAGGAGATCGTGCCCGGCCACGAGGGTGTGCTCAGCAACGCGTTCGTGTCCCGAGCCGAGTGGTTCGACGCGAATCCCGATGCGGCGGCCTTCTTCCAGGAGGTCTGGGACTGCGCGATGGTCCAGTGGGCCGAGCACCGCGACGAGATCATCGATACGTACCCTCAGCACTTCGCGGTCGAGACCGAGGCCGAGGCGCAGTTCATGAAGGACTACTTCGAGAACACCTTCGACTGGTTCGTCGAGAGCCCCTACCTGACCGAGGAGTGGATCGAGGGCGAGCGGCCGGTCTTCGACCTCGTCCAGGACGCCGGCGTCGTTCCGGCGGACGCGGAGTTCCCTCGGCACGAAGTGATGGAGGATCCGGAAGGCGAGCCCTGTCCGGAGGGCTTCTAGCGAGCGATCCGGTGCCGGCGTCGCGTCAGTGACGCCGGCACCGCCCTCTCTCCCTATGGCCGCGACAGTCGAGACCGAGAAGACCCTCGAGGAGCTCGAGCAGGAGGCGATCGATGCGCTCGCCTCGAGCGGCCGGCGCACGCGCGCGAAGGTCCTCTACTCCCTCCTCGGCGCGGCCAGCTTCATCGCCGTCTGGGCGTACTTCTCCACGGTCCTGGAGCCCTTCATCCTGCCGTCCCCACTCGTGGTGGCGCAGCGGATGTGGGAGCTCCTCGTCTCGGGCGTTGTCTTCACGAACTTCCTGAGCAGCTTCCTGAAGACGATGGCCGGCTGGGCGATGGCTCTCGTTATCGGGATCCCGGTGGGGATGTTGATGGGCCGCTACCGCTACGCCCGAGCGTTCTTCCACGACTTCGTCTACCTGTTCGCGAACGTGCCGCTCCTCGTGTACGCGGTGATCGCGATCGTCGTGTTCGGGATCAGACCGTGGGGGCCGGCGTTCGTGGTGGCGCTGGAGGCGTTCACCGGCATCGCGATCAACGTCGCGGCCGGCGTGGAATCGGTGGACCGCGGGCTCCTCGCGATGAGCCGGTCGTTCCGGCGGAGCAGCCGCAGGACGCTCCGGAGCATCGTGATCCCCTCGGTGGTGCCGTTCCTCTTCGCGAGCGGCCGCGTCTCGTTCGCGAACTCGTGGAAGCTGGCCGCCCTGGCGGAGACGTTCGGCGGCTACCTGGGGGTCGGGTACCAGCTCGAGAAGTCGTTCCAGATCTACTCGGTCGTCGACCTCCTCGCGTGGATGTTCTTCTTCGTCCTGTTCGTGATCCTGGTCGAACGGCTCCTGATCGCGCCGGCGGAGCGACGGGTGTTCCGCTGGCGCGACCCCGCGGGAGCCAGGGAGCAAGTCTCGTGAGCGACGTCGCGACCGTCGACAGCCTCGGATCCGCCGAGATCCCGGAGTTCCTGCTCGCTCCACCGCCGCGGTCCCGGTGGTGGTGGCTCACCTCGGATCGCGCCGCGCGGTATACGGCTCGCGTGGCGTTCCTGCTCGTCTGGCAATGGGCCGGGTCGACCTTCGAGGACATCCCGACGCCCCTCGGCACCGTCGAGGCCCTGATCGAGGAGTTCCAGCGGGGCGAGGTCTTCCCGAACCTCGCGATCAGCCTGGTCCGGGCCGTGATCGGACTCTCGATCGTCCTCGTCCTCGGGGTGTCGATCGGTATCGCGATGGCGCGGTGGTGGCGCGTCCGCTACTTCTTCACCGATCTGATCCTCGTGGGCATCACGCTGCCGGCCTTCATCTGGGCGCTCCTGGTCGTGATGTGGTGGGGGTTCAGCAACATCGGGCCGATCACCGTCTGTGTGCTGTCCGCGACGCCCCAGCTGGTCGTCAACACGTTCCAGGGCGCCACCGCAACGCCCGGGAGGCTGCTCGCGATGTCTGACGCCTACCGGGTGGGTACTCGGCGGCAATTCCGATGGCTCATGATCCCGTCGATGATGGAGTACATCGCCGCCGGTTTCCGCTCGGCCGTCCTGGCTGGATGGGGAGCCGTCCTGTTGGTGGAGTGGTTCGGCAACGACAAGGGGGTCGGTTTCCGCGCCCACTACTGGTACGACGCGGGGAGCTTCGAGGGCATGATGGCCTGGGGTCTCGTGATGATGATCATCATCCTCACGTTCGACCGGATCGTGATGGACCGGGTGGTCCGTCACTTCCGGAGCTGGCGGATCGGCGGGCAGCAATGGTCGCGACTGATCGGTCGCCTTGCGTCTGAGACGACGAGCGGAAGGTGAGTCGACGTGGCCCGACTGGTAGCCCGTGACGTGAAGAAGGTCTTCCCGCCGACCCGTCACGGTCAGGATCCCGTGTTCGCCCTCCGCAACGTGAGCTTCGAAGCGGAGGGCCACGCGTTCGTGACGCTCGTCGGTCCGTCGGGCTGCGGGAAGAGCACTTTCCTCAACATGGTCTCGGGCATCGACACGCCGAGCGCCGGGACGCTCGAGGTGTTCGGCCGGACCGAGGGTGATGCTCGGATCGGTTACGTGTTCCAGGATCCCCGGCTGCTGCCATGGAAGACGGTGCTCGACAACATGGTCTACGTCCTCGACGAGGGCTCGAACGAGGAGCGCGAAGCTCGCGGCCGCCGATTCCTCGACCTCGTGAACCTCGGGGCGACGGCGGAGATGTATCCGGGGCAGCTCTCGGGCGGGATGCAGCAGCGCGTGGGGATCGCGCGAGCGCTCTCGATCGAGCCGGACCTGCTCCTGATGGACGAGCCGTTCAGCCACCTCGACGCGATCACGGCGCGCGATCTCCGCGTCGAGCTCCAGCGGCTCTGGCTGGACACAGGTCCACGATCCTGTTCGTCACCCACGACGTGCTCGAGGCCGTTCTGCTCTCGAGCCGGGTGCTGATGATGAGCAGCCAGGGCGTGATCTACCGTGACCTGACGATCGACCTGCCGTTCCCACGTCGGCAGACCGACCGGGAGGTCGCGATCCAGCAGGCCGAGATCCTCGAGCTGTTCGAGGAGATGGAACGACCGAAGGTCGACGCGTAGGCCGACAAGGAGGACCACATGCTGAGACACACCGCTTTCTTCATGCTGAAGGAAGGGAACGGCCCCGAGGAGATGCGATGGATGCAGAAGGGGTCCGCGTTCATGCGGTTCACGGCCGCCGGGCCCGTCGCGATCGACTTCGGCGCCGACCTGTTCGGCGGCTCGACGCACCTCGCGGAGACGAAGCCGTGGGACAGGACGCCGCGTTGGCGGGCGGCCACGGAGGGACCGCCGTGTGACTATGACGTGGCGCTGCACCTGGATTTCGAGGACGAAGCGGGCCTGGAGGCCTACAACAAGGACGACGTCCACCACGAGATCGCGGTCTACAACGCATCCGTCTGCCAGGGCGAGCTCACGGCGCGGATCGACTGGTGGTACGAGGGCGAGCCGCTGATGACGCCGGGCCACGTCCGGCACACCGCGATGTTCATCTGGAAGGACGACGTGGACGAGGCCGGCAGGGAGCGGGCGTTCGCCGAGGTCAAGCGGCTCGGGGACGCGGCCGGCGTCGAACGGCTTCACGCTGGGGACGAACGTCGGCACGCTGAAGACCGACTACGACTGGATCCTCGACCTCCACCTGCCGGACGCCGACGCGGCCAAGGCGCTCGTCGACGGCGACGCGTACCGGGAGACGATGCGGACGATCGCGGAGGCGACCAAGTACGAGTGGACGGCCCGGCATGACCCATCGCATGCACGGCCACTAGGGACATGAGCGCCACGACCGTGGATCCCGATCATCGACGTCCATTGCCATTGCACGCTCCAGCGGTTCCAGCGGGCCGTCCTCGACGGGGGCAGAGATTGGCACGGGATGACGACCGCCGACGGGGAGCTCGACAACCTGAAGAACCGGTGGGACGTCCCCAAGCGGATCGAGACGATGGACGAGCTGCGGATCGACATCCAGCTGGTCTCCCCGACCGACGTCTTCTACCAGTACCACCAGGCGCCAGAGGTCACGGAACGGATCTCGCAGGAGGCGAACGAGGAGATCGCCGGGATGGTGCGCGATCATCCCGATCGGTTCATGGGCCTCGGTACGCTCCCGATGCAGGACCCCGAGCGCGCCGTCCGGGAGATGACCCGAGGCCGACAGGAGCTCGGGTTGACCGGGTTCATGATCGACGATCACGTGAACGGCCTCACCTACGACCATGACCAGTTCGAGCCGGTCTGGGAGGCGGCGGAGGGCCTCGGCGCCTTCTTGTTGATCCATCAGTTCCAGCACACGACCGTGACCTACCGCACGCGGAAGTACTTCCTGTTGAACTCGATCGGGAACCTGGTCGATCGCACCATCACGTTCGCCGCGTTCGTCTACGGGGGCGTCCTCGATCGCTTCCCGGGGCTCACGATCTGCCTGTGCCACGGCGGCGGGTACGTCCCGTACGCCCTGGACCGTCTCGACAAGGGGTGGGACGTCTGGGAGGGGCAGCGCGGCCGCTCGCAGGATCGTCCCAGTACCTACGTCCGGCGCTTCTACTACGACACCGTGGTCTACACGCCACGCAACCTGCGGTTCCTGCTGGACGTGGTGGGGGCCGACCGGGTCATCTTCGGGACCGACTGGCCGGCGCCGATGACGTTCGACGACCCGGTCGGCCGCCTCGAGACGATGGCCGAGCTCTCCGACGACGACCGGCAGGCACTGCTCCGCGGGACGGCCGCGAGCCTCTTCGGGCGGCGCCCGGCGTGACGGGGGCGGCGGCATCGCCTCGGCCTCCGACGAAGCCGCCAAAGAAGCCGAAGGTCTTCGTCGTCCAGCCGATCATGGACGTCGGCCGGCGCGCCCTCGAGGAGATCGCCGACGTCGAGGTGCACGACTCGGAACGGATGATCGGGAGGGAGGCGCTGCTCGCCGGGCGTCCGCGAGTGCGACTACATCTGGATGCTCGGCGACACGCCGATCGACGACGAGGTGATGGACGCCGCCCCACGGCTCAAGGGGATCGCCACGATGGCGTTGTTCCCCAACGTCGTGGACGTCGAGGCGGCGACCCGGCGCGGACTGCCGGTGACCGTCGTCCCGCACGTGATCACGAAGACGACCTGCGACCTGACCTGCGCACTGGTGATCGGCCTGGCCTGGCGGCTCGTGGAGGCCGACCGCTTCGTCCGCGACGGGCAGGTTCCACCAGGAGCAATCCACGACGTTCCTCACGCACGAGCTCTCGGGCAAGCTCGTCGGGATGATCGGACTCGGCGAGATCGGGACCGAGATCGTGACCCGTCTCCGGGCCTTCGAGATGGACGTGATCTACACGAAGCGGACCCGCCTGCCGGAAGAGCGTGAGCGTGAGCTCGGCGTAACGTGGGAGCCGGAGCGGGACGAGCTCCTGCGCCGGGCCGACTTCGTGGTGCTGATGGCGACGTACAACAAGACGACCCACAAGTTGATCGGCGCCAGGGAGTTCGACCTGATGAAGCCCACGGCCTTCTTCGTGAACACCGCCCGCGGGCGCATCGTGGACGAGCCCGCCCTGATCGAGGCGCTCCGCGACGGGAAGATCGCCGGCGCCGGGCTCGACGTGTACTGGCAGGAGCCGCCGGTGGGCGAGCCGGCGCCGAGCCCCGAGCTCTTCGAGTTCCCCAACGTGATCCTCACGCCCCACATCGGCAGCGCGACGGTCGAGGCGCGGGAGACGATGAGCCTCGCGGTGGTCGACAACCTGCGGGCCATGATCGAGGGCCGGCGGCCGCCGGGAATCGTCAATCCGGAGATCTACGGCGGAGAGGGTCTCCGAGCGTCCGGACCGTCTCGGGTGACGCCTTCTCCGGTTGACACTGCCTAGACACGCTCGTCATACAAGATATAGAGTGCGCGAAACTCGGGTCGGTCCGATGCCGAGCAAGAGGGGGTTCGGGGATGGTTCGTCGTCTTGCGGTGGTTGGTGCGGTGCTGGCGCTCTTCACACTCGGCGCCTGCGGCGGGGACGATGGAGGCTCGGAGCGACGGCGACGGCGGCACGATGCGCTTCGTCTTCTCCCCGGACCCGGTCTGGAACTGGCTCGAGGACGAAGGCATCCTCGCCGAGATGGAAGAGGAGTCCGGGTTCCACATCGAGCGGAACGAATCCGAGGACGAGTTCGCGTTCTTCGCGGGCGGGCACGCCGACATCGTGTCGACGGGGAGCTACGAGACGCCGGTCCTCGAGGCCGAGAGCGAGGTCGAAACCGTCACGATCGGGAAGTACAACAAGGCCAAGGACATCATCATCGTGAAGGCGGACTCGGGATACGAGACGTTCGACGATCTCGAGCCGGGATGCAAGCTCGGGGTGGAGTCGTTCAGCGGCTCCACGATCGTGTGGCAGGCGCTCGCCCAGGACCTGCACGGAAGGACGATCGGGGAGGGGCCCGAGGATATCCAGATGGCGATCACCGACTTCAACACCGCGGTGGACCTCGTGAAGAGCGGGGACATCTGTGCCGGGCGTCACGTCGATCTACAACGCGAACGCGGCCTTGATGGACGGAAGCGTCGTCGGCCTCTACGACGCCAAGTCGGCCTCGCAGCTCTACGGCGAGGAGTACGTCCCGGGCCACGAGGGCATGAACAGCAACAACTTCGTCGTGCTCAAGAGCTGGTACGACGAGCACCCCGAGGAGGTCGCGTTCTTCCTCGAGGTTTGGGACCGGGGACTCCAGGAGTGGGCCACGAACAAGGATGCGATCCTCGACGCTTACCCGGAGGACTTCGGATACTCGACGCCGGAGGAGCTCGACTTCCTGAAGAACTGGTACGAGACGCAGTTCGACGAGTTCGTCGACACCGTCTACCTCGACGAGACCTGGATCGAGGGAGAGCTCCAGGTCACGGACCTGCTCGCCGACGCGGGACTCGTGCCGGAAGGCCAGTCCGGCCCGATCCACGTGTGCGTCGACCCGGAGAGCGGAGAGGAGACCTGCCAGCTGCCGTGATCCGGCCGTCTCGATCGGATCCCGGCTCGCCGCCCGGCGGCGAGCCGGGATCGGCTGAGCCACGGCCACGCGACCCGTGATGCACGTGCCACCGCCACGTGTCACCGTCACGTGCCCACCGTCACGTGAAGGAGCGTGATGTCGACCGCGCCGCCCGTCACCGAGATCCCCGAGGGAGACAGCACCACCTCGGTCCGCATCCCCACCCGCCGGCGGACGGGGAGCATGCGGTGGAAGGCGACCGCGTACTCGTTGCTCGGCGCGGTCGCCCTGATCGGCGCCTGGCAGCTCGCCTCCGGGTTCACCCGGACGGAGTTCAACCTCCTCCCGAGCCCGCTCAGCGTGCTGCAGCGGATGGGGGACTTCACGTTCGGCAACGAGGCGGAGGGGATCGCGCCGGGATGGGTCTTCGTCAACTTCTGGGAGACGTTCCGCAAGACGCTCCTCGGGTTCTTCGGGGCGCTCGTGGTCGGCGTGCCGATCGGCATCCTGATGGGCCGGTACCGGTACGCGAAGAACTTCTTCTTCGACTTCGTCTACCTGGCGGCGAACGTTCCGTTGATCGTCTACGCGATCTTGGGCCTGCTCCTGTTCGGGATCGGTGACACGGGGCCGGCGTTCGTGGTGGCGCTGCTCGTGCTCCCCGTCATCTCGTTGAACGTCGCCGCGGGGGTGGAGGGGGTCGACCAGAACCTGCTTGTCGATGAGCCGTGCCTACGGGATGCCGACGTCGGCCGCGCTCCGCCAGATCGTGATCCCCTCCTTCACACCGTTCCTATTCGCCTCGGCGCGGGCGTCGTTCGCCGCCTCGTGGAAGCTGGCCGCACTCGCCGAGACGTTCGGCGGGACCACGGGCGTGGGGGTGCAGATCCGCAAGGCGTTCCAGGGCTTCTCCGTGACCGACATGCTCGCCTGGATGATGTTCTTCGTCCTGTTCGTCGTGCTGATCGAACGGTTCGTGCTGATGCGACTCGAGCGCTTCGTCTTCCGCTACCGCTTGAAGCGCGGCGAGGACATCCTCCGCTACTGATCGAGGGAGACATGGCCACCGAGACGATGACCGAGACGACCGTCGCCCGATCCTCGTTCGGGAGCGTGTCCTCGCGTTCCTGCGCCGCGACCGCGTCGCCCGGTGGACCTCGCGGCTCGTCCTCCTCCTCCTGTGGCAGTTCGCGGGGATCCTGAGCCCCCGGTTCCCGACGCCCCTCCAGACCGTCGACATCTTGGTGCGGGAGTTCCAGACGGCGTTCGGCAGCGATCCATGGAGCGTCTGGAACAACGAGCTGGTCCAGAACCTCCAGATCAGCCTCACGCGCACAGGCCTCGCGCTGGTGTTCGTCGTCGTGATCGGCGTGCCGGTCGGGTACGCGATGGGCCGCTGGTGGCGGGTGCAGGCGTTCTTCACCGACATCGTCACCGTCGGGATCGCGCTGCCCGCCTACATGTGGGCGCTCCTGGCAGTGATGTGGTTCGGGTTCGGGATCAAGGCGCCCGTCTTCTGCGCCGCGGTGTCGGCGACCCCGGGCCTGATCGTCCACGTCCTGCAGGGCACGCTCGCGATCCCGCGAGAGCTCCGGGACATGTCCGATGCGTATGACGTCCCCGGCCCGACCCGGGCCCGGGACCTCGCGCTGCCCTCGATGGCAGGCGCCCTGATCGCCGGCATCCGCCTGTCGATCATCGCCGCGTGGGGCTGCGTCGTCCTCGTGGAGTGGTTCGGGAGCAACGAGGGCGCCGGGTTCCGCGCCCGCGACTGGTATCAATCGGCGGCGGACTACAACGGGCTGATGGCCTGGGGCGTCGTCGTGCTGGTCGTCGTGATCGCGATCGACCGAGGCATCATCGAGCGGATCGATCGGAAGGTCCACGCCTGGCGCGGGTCGATCGCCTCGTTCGGGGCGAAAGGGGAGAGCTGAGGGTGATGCGGCGACAGAAGGACGGGAGGCGACCGACATGGCGATCCTGAAGGCGACGAAGGTCGTGAAGGAGTTCCCGCCTCCCACGAAGCATCAGCCGACCGTCCGCGCCCTCGACGGCCTGGACTTCGAGATGGGGGGTCAGACGTTCGTCTCGATGGTGGGGCCGTCAGGCTGTGGGAAGAGCACGTTCCTCAACATCGTGTCCGGGATCGAGACGCCGACGACCGGCAGCGTCTCCGTGTCCGCCGACGGCGGGGGGCCGGCCAGGCTCGGCTACGTGTTCCAGGACCCGCGGCTCCTCCCCTGGAGGACGGTCATGAGCAATATCCTCTACGTGCATCGCGACAAGGCGGACGAGAGGCGTGCCAGCATCGAGCGCTACCTCGACCTGGTGGGTCTGAATGGGTTCGAGCACATGTACCCCGCGCATCTGTCCGGGGGGATGCAGCAGCGGGTCGGGATCGCGCGCGCGTTCTCCGTCGAGCCCGACCTGCTGCTGATGGACGAGCCGTTCAGCCATCTCGACGCGATCACGGCTCGCACGCTCCGGGAGGAGCTGCAGTCGATCTGGGAGCAGACCAAGAAGACCGTCCTGTTCGTCACGCACGACGTGCTCGAGGCGGTCCAGCTGTCGAGCCGCATCATCATCGTCGCGTACGGTGGGCGGAACTTCGCCGACCTTCCGATCGATCTGCCCTACCCCCGCCTGCAGTCCGATCCGGCGGTCGCCACGATGCAGGCGCAGATCCTCGAGGTGTTCGAAGACATGGAGCGAAAGCGGAAAGCGCTCGACCCGCGGATCGCCGAGCTCGCCGAGATCACCCGGAAGATCGAGGACGCCGGCTAACCCTGCAGGGCCAGAATCGCTGCGCTACAGGGCCAGCAATCGAGTGGGGTTCCGCTCGAGGATCCCTTCTTTCTCCTCCTGCGAGAGGCTCGTCATCGCGTTGATCCAGGGCACCGGGTCCGGCTCCATCATCGGCGCCGGGTAGTCAGTGCCGAGGACCACCCGGTCGCTCCCCACCACATCCAGGAGGTAGCGCAGGGTCGATTCGGTGTACGTGCACGAGTCGTACCAGAAGCGGTTCACGTACTCGCTCGGCGCCCGCTCGAGGAACGTCCGCGCGTCCTCGAACTCGGGCATGTTCTCCATCGCGCCGGCCTGCCACCCCTTGTCCATCCGGGCGACGCCGAACGCCGTGTAGCCACCGGCGTGGCCGAGGCAGAGCTTCAGGTCCGGGTAGCGATCCATCACGCCGCCGTAGACGAGCGTGCCGAACGTGATCGCGCGCTCCACGAGGTTGCCGATCACATTGGGCAGGCCGTAGCGGACCGTCCGTCCCTCCACGACCGTCGCGGCGCATTGATGGAAGAACACCACCGCGCCGAGTTGCTCGACCGCGGCCCAGAACGGCGAGAATCGAGGATCGTCGAGCGTCACGCCGTGCACGTGGTCGCCGATCGTGATCCCTTTGAATCCCATCTCGCCCATCGCGTGCTCCATCACGGCGATCGCGGCCGGCACGTCCTGGAGCGGGATCGAGGCGAGGCCCATGAAGCGATCCGGATGGGCCCGCATCATCTCGGAGAGCTCCTCGTTGCACTCGTCGGCGATCGTGCGAGCGACGTCCGGCGGGCGGTCGTACTTGAAGAACCCCGTGTTGATCGTCAGGACGTGGACGTCCACACCCATGCGATCCATCTCTTCGATCCGCTCCTCCGCGGGGATCGAGAACTTCGGGATGTGGAGCTCGCCCACGTCGGCATCGAGCGTGTGCCACTCGCCTCGCTCCTCGATCGCGCGCACGAACCGGCTGGGCGTGACGTGGTTGTGGATGTCGATGACGGCCATGGGCTCAGAACGTGAACTGGACGCGCGCGGTGATCTCCTTCTGGGTCACCGAGGCGACGAGATCGGACGCGGCGTTCATCACCGGGTTCGCGAAGTAGCTCTCCAGCGCCGGCGACATCCTCGAAGTCGGCCACCAGCACCATGTCCCAGTTGTTGGGGTTGCGCCCGATATCGAACCCGACCGTGTACTCGACGACGCTCGGCACCTGCTGCTTGAGCGCTGCCAGGGCATCCCTGGCAGCCACCTTGCGCTCGTCGGGAACGCCGTCCTTCCACTTGAACATGGCCACGTGCCGGAGCATCCGAACCTCCCCCTCGATCGACCGTTCCGTGATTGCAGAACGCACGATATCGAATATCGGGCCCCCTGGGAGGACGAGAGCGATCCGAGGGTCGGTGGGGCGGCGCTCGCAGCGCGGGAATCATATAAAGTGCACCGCAATCGACCCCTGGCCCCTTCGGACGCGACCTGGGAGGCGAGTGCATGAGCGAGGGACCCTGGCACACCGATCGATGGTTCACGAGCCCTTGGAACTTCCTTCCGGAGATCCGGGAGACGCTCGACCTGCCGGCCTCGGTCCAGGTGCACGACGTCACCCTCCGCGACGGGGAGCAGCAGGCGGGCGTCGTGTTCACGAAAGACGACAAGCTGCGGATCGCGGAGGCGCTGGCCGAGGCGGGGGTCCCGCGGATCGAGGCCGGCCTGCCGGCGGTCTCGCCTGCCGATGACGCCGCCGTCCGCGAGATGGTGAAGATGGGGCTCCCCTCGAAGATCTACGCGTTCTCTCGGTGCATCGTCGACGACGTGAAGCGCGCCGCGGATTGCGGGGTCGACGGCGTGGTGATGGAGATCCCCTCGAGCCATCACCTGGTGGAGAAGGCGTACCGGTGGCCCGTCCAGCGGGCGATCGACGCGTCGGTCGAGGCGACGAGCCTGGCGCACGAGCTCGGGCTCACGGTCTCGTTCTTCCCGATCGACGCCACGCGGGCCGGGCTCGTCGAGTACCTCGACCTCCTCCAGAAGGTGGCCACCGACGGGCACGTGGATGCGGTCGGATTGGTGGACACGTTCGGCGTCCTCTCGCCCCATGGCGTCCGCATGTTCGTCCGCCAGACCCGGGAGCGCATGGGCGTGCCGCTCGAGACGCACTTCCACATGGACTTCGGTCTCGGCGTGGCGAACACGCTCCTCGCGGTCGCGGAAGGCGTCGAGGTGATCCAGACCACGGTGACCGGCATCGGCGAGCGCGCGGGGAACACGCCGATGGAGGAGACGGTGCTGGCGCTCCTCACGATGTACGGCCTCGACGCCGGGATCCGGACCGAGCGCTTCTTCGAGCTCTCGAAGCTCGTGATGGACCTGGCAGGCGTCGACCAGCCCTCGAACCGGCCGGTGGTGGGGGAACGCCTGTACAACGTCGAGTCCGGGATCATCACGACGTGGGTCCGCAACGTCGGCGACGAGCTCACCGAATCGTTCCCGTATCGCCCGGAGCTCGTCGGCCAACCCCAGCCGGTACTGGTCCTCGGGAAGGGGTCGGGGCTTGATTCGGTCGCGGCTGGCCTCGACCGGCTCGGTCGCTCGGCCACTCCGGAACAGATGCAGCAGATCCTCGACGAGGTGAAGGCCCGGTCGCTCGAGACGAAGGGTCTCCTCGACGACGAGGCGTTCTCGGCGATCGTCGATCAGGTCACATCGTGAGGCGACCGGAGCGGAGAGGGATAGGAGGAAGGTCGCGATGAAGGAAGCTTTCGGATACGCGAGCATCGAATGGAAGCGGGGCATCGACTGGGACGCCGTTCGGGCGTATCGGTTCGACCGGGCGCAGGCTGCCATGGAGCGCCATGGGCTCGGCGCGATGCTGCTGATGTACGACGAGAACATCCGCTACGTCACGTCGACCCTCACGCCGGGCTGGAACAAGCTGAAGCCGGGGCTCCGGTACGCGGTGCTCCCCGCCGGGAAGGCGCCGATCCTCTACGAGCAGGGAGACCTCGGGATCCACATCAAGGCGCACTCGCCGTGGATCCCCCAGGAGAACGTGCGGCACTCCTTCGCCTGGATCAAGGGCGCGGCCGGGCCGGCGTCGACGATGCAGGTCGAGAAGTTCACGAAGGCCCTCGCGGACGACCTCGAGGACGCCGGCGTGAAGGACCAGCCGCTCGGCGTGGACTTCATCGACATCACGATGATGAAGACGTTCGAGCAGGCAGGGATCACCTGGACCGACGGGATGACGCCGATGATGGAGGCACGCGCGGTGAAGAGCCCAGACGAGCAGAACTGCTCACGGATCGTCGGGTCGATCTGCGACGCGCTCCACTACGAGATGTCGCAATGGCTGCGTCCGGGGCTCACGGAGAACCAGGTCGCCGCCCACGGGTTCGAGTTCCTCTACTCGTTCCCCGGCGTGGAGGACGTGGAGGACGTGATCGTGTCGTCCGGGCCGAACGCCTGGCCGAACTGGCGCAACTTCTCCGATCGGATCATCCGGCCCGGGGAGCTCGTGATCATCGACGTGGCGGCGCTCACGTGGAACGGCTTCAAGTCCTGCGTCTACCGCACGTACTGCGTGGGAGGCACGCCGACGGACGAGATGCGGTCCTATTACGACACGGCGCTCACGTGGCTCCGGGACTCGATCGACGCCGTGAAGCCGGGCGTCTCCACCCGCGACATCGCCTCGAAGTGGCCGTCCGCGATGGAGACGTGGGGCTACGCGGACGAGGACGAGGCGGCGGCGAACCTGTGGGGCCACGGCCTCGGCCTGGCGCAGTACGACCAGCCGGTGATCTCGCGGATCTGGTCGCTCGACCATCCGATCGAGATCACGCCCGGGATGGTGTTCGCGCTCGAGACCCAGCACGGGAAGGTCCACGAGTTCGGCGTGCGTCTGGAGGAGATGCTGATCGTGACCGACACGGGTCACGAGCTGATCACGTCCTTCCCGATCGACGAGATCACGCTCGCGGGCTGATCCGATGTCGGTCGTGCTCCTGCCCCTCGACGATCCCGCGGCGCGCGACCCGGCGGTCGTCGGTGTCAAGGCGGCCGGGCTGGCGGCGGCCGCGAACGCCGGGCTGCCCGTCCTCCCGGGATGGATCCTCCCCCTGGAGGCGTCCACGGCTGCGATCGCCGCGGGTGCGCGGGCGCTCGAGAACGCGGGGCGTCCGAGTGCCTACCTCGCAGCGATGGAGGCCGCGGTCCCCTCGCCCCTCCCGCCGAGCGGAGCGATGGACGGCGCACGGGGGTTTCTCGTGGTGCGGTCGTCGACGGCCCTCGACGACGACGGCCGATGGTCGGGGGCGTTCGCGAGCTACCTCGGGATCGAGCCGAGCGACCTGTCCACCGCCGTCCGGGGATGCTGGGCGTCCTCGTTCTCCGGCGACGCGCTGGGCCGGTGCGCCGAGGCCGGTGTGGACGTGGACTCGTTGCGGGTCGCCGTGCTGGTGCAGCCGTTCCTCCGGTTGGACGCCGGGGGCACGGCGCGGGTCCGTGACGACGGCAGGGTCGACGTCTCCGTGGCGCCGGGAGGGCCGTCGGGCGTGGTCGCGGGTCGCCGCGGCGCCCGCGACGTGAGCGTGGGGGCGGACGGGAGGATCGTCGGTGAGGCCGGGAGTGGGATCCCGGCGGCGACGCTGTCGGCGGCGGCCGGCCTCGCGCGGCGAGCCGCCGGATCCGTCGCCGCCACCACGATCGAATGGGGCGCCGTGGGCGATGAGTTCTACCTGCTGCAGATCGGCCCGGCGGGACCGGCCGAGGCACCGCCCGCGGATCCACAGCCTCGCATCCGCGCACGCCTTGCCCCGGTCCCGGCAGGCGCCGAGCGCTTGGCCAGGCTCGTGACGACGTTCCCGGGACCGCTGGGGCATGAGCTCGTGCTTCCGTGGGCCCTCGGCGCCACGGATGCGTCGGCCGTGGAGGAGATCGGGGCGGACCCGGTCGGCGGGGTGGCCGATCCGGCGTCGGCGCTCATGGAGGCGCGAGCGCTCGCTGACCAGACGGCCGCCGAGGTCTGGAGCGTGCCGCCGCCGCTGGCCCGTGAGCGAGCGGCGGACGTGACGCGTCTCCTCCTCCGTGGACGCGTGACGGACGGGGTTCGGGCGATCGCCGGCCTCGGAACACCGGACCTGGATGTCGCTCGGCGGATCGTCGGTCTCGTCCGCGCGGTGGGAGAGCTCCTCGCCGGCGCGGGGCTCCTCCCTTCGCCGCTGCTCGTCTGGCGGCTCACCGGCGAGGAGGTCGATCGCGCGATCGCCGGGACGCCGCCCGCGCTCCGCAGCGGTCCCGGGCGCTGGGAGCCGTTCGTCGCGGACGTGGTCCGCGCACGGGGACGTGGGTCCCGGGCGGTGCCGGTCTCGCCCGGGATCGGCGCCGGTCGACTCCGTCCGCTCCGCCGGCTCCGCTCGCTCGACCGCCCCGGTCCTCGCGAGGTCCTCGTCGCGCCGCTCCCGCTGCCCCACCTGGCGCCGCTGCTCTGGCACTGCGCCGCTCTCGTGACGGCTGGCGGAACCTCCGGCGCGCACCTGTTCGAGGTGGCCCGGTCGCTCGGCGTCCCGGCGGTGATCGGGCCAGAGATCGGGGCGGACGCCGACACGCTGGGGGAGAGCGGCTCGCTCGTCGCCGTCGACGGCGACACCGGGCGCGTCTCGATCCTCCCGGTGCCTGTTGCCACGATCTTGGCGTCGCACTTCCGGCACCACGAGGGCCGGGCGGCCCGCTTCCGTCGCGGCGGCCCCGGGAGGAGGCGCGTGATGGCCATCGTCGCCGTCACCGATCACGTCTTCCCGGACCTGGAGCAGGAGCGGGACCTGCTGCGCGAGGCGGGGCACGAGCTCCGCTTCGGATCCAACGCCGCGTCGATCGAGGAGGTGCGCGAGGCCGTCGCGGGCGCGGACGCAGTGTTGAACTGTTACGCGCAGATGCCGACGGAGGTGATCCGCGGGCTCGACCGATGTCGCGTGATCGCGCGCTACGGCATCGGGCTCGACACCGTGGACGTCGACGAGGCGACCGCGCGAGGGATCCTCGTCACCAACGTGCCGGACTACTGCATCGACGAGGTGTCCGATCACGCGCTCGCCCTGATCCTCTCGCTCGCGCGCGGCGTGACGTTGCTGGACCGGAAGGTGCGATCGGGATCCTGGACGCCCACGGACGCCCGGCCGCTCCACCGCCTCCGTGGGCGGACGTTGGGCCTCGTCGGGTTCGGCCGCATCGCGCGGGCGCTCGCCGCCAAGACGGCGCCGCTCGGCTATCGGATCGTGACCACCGATCCGTTCGTCCCGGACGAGGCGGTCCGCGAGGCGGGAGCGGAGCCGATGACGCTCGAGGAGCTCCTCGCCGTCGCGGACGTCGTGTCCGTTCATGCGCCGCTCACCGCGGAGAGCCACCATCTGATCGGCGTGGAGGAGCTCGGGCTGCTGCGGCCCGGGGCGATCCTCGTGAACACGTCTCGCGGCCCGTTGGTCGACCTCGATGCGCTCCGCGCCGTGCTCGAGGAGGACCGGCTCGGCGGGGTGGGCCTGGACGTCCTCGAGGTGGAGCCCCCGGCGCCCGACGACCCGCTCCTCCACCGCGACAACGTGATCATCACGCCGCACGCGGCCTTCTACAGCGAGGAATCGCTCCGCGAGCTCCAACGCAAGGCCGTGGAGCAGGTGATCGAGGCGCTGGCCGGCCGGATCCCCCCGTACGCGGTGAACGCCGACGCCGTCGCGGGCCAGGGCTAGGACCCAGGCGGACGCGAGGGTCCGGAACGGGCCACGGCCCACCAACGCGCGCCGCGCCGTCCGACGTCCACGGCGATGCCGAAGCACGCCTCGAGCGAACCCGGCGTCAGCACCTCCTCGATCGCGCCGCTCGCCACGAGCACCCCGTCGCGCAGCAGCGCGGCATGGGTCGAGGACGGTGGGATCTCCTCCAGGTGGTGCGTCGCGAGGATCGTCGTCGGGGCCGACGGCTCGGCCAGAAGGGCCTCGAGGGCTTCGATCAGCGTCTCCCGCGCCGGGAGATCCAGCCCCGAGGCGGGCTCATCGAGGATCAACAGCTCCGGGTCCGGATACAGGGCGCGGGCGAGGAGGACCCGCTGCCGTTCCCCTTGACTGCACGTGTCGAAGCGCCGCGCGGCGAGGTGCGCGCAGCCCACGCGATCGAGGAGGGTCACCGCGCGGCGCTCGTCCTCCTCGTCGAACTCCTGGAACCAGGGCGACAGGGTCGCTCGCTTCCCCGTCAGCACGACGGTCCGGACCGACAGGCCCGGCGGCATCCGCTCTGCCAGCACGTGGCTCGTGTGGCTGACGCTCGGGTGGATCGCGCGCACGTCCGCGCGTCCCAGGGCGGCGCCGAGCACCTCGACCCGACCCGACGAAGGCTGGCGTCGTGCTCCCGCGAGCGCGAGGAGGGTGGTCTTCCCGCCTCCGTTCGGCCCGAGGAGCACCCACCGTTCTCCCCGTCCCACCCGCAGGTCGACCGGGCCGAGCACCGTCCGACCGTCGATCCGCACCGACGCCTTTCGCAGCTCGACCGCCGCGGGCGTCGCCGTCCGCTCCTCGGTCCCGCTCGCATCCCCGCTCATCGGCGCCGCTCAGGCATCGACGAACACCTTCAGGGCCCCAGGCGCGCCCGCGGCCTCGATCGCGCCGGCGACGTCGTCGAGCGGGTGGTGCGCGGAGACCAGCGGGTCCAGGGCGACACGGCCCGAGGCGACCGCGTCGATCGCGAACGGGAAGTCTTCGACGCGCGCCGATCGCGCGCCGAGGATCGCGATCTCCTTGTGGTACAGCTCGTAGAAGGGGAGGGATCCGGTCGTCTCGGTCATCGTGCCGTACGCGAGGATCCGTCCGCCCGTGCGCACCATCTCCATCGCCCGTGCGAGCGCGCCGACGGTACCGACGCATTCGATCACGATGTCGGCGCCGTCCGGGAGGGCCTCCGCGACAGCCTCGGTCTCCGTTCCGTCTGCTGCCGCGGTGCCGTCCGCCCCCAACCCGTGGGCGATCGCGAGCTTCGGTGCCGACCTCGTGACCCCGATCACGGGCCCGGCTCCCCGGAGCTTCGCCAGCTGGAGGTGCAGGAGTCCCGTGACTCCCAACCCGAGGACCACGACGCTCTCCCCGGGGGTGATCGCGATGCGGCGCTGCGCATGCGCGCACGTCGCGAGGACCTGCAGGAGAGGGGCGGTCGCGGGATCGAGCCCGTCCGGGAGCGGGTGGACGTTCGGCGACGGGACGGTCACGAGCTCGCACAGCCCGCCGTCTCGATCGCGACCGATCAGCCAGCCTCGTGTGCAGATGTTGCTCCGGTTCTCCCGGCACTGGGTGCAACGCCCGCACGCGATCCCCGGGTCGACGAGGACCCGTTCGCCCGATCGGGCCCCGGACGCGAGCGTCCCGACGATCTCGTGTCCCATCACGCGCGGGTAGGCCACCGAGATCTTCCCGGCGTGGATGCTGAGATCGGTGCCGCAGATGCCGATCGACTCGACGCGCAGCAGGACCTCGTGCGGCTCGGGGCGAGGTGTGTCCCGGTCGACCAGCTCGAGTGCCCGGGGGCCGGTCAACAGGGCGGCCCTCACGTGTTCTCCTCTCCCCCCGCTCCGCGGTCGGTCACGAGGATGAGCTTGCCCGCCGTGGTTCGGCTCTGGACCGCTCGGTGCGCCTCGTCCGCCCGTGCCAGCGGGTAGCGGGCATGGATCCGGACGTCGACTCTGCCGCTCGCCACAGACGAGAAAACGGCATCGGCGCGATGGAGGAGCTCCTCCCGCGTCGCCACGAAGTCGGCGAGCCCCGGCCTCGTGAGGAAGACCGATCCTGCCTTCTGGAGCCGGGAGACGTCGACCGGCGGGACCGCGCCGCTCGAATGACCGAAGAGGGCGAGGCAGCCCCGCCTGGCCAGCACGCCGAGACTCGCGTCGAACGTGTCCCGCCCCACGGAGTCGAACACGACCCGGGCTCCGGCGCCTTTCGTCCGGTCCGCCACGACGGCCGCGAGGTCGTCGCGGCCGCGCAGCACGACCTCGACGGCGCCCGCACCCCGCACGAGTTCGGCTTTCTCGTCCGATGACGTGGTGCCGATCACATCGACGCCCGCTGCCGTCGCCATCTGGGTGAGCAGCAGGCCTACCCCGCCCGCCGCCGCCTGGACGACGACGACCTCCCCGTCGCGCAGCAGCACGATCGAATGGAGGAGGTAATGCGCCGTCATCCCCTGGAGGAGCACGGCTGCCGCGATGTGCGTGGGGATCCCCGAGGGGACCGGCACGAGCCGCTCGGCCGGCACGAGCGCCAGCTCCGCGTACGCGCCGGGGACGCCGGCGTAGGCGACCCGGTCCCCGGCGGTCCACGCCTCGACGTCAGCACCGATCTCGACCACCTCGCCCGCTGCCTCCGTCCCTGGAGTGAAGGGCACGGGTGCCGGGTACCCGCCCGAGCGTTGTTGCACGTCGATCATGTTCACCCCGGCGGCATGGACTCCCACGAGGACCTCGCCCGAGCCCGGACGAGGATCGCCCTGCTCCTCCTCGACGAGGACGTCCGGCGGGCCCTGTTCCCGGACGCGGATCGCCTTCACGCCGCTCCTCTCCTGGTGGTCGCGCGAGGGTCCGAGTGTCCCAGCGAAGGACCTCCCGTCACGGGACGGCCGTGGTATCGCGATCCGCGAGCCGTTGACAGAGGACCCGCATCAGCGCCAGCGCGGTCTCCGGCCGTTCTCGCAGCATCGCCTCGAACGGTCGGCGTCCGATCGAAAGCAGGCGCACCGTTCCCTTGGCCGCGAGGGATGCCATGCGCACGCCACCCGTGATCACGGCCATCTCACCGATCACGTCGCCGGCGGCGCGGACGGCCAACACCTGCTGGTGGCCGCCCGGCTCCCGGAGGATCACCAGGACGTAACCGGTGACGATGATGTGCATCTCGTCGCCGGGCTCTCCCTGCTCGGCGATCGTGTCTGCGTCCGCGAAGCTCTGCTCGGACGCGATCGAGGCGATCGGCACCAGATCCTGCGGCGGGAGGTCGGTGAACAGGGGCACGCGCCGCAGGAACAGGACGCGCTCCATCAGCGGCAGGGTGGCGAGGGTCTCGGTCACGGGAATGCCTCCTTCTTCTCTGGCTCCATCACCGGCTTCATCGTCGGTTCCTTCGGGGACGTCGGTCGGTGGGTTCTTCGTCGATCCTTCGGCGGCGGTCGCACCGGCAGGTTCCGTCGCCCATGCCGCACACGCGCGGATCCATTCGTCCGGATCTCGCAGCAGTCGCTCACGCCAGTCGGGGTGGCCGACGGCCCCGCGACCCGATTCCCAGAGCGCGAGCAACGGACGCATCAGCTCGTGGTCTCCCATCGTCTCGATCACCTCGAGGGCGTTCGCTCGTTGCGCGGGGTCATCCGCCGTCAGGCTCTCGAGCGCGGTCGAGATCGCGCCTCCGCCCCGGAGAAGCGCGGCCGCCCGGATCGCCGTGACGGCATGTCGCTCGGAATCGGTGGACAGGGAGTCTCGGAGCATCGTCAGCCGGGCGTCCGCCTCTCCGTCGATCGAGTCGCGGAGCCGTCGGCTCTCCAGCGCTCGGGCGGCCGAGACCTCCGCGAGGTGCCGGACCGCGGCGGCCGAGCGCTCCGGCGCTCGGCGCATCGCCTCTCCGGCCGCCTCCAGGACCTCGCCACCGCCGTCGACGATCGCGAGGAGCTCGTCGACGCCCTCGATCGGGTCCCGCTCCGCCATCGTGCGCGCCGCCTCCGCGCGCACCGACGCGGCCGGGTCGGTGAGCGCGGCCCGGGCGAGCTCAACCGCCTCCGGGCTTCGGGAGGCGGCCAGCGCCCGATGCGCGGCGACCCGAGCGTCGGCGTGCGGCGATCTCGTCAAACGGGCGAGCACTGCCTCCGCTTCCGCCTCCGCGTCGCCCTCCATCCCGCCTGATCCCGGGGACGCCGAGCTCACCGCGTCCGCGTCCTCGAGCAGGATCGCGGCCGCCTGAGCCCGAACGAGCCCGTCGGGATCGGACAGCAAGGCTCTGGCTCGGGAGCGGTCCGCGCGGAGCGCGCCGAGGGCCTCGAGGGCTGCGAGTCGGACCTCGGGGACGGTGTCGCTCAGCCGTTCGGGGATCTCATCGGATGCCGAGAACGCCTGGGCCCGTGCGAGCGACCGGAGCGCGGTCGCCCGCACCTCCGGATCCTCGTCGTGGACCCCGCGGACCAGCGCCGTCGTCGCGTCGGGCGTCTCGAGACCGCCGAGTAGCTCCGCGGCGACGCGGCGCACCCCCACATCGGGGTCGGCGATCGCCGCCACGGCCACCTCCGCCGCGGCCCGGTCGGCGCGAGCGGATCCGAAGGGCTCGTCCGCGCCGGGCGCGCCGCCGAACACGTTGGGCCGGCCCTCGCGGAGCGCGACGACGAGCTCCTCCGCGTAGGCCCTCCGCACGCGCCACATCGCGTACGTGGCCCCCGCGGCGGCGACCAGGCCGATCGCGTACAGGATCCTCGGCGACAGGGATCGCTCGCCGACCATCGTCACGATCCCGGCGAGCACCGTGCCCACCTGCGTCGGCCCGCCGTAGAGGAAGGCTCGCATCCGATCGCGCCGATCGCCGGGGACCGTGTTCGATCACCGCCTCCCACGCGCTGGTGGCACCACCCTGGAGCCAGACCACCTGGGCGAACCGGAAGGCGAGCAGGATCGCGAACGTGGAGGCCACCGTGAGCACCCCGAAGGCCGCGAGATAGAGCACGGGCAGGACCATCATCACGGTCGGGATCCCGAGCCTCGACAGGAGGCGGTTCATCACGAGGAGCGACAGGACCAGGGTCACCGCGGTGGACACGCCGAGGAACAGCCCGAGGAACCCCGCCAGATCGATCCGGCCGCGGATACCGCGCCACCGCGGCGCGTGAGAAGGGCAGGTACAGCGAGAAGAACAGGAGGGAGAACAGGACCGACCCCACCGACATCCACCTGAGCAACGGGGAGCGGAGCGCCTGGCGGAGACCGTCCCGCATCTCCGCGACCGCCGACGGTCTGCGCCGCCGTGGGGGACGTACAGCCGCCCCCGCGGCCATGACGAGCGTCCTGGCCAACGCGACGACGAGCACGAGCGTCCCGAGCCACACCAGGATCAGGTTCTCCGCCCCGAGCCATCCCGCGAGCGGCCGGGTCGCCAGACCGCCGAGGACCTGCCCCATGACGGCCGCGCCACCGATCAGCGGGAAGAAGCGCTTGGCCTGCCGCGTGTCGGTCACGAGACCCGCGAGCCCCCACACGGCCATGCCGAGGAGGAATTCGGACGCCCCGCGGAGCAACCACAGCGCCGGGTAGATCCATCCGACGCCGATCGCGAGGAGGACGCGGGATCCAGCCGCGATCACCGCGATGGCTGCAGGGATCGCGAGGAACGCCCGCCCCCGGCCGATCCGCCCCAGCAGGACGGACACGCCGAGCGTCGCGAGGAACATCGTGGCGCCGAGGAAGACGTACAGGAGCGGCAGGTCGTCGACCCCACCCCGGGAGAACAAGAGGGCGTCGATGCTGCTGGAGGCGAGCGTGAGCCCGGCCGCGGACGCGAAGGCTGCGGCGGCCGTCGGCGCGACGACGCGCCGCTCGCCGGGCAACAGTCGCAGCAACCGGTCCATCGCTCGCCTATCGTCGCAGGCCTCGACGGCAGCGGGGATGGTCTCCCCGGCGCGCTGTCGCTATCGTTCGGGTCGACATCTGATGGGTAAGGACGGGAAGGTCCCGGAAGACGAGTGGCGGGCGTGCCTCCTGGGGACCGCCCGGCACATGGTGCTCGGTCGCCGGACGTTCGGCATCCTCCCCTCGGATCCGAGGTGCAAGTTCTGCAGCATCCCGTTCCGTGGACCGGGCGGGTTCGTCCTTCGCCATCTCTCCGAGAAGTACGGCCCGTGGGACAAGAATCCGAACCTGTGCCGACGCTGCGTGATCGGACTCGGGTCCGCGGAGGTCATGGGGGCCGAGGTCGACGTCTCGTTCCTGTTCGCGGACGTCCGCCGCTCCAGCGATCTCGCGAGGGAGATGGGGACCTTCGAGTTCACCCGTCTCATGCAGCGCTTCTACGCGGTCGCGACCGAGGTCCTCTTCGACCACGATGCGCTGCTCGACAAGTTCGTGGGTGACGAGGTGGTCGGCTTCTTCCTCCCCTTCATGGCGGGCGAGGGTCACGCTCGGGTGGCGGTGGAGACGGCTCGGGCGCTCTTCGAGGCCGCGGGCTACGGATCGTCGGACGGTCCGTGGATCCACCTCGGCGCGGGCGTGCACACCGGCTCCGCGTTCGTGGGCTACATCTCGCGGGGCGAGGCCAGCGAGTTCACCGCGCTGGGCGACACGATCAACGTGGCGGCGCATCTCGCCGCCACGGCAGGACCCGGCGAGATCCTGATCACGGATGCGGTGGCGGCGTCGCTCGAGACCGACGATCTCGAGCGACGCCACCTCTCGCTGAAGGGTCACGAGCTGGATGCGCTCGTGATCAGCCTCGAGGCGCGCGGACCGGCCGCGGCCGGCGTGGCGTGACCCGGGGCCGTCCTACATCACCGAGAACGTCTCGTACACCTCGATGGTCGCCCCACCCTGCAGCACCGGGCAGCCCTGCGCCTTGGCCGTGGCGTCGTCGAGCGAGTCGGCCGAGATGACCGAGTACCCGCTCGCCGATCCGGCGCCGTCGCGCACCGCACCGTCCGCGGAGATCGTCTTCGCGGAACCGGGAGCGAACGGGTTCCCCCCGTCCTTCAGCGCCGAGCCGAGGTCGTGCATCCACACGTCCCACGCCTTCATGACCGTGGCCTGCTCTTCCTCGCTCTCCGGCATGCTGCCTCCGCTGTAGAGCAGCAGATAGTCCGTCATCAGGATCCCCCTTCCGGCTGCCCGATGCAGCCCGAGGCGAGCATCATACACGAATGTAAGTGAACGCTTACGGAATGGTGCCGGTCCGTTGCGCGTCAGGCGGAGAGGCGTTCCGCGAGGTATCTGAGGCTGAGCGGATACCGGTACTCGATCGCCATGTGGGTCGCGTCGAAGAGCTCGAACGACACGTCGGTAACACCGATCGCCTCCAGGGCCCGCCGGAACGCCTCGGCGCCGAGGTCGAGGAAGTACTGGTCCTTCTTCCCGGCATCGATGTAGATCGCGCGCATCGAGCGCAGCGTCTCGGCGTGCGATGGCACCATCCGCACGGGGTCGAGCGCGAGCCATCGCTCCCAGATCTCGGGGATCAGCTCACCGGTCGCGGTGTCGAAGGGGAGTCGGACGGTGCCGTCGGGATCGGCCGAGTAGCACGCGGCCATGCACCAGTCGTTCAGCAAGTGCTCGTCGCCGTCCTTCGAGAACGCCGGCCGGCTCCGGAAGTCCTTCCAGAAGGCGTCGAAGGATCCGTCGTATCGATCGCGGAGCACGCGAGCGGACTCGCGGAACTCCGGGAGGTAGCACGTCTCGAACAGCGCATCGCCGGCATGCGTCGCCAGTCCACCCCAGAGATCGGGGCGGAGCATGGGGACGACCATCGCGCCGTAGCCGCCGCTGGACTTGCCCTGGATCCCGCGATGGTCCCGATCCGCGATCGTGCGGTAGCGCTCGTCCACGAACGGCACGATCTCGTCGCATAGGTAGGTCAGGTAGTTGCCGGTGCCGGGCGAGTCGAGGAACTGACTGCCGCCGAGCGACGTCCAGCAGTCCACCCAGACCACGATCACCGGCGGCGCTTCCCCTCGTGCGAAGAGGTCGTCGGCGAGCTCCGGGAAGTTCCGCCGGAACGGTGACCGATTCCTCCACGCGTCCAGCTGCCCGGTGAGGCCCTGGATCACGTAGACGGAGGGGTACCGCCGGTCGGCATCGTCGTCGTACCCGGGAGGAGTGGAGACCCAGACCGGACGCTCGTGGGGATCGCCGAGCGCGTTCCCACGGAGCACTCGGCTGTCCACGACGTGCTCGTCGGTTCGCCCCTTCGCCTCGAAGGACCACGGCTCCATCTGCTTCCTCCTCGTCGGTCCGTCTCTCGGCAGGCTACTGGGTACGCTGTGCGGCCATGCGGGCCGACGCCGACTTCGACCGCCTCGTCACGGATCGGCTCGTCCTCCGCCGTTCCCGACCAGAGGACGCCGAGACGATCTCCGCCTACCGCAGCGACCCCGACGTGAATCGCACACAGGGCTGGGAGCGGACCGATATCGAGAGCGTCCGGGCGGACATCGAGGAGATGGCCGCCCGGACGCCGGGACAGCCGGGCGGGTGGGTGCAGTTCTCGGTCGAGCGCCGCGAGGACGGCCGACTGGTCGGCGACGTCGGCATCAGCCCGGCCGACGGCGAGCCCGGCGTCCTCAAGGTCGGCTACACGATCTCGCCGGATGAGCAGGGTCACGGGTATGCGACCGAGGCCGTCCGGGCGCTGGTCTCCTACGCGATCGACACCCTCGGTGCCGAGGTCGTTCGCGCGTACGCGGACGCGGACAACGCTTCGTCGATCCGCGTCGCGGAGAAGGTCGGCATGCACTTGATCGAACGATCCGAGCATCGCGAGGGGAACGAGGTCTGGTCCATCGTCCGCTACGAGCGGCGCCGCGACGCAGCGTCACGCTGAACCGGTTCCGGACGAACCGTCACGGCCCGCACGACGATCGCACGTCGCCCACGTCAGCGAGACAGACGTCCGTACCCCCACCTCCGCCGAGCGTGTCGTTGCCGCCCACCTCGTCGACGGCGTCGAGTCGATCGTCGCCGACGCCCCCGTCGAGGTGGTCGCGCCCGGTGTCCGGATAGACGCCCTGTGCCACATCCAGGGAATCGTCGATCACGTCGTCCCCGGCCCGACCGTGGAGGCGGTCGTCTCCGCGGCCACCGATGAGGCGATCGTTCCCGCCCCGGCCGTCGACGACGTCCGATCCGTTTCCGCCGTCGATCGCGTTGGGCAGCTGCGAGCCGATCAGGACGTCGTCGTACGGCGATCCCTCGACCGACTCGATCCGAAGGAGGAGGTCGAGGCCTTCACCGCTTGACCGATGTCGCGCCAGATCCGCGTGCACCGATCGGCGAGCCAGGAAGTACGTGATCGAATCGCGCCCGGGGCCGCCGTTCAGCACATCGTTGCCGTCCATCCCCACCAGGCGATCGGGCCCTCGTCCCCCCGCGACCGAGTCGTCGCCGGTTCCGGCGATCAGGCGATCCTTCCCGGGACCTCCATCGATCGTGTCACCGTCGGCCTCGCCCTCGATCGAGTCTCGGTCTCGCCCGCCCGACAGGGAATCGGCGCCGTCGCCACCGCAGATCCGATCGTTCCCTCCGCGTCCGACGATCACGTCGTTGCCGTCGAGGCCGAGGATCGTGTCGTTGCCGGGGGTTCCGCGAAGGACGTCCGGGCCCGGCGTCCCGACGATCGAGCCGGTTCGCGCGAAACACAGCGGCGCGGCCGACGCCGGGGCGCTCCCGGCGACGATCGCCATCGCCAGCGCGGCGACGGCTGCCATCCCGCCTGTCCGGCACCCGCGTCCCGCCATCGCCCGGTGCATGCCATCCCTCCGACGCCGCGGCCATTGATGCTCCGCCGCGGATCCCGAGGGGTCAAGACGCCGTCTGGACTACGGTGTCCGGGTGCACGGTTCGCCGGCTCCGATCGTCTCGAACGGCGACCTCGCCGATCTGCTGTGGCGCGCGAGCGAGGAGGAGACCACGCATCGCCGGCGCGCGCTCCGGAAGGCCTCGGGTGCCGCGCGCTTCTGGAGCGAGGAGGCCGCCGATCTCGCCGAAGCGGGGCGGCCGCTCACGGAGCTCCGAGCTGTCGGTCCCTGGGTGGCCGCGAGGATCCAGGCGTGGCTCGACGCGCCACCGGATGTCCTGGAGCCGGATGCGACGAGGCTCGGTTTCCTGACGCTCGCGGAGGTCCGGGCCGTGCTCGACGGGGATCCGGCATGGGAGGCCACACCGCACGCCGACCTCCAGATCCACACGACCGACAGCGACGGCTCGCTCCCGCTCCGCGAGATGGCGGCGACCGCGCGTGCGCTCGGCCGCTCCTTCATCTCCATCACCGATCACTCGAGGAGCCTCACGATCGCGAACGGGATGAGCGAGGAGCGGCTCGCCGATCAGATCGGCAGGATCGACGAGCTGAACGGGGAGCTCGCCGCCAGCGGGGACGGCTTCCGGATCCTCCGCTCGATGGAGATGGACGTCTTCATCGACGGGTCCGCGGACATGGAGCCGGGGCCGCTGGCGCCGCTGGATCTCGTCCTCGGCGCCTTCCATTCGAAGCTGCGGCTGCGGGAGGACCAGACGGAGCGGTACCTGAAGACCCTGCGGAACCCGTCGGTCCACGTCCTCGCACACCCGAAGGCCCGGATGTACGGGCGTCGGGTCGGTCTGGAAGCCGATTGGCCCCGTGTGTTCGCCGAGGCGGCGCGACAGGGCAAGGCGGTCGAGCTCGATGCCACCCCAGCCCGCCAGGACCTCGGTGTCGAGCTCGCGCGGGTGGCGGAGGCCGAGGGCGTCGAGTGGTTCTCGATCGGCAGCGACGCTCACGCCGCGCACGAGCTCGAGTTCCTCCCGTTCGGTATGGCCACGGCCGTCCTGGCCGGGATCCCGCGGGGGCGGATCTTGAACTACCGGCCGGTGGAGGAGGTCATCGGCTGGGCGTCCGCCCTCCGGGCCCGCTCGATTTGACAGGGTTCCCTGCGGCGGCGTATCGTCCTCCTTGAGAGACCGCTGGAGCCCTCGGGTTCCGGCGGTTTCTCACTTTCCCGGGCCTGTTCGTCCACCCGCGGACCCATCAGCACCAACTCCCGGACGGCGATCTGCCTCCTCCGCCCTCGGGAGCATCCGGCTCGAGATCGCGCGCAGATCCGTTGCGGTTCGTGCATCTCCGCTCGGGTGCTTCAAGGACGGCCCCTCTCCGGCCGAGGATATCCCCGACACGACGCCGCAGTGCAGCTATCGTGCGGCGACTCGAAGAGGTCGGCGAAGCATGATCCGGGGGGTGGACGTTCCGTGGGGTGGGTTGAACGACGCTGGAAACAGGTCGTCTTCATCGCCGCGCTCTCGGCCACAGTCGTGTCGATAACCGCTGTTGCAGCTCCGGCGGTCGCCGGGCCGAGGGTCCCTGGCATCGACGTCTCCAAGTATCAGGGACGGATCGACTGGAGAGCGGTCGCCACGACCCCCGTGCGCTTCGCGGTCCTCAGGGCGACGCTCGGGAACCACTACCGCGACGGCCGGTACGCACGCAACGTCGCCGGTGCCCGAAGGAACGGGCTCGTCGTGGGCGCCTACCACTACGCGAAGCCCGGCCTCGCCCGCCGCGATCCGCGCATCGAAGCCGACCACTTCCTCAACGTGATCGGCCTCCGAGCCGGCGACATCATCCCCGTGCTCGACATCGAGGAGACTGGTGGGCTGGGCCCTCGACAGCTCCGGACCTGGGCTTCGGCGTGGCTCGAGCGCGTGTACGAGCGCACCGGGGTGCGGGCGATGATCTATTCGGGCAACTCCTTCTGGCACGGCTCCATGCGGAACACGACGTCGCTCGCCCGGCGCGACCACCCGCTGTGGGTGGCGCATTGGTACGTGGGCGCGCCCGACGTGCCCGGTCGCCGCTGGGGGGGACGGGGCTACACGATCTGGCAGTGGTCGGCGGTAGGACGGATCGCCGGCATCGACGGACCGGTCGATCAGGACTGGATGAAGGGGAACCTCTCCCACGGGACGGTGGCGTCGATCGCGGTGCGGCCGACGGAGAGGGGGATGGTCACGGGGGATCGCCTCGCCTGCGGAGGAGGGAAGGGATCGTGCGCACGCCTGGTCAATCCCGGCGATCCGATCGCGCTGCGCGCGGTCCCCGAAGATGGTGCCCGGTTCATCCGTTGGGACGGCGCGTGTGAGTCCGCAGGCGAGGTCCCAACGTGCGTCGTGACGGCGTCCGGCGACAAAGTCGTCGCCGCAGTGTTCGGACGTCCGAACGAGGCCGCGGTCACGGACGCGCGGACCGTCCCCGAGGCGCCAGGCAGCTCGGACGCGGGCTCCCGGCCCGGCTCCCCGTCGACGCCGACGCCGGAGCCCAGTCCGGCACCGGCGCCGGCACCGGAGCTCACGACCGCCCCTGAGCCGACGTCCACGCAGGAGCCCACGCCGATCCCCGAGCTCATGTCGATCCCCGAGGCCGAGCCGCGGTCGCCGGAGGGCGACGGCGACGGTACGCGGTTCACGTGGAGCCGTGTGCGGGTCAAGAGCTCGATCGGGGGGTCGTATCGGTGGGAACGCCGAGGCGCCGCCTCGATCTCGTTCGGCTTCCAGGGCGGGTCGGTGACGCTGTTCACCGTGGAGGGCCGTCGGATGGGGAGGGCCCGCCTCTCCATGGACGGGGAGCCCGTGAAGGTGATCGATGGCTACGCGCGTCGGTTCCGAGCAGGCGTCCGGCACCGGTTCACGGATCTGGGCGCCGGCCCCCATCGGCTCTCGATCACCCCGCTCGGCAGCAAGCGTCGCGGGGCGACCGATCGCAGGGTGACGGTCGACGCCCTGCGGTGGGGCGGGAGACTCCGCGCCGACCCCGTTCCGGAGGCCGTCTCGTGGGCTCGGGTGAAGGATCCCTCCGCCAGCGAAGGGGGATACGTCGTGAGTGACGCTCCCGGCGCGCAGGCGAGCCTGCGGTTCTCCGGGACGAGCTTGACCCTCATGACGCTCCGTGGACCCACCCGGGGACAGGCGGAGATCGTGGTCGACGGGCGTTCCGTGCGGACGATCGATCTCTATGCGCCGGAGCGCGGGTTCGCCTCGATCCGGGTCGCATCCGGCCTCGCCGAGGGTCCCCACACCGCCAGGGTCGTGGTCCTCGGGACACGCCACCGCGCGAGCGAGGGAAGTGGCGTCGCGATCGACCGCTGGGTCGTCACGTATCGGCCCGAACGCGGGCGCAGCGCGAACGTCGGCGGTCATCCCCTCGGCTGACCGGCGGTCGGACGATCGCGTACCCCGCGCGGGCGGGGCGGCCCTAGACTCGGCGGGTCCACGAAAGGGGTTCGATCGCATGCCGAGGGGGATCCTGGAGCGTCTCGCCGACGGCCCGGTGCTGGGTGACGGTGGATACCTGCTGGAGCTGGAGAAGCGCGGCTACGTCCAGGCCGGCCCGTTCACGCCGGAAGTCGTGGTCGAACATCCGGACGCGCTCGCGCAGCTCCACCGGGAGTTCCTGCGAGCCGGCGCCGAGGTGCTCCAGACGATGACCTTCTACGCCAGCGACGACAAGCTGGCGACGGTGGGGATGGAGGGCACGGTCGACGAGATCAACCGGAACGCGGTGGGGATCGCACGCGAGGTCGCGTCCGAGGGCGATGCGCTCGTGGCCGGCAACCTGTCGCTGACGTGGGCGTACGATCCCGAGGAGGCCGGTAGCCCCGACCACGTCCGCGGACTCTTCGATCGTCAGCTGCAGGATCAGCTCAGCGCGGGACCGCCGGACTTCTGGATCGGAGAGACGTTCTCGTTCCTGGGAGAGGCGCTGCTGTTCGTGGAGCGGGCCAAGGCCACGGGGCTCCCGGTGATGGTCACGATGTCGTTCGAGACACTGCCCGCCAAGGCGTACGAGGGCGACTCGCCCGGCGACGCCGCGAAGAAGCTGGCCGACGCCGGTGCCGACATCGTCGGCGTGAACTGCCTCAACGGACCGGCGCAGCAGCTGCCGATCGCGCGGGCGATGGTCGACGCCGTGCGGGGCTCGGTGCCGATCGCTGCGCAGCCCGTCGCCTACGCCACCTCGAACGAGGAGCCGGACTTCACGGCAGGCGATGCGTTCCCCTTCGCGCTGACGCCGATGACCCTCGCGCGCGGGGAGCTGGCGAGGTTCGCCGCCGACGCGAGGGACGGTGGGATCGGCTACATCGGCTCGTGCTGCGGCGCCGTCGCCGAGCACGTCCGCGCGATGGCCAAGGTGCTCGGGAAGCTGCCCGAGCAGGAGCGCGAGTGGCGATCGTCCTCCGGGAAGGCGATGTCGGCCTACGAGTACCACGAGCACACCGAAACCGAGGTGTGACGCCCGGGAAACCGGAACCGATCCGCCCATCCGACGATCCCCTCGCGCCGCTCGCCCGTAGTCCCTCGGGACGTCTCGACGACGACCGAAGGCCAAGAGCGAAGCCAAGAGCGAAGGAGGAGCGGGATGCGGATCTCGAAGATCGCCGTGCTCGGTGCGTTGTCGCTGGTGGGTCTCCTGATGACCGCGTCGGGTGCGGGCTCGGCGGGAACCGCGACGATCCTCAAGGCGGACACGCTCGCGGGGGTCAGCGG
Organism: uncultured Actinomycetota bacterium; assembly: GCA_963702405.1. Lineage (GTDB taxonomy): Bacteria > Actinomycetota > UBA4738 > UBA4738 > HRBIN12 > JAJNBA01. The sequence continues at coordinate 132,667 of CAVPCM010000002.1, forward strand.
ACCCTACGTGGGTACCCCCAACCCGATCCGTGGGGTCAACGGAGGCGGGATCCCCTGGGACATCGCGGAGGGGAAGGTCGTGCTGGGCGCGGATGGGAGCCTCGAGGTCAAGGTCGAGGGGTTGGTCCTCGCGACGACCGGCGCGAATCCCGTCTCGACCTTCCGCGCGATCGTGAGCTGCCAGACGATCGTTGGCGGCGCCGCGGCGGTGACGAACGTCTCGACGGGCACGTTCCCCGCGACCACGACCGGCGATTCGAAGATCGAGGCGACGGTGTCGCTGCCCGATCCGTGCTTCGCGCCGATCGTCTTCGTGACCTCGCCGACCGGTTCCTGGTTCGCGGTGACCGGCGTCTAGGATGATCCCCCCGGCACGTCGATCACGATCGCGCGCCGGGCGGTGGGCTCCCAGTCCCGCAGCGCTTCCGCGAACTTCACGAGGAGCGCGGCACCTCCTGCGAGCTCGAGGGCTCGCAGGAGAGGGGAGCGTTTGAGCAAGGGGAGCCGGAACAGCAACGGCGCCCCGACGATCGCGGCGCCGGCGAGGAGCCGGCGGAGCCGGCGCCCGCCGGGTGAGTCCAGGAAGTCTTCGACTTCCTGGACCGCCACCTCGATGCGGTCGCCGACCCGCCGGAGCCCCTCCATCGCTACGAGAGCTGCCGGTGCGTCGAGCCCGTGGAGCCGCGCCGCACGAGACGGGCGAGCACCACGAGTGCCGCGGCGGAGAGGATCGCGGCGATCCAAGGAACACCCTTGTTGTCAGGGGTGATCACCTCGGCCAGGAGCCAGCCGCCGAGGAACGCGCCGACCGCGCCGAGCACGATCGTCATCCAGATCGGCATCGGGTCGTCGCCAGGAACGATGAAGCGCGCGAGCGGTCCCACGATGCACCCGATCAAGAGGAAGCCGAAGATCTCTCCGATCGACATGTTCGATCTCCTTCCGGGCGCCCGTCGGGCATCCCAGGGCCTCATACCCGGAAGACCTCCGCTCCATTCCGCCCGGATCCGGCTCGGCACGATCGTGAGCGGGATCGTGCTCACCGAGGCCGCGGTATCGACGTGTGCGTAAGGTCCGCCGCCGCTGGGTAGTGTTATCAGGCACGTCCCACACGACGAGACGAGACTTCATGCGAACGGACATCCGGCGGCCCTCACGTGATGCGGGCTTCCGGCACGATGCCCTGTTCTACTCGGGCACCGACGGGTTCGTGACGCGCACGTCCGCCTTCATCCGCGATTCCGTCGCCGAGGGTGAACCGATCCTCGTGGTCGTGAGCGAGGAGAAGATCGAGCTCCTCCGTCGCGAGCTCGGAGGTGACCCGGATGGGGTGCGGTTCGCCGACATGCAGCAGATCGGTCGTAACCCGGCGCGGATCATCCCCGCATGGCGCGACTTCGTGGCGGAGCACGCGAGGTCGGGGCGTCGGTTCCGAGGGATCGGTGAACCGATCTGGGCGAAGCGGAGCGCGAGCGAGCTGGTGGAGTGTGCACGCCACGAGGCGCTCCTGAACCTCGCGTTCGCCGTTGGCCAGGCATGGTGGCTCGCATGTCCGTACGACACCGGATCGCTCCCGGAGGCGGTGCTCGCCGAGGCGGAACGCAACCACCCCTGGGTGACGCACGACGGCGAGCGGTTCGGGAGCCCCACGTATCGGGGCCTCGATGACGTGGCGAGGCCCTTCGACGATCCCCTCCCGGAGCCGGACGACGGCGTCCGAGACCATCGGTTCGCCGGGGAGAGTCTCGCGACGCTTCGCCAGCACGTCGCCGAAGCGGCGGCCGCGTATGGCCTCGACCCGGCCCGCACCGGGGACATGGTGCTGATCGTGAACGAGATCGCGACGAACAGTGTGCGGCACGGAGGCGGGAGCGGCACCCTCCGGATGTGGGAGGACACCGCATCGGTGATCTGCGAGGTGCGCGACCGAGGACGGATCCTCGACCCTTTGGTCGGCCGGACGAAGCCGCTCGCGGATCGAGGATCGGGGTTCGGACTGTGGCTCGCGAACGAGCTCTGCGATCTCGTCCAGATCCGGTCCTTCCCGACGGGGTCGGTGGTCCGCCTGCATTTCGGCCGCTGAGCTCCCCTCGATCAGCCCTGCACGAACAGGCGGTCGCCTCCCGTGATCACGACGAGGCCGGGCTCGAGCGGCTCGCCGTCCATGCTCGCGCCCGTGTGGGACCTGATCCGGAGCCCGGTGAGACCGCTCGCGATCAGGACGTGGATCAGCCCTGGTTCGGGATGGTCTTCGGGGCGGAGGCCTCCGTAATAGAAGGAGAGGATCTCGGCGGCGGACCATCCCCGGCGGGCCTTCCCGTAGGCCCCCCACTGGACCATGCCGGCGCCGTGTCCCCACCCCCGCCCCGTGACGACGACGGCGCGGTCGGTCGCCGACACCTGCAGCCAACGTGAAGGGATCGTCAGCGGGAGTTGCGATCCCCGTTCCTCGGTGGGGTAGCGCCGGGGACGGAGGCAGGGTGACCAGACGTTCACGACATCGCGGAGGTCCTCGGCGTCGAGGGAGCGGGTCGTGCCGCCCCCGTGGAGCGTGAGAGTGTCGTCGCTCGTCGTCGCGCGCGCGATCGACGATCCGGACCATCGCTCCGCGGCGCGCAGGAACGCGGTGAGGTCGCCGAAGGGGAGCCGGACCCGCCAGCGCGACGTCGGTGAGGCGCCGTCATCGCGCTCGGTGACGGGCCGGAGGTAGGAGAGCGGCGCGCTGCCGAAGACGTCCTCGTTCGCATACGTCCGCCCGTTGGACGTGGAGAAGTACACGGTCGTCGCGGGATCGCCCCCGTCCAGCAGGACCTCGCCGTTGGTCCGTCGGACGGCGCGGATCCATCGCCGGTGTGTGGGGTCCGGCGGCACGGGGATCCCTCGGTAGACCTGGCAGGAGGTCGTCGCACAGATCGGCTGGTCCAGCGTGTCGCCCTCGTCCCCGGACCAGCCGGTGGTCGCGAGCGCGTAGCTCCGCGCCGCGATCGCCTGGGCGTCCAACGCCGCGGCCGGCCAGGAGGGAGGCACCTCCGCGATGCCCTCCAGGTAGCGATCGAACGGCAGCGTAACGGTGAGCGAGATCGTCCCGTCGTCGGCCCGGCGCACGCGGAGCGTGCCCGGGAAGCGTCCGGTGAGGGTCGGTTGCTCGGGATCGCGGCACGAGGAGGGAGCGAAGGGGTACCGGCCCCGGACGAGGAAGGAACCACCCGGGGCCGACGTGAGCTTGATCGACGACGCTGCGGGTTCGGCGAGCTCCTCCGGAGGCGACGGGGAGGCGGTCGGGTTTCGGGTCGGGGTCGGGGTCGGATCGGAGGCGGAGGGGACGTCGCGCGATGGCTCCGTGCACGCGAGGGCGACGAAGAGCGCGGCGGCGATCCACCGTCGAGGAAGGGGACGTCGTCTCCGGACGCGCGGACGCATCCTGCGACGCTAGCGTCCCGGCCGCGCGGATGGCCTGCTCGGGCCTCGGTTCCTCCGAAAGTGTGACAAGACCCCGCGTTCCGGGTTGACCGCTGCACCCGTCGCGTCATACGGTGCGCGTGCCCTGATCGGAGAGAAACCGGGGGCGGGGAGCAGGCAAGGGACGCTAGCCGAGCCCCCGAGGTCCCGGACCAGCCGCAAGGTTGGTTCGTCCGGAACTCTCCGAGCAGGGCACTTTCTTTGTCTCCGGCGCTCTGCGGCCGTGTGGTGCCCCGGCCCGCAGCCCCCCGGCACCCGTCGACGTTCTCGACTTATCCCAACCTTGACCGCTCCTTTCGGTCTGCTTCAACGGCGCCGTCGCATCGTTGAAGGAACGCCGCGTCACTCCGGCGCGGCCCGGGACGAGGAGGGGACGATGCGGGTTCGAGCGATGATCGCGACGGTCGTGCTGGGCGCACTGCTGATCGGCGGGTCGGCCGTGCCGACGCTGGCGAAGGACGGTGACGTGATCCGGCGAGGCGCGTGCAGCGGCGCCAGCGACTGGAAGCTCAAGCTCAGCGAGGAGAACGGCCGGATCGAAGTCGAGTACGAGGTCGACCAGAACCGCGTCGGCGACTCTTGGCGCGTCCGGATCCGCCACGACGACGTCCTCGTGTTCACGCGCACGAGGACCAGGAGGGCCTCGAGCGGCTCGTTCGAGGTCCGGATCCTGCAGCGCGACCGCGCAGGCGATGACGTGTTCCGGGGTCGGGCCGTCAACCTCAGGACGGAGAGGTCTGCGGCGGCAGGGCGGTGTGGACCGCCTGACGCCGGGTCCACGCGTGCGGCCTGAGGCGTCGCATCGGGTGGCCGCTAGCATCGGGCGGATGGGACCCCGGGTGCTGGTCGTGGAGGACGAGACCTCCATCTCGGAGCCCCTCGCGTCGCATCTGACCCGGGAAGGGTTCGAGCCCGAGGTCGCCGGGACGCTCGCGGCCGCCCGCGATGCGATCGGCCGTGACGAGCCCGATGTGATCCTCCTCGACGTGATGCTGCCCGACGGTGACGGCCGGGACTTCTGCCGCGACGTTCGGGCCCACTCGGACGTGCCGATCGTGATGCTCACCGCCCGGGGCGAGGAGGTCGACCGGATCGTCGGCCTCGAGCTCGGCGCCGACGACTACGTCGTCAAGCCGTTCTCGGCGGGAGAGCTCGTGGCCCGGATCCGCGCGATCCAGCGCCGCGGCCGCGCCGCGGGGTCGCGGCGGGCGCCGATCACGATAGGAGCCCTCGTCCTGGACCCGGCATCTCGCTCGGTCACGAAGGACGGCGCTCCGATCGAGCTCGCCGCGAAGGAATTCGACCTCCTGAGGATGCTGATGTCTCGGGCCGGCGAGGTGGTCGGGCGGGAGGAGATCATGGACGAGGTGTGGGATCCGCACTGGTTCGGACCCACGAAGACCCTCGACGTGCACATCTCGTGGCTGCGGAAGAAGATCGAGGACGAGCCGTCGGCGCCCCGGTACATCACCACGGTCCGCGGCGTCGGGTTCCGATTCGCCACGCCCTCTCCCTGACGGGACGATGCACGTGGGCGCACGCAGATGAAGGTCCGGACGCGGTTGGCCGCCTCGTTCGCCTATGTCCTGCTCGTCGTGATCGTGGCGCTGACCGTCCCGCTCGGCATCGTGCTCCGCGATCGCGCCCGTTCCGAGCTCGAGGCGCTGACGCTCGCGAACGCCCAGACGATCGCCGCCGTCCTCACGCGCGACCAGCTCGAGGACGGTCCCGCCGAGCGCCGGGCGCTCGTTCGGAACGCAGCGCGGTACGCGGGAGACGTGGGCGGCCGCGTCGTGGTGCTCGATGACACCGGTGTCGCGATCGCCGACTCCGCCGAGGAGGATCTCGGCGAGGACTTCGCCACGCCGGGGCGCCCGGAGGTGGCCAGGGCGCTCGCCTCGCAGCCGCTCGCGGAGGTCCGGCGGAGCGAGGAGGAGGAAGGGGACATCGCGGTCGCGGCCGCCCCGATCATCGACGAGGGCGAGCTGGTCGGCGTCGTGCGGATCTCCAGGGACGTGGCGACCGTGCAGGCCAACGTGGGGAGAGCCACCGCGGCGATCGTGGCGGTGGCGTTCGGTGGGCTCATCGCGGGGATGGTGCTGGTCCTGGCGATCGCGCGGTCGCTGGCCCGGCCGCTGTCCCGGCTGGCCACGACGGCACGGCGTCTCGGGGACGGTGATCTGTCGGCCCGCGCCGGGTCCCTGGAGGGAGGGGACGAGGTCCACGAGCTCGCGGGATCGTTCGACGAGATGGCCTCTCGGGTGGAACGGACGGTCCGCGCGCAGCGTGAGTTCGTCGCGAACGCGTCCCATCAGCTGCGCACGCCGCTCACGGGCATCAAGCTGCGTCTCGAGGCGGGGATCGCGGAGTCCGACGACGAGGAGGTTCGGACCCAGCTCCGGGCCGCCGACAACGAGGTGGACCGCCTCTCGCAGATCATCGAACGGCTGCTGACGATGGCGAGCCAGATCGAGGAGGGGACGGTTCCCCACGCCGACCTGGGCGACGCCGCCGAGCGGGCGGTGCGCCGATGGCGGGAGCGGGCCGTGCGTCGGTCCGCCGAGCTGTCGAACCAGATCGACGGCGCCGAGCTCGCGGTGGTCGCCGATCCCGACGATGTGGACCAGGTGCTCGACGTCCTGATCGACAACGCGCTCACGCACGCCGCCGGCCCGATCCGCGTCAGCGCCTCCGCCGGGCCGGGACGAGCGGTCGTCTCCGTCGCGGACCGCGGACCGGGGATCCCCGAGGACGAGGTCGCGCGGGTGACGGAGCGCTTCTTCCGCGGTCGCGGCGCTGCCACGGGCGGGTCGGGGTTGGGGTTGGCGATCGCCCGCGAGCTCACCGAACGCTGGGGCGGTGGCCTCGACCTGCGTGCCGAGGACGAGGGCACCCGTGTTGAGGTCTGGTTCCCCGTGTCTCCCGACGACGCCTTAGTCGGTCCTTAACGACCCGGCCGCTACGGTGGAGACATGAAACGGGTCGTCGCCATGATCGTGCTCGGCATCGGCGGGCTCGCCGCGGCGATCGCGCTGACCGTCGGCGCCTTGGCACTGGCCGGGGACGTGGGCACGATGGTGCAGCCGACCCTCTCCGGATCCGCGTCCGCTTCGCGATCCCCCAGCGCGTCGGCCGAGGACGAAGGCTCCGAGACGCCGTCCTCGTCGGCCGACGACCACGGCGGAGGGTCCGACGACCCCGCCGGCAGCGACGACTCGGGCGGCAACTCCGGGCCGGGCTCGGACAACTCGGGGTCGGGCTCGGGCAACTCCGGCTCCGGCTCGGACGACTCCGGTTCGCACGACGACGACTGAGGCTTACCGCCGCCTTTACCTGCCTCTGGGCAGCCCGTAACCCGCCTCTCCCTAACTTGGTCGTAGGCGATCTCGACGAGATCGACGACAGAGGAGGAAGACATGCAGATCGTGCGGAAGGTGATGGCGGCGGTGGCGTTGCTGTTGTGGGCGGACTCGTGATCGGTGGCACCATGGCCTTCGCGGGGGACTCGCCGAGTCCGAGCGCCTCGGTGGCGTCGACGGCGAGCGCCTCGTCGGCCAGCGAGACCCCGGCGATCGGTGACGACGACGGCACGGCGGACCAGGGCCACGGCGACGTCCCGGTCGGGACCGCAGACCTCGCCGACGACGGGCTGGTCTCCGGGGACGACGACGGGACTCTCGACCAGGGCCCCGGCGACTTCTCGTTCGGCGACGACGACGGCGATGACCGTGACGACGATGCCGACGGCGACGAGCACGGAGACGACGACAACTCCGGTCCGAGCGAGAACAGCGGGCCGGGAAGCGTCGAGGACGACTCCGGGCACGGGAGCGACGACTGAGGGACGGACGTCCTCACGCCCGAGGGCGGCGGCGCCGACGGCGCCGCCGCCCTTTAGCTCGCCGCCGCCCTTCCGCGCCGGCCGATAGCATCTGCTCGCGATGGCCGATGATCCGAACGCCGGGCGACCGCAGGAGGAGCGCTCCCCGGTCGGCCCGATCGACCCGCTCGTCGTCCCTCGATTCGCCGGCCCCGCGACGTTCGCTCGCCTGCCTCGGCGCGAGGACGTCGACGCCGGCGACGTCGCCATCCTCGGGATCCCCTTCGACAGCGGCGTGACCTACCGCCCGGGCGCTCGTTTCGGTCCGCAGGCCGTGCGGAGCGCGTCCCGGTTGCTCCGGTCCTACCATCCCGCGCTGGACGTGAAGCCGTTCGCGGCGCAGCAGGTCGTCGACGCCGGCGACGTCGCCTGCAATCCCTTCGACATCGCCGAGGCGATCACGCAGATCGAGGCGGGCGCCGAGGAGGCGTTGGACTCCGCCTCGGCGCTGCTGTCGATCGGCGGCGATCACACGATCGCGCTCCCGCTCTTGCGCGTGATGCACCGCCGTCACGGTCCCGTCGCGCTCGTGCACTTCGATGCGCACCTGGATACCTGGGACACCTACTTCGGGGCCGCGTACACGCACGGAACACCGTTCCGGCGGGCGTGGGAGGAGGGGCTCCTGCTCGAGGACAAGGCCACCCACATCGGGATCCGCGGGCCGCTGTTCTCGCCGGACGACCTCGTGGACGACGCCCGGTTCGGGTTCGAGATCGTGACCGCGATGGACGTCCTGGACGAAGGCCGCGCGTCGGTCGCTGAGAGGGTCCGTCGCCGGCTCGGAGACGCGCCGGTCTACGTCTCGATCGACATCGACGCGCTCGACCCCGCCTTCGCGCCGGGAACGGGGACGCCCGAGGCCGGCGGGCTCACGAGCCGTGAGCTCCTCGGGATCCTCCGTGGCTTCGCGGGGATCCGGCTCGTGGGCGCGGACATCGTCGAGGTCGCCCCGCCGTACGATCACGCGGAGGTGACCGCCGTCGCGGCCTCCCACGCGGCCTACGAGCTGCTGGCCTTGCTCGCCTCGAAGGACTAGGCCTCGTTCTTCTCGAGGATCGCCGGATCGGCGCCGAGGAACCGCATCAGGTTCCCGAAGATCGCGAACAGGGTGAACGTCGTGGCGGCGATCACGATGAACACCACCGCGACCGCCGCGATCGTCGGCGTGAACCCGTAGCGCAGGCCGTTCACGATCTTCACCGGGAGCGTCTCGACCGTGAACCCGGCGACGAGGAACGCGATGATGTACTCGTTCAGGCTGAGGACGAACGCCGCCGCGTACCCCGTGACCATCGACGGGATCAGGAGTGGGAGCGTGATCGTCCGGAACGTCGTGCGCTGATCGGCGCCGAGCGTCCGCGCCGCCTCCGGGAGCGCCTGGTCCATCGTCTCCATCGCGAGCGAGATCGTGACCAGCGGCAGCGTCGAGAAGAAGATCGCGTGCGCGATGATCACGTTCTCGATCCGTCCCACGTGCCCAGTGGAGAGCCAGAACACCTGCATCCCCAGCGCGCTGATGATCGGCGGCAGCATGAACGGGAGGATCCCGAGCGTGTAGAGCAGCGGCGAGAGCCGGATCCGGTACGTGCGCAGGATGTACGCGAGCGGCATCGCGATCAGCACGGCGAGCGCGGCCGAGATCGTGGCGATCGTCACGCTGTAGCGGATCGACGTCCTCCAGCCAGAGTCGGTGAACAGCTCTGCGTACCACGACAGCGAGAACCCCTCCGGCGGGAAGTTGAGGTAGCGGTTCTCGTTCACGGACCCGACCGCGATCACGACGAGGGGGGCCAGCAGGAAGACCACGACGAGGGTGACCACGATCGCGCGGAGCACCCGCACCTACGTGACCCTCCTCGTGCGCGACTCGATCAGGCCGACGATCCCCACCACCACGAGCGACAGCAACGTGAGGAAGATCGCCATCGTCGCCGCGAACGGGACGTTCGCGTTCGCGGACGCCTGGTTCGCGATGAAGACCGAAAGCGTCCAGTGCTCTGGACGTCCGAGGAAGTCGGCGATCAGGTAGCTCCCCAGCGTGAACACGAAGACGAGGAGGAAGCCGGCGACGACGATCGGCCGCGTGATGGGAACGACGACGGTCCAGAACGTCCGCCACGGCGAGGCCCCGAGCGTCTGCGCGGCCTCCGTGATCTCGGGGTCCAACCGTGTGAGCTGGGGATAGAGCGTGAGGATGCAGTAAGGGAACGCGATGTAGCTCAGCCCCAACAGGACGGCCTCGAAGCTCGGCTGATACGCCGTCGGCTCGTTCATCAGTCCGAGCCACACGAGGATGTTCGACACGCCCGACGCGCGGCCGAGCAGGATGTACCAGGTGAACGCGACGATCACCTCCGAGAGGCTGAGCGCCGAGAGCACCACGATCAGGAGCGCGACGTGGGCACGCCGCCGCATCCGTGTGAGGAAGTACGTGAACGGGAAGCCGATCGCGATGCAGACGACACCGGCGAGGAGGCAGATCCAGATCGAGAACAGGGCGCGTTCGAGGAAGACCGGCTGGAAGAGGCGCTGCCAGTTCGCGAGCTCGAAGGCCGGCGTGTAGAACGCCCCCGGGACCCGGTGGTAGAAGCTCGTCGCCACCATGATCCCGAACGGGATCAGGAAGAACACCACGAGCATCCCCACCGGGAAGGCGAGGACGCCGAGCGTGCGGCCCGAGGGTTCCTCCCGGATGCTCACGACGTCACGACCACGCAGGCCTCGCTCGGGAAGTGCACCGCCACCTCGGCGCCCTGTTGGACGGGCACCCAGTCGCGGGGGGAACCCGCAACGATCACGTGCTCGCCGACGCCGCAGTCGACGAAGCACTCGAAGAGCTCGCCGAGATCCCGGACGAACACAACCGTGCCGGGAAGGGCGTTGCGTTCGGGGATCGCGTCCGCCACGAGCTGGGCGGCCTCCGGCCGGACGGAGACCGTCACCTCGCCGGCGGCGTCGGTACCGCCGGCGGCGTCGGCACCGCCGGCGACGTCGAATGGATGGCCGGCGACCGTGATCGAGCCGTCCTCGGTTGTCTCGCCCACGAGCAGGTTCGTGCGGCCGATGAACCCCGCGACGAACGGCGACCCGGGCCGGCGGTAGACCTCCAGCGGGGGGCCGACCTGCTCGATCTTCCCCGCCTGCATCACGATGACGAGGTCCGACATCGTCATCGCCTCCCGTTGGTCGTGCGTGACGATGATCGTCGTGATCCCGAGCTGCTGCTGGAGGAGCCGGAGCTCCACCTGCAGCTGCTCGCGCAGGTTCGCGTCGAGGGCGGACAGCGGCTCGTCCAGCAGGAAGAGCCGGGGCTCCAGCGCGAGCGCACGGGCGGTCGCGACGCGCTGGCGCTGCCCCCCGGACAGCTGTTGGATCCGCCGGTCGCCCAGCCCCTCCAGCGAGACGAGCGTAAGGAGCTCCCGGACTCTCGTGGCGATCTGGTCCTTCTCGGCCCCCCGGATCCGCAGCCCGTACCCGATGTTGCCGGCGACGTTCAGATGCGGGAAGAGGGCGAGGCTCTGGAAGACCATCCCGATGTCCCGTCGATACGCCGGCCGATCGGTGATGTCGTCGTCGTCGAGGAAGATCCGGCCCTCGGTCGGATGTTCGAGCCCGGCGATCATCCGCAGCATCGTGGTCTTGCCGCAGCCCGAGGGTCCGAGGAACGAGATCAGCTTGCCGGGAGGCAGCTCCAGATCAACGCCCGCCACGGCCGTGACCTCGTCGAAGCGCTTGACTAGCCCCTCGAGCCGAAGGCCGCCTCGAACGTCCATGGAGGGCCGGCTCATGGGGTTCCCCTAGCTCCCCGCGCTACGACAGGATCAGCTCGGTCCAGTTCTGGTCGATCCAGTCCTCGAGCTCGTCGTACATCTCGTACTTCGGCTGCAGGGCGACCTCTGGACCGGGGCCGGCGACCGCCTCGTACTCCTCGTCACTCATCGTCAGCGTGTCCCGCTTCGACGACGGGATCGTCCCGAGGGTGAGCGCGAGCTCCTGCTGGACCTCGGGCCGGCACATGTAGTCGATGAACGCGACGCACGCCCCGAGCTCCTCGGTGGTCTTCGAGATCGACCAGAAGCCGGTGTCGATGATCGCCCCCTCGGTCGGGAAGACGCTCCGGAGCGGATTGCCGCCGCCGGCCTCCGAGGCCGCGAACAGCGTGATGTCGTGGTAGAACTGCCCGAGCGACACCTCGCCCTCGTTGTACGCGGGCTGTGCTGTCGCCTCATCGCGGAACCAGAGCTTCACGTTCGGCTTGACCTCCTGCAGCTTGTGCATGACCTCGAGGATGCCGTCCTGCGTCTCGAGGATGTCGTAGCCGTCGAAGAAGCACGTCGCCGTGATCTCGAGGAGGAATGAGTTCGCGGCATTCCGCAAGAGCGCGAGCTCGTCCTCCCATTGCGGGTCCCAGAACGCCGTCCACGTATCCGGGCTCTCTTTGACGCGGTCGGTGTTTGACACGAGCGTGATGTACCACGAGAGCCCGCCGACGCCGGTCACGTTCTCGTCGTCATCGGTGCGGACGTAGCCCTCCGCGAGGTTCTCGGACTCCGGGATGTCGCTCGTCTGATACGTGGCGAGGATCTCGCCGTTGATCGCCCGCTGCAGCCCTACCCCCGACAGCATCGACACGTCCGCCGGCGGCGCACCCCCGGCCGCGATCGCCTGCTGCAGCTGCGTGACCCATACCTCGGACGTCGGCTCCGGGACCGACTGGATCTCGACGTCGAACTCCTCCGTGAACGCGGGATACAGCTTCTTGAAGTTCTCCTCGAAGAAGCCGCCGTAGGTGCCGACCTTGATCGTCGAGCCCGCGATGTTCGTTGTGTCGATCGCCGTGGGGCTGGCGTTGCCCGAAGGCTCGGTCGGCGCGTCGGGAGCGCACGCGGCCAGGATCGCCGGCATCCCGATCGCGGCACCCGCGAGGAGTCCGCCGCGCTTCAGGAGGTTCCGTCTGCTGATCTCCTGCGTGCTCAGGATCCGATCGATGTCCACGGGTCCACACCCCTCTCCATCGCGCCCAGCGTTGCCCGCAGGCTACCCGTGCCGCGAAAGGCTCCGCAAGTCAACGACGCTCCGGGCGGGACTGCGGCGCAACGGGACCCCGATCAGGTCGAGAGCCGAAGGCTGTCCACGAACCCGAGGACGCGAGCCCACGCGTCGCGGCAGGCGTCGGCGTGTTCTGTCATCTTCCGATCGAAGAACGAGTGCGGCGCCTCCGGGTAGACGACGATCCGGTGTTCGACCCCGGCGGCATCCAGCTCCTCGTCGTAGGACTCGACGTCCGCCTGCGGGATGCCGCCGTCCGCGCCGCCGTAGAGGCCCAGCACCGGCACCCGCACCAGGCGGTCCCGAGCCTCGTCCAGCGGTGAGGGCTGGTCGCCGTCCCGCCGGGCGGGCGGTCCGTAGAAGGCGATCACCCCGTCGACGCTCGGCTGGGAGGCCTGCATGAGCGAGGCGCGGCCGCAGAAGCAGAACCCCATCGAGACCACCGCCGTGGCGCCCAGCCCTCGCAGCGCGTCGGCGGCCGCGCGCGTGTCCGCCCGGATCCCGTCGTCGCGGGCGGATGCGCGATGCGGCGCGTGGTCGAACCCGTCCTCCCGGTGCTCGGCCCCGGCCGTCCGTCCGTAGGGATCGATCGCGACGGCATGGATGCCGGCGTCGGCGACGTGCTCGGCGAGGCGTTCGTAGTAGCGGTGAAGGCCCCGCACGTCCGGGAGGATCGCGATCCCCGCCGACGCCGGCTCCCGCGTCCGCGCGATCGTGGCCGCGAAGCGGTTGCCGTCGTCGGCCACGAGCGTGGTCCGCTCGGATCCGGCGAACATCCCGGTGCGCGCGGGGTCCGGCGGCAGAGCGTCGGTATCGAAGCACATCGTCAGGCCCCGTACTTCGTGAGGTGTCCGGCGTTCGCCATCAGGATCGGCAGCAGCTCCGTCGACCGCCGGATGCCGAGGCCCCCCGCCCGGCACCAACGCTCGCCGAAGCGCTCGGTCTCGTCCCGCCCGCATCGAGGACCGTGCACCAGCAACGGGACGGGGTGCCAGGAGTGCGCGGCCATCTGGGACGGCGTGGCGTGGTCGCCGGTGACCGCGACGACGCCGGGCTCGGCGGCCGCGATCAGGTCCGTGATCGCATCGTCCACACGCTCGATCGCGGCGACCTTCGCCGCCCGATCGCCGTCCTCGCCGGCGGCGTCCGCGTCCTTCACATGGACGAAGAACAGATCCGCGTCTTCGCGGTGCTTCTCGAGCAGCCGCACCTGCTCGGTCAGGTCCGCGGGGGGACCGAGGACCTGGAACCCGAGGAGCGTCGCGATGCCCCGATACATCGGATACACGGCCACGGCAGCGGCCCGGAGACCCGTGCGCTCGTGGAAGCTGGGCAGGGCGCGCTGGGTGTCGAATCCGCGCAGGACCAGGCCGTTCGCGGCAGGCTCGTCCGCGAGCACGCGTCCCACCTCCTCCAACGTGGCTCCGACGATCCTCGCCGTTGCGTCGGCCGCCGGGTCGAGGGGCCGCGGAGCGAGGGGCGGGACGCCTGTCGTCTGCGGATCCGTGTCGCCGACCCGTGGATCCAGTTCCTCGGGTGTGCCGGTCCCCCGGAACACCACGAGCAGCCGATGCCCCTTCTCGTGGTGGAACTCCGCGCTCGGGACCTCGGTGGCGAGCCGCCCGACCACGCGCCGCCCTTCCTCATCGGAGATCCGGCCGGCGCGCCGGTCGACGATGGCGCCGGCGGCGTCGATCGTGCAGAGGTTCCCCCGCGCGGCCAGGTCGCCCGGGTGCAACGGCACCCCGAGCCCAGCGGCGCCGAGCGCCCCGCGTCCCAACACGAACCGGAGCGGGTCGTAGCCGAACAGCGCGAGATGTCCCGGGCCGGAACCCGGCGTGATCCCCGGACCCACCGGCTCGAGGAGCCCCGTCACTCCCTCGGCAGCGAGTTGGTCGAGGTGGGGGGTCGCCGCGTCCTCGAGCTCGGTCCCGTGCGCGTCGTCCGCCATGCCACCGAGACCGTCGATCACGACGAGAAGGATGCGCGAACCGGTGCCGGTGGCGAGCTCGGACAGCTCCACCGAGCGATGCTATCAACGCCGCGAGAGCCGCCCGGCGAGCTCCTCTGGGCGGGTTCGCCCGTGTTCGAATCGGCCGAAGATCGCGATCAGTCCGAGCAGGATGAGCCCCGGCGCCACGAACCAGAGCGGTCGTTCGAGCCACCATCGGAGCGTGGAGTCCTGCTCCTGCCCGAACCCGAGCGGCCAGAGCAGCAGGAGCGCCAGCAGGAACGCCGTCATGTGCCAGAGGAACAGCGTCATGATCCGTGCGTTCACGACGATCGTGAATCGCCACGGGCGGTCGCGCTGAAGCCATCGGTCGAGCCTCGGCTTGACTAGGAAGACGACGCCGAGGGTCCACACACCGCCCAGCAGGAAGCACACGGTTGGCGGGTAGGCGTTGGATACCGCTTCCACGTCCGTGCCGAGCAGGCTCTTGGGGTAGTGGCCGATCCCAGGGAACCAGTCGAACCGCGCGTCGCCGAGCAGCCGGAAGAGCCACGGTGTGGTAAGCGCGACGAGGCCTGCGAGGCCACCCACGACCATCGCCCAGAACCGCCGTCGAGGCCATCGGGCGAGGGTCCCGTCCGCGTACGCGTGCCCGAGCTGGTGCGGGAAGAGCAGCACGAAGGCGACGTTCAGCCACCGCCACCCCCAGACACCGCTCGAGAACGCCACCAGGTCGACGACCACCGCGCCGATCGCCATCGCGAGGGGGACCCACAGACCGAAGCGCCGGTGCAACCGGATCGTGAGCGGGGCGATCACGACGACCACCAGGTAGACGCCCAGGAACCACAGGGGGCCGAACGGGATCGTGGCGCCCGGGGGCTTCATCCCCCGGAGGAGCGTCGTCTCGCCCCAGAGCCTCGGCCCGGTCGGGGCGCCGATGTCCGCGAGGTGGAGGACGATCTGCACGACCGCCCACAGGCCGAGGAAGACGATCGAGGGGCGAAGCAACCGCTCGAGCCGGCCTCGGATGAACGTCCAGGTCGAGGATCCCCTGCGGCGGGTGGAGTCGTAGGCCACGAGGTTCGCGAACCCGCCCACGAAGAAGAAGACCGGCATCACTTGGAACGCCCACGTGAACAACCACAAACCGGAGGTGACGCCGATCGCGCTCGTGGAGCGGATCACGCCGCCCTCCCAGTGGTTGATCGAGATGAACCAGTGGCCGAAGACGACGGCGGTGATCGACGCGGCCCGCAGGAAGTCCATCGAACGGTCGCGGGACGACGGGGTCGCCCGGACGAGAGCGTCGACATCGGGTCCGGTCACGACGGGACGAGCATGGACCCTAGGCGGCCTTCGTGGAAGGGCTCGCTCCTGCGAGCGATGCGCGGTTCGCGACGATCCGCACGATGCGGTCCTCGATCGCGACCGCGGTGGACTTCGACATCCCCCGAGACATGATGGAGAACTCCGCCCAGGTGCCTTCCCGTTCCAACCACACCCAGCCGGAGAGGGCCGAGATCGCGATCAGGGTGCCGGTCTTCGCACGGACCTTCACACCGAGCAGGCGATCCTCGAGCGTGCCCTGGTTGCCCGTCGCGAGTCCGGCCCGGAACGCCCGACCCCACGGCCTCTGCTGTGCGAAGCGCAAGAGCGTCACGAGGTCCTGCGGACGGATCCGGTTCCCGTACGAGAGGCCGGACGAGTCGTTGGCGACGACGGTTACACCCCGTCCGCCGGCGAAGGTCTCGATCGCTCGCGCACCCTTCGCGATCGACCCTGCGCCGCCGTGTACCAGTCCGCCGAGCCACTTCCCGAGTACCTCGGCGTGGAAGTTCCGGGAGCGCCGGTTCATGTGACGCAGCAGGACCTCGAACGACGCCGATCGCCGCGTCACCACGCGACGCAGCCCGTTGGGGGGATCCCGGCGCCCGCATCCATCGTCACGGGGACACCTCTGGCTCTGAGCTGCTTCGTGAGGGAGCGCGCCGCCCGCCGCTCGGGGTCGCGGATGTGCACCCCGCGCGCGTCCGCGTTGCCCTCGAACGCGAGCGCTGTGGGGAGCGCGATGTAGTCCCGCGGGAAATAGTCCTGCCATCCGGGCGCCCACCAGTCGCGCAGGAAGCCGGTGGTGGCACCCATCACACGGCCGCGCACCCGTTCGATCCCGGATACGTCGACCGCACGGGCCAGCGCGGTCATCGTCGCCCGGTCGACCTCCGGGTCGCCGTGCCCCACGATCCACAGGTCGCCGCGGAGCACGCCGTTCGTCGTCGTCCCTTTCGCGAACACCTGGGTCCGTACGCGCGTCCGGAGCGAGGTGCGGTGCAGCAGGGCCATCGAGAGCAGCAGCTTCTGGTTCGAGGCGGGCGTCCGCTGCTTCCAGGCTCCGTGCCGGTAGAGCCAGTCTCCTCGGACGGCGATCGCGACGGACACCTCGTGCCCGTTGACCGTCCCGTTGATGTCCCGGACCCAGCGAGGCGGCGCCGCGATCGCGGGGGCGGACCCCGTGATCACGAACGCCGAGACGACCGCGAACACCGTGGTTCGCACGAGCGTGGGGAGGCGCGGCACGCGCGGAGGATACGTCAGACAACGCCGGCGCCGAGGGAGCCCGACCCGGATCGTTCCGCCGCAACGATGCCCGGCACGGGCACGGCCGAGCCGGACCGTCACATCGACGTCCCCTCGGACGCTCGGACGGGCTTGTAGACTCCGCGCCTCCTGGACGCGCCTGGACGGATCTCCTCCGGACCAGAGACGAGCATCGGAGCGCGCGCTGTGACCACGATCGATCGCGAACGGCTCTCGGGGCTGATGGAACGCGAACGCGCGCTGTTCCGCGAGCGCCACCCGCGGAGCCGGTCGTTGTTCGAGGCAGGCCGAAGCTCGCTCCTGTGGGGCGTCCCGATGAACTGGATGGTCCGGTGGCCCGGCGATCATCCCGTCTACGTGGCCGAGGCGGAGGGCGCGCGGTTCAGCGACGTGGACGGCAACACCTTCGTGGACTTCTGCCTCGGCGACACCGGAGGGATGGCGGGGCACGCACCGCCGGCGGCCGTCGAGGAGATCGCACGCCAGGCCTCTCGCGGCATCACCACGATGCTGCCCACCGAGGATGCCGCTTGGGTGAGCGGTGAGCTCGCGCGTCGGTTCGGCGTTCCCTATTGGTCGTTCACCCTCACCGCGACGGATGCGAACCGGTTCGCGATCCGGTGGGCGCGGCACATCACGGGTCGCCCGAAGATCCTTGTGCACAACCACTGCTACCACGGCACGGTCGACGAGACGTTCGCGGAGCTGGATGATGCCGGCGACGTGATCGACCAGCCGGGGAACACGGGTCCGCCGGTGCCGGTCGTGACCACCACGCGGGTCGTGGAGATCAACGACCTCGAGGGCCTCGCTCGGGAGCTCGAGCACGAGGACGTCGCGGTCTGCGTCTTCGAGCCCGCGCTCACGAACATCGGGATCGTCCTCCCGGAACCGGGTTACTGGGACGCGGTCCGTGCGATCTGCGACCGCACCGGGACGCTCCTCCTGATCGACGAGACGCATACGCTGAGCGCGGGACCGGGCGGTGCGACCCAGGCATGGGGGCTCGCTCCGGACCTGCTGACGATCGGGAAGACCCTCGGCGCCGGGATCCCGTCGGCCGCATACGGGATGACCGAGGACGTGCAGCGCCGGATCGTCGAGGCCGTCGATCCGGACGTGATCGACGTCGGCGGGACCGGTGGCACGCTCGCCGGCAACGCGTTGTCGCTGGCAGCGATGCACGCCACCCTCGAGCACGTCCTCACGGACGGCGCGTTCGATCGCATGATCGAGGTCGGCGGCCGGTTCGAGGATGGCGTCCGCGACGTCATCGTCTCCCGCGAGCTCCCGTGGCACGTGGTGCGGCTCGGGTGCCGTGTGGAGTACCTCTTCCGTCCCGAGGCGGCCCGCACCGGTGCCGAGGCGAGCGCCGGACAGGATGCCGAGCTCGACCCGTTCATCCACCTCTACCTGCTGAACCGCGGGGTCCTGATGACGCCGTTCCACAACATGGCGCTGATGTCGCCCTCGACGAACGAGCAGGACGTGGATCGGCATACCGAGGTGTTCACCAGCGCGGTCGACGAGCTCCTCGGGGAGACAGGAGGTTCTTCGTGATCGGCCGCGTGTCGTTCCTGACGATCGACGCGAACGACCCCGCCCGGCTCGCCGCGTTCTGGTGCGAGGTGTTGGGCACGCACGTGGAGGAGACGTCTGACGGGGGTCGGTTCGTGTTCCTGGCCGCCGCGAACGGTCACATCCTGAGCTTCCAGCGGGTGCCGGAGCAGAAGTCGGTCAAGAACCGAGTGCATCTCGACATCCGTGTGGAGGACCTCGGCACGGCCACGGACGCGGTGCTGGCCTTCGACGGGACGTGGGACGGGAACGAGCGGGCTCTCGATGATGCCCGGTGGAGAACGCTCGGCGATCCAGAGGGGAACGAGTTCGACATCTACGTGTCCGCCGGATAGCGTGCCGCGGCCATGCCGCCGACGTGCGAACCTGACTTCACCCGCGCCGGAGCGGCCTCGTGAGGCAGGTCGGTCCCCCGTCGCCCTTCCGCGAGATCTCCTGGCCGACGTAGGTCCGGACGTCCACGCCGGCGGCCTCCATCCGACGGCGCGTCTCCGGGTTGCCCTCGAGCGCGAGGGCGATCCGGGGACCCAGCGCCAGGACGTTGGGACCCATCGAATCGAACTCGTCGGCCGGCACTTCGACGATCGCGATGTCCCGGGCACGGAGCAGCTCGACGAGACGCACCGGGAGATGGGGGAGCGAGGCGACGACGAGGTCCTCGTCGAGGATCGAGAGGAACGAGAGCAGGTGGGTGCAGGCCGCGGGCCCCGCGAGGTGGGGGAGGTCGAATGCGTCGACGCGCACGTCCGGAAGCAGGGCGCGGAGGGCGTCGAGCCCGGCCGCGGTCGTGCGGTAGCCCACGCCCGCGAGCAGCGACCGCCGATCGAGCCAGCAGAGGTCGCCGCCCTCGGCGAACGCCGACTCGCCGGCGTCGCCGAGGGCGGCGACCACCGGGATGCCGGCGGCCTCCAGGTCGGTCGCCGCGACCGCGGGTTCCCCGCGGCGCCCCTCCTTGGCGGGACGCAACAGGATCGCGCCCGCGTCCGTCATCAGCACGGGGTCGTAGACGTAGACCGCGTCCGGATCGCCGGCGGCGGGCGCTGTTCCCACGAACACCTCGGCGCCCGCGTCGGCCAGCTGCTCGCGGAACGCCTCGTGCTCGGCGGCCGCCCGCGCCGGATCGGGAGCCGCCCGCCATCCGTACTCGCGCCAACGACGTAGGGCTTCCGGCTCCGGCGGTCGCACGGAGACGGCTCGCAACGTGGAGTACTGATCCTGGATCGACACTGACCGGATGGTAGTGGGCCCTTCGCCTCATGTGATCCCTCATTCCGCCTCTGCCCAGCGTCGGGGACCAGGGGTACACTTGCGCGACCATGCGACAGGCACGGGGGACAGCCCGCAGACGCCGCAGCGCCGAGCTCGGCGTCATCGACTACACGCTCGCGAAGCGCGCGCTGATCCGCGACGCGCGCCGGGGCCTCCGCTCGGTCGCCGATCTCTGCGATGCGCACCCGGAGTTGATGCGGGCAGCCAAACACGTCGGCGAGGCTACGTCTTCGGACTGCCCGGTCTGCGGCAAGGACAAGCTCGTCCTGTTGGCGTACGTCTTCGGCTCCTCGCTCGGCCGCAACAGCGGCAGGGTCTGGCCGATCCAGACGGGGCTCCGGCTGACGGCCGCGCATCCGGGATCGTCCTGTTACGTGGTGGAGGTCTGCCGGTCCTGCGCGTGGAACCATCTCCGCGAAGCCTTCACGGCGCGCCGCCGCGCCGCCGCCGGCTGACGCCCCTCGCCGTCCCGCCGGTCTCCGGTCGCATGCCCCCGGGTAGGATTCGCGGGTCGTGACCACGACCTCCGGACGATCCCCCAAGGACTACCGACCACGTCACGCCCGGAAGAAGCCGGGCGGTGGCAACGCGACGACGTCTTCCCGGTCGACAGCCACCGCGTCGACGAAGCCCGGAGCGGCGAAGGCCGGCCGGCGAAGCGCATCGGAACGAACGGGCCCGAAGGGGCGACGCCCGCACGGGAAGAAGGGATTCTTCCGTCGTTACTGGTGGGCCTTCGCGCTGGCTCCCTTCGCCGTCGGACTCCTCGGGTTCGCCGGTCTCGCGGTCGCCTACGTGCGCATCGACCTGCCGAAGGCGCTCCCGCCGGTCCAGACGACGTTCGTCACCGATCGCAACGGCGAACTGCTCACGACGTTCCACGGCTCGGTCGACCGCACGATCATCCCGTTGCGGCAGATGCCGCCTCACCTCCGGAACGCGGTGATCGCCGTCGAGGACGCGCGCTTCTACGAGCACAACGGAGTCGACCTGAAGGGGACGGTCCGCGCCGCGTGGAGCGACCTCGTCGCGAGGGATGCCGTCCAGGGCGGTTCGACGATCACCCAACAGCTGGTCAAGCGCGTGTACGCGGGGCGGTACATCGAGGGCGAGAACGGGGTCACGGACTACGTGATCCCGCCGCGCACGGTGAAAGAGAAGGTGCGCGAGGTCCTCCTCGCGATCAAGGTCGAACGCACCTTCGAGAAGGAGACGATCCTGGCGAAGTACCTGAACACGGTGTACTTCGGCCACGGCGCGTACGGGATCGAGGCGGCCGCACAGACGTATTTCGGCGTGCCGGCGCGGCGACTCACGGTCTCCCAGTCCGCGACGCTCGCGGGGATCCTCACCGCCCCGGAGGCCTACGATCCGATCGATCACCCGTTCGACGCCAAGTTCCGGCGGGACTTCGCCCTCGACCGGATGGTGCAGTACGACTACCTCGAAGCCGAAGAAGCGGACGAGTTGAAGCGCCAGGCCTGCTGTGGGATCCCCATCGCCCTCCAGCAGGGATCGGACGCGCAGATCGAGGCCCCTGGGGATTCCGAGTACTTCGTCCAGTACGTCCGGGAGACCCTGTCACGGCGCTACGGATCGGCGGCCGTCTACGGCGGTGGCCTCGAGGTGACGACCTCCCTCGACCTCGGTTATCAAGCCGCCGCCGAAGCCGCGGTCGAGTCGCACCTCCCGACGCCCGGTGATCCCGGCGCCGCGCTCGTCGCGATCGAGCCAGCCACCGGCCACGTCCTCGCCATGGCGGGCGGGAGGGACTTCGCCACGTCTCAGTTGAACCTCGCCACGTTCCGGGGAGGCACCGGCCGGCAGGCGGGCTCCGCGTTCAAAGCCTTCACCCTCGCCGAAGCGATGGACCAGGGTTTCCGCCTCGACTCGCGCTGGTACGGGCCCAACACGATCACGATCGACGACCCCATCTGCGCGGATCAGGACGGCGAGCCGTGGCAGCCGGAGAACGCCGAGGGGGGCGGAAGCTCGTACACGCTACAGTCGGCCACGGCGCATTCGGTGAACACCGTGTTCGCACAGCTCGTCGTGGAGCTCGGTCCCGACAACGTCGTGGAGATGGCGCACGAGCTCGGGATCCGATCAGACCTGCCGGAGGTGTGCGCGGTCACGCTCGGCAGCGTCGCCGTGAACCCCCTCGAGATGACGAACGCGTACGCCACGCTGTCGAACCGCGGGACCCGGTTCCGGGCGAGCCCGCTCCTCCAGGTGCGGTCGCCGGGCGGCCGGATCGACGAAGGGGTCGTTCCGCGAGGGAAGCGCGTGGTCGAGGAGAACGTCGCCGACCTGGTCACGTACACGCTCCAGGACGTCCTCGACTTCGGCACGGGGGCGTCCGCCGACATCGGCTGGCCCGCCGCGGGGAAGACGGGCACGGCGCAGGACAACGTGGACGCCTGGTTCTGCGGCTACACCGTCCAGATCGCGGCGTGCGTCTGGGTGGGCTACCCCCAGGGGCAGATCCCGCTCGAGAACGTCGAAGGGGTGCCGCTGGTCTTCGGAGGCACGATCCCGGCCGCGATCTGGCACGACTTCATGGAGGAGGCGATGGCCGGCAAGGAGGCGATCGAGTTCCCGGACCCGTCATTCGACCAGCAGACCGTGACCCCGTCCGCGGAGGCTCCGCTCCCCCCGCCCTCGCCGAGCCCCGAGCCCAGCCTCTCGCCGAGCCCCGAGCCCAGCCTCTCACCGAGCCCCGAGCCCAGTCCGTCACCCAGCCCGTCACCGAGTCCGTCGCCCACGCCCAGCGGGAGCGTGTCCCCGGCCGGGCCGGTCCGGTTGCCGGACGGTGATCGAGGGGGCTAGCGAGCCGAGACCCGGACGTCGGCGGGCGCGTCGACCGGCAGCGTCGCCACGATCGACGTGCCGCGGCCGGGGTTCGATCGGATCACGAACGTCCCGTTCGCCAACTCGACACGCTCCCGCATCGAGGCGAGGCCCACTCGACCCTGCCGGAGGAACTCGCGCGTCATCGCGCTGTCGAACCCTCGCCCGTCGTCCTCGATCTCCACGCGCAGCGACGTCGCGGTCGTCTCGACGGAGACCGTCACGTTGTCGGCGCGAGCGTGCTTCGCCGCGTTCGTCAGGGCCTCCTGGACCACCCGATAGGCGAGCGTCTCGAGGTCGGCGGACAGGGGCCGGGGGAGGGTGCCGGCGAGGTCCGTCTCGACCCCTTGCTCGATCCCGAAGCGCGTGACCGCTTCCCGCAGCGCGGGCATCAGCCCGCGTTCCTCGAGCACGGGTGGACGCAATCCCGACATCAGGGCCCGGAGCGCGTCGGCTTCGTCGGCGAGCTCTTTGCGCACCTTCGACAGGACGTCCACCCCTCGGTCGACGTCGCCGGCGCCGATCATCAGGAGCGAAGCCTCGAGGGACAGCGACGCGGCCGACACCCCCTGCACCGGTCCGTCGTGGAGGTCGCGCGCGATCCGGTTCCGCTCGGACTCGATCGCGGAGTTGGTTCTCCGGAGCAGGCTGGTGCGGTCTTCGTCCTTCTCCTGGAGGAACTTCAGCAGCGAACGGATCGTCTGGTCGGCGGCCTTGCCCGGCGTGACGTCGCGGATCAGGACGAGCCGCCGAGGGGGGACGGTCGGGATGTCGGAGACACGCGACTCGAGGTACAGGGGCGTGCCGTCCGTCCGCTCGAGCTGGGCTTGCCCGGCGGCGGGGAGGTCCGCGAAGCGCGCGTCCGCGCCGTCGAGCGACGCCGCCAGCGTTTGCCATCGCTGCCCCTCGATCGTGAGGCGATCGAGGTGCACCATCTGACAGAACGCCTCGTTCGTCCGGACGATGATGTCGTTCGAATCCAGCTCCACGATGCCGTCCACCGCGGTGTCGAAGACCAGGCGGAGGTGCTCCTCCGACACCTTCAGCGTCTCGTTCGCCTCCCGCACCCGGTCCAGGGCGGCGTCCATGTCGGCCAGGGCCTCCTCCTTCTGATGGAGAGCCTTGCGAACCGATTCGCTCGCCTGGGTGATCGTGATCTGGTTCGCGATGATCCGGACCGCGACCGCGAGGGCCAGGACGCCGATGAACATGCTCGTCTGCAGGCCTGTGAGCCCCCGCCTGTCGCCGAGGACGCCCGTGATCAGGAGCGCGGCGCAGGCCGCGATCACGGCCACGCTCGTGAGGATGGGTCGCGCGAACCGGGAGGGACGCGGGAGGTCCTTCGCCGGCCGGATGACGAGGTACGTGGCCGCCAGCGCGAGCGGCGACAGCGCGATCGGGAGCTCGATCGCCGGGTTCGTCGCCTCGTAGGACATCCGGGTCCATTGCCATCCGAACGTGAGGACCGCGGCCCCGAGCCCGGCGAACACGGCCGCACGGGCGAGGTGGGCTCGCGTGGGTACCCAGATCGCGAGCGCCGGATAGGTGGCGATGAGGAACGCGGAGACGAGCGAGAAGGTCACGGCCGACGCAGAGATGTCGCCGCGGATCGTGTCCGGGCGGATCAACACGTACCCGGCCGCCATCAATGCGCTCACGATCAATGCGGCGTCCGTAGCGAGCTCGCGGCGGTCCCCGGAAGGGACGTGATGACGGATCTCGCTGGCGAACCCGGCGCCGAGCGCGACGAGGGGGAGGAGGAACAGCAGGTCGGGATACCCCGGCGTCATCTTCGGACCCGTCAGCCCCGACACGAAGACGAGGCCGATCACCCCGGACCCGGTCAGGAGGGCGACCCCGACGGCGCTCGAACTGCGCGCCGCCTTCCCCTCGCGCATCGCGAGCAGCACGACGCCGCCCATGAACCAGGCGACGGCATCGATCAGGTTCACCACCAGCGGTCGTCGCGCGAAGTCTTCAGGGGCGCCGAGGTAGGCGCCGACGATCACGAGGGCCGTCAGGCCGAGCGCGACCGAGGCCGCCGTGCGACGTGGGTGAGGGGTCCCGCGCATGGAGGTCAATGATGCCGTGTGCCCCTGCGAGACTCCATCACCCGGTCCGGGCGGTGGACTCCTCCGAACGGCCTACGACGCTCCGGAGGACCTCACTCGATCAGGCGCCTTCGCAGCGCCTCCGCCACGGCCGCGGTGCGGTCCGAAGCGCCGAGCTTCTCGAAGATGTGTTCGAGGTGGGTCTTGACGGTGTCGGGGGAGATGTAGAGGCGTTCGGCGATGTCCCGGTTCGTGTGGCCGAATGCGAGCAGCTGGAGCACTTCGATCTCCCGCGCGGTCAGGGTCTCCGCCCGGCGGTCGCGCTCCTTCGCGGTGGAGAGCTCCTCTGCGAGCGCCACCACGAGCTGCGGATCGATCACCATGTTGCCGCCCGCGACCAGCCGAACCGTCTGGATCAGGTGTTCGGCGTCGCGCGCCTTCAAGACGTAGCCCCGCGCGCCCGCTCGAACCGCCTCGACCACGAACTGCCGGTCGTCGTACGCGGTGAGCATGATGACGCCGACCTTCTCGTGCTTCTCCCTGATCTCGCGGGCTGCCTCGAGGCCGTCCATCTCCGGCATCCGGATGTCGATCAGGGCGATGTCCGGCTCTTCCTTCCCGATGAGCTCGAGGAGCTCCTTGCCGTTGGCGGCTTCTCCGACGACGTCGATCCCCTCGGCCATGTCGAGGTACCTGCGGAGCCCTTGCCTCACCAGCGAATGGTCATCCGCGATGGCAACCCTGATCGTCACGACACCTCCGGTCGGTCGCGTGCTCGGCACATCCTACCCCGGGCCACGCTGGCGGGTTCGGAACCGTCCGCCTCAGAACAGGTGTCGCCAGTTCACGAAGAGCACGGCACAGAGCACCCAGCCGCCGGCGAGCACGGCGGTCACCAAGGCGCGAGGGAGCGCACGCCCCAGCCCTACGCCGGACAACCCCCAGAGCGCGGGGAACACCACCACGGCGAATCGAGGAGCGGACAGGAGCGGTCGGTCCCAGAAGGGGTCCACGAGCGGGAGGAGGAGACTCAGGCCCCCGTACGTGATCTCGGAGACACGGAGCGCCGGCACGGCGAGGGCAAGGCCGGCGATCGCGATCGACACGAGGATGAGGTCGAGCAACCAGTAGGAGCGGAACGACCACGCGAGGTCGACGGCGTGGGTGAGCGAGACCCACGGCGGCTGGAGCTCGCGGCCCCACAGTCGCTGGGCGTCGAGGGGGGCGAGCCAGTTCCCGTGCGCGAGTCCCCACCAC
This sequence comes from uncultured Actinomycetota bacterium, assembly GCA_963702405.1. Classification (GTDB taxonomy): domain Bacteria; phylum Actinomycetota; class UBA4738; order UBA4738; family HRBIN12; genus JAJNBA01. The sequence goes on from CAVPCM010000002.1 coordinate 158,612, forward strand.
GCGAACCACGACAGCGGTCCTAGCGAGATCGCGGCTGCGCCCGCCACACGACCGGCGAGCGCCCGGCGGGAGCCGCTGCGGCCGCGCTTGGCCGAGAACGCCTCCACCAGGAGGGCCGGGATCAGCAGGATCCCCACGCTCCGCGTGAGCGCTGCCAGGGCGCCGGTGACGGCGACGTGTCCCCAGCGATCCCATCGCGCCGCGCGGAACGCGAGGATGGACAGGAACAGGAAGAGGGACTCGGTGTACGGCGCGAGGAAGAAGAAGGCCGTGGGGAAGAGCGCCGCCACCACGATCGCCCTCCGAGCGACGCGCTCACCGAACGCGTCGGCCGTCAACGCGAACAACGCGAGGAGCGCACCGAGGAACGCGACGTTGGAGACCAGCAGCGCAGCCATGAGCTCGTCGCCAGGCCAGGAGCCGGGAAGGATCCATGCGACGGCACGAACCGTGAGCGGGTACAGAGGGAAGAAGGCGGCGCTGGCGTCCTCACCCGACCACCCCTCGTCGGCGAGCCGCAGATACCAGACGGCGTCCTGCCGCTCGGTCGCATCGATGGCGTTGTGCCAGCCCGAGGTGGCAGGCGGCGCGGTCCTTCCCGGCACATCCACCGGCGGGAGCGGGTCGACGAGATCGACGGCGATAACGGACACGAGCGACAGTCCGATCCTCGCCGCGAGGAAGACGAGGAGGCAGGGCCGCAGACCGTCGCGCAGCCGGTGAGGACCGCTCACGCGTGCGCCACCGGCCGCGCCCGTTCCGCGCCACCCTCCGCCGGGAGCCTGCGGCTCGGCTCCCGAACCCACGCGACCACGCACCACACGAGCACGGCGGCGCGGATCACCACGGCGGTCTCGAAGACCCACTGCGGAAGACCTCCGATCCCGGTGAGGTCACCGAAGAACGGGAACCGCGTCAAGAAGACCGCGACGTCGGCGGCCTCGAACGCGAGGAATCGGCGAGGGTCGGGGAGGATCAGGACCAGCCACGGGAGCAGCCACAGGCTGAACTGCGGGGAGTACACCTTCCCGAAGATCAGGAAGAGGACGAGGAACGGGAAGACGAGCTGCCAGCGCGGGAACTCGGGCTCGCGACGACGCTTCGCGCCCCAGACCCAGGCGCCGATGCCGACCATCAGCGCCGTCGACGCGGCGTTGATCAGCCCGGTCGAGGGGCACACGGAGAGATGTCGGCACAGCACGAACCACGCGCTGTCCCAATCCGCGCCCCGGGCGCCGTTGAAGCGGAAGAACTCCCACCAGCCAGACAGGGCCGTCGCGACGAACGGCACGTTCACTGCGAGCCAGGCGGCCGCGGCCGACCACCACAGGAGGATCGCTCGGTCGGGCTGGCGCTGCCGGAGACGGTCCGCGGCGAAGGGGACGAGCAGCAGGCCCGGGAAGAGCTTCGCCGCGGCCCCCAGTCCGATCAGAGCGCCGGCCCCACCGTCGCGGCGCCGGACGAACGCGAGCGTGGCCGCCGCCATCAGGGCGACCGCGAGGAGATCCCAGTTCACGAACGCCTGCAGGGCGAGACTGGGCGCCACCGCGAACCACAGCGCCCGACCCGGATCGATCAGGTACAGGCACGCCGCCGCCACGGCGGCGCACGCCGACAACAAGATCGCGTTGACCCAGAAGAAGCGGCCGGGATCGTCCCCCGAGATCCATCCGGCCACGCGCATGAAGTACATCGTGAGGACCGGATACTCGTCGCAGTTGAAGTCGGACGGTCCGCACGCGTCGAGGTACGGCAGGCGGCCCCCGGAGAGCTGCTCCGTCCCGAACAAGGGGACGATGTCCGTGTAGCAGGCGAGGTGATACTGGCGACCGTCCCCCCAGCGCCCATCCGCGCACGGGCTCTTGTGGACGGCGCCGATCAGCAGTGTCCCGACGAGGCAGGCGAGCACGAGCCCGAGGGTGATCGGCCGGCTGGCGCGGCGCTCCACGGGTCGCATCGTATCGATGGCCGGCGCGCCGGCCGTGAGCGCTCTCGTCGAACCCCGAGGATGACCGTGTGAGCGAACACTCGTAGAGTTCCCGGTCGTGACGTACCGATCGCGAAGGGGCCGCCCGTGAAGCGGCCATGAAGTACCGAGTGGAACAGCTCGCGACGGCGTGCGAGGTATCCGTCGACACGGTCCGCTACTACCAAGCCAGAGGGTTGCTGCCGCAGCCCGACAAGGAGGGACGCGTCGCCTGGTACCGGCCGGAGCACGTGGACCGGATCCACGAGATCCGGAGCTTGCAGCGGCAGGGGTTGACGCTGGCGGCGATCCGCCGCGTGGTCGACGGCGAGCTCAGCCTCGCGGACGCCGGCTTGGCTGCCGCCGTGGCGTCCGAGCGGGCCGACTCGAGCGACGGGGAGGCGCTCTCGCTCGACGCGTTCTCCTCCGCGAGCGGCGTGCCGGCGTCCCTGATCCAAGCGGTGGAGCGCGAGGGCATCCGGATCGGTCACGACGTCGGCGGCGAGACCCGCTACACGTCCGGGGACATCGAGCTCGTGCGCACGGCCCTCCGCCTCCTCGAGTTCGGGCTCCCTCTGGGCGATCTGCTCGCGCTGGCCCGCGACGCGGACGAGGCGATGCGGGGGCTCGCCGAGCGCGCCGTCGAGCTGTTCGACGAGCACGTGCGGAAACCGATCCGGGACACGGCTCCCGATGCCGACGCTGCGTCGGCGCGGATGGTCGAGGCGTTCCAGGAGCTGCTCCCGGCCGTGACGCTCCTGGTCTCGCATCACTTCCGACGGGTTCTCCTGGAGGTCGCGGAGGAGCACATCGAAACGCCGGCGGGCGAGGCGCCGGCGGGCGAGACGCCGGCGGACGAGGCGCCGGTCTCACCCCGGCGCCACAGATGAAACGGCGTCCGGCCGCCACGCTGCCAAAGGGCGAGGACAAGGCCCGGGCGGTTCGCCGGCTCTTCGACACGATCAGCCCCCGCTACGACCTCGTGAACCGCGTGATGACGTTCGGGATGGATCGGGGTTGGCGTCGCCGAACGGTCCGAGAGCTCGCCTTGCCTACCGGATCCCTCGTGTTCGACCTCGCGTGCGGCACGGGTGACCTCTGTCGGGAGCTCGGGGCCGCCGGGCATCGCGCCGTGGGGTTCGACTTCTCCCACGGGATGCTGTGCGCCGCCCGCACCGACGCACCGCTCGTCGAGGCGGACATCCTGCGGCTGCCGGTGCGAGACGGTGGCGCCGACGGAGCGACGTGTGGGTTCGCCCTGCGCAACGTGATCTCGCTGGTCGGCCTGTTCACCGAGCTGGCTCGCATCGTGCGCCCCGGGGGCCGGATCGCGCTCCTGGAGACGGCCGAACCCGACGGACGGCTGCTCCGGCTCGGACATCGCGTGTATTTCCGCCGCGTGGTGCCAGCGATCGGCGGTCTGCTTTCCAACCGGGAGGCCTACTCGTACCTCCCGCGATCGACCGCGTACCTCCCCGCGCCGGAGGAGCTGCTCTCGATCCTGCGCGCAGCAGGGTTCCCCGACGCCCGGCGGCTCCTGCTCTCCGGCGGGATCACCCAGCTCCTCGTGGCCACCCGCGGATGAACGCCCCGCTCACGATCCGGAGCCGCCGGCTGGGTCCCGTGTTCGATCTCCTCGCTCTCCACCCGGATGCGTTCGTGTTCGAACGAGCCGGCTTGGGCGTGGCCGCGCTGGCTCCGTCGGCACTCGAAGGCGCGGACATCGTCACCCTCGGGCGGGACGCGCTCACGCTCCTCCGCGGGCACGACGACCCGGCGCCGGACGCGCCGCCGTTCGTCGTGGCCTCTCTCCCGTTCCGTCCCTCGGATGGGGCCGAGGTCCTCGTGCCGCAGCGATCGGTCCGGCGGACGGCGCCCGGCGATACCTGGCTCCTCGACGCAGTGGGTGACTCCGGTGCGACCTTCGAACCGGAGCCCGTGCCGAGACGATCACCCCATGACGTCTTCACCGCCGTCCAGCTGTCGGAGCACCCCCCTTCCGAGGACTACCGAGAGGCGGTCGCGGATGCGCGCTCGCGGATCCGCGACGGTGCCCTCCGCAAGGTGGTGTTGGCGCGCACGGTGGGCGTCGACGCCGGCCGTTCGCTCGACCCGCGACGGCTCGCGCACCGGTTGCGAGCGGTGGATCCGGAGGCCTACACGTTCGTGGTGCCGCTCTCGGGCGGGGAGGCCGGATCGCGACACAGCTTCGTCGGCGCGTCGCCGGAGCTGTTGCTGTCGCGCCGGGGCCGAGAGGTCCGATCGAACCCGCTCGCGGGCTCGGCGCCTCGATCCGGCGATCCCGCCGAGGACCGGGCGAACGCGGAGGCACTATCCGGCTCTTCGAAGGATCGGGAGGAGCACGAGATCGTGGTCGAGGCCGTCGCGGAGACGTTGCGGCCGTTCTGCACGACGCTCACGTGGGACCCGGAACCCATGCTCCGGGAGACGCCGAACGTGTGGCACCTCTCGACGAGGTTCCAGGGTGTGTTGAGGGACGCGGCTCCGTCGGCGCTCGACCTCGTCGCTGCGTTGCATCCCACCCCCGCGGTCGGGGGCACGCCGCGGGACGTCGCCCTCGACACGATCTCCCATCTCGAACCGTTCGACCGCGGTCGGTACGCGGGGCCGGTCGGATGGATGGACGCGCGCGGCGACGGCGAGTGGGCGATCGCGCTCCGCTGCGCCGAGCTCCGCGGCGATCGCGCGGTCCTCTACGCGGGCGCCGGGATCGTCGCCGGCTCCGAGCCCGACGGCGAGGTCGACGAGACCGAGCGCAAGTTCCGCGCGTTCCTCGACGCGCTCCGCTGGGGGTAACGCCAGAGCCTCAGGACGGGAGCCGTCGGTCCGGTTCCACCTCGATCACCAGCAGCTGGTCGGGTCTCGTGAAACCACCCCGTGTGTAGAACGGCCGGGACCGGTCCGTCGGCCACACGATCACCTCGGAGAACCCCTCCTGCCGGCACCAGGCCGTCATGCGATCGAGCATCTGCGCCCCGAGCCCCGTGTTCCGGTGCTCGGGGACCACGTAGACGTTCGTCAGGTACCCGATCGGGCCGGCGCGCTTCCCCGGGACCGGCACCCGGTGGACCGTGTGCAGCCACATCGCGCCCACGGGACGGTCGTCCAGCCGCGCGACCCATGCGCGCCAGTCCTTCGACGCGAGCGCCCGCGCCGAGAACTCGGCGAAGCGCTCCCGGTAGACCTCGAACGACTCCGCGACGGTCCCGTCCTGCTCTTCGTAGAGCGCGAACCGCAGCCCGGCCAGCCCGTCGATGTCGTCGGTCGTGGCGAACCCGATCGACAGATGCGCCCGGCTCACGAGCCCTCGAGCGCCGCGTCGACAGCCGTCCGCAGCTCCGCCCGGCGGCGTAACCCGAGCTCGGCGTCCACCACCACCTCCACCACACGGATCCCGCGGCCGGCGCCGGCCGCTCGGTCCAGCGCGGGCAACAGGTCCGGCGCTCGTTCGACCCGCTCGTGGCCGGCGCCGGCCGCTCCACAGAGCTCGCCGATGTCGACCGCGTGCGGCGTGACGAACAGCTCCCGATGCTCGGGGAGGTCGCGTTGCGGCAGGAGGGAGAACACGTGGCCACCGCCGTTGTTCACGACGACCACGATGAGGTCGACGTCGCGCGAGGCGTTCCACAGGACCGCCCCGGCGTCGTGGAGGAAGGAGAGGTCCCCGACCAGCGCGACCACCGGGCCGTGTCGAGCGATCGAGACGCCCAGCGCCGTCGACACGAGCCCGTCGATCCCGCTCGCTCCGCGATTGGCCATGACCGTGAAGCCCGCCCGCGGTCGCATCGCGAGATCGAGGTCGCGGATCGGCGTCGAGTTCCCCACGAACAGCCGCCCGGCGTCGGGGATCCACGAGGCCACGTCACGAGCGATCCTCGGTTCGAACGGTTCGTCCCATCCGTCCATCGATCCGTCGAGCACGTCGCGTGCGCGCTCGTCGGCCGCGCGCCACTCCGCCGTCCAGTCGAGCGGCGCGGGATGGATCCGGCCGCGCCACAGCTCCTCGATCTCCTCCTTCGAACGTTGCCCGGTCAGCGCGATGCCGCCCCCCTGGATCACGGGATGCCTCGCGAGGGCACTCGAGAGCGCCCCAGGGTCCACCGCGAGCCGCCAGGAGGCGAGACGGTCCGGATCGGGATCGAGATGCCACCGATCCGCCACCAGCAGGTACTCGGCCGAGGCCACGAATCGCTGCGTGGTCCGGCTCGTGGGGTACGCACCGAACTGGATCACGACGTCGGGGCGGTACGCGTCGGCCCAGGCTCCGGCGATCAGGGCCTGGCCAGCCGCGAGCGACGACTCCGGCTGACGGGCCCCCGACGTGGGCTCGGCGAGCACGGGCCAGCCGAGGAGCTCGGCCCAGAACCGGCCCTCGCCGGAGAGGTGACCGGTCCAGCCGCCGAACACCACGGCGCCGCGAGCGCCGGAGACGCGTTCGGCCAGCCGGTCCGCTTCGTCGGGATCGAGCTCGGCCTCGGGGCGAGGAGGCCACGCGAACGGTTCTCCCTCGAGGTCGACCGCGATCGGGTGGACGTCCGGGGACGGCGTGAGGGGCTCTTCGAACGGACAGTTCAGATGGACCGGACCGGTCGGGTCGGTGGCCATCGCCTCGAGCGCCTCGCGTGCCGCCTGATGCCACCACGCCTCCTGTCCGGCCGTCGACGGCACGGGCAGGTCGAAGGAGGCGTGGACGTACTCTCCGTAGAGACCCGGTTGCAGGATCGTCTGATTGGCCCCCGTCCCGCGGAGGCGAGGGGGACGGTCCGCCGTCACGACGACCAGCGGCACGCGAGCCTGCGAGGCCTCGACCACGACGGGCAGGAGCTCCGCGGCCGCCGTGCCGCTCGTGCATGCCACGACCGCCGGGCGCCCGGTCGCTTTCGCGGCGCCGAGCGCGAGGAAGCCGCCCGACCGCTCGTCGAGCTGCACGTGCACCTGCACGCGGGGATCGCGGGCGAGGGCGAGGGCCAGGGGCGTCGAACGGGAACCCGGCGACAGCGCGGCGTGCGACACGCCGCCCTCGACGAGTCCGGCCACGAGCGAGGACGCGCAGGCGAGCGAGATGTCGCCGAGCTCCACGCCGTCCACCTCCTAGGCGGCCCGCGCCAGGACCAGCCCGACCGCGAGCAACGCACCGGTCGTCGCGTGGACCGCCGCCGTCCCCGTGAGGACGCCGATCAGCTCCGCGCCGGTCGCCGTCCCCACCGCCTCCATCGGCCGGATCGCGGGGACCCATCCCACCAGACCGAGGAGGCCCCACTGCGTGAGGCCGATCCGCTCGTCGAGCAGGTACGCGAACACGCCGACCACGATGGTGGCGAACGCCGCGACCACGCACGCACGATAGAACGTCCGCGTCCGCGCCACGCCGAGACGGACGGCGAGGGTGCGCTTCCCCGTGGCCGCATCGGTCGGGATGTCTCGGAGGTTGTTCGCGACGAGGATCGCCACGGCGAGGAGCCCGAGGACGGACCCGCACCACCAGGCCGCGGACGGCACCCGCTCGTCCATCACGAACGCGGTCCCGCACGTCGCCATCAACCCGAAGAAGATGAAGACCATCACCTCGCCGAGGCCGAGCCCCGCGTACGGACGAGGCCCGCCGCTGTACGCGAACGCCGCCACCAACGCGAGCGCGCCCACGAAGAGGATCAGGACCGGCTCGGTCACCAACGCCAGCGCGAGCCCGGCGAAGCCGGCGGCCCCGATCGCGACGAGCGCGGCGACGAGCACGGCCCTCGGCGAGGCGGCGCCCGACGCGACGAGCCGCGGCGGGCCGAGGCGGGCCGGCGTGTCGACGCCTCGGATCCCGTCGAAGAAGTCGTTCGCGTAGTTCACGCCCACCTGGAGGCCCAGCGCGACGATCAGGGCAGCCACGAACCGCCACGGGATGAACGAGTCCGCAGCCGCGGCGCCGACGAGCACCGGCACCAGTCCCGCGCCGAGGGTCCGGGGGCGCGCGCCGGTGACCCAGACGTTCACGGCCGCTTCGGGAACCTCGAGAAGTCCGGGCGTCGCTTCTCCACGTAGGCGTCCCGGCCTTCCTGCGCCTCTTCCCCCATGTAATAGAGGAGCGTCGCGTCGCCGGCGAGCTGTTGGACGCCGGCGAGCCCGTCGATGCCGGCGTGGGCGCCGGCCTTCAACAGGCGAAGCGCGAGGGGTGAATGCGCGAGCATCTCCTTCGCCCACCGCACCGCCTCCTCCTCGAGCTCCTCGAGCGGAACGACGGCGTTCACGAGGCCCCACGACAGCGCGGTCTCGGCGTCGTACTGGCGGCAGAGGAACCACATCTCCTTCGCGCGCTTCTCGCCGATCTGCCGGGCGAGCAGCCCGATCCCGTACCCGGCGTCGAACGAGCCGACGCGTGGCCCCGTCTGCCCGAAGCGGGCGTTGTCCGCGGCGATCGTGAGGTCGCAGCACAGGTGGAGGACGTGGCCACCTCCGATCGCGTAGCCGGCGACCATCGCGATCACGGGTTTGGGCAGGCGGCGGATCTGGATCTGGAGGTCGAGCACGTTGAGGCGTCCGATGCCGTGCTCGTCGACGTAGCCGTCGTCGCCGCGGACGCCCTGGTCGCCTCCGGAGGAGAAGGCGAGGGAGCCCTCGCCGGTCAGGATCACCACCCCGATCGAGGGATCGTCCCGTGCGAGGTCGAAGGCCTCGATCAGCTCCCTCGTGGTGAGCGGCCGGAACGCGTTGCGGACCTCGGGCCGGGCCATCGTGATCTTCGCGATCCCCTCGGCCGTCTCGTACCGGATGTCGATGAAGGTCGGTTCCGGCCGATCCCCAGGCCGACGCTCTGGCCGATCCATGGGCCGAGATCCACCCGGTGTCCAATCCAAGGCCTGTCGGATCTCACGTGACTCGTCCATATGACCGTTGACTCCTAGAGCGCACGCTCGAACGGTTGGGTAGCCTACCCGACGCGCCGATGGGCCGAGGGGCGGGGGAAAGTCGTGGGAACAGACGAACTGGTCGTGATCGACCTGCCACCCGGTCCCGGATGGGTCGAGCTCGTCAGCCGACTCTGGCTCGAGGAGGTGCCGTTCCTCCCGCTCGATCACCGGCTCACCGAAGCGGAGCGGCGCGCGATCGTGGCTCGCGCTCGTCCGCACTTCGTGCAGGACCGAGGTGGCGAGACACTCCTGGCCGACGCCGTGCCGGTCACGCCGGGTGTCGCGATCGTGATGCCGACGTCGGGGACGGCGGGGGAGCCGAAGCTCGTGGAGCTCCACCGCGTGGCCGTCGTCGTCGCCGTCACCCGGTCGGCGAAGCGGCTGGGCGCCACGCCGGGTGCCCCGTGGGTCTGCCCGCTCACCCCCGCGCACATCGGCGGTCTGCTGGTGCTCCTCCGCGGCGCCATCCTCGGTGCACCGGTGACGATGCACGAGCGATTCGAACCCAAGCGCCTCGTCCACGACGGCGAAGGCGCCGCGTTCGCGTCGGTCGTGCCGGCGATGGTCCGCCGCCTCGTGGCGACGGACCTCGGACTGCACGGCCTGACGCTCGTCGTGGGGGGCGACGGTATCGACGACGAGACGTCCGCCCGAGCGCGTTCCCGCGGCGCCAACATCGTCACGACGTACGGCCTGACGGAGACGTGCGGGGGCTTCACGTACGACGGTGTACCGCTCGATGGCATGCAGGTCCGCATGGACGCCGCCGGCCTGATCGAGGTCTCGGGGTCCACGCTGATGGAGGGATACCGACTGGACGCGGCCGCGACGGGCGCGGCGTTCACCACCGACGGATGGCTCCGTACGGGCGACGTCGGTGCGATCGACGACGATGGGCATGTCTCGATCCTCGGGAGGTTGGACCACGTGATCCGGACCGGCGCGGAGAAGGTCTGGCCCGAGGAGGTCGAGCGGGCGCTGTCGTCGCACCCGAAGGTGCGCGACGTGGCCGTCGCCGGCAGCCCCGATCCCGAATGGGGCTCGCGCGTGCGGGCGCTCGTCGTGCCGGCTCGATCGGAGGATCCGCCGTCGCTCGAGGAGCTGCGCGCCCACGGCGCCGAGCATCTGGCGCGGTTCAAGCTCCCGCGCGAACTGCTGCTGGTGGAGGAGATCCTCCGGACCTCGACCGGGAAGGTTCGCCGCGGCGCGCTGCCCTGACCGGCGCCGAGAACGAACGATGAAAGGCCCGAGTCCGGGAGGGGTGGACTCGGGCCTTCGCTCGGGGAGGTCCCCGAGGCCATCGAGGGGGTGACGGCCTCTCCGCGCCCGAGGGCGCGGGTCGCTCTCCGGTAGTGGTTTCGTCCTGCCCGGAACGTGACTTGAGCCCTGCCGGGCAGGAGTTTCCGAGCTCGAGCGGGCTCAGACGACGATCGCGCCGTGCTTCACGGCGAAGGCGACCGCCTCGAGCTTGGAGTGCACTCGGAGCTTGCCCAGGATGTTCCGGACGTGCGTCTGGACCGTCTGGGGGCTGATGAACAGCTTCGTGGCGATGCCCTCGTTCCGCATGCCCTCGGCGAGGAGCTGGAGGATCTCCCGCTCACGATCGGTGAGATCGTCGAGCAGCATCGATGCCTCCCGGTGCGCCTCACGCTCGCGCGCGACCTGGGCGAGGAGCCGCGTGAGCGTCGCGGGATCGATCAGGACCTCACCCTCGGCCGCCGCTTTCGCGGCCGCGAGGACCTCCTCCACGGCCTCGCCCTTCCCGAGGAACCCCGAGGCGCCGGCCTCGACCGCCTCCACCAGCAGGCGATCCTCGTCGTGCGCCGTCATGATCACGACCTTCGTCGCGGGCGAGATCTCCTTGATCCGGCGGGTCGCCTCGATGCCGGACATCCCCCCCTTGAAGACGATGTCCATCAACACCACGTCGGGCAGATGTTCGGCCGAGAGCTCGATCGCCGTCTCGGGATCGTGGACGGGCGGGGCAACGAGCTGCAGGTCCTCGTCGAGGCCGACGACCGTCGACAGGGCGTCCGTCAGGACCTTGTGATCGTCGCAGATCAGGAGCGTGGTCACCGGGAGCCCGCCATTCGTGCCTCCAGGGGAAGCCGGACGACGAGCATCGTACCCTCCGGGGGACCATCCACGATCGAAGCCTCGCCCCCGTGTTCCTCGACGATCGCGCGGCAGATGAAGAGCCCGAGGCCCGTGCCCGGTCGATCCTCGTAGCCGATCGGGCGCCATCCGGCGAAGCGCTCGAAGACGCCGTCCCGTTCGCTCACCGGGATCCCGGGTCCGCGATCGATGACGTGGATCACCGCGTGGTCGCCCTCCGACGTCAGGCGGACCGAGATCGGCGAACCCGTCGGCGAGAAGATCGCGGCGTTCTCGAGGAGCTGGCGGACAACGAATGCGACCTGGATGCCGTCGACGGGTGCCTCGACCTGCTCATCCGTCTGCACCTCGAGGGGATGGTCGCCGGTCTCCGCGGCTTCCGCGGCACCCCGCACGATCACGCCGAGATCCTGCATGCGGACGTCGAATCGGAGGGTCCCGGCGTCGAGCTTCAGCGCGAGGGCCACCTGTTCGACGGTGCGCTCGAGCCGTTCCGCTTCGTGGCGGATCAGCTCGAGGAACTCCCGCCGCTCGCCGTCATCGAGTCGGTCGTAGTGTGCGAGCGTGGTGCCGGCGAGGCCGCGGATCGTCGAGACGGGGCCCCGGATCTCGTGCGTGAGCTTCGAGACGAGAGCGGCCCGCTCCGCGAGGGTGTCATCCCGCCCATCGTCACCGGTCACGCACGCGAGTCTAGGGAGGAACGGCGCCCGGAGTCGGAACGGCGCCTAAGGGATGGGCGCCCACGGATGGGCACCTATGAATAGGAGTGGTCCTCGTCCGGGAACGTGCCCGCGTCGACCTCGCAGCATGAACGCCTCCACGGCATCGGTCATCACGCCGCGGAGATCGGCGAACTTCTTGGCGAGCTTCGGCACCCTCTCGTTGATCCCCAGGAGGTCGTGGATCACGAGCACCTGCGCGTCGCAGGACGGACCCGCCCCGATCCCGATCGTGGGGATCTCCAGCGATCGGGTGATCTCGCCGGCGAGCTCCGCCGGCATGCCTTCCAGGACGATCGAGAATGCGCCCGCCTTCTCGAGCTGCTCCGCCTCATCCGCGACGCGGTGGGCTGCTTCGCCCCGGCCCTGCACCCGATAGCCGCCCATGGCATGGACCGACTGGGGCGTGAGGCCGATGTGCGCCATCACCGGGATGCCGATGTCGACCAGCCGATGGACGAGGTCGAGGTGCGGCCCTTCCAACTTCACGGCGTGCGCGCCGCCCTCCTTCACGAGTCGGCCGGCGTTGTGCACCCCTTCCTCGATCGAGACCTGGTAGGAGAGGAAGGGCAGGTCCCCGATCACCATCGCCCGCTCGGCGCCCCTCGCGACGGCCCGGGTGTGGTGGAGCATCTCCTCCATCGTGACCGGGAGGGTGTCCTCGTAGCCGAGGACGTTGTTCCCCACCGAGTCACCCACCAACAGCAACGGGACCCCGGCTCGATCGAGGATCTGGGCGGTGGGGAAGTCGTAGGCGGTGAGCATCGTGAACCTCCGCTCGTCCGCCTTCCACGCCTTGAGGTCGTGGATCGTGGTCATCGCTCGCGCCTCCTCTGAAGTGCACGGCAGTCGAGCGATTCTAGCCGACCCGATGTCGTACCTCGGTGCTACCGTCACCGCAGGTCCCGTACACTGCTGGACGGCCCTCAGGACTTCCTGCTCCCCTTCGCGGGGGGCCGTCCAGACCAGAGGAGGTGGGGTTTGAGGGAGTACGAGAGCATGCTCATCCTGCCCGCCGCGGCCGACGAAGCCGTGGTGGGTACCGCGACGGACCGCATCGCAACGGTCGTCGCGAGGCATTCCGGAGCGGTGCGCAACATCGAGCGCTGGGGCCGGCGTCGCCTGGCCTACGAGATCGACGACCAGAACGAGGGCTACTACGTCGTGGTCACGTTCTCGGCGGAGCCTGCAGCCCAGGCAGAGCTCGAGCGGACGCTGAACCTCGCGGACGAGATCCTGCGGTACAAGGTGATCGTCCTGCCCCCATCGCGTGAGCAGAAGAAGAAGCAGATGGCATCTTCCCCCGCCTCCGCTGGCGGAGACGAGACACCCCAAGGGGAGTGAACGAACCATGGCGACGGACAACCAAGTAACCCTGGTCGGCAACCTGACCGACGACCCAGAGCTGCGCTACACCCCGAATGGGGCTGCGGTGTGCAAGTTCCGGATCGCCGTCAACCGTCGGTTCCAGGACGCGAACGGCCAATGGAAGGACGGCGACACGTCGTACTTCACGATCAACGCCTGGCGGACGATGGCGGAGAACGCGGCGGAGTCCCTCACGCGCGGCACGCGAGTGATCGTCGCGGGCCGGCTCAACTACCGGACGTGGGAGAACCAGGACGGCGACAAGCGCTCGGCGATCGAGGTCGAGGCCGACGAGGTCGCCCCGAGCCTGAAGTGGGCGACGGCATCGGTGACGCGCCAGGCACGCTCCGGCGGGGCGTCGAGCTCAGGCGACTGGGGCGAGAAGGTCGCCGCACCGGTCGGCGGCGGAACCGAACAGGAGGAGTCTCCTCTCGATGGCGGGTAGGGGAGGACCGAAGGAGCGCGGCCCCAAGCGGCGTCGCGAGAAGGACGACAAGGGCTGGCAGAAGCGCGGCAAGCGCAAGTACTGCCAGTTCTGCAAGGACAAGGTCGATCGCGTCGACTACAAGGACGTGATGATGCTCCGCAAGTTCGTGTCGGACCGAGGCAAGATCCGCGCTCGGCGCGTCTCGGGGAACTGCGTGCAGCACCAGCGCGACGTCGCGTCGGCCGTGAAGAACGCTCGCGAGATGGCGCTGCTGCCGTACTCGAGCCGCTAGGACCGCTGCGATGAAGGTCATCCTGCAGAAGACGGTCGAACGCCTCGGCGATCCCGGCGATGTCGCGGACGTGGCGGACGGCTACGCGCGGAACTTCCTGATCCCTCGCGGCCTCGCCGTGCGAGCCGAGAAGGGGCCGTACGCCACGCCGAGAGCCTCAAACGCGCCCATCGAGTCGCGGACGAAGGCGCAGAAGGGCGAGTTCGAGGCGATCGCCGCCCGCATCATCCAGACCTCGGTCGTCGTGACGGCGCGGGCCGGCGAGGAGGGCAAGCTGTTCGGATCGGTCACGGCCGCCGACATCGCGGAGGCGCTGTCGGCGGAGACGGGGGTCGCCGTCGACCGGCGCGACATCCATCTCGACGAGCCGATCCGCTCCGTCGGGACGCACGAGGTCACCGTCCACCTGCACCCCGAGGTCGACCCGGTCATCACGATCGACGTTCGAGCCCAGGAGTAGGCGCCCGTCGTGTGGCCCGCTCGCGGGCCACACGACGCACCCTTCCGAACGAGCGTTCGGACGACTCACCCAAGACGCACTCTCTCGCAAAGGCTCTGAGACGCCTCGAAGCGTGTCGGTGGCGATACGCACAGTTATCCCCATGTTGTCCCCAACCCGTTCCCGCAGGTCACCGGTGGAGTGACAGGAAACATTCCGATGCGACCTGCGCGGGAACAATCCCCCAACGTTGTCCACTGTTCGCCCGACCGCAGCGGGCGTAGCCTCCCGAATCCGGAGACCGGGTCAGGGTGACAGGGGGTGAGCGGTATCGTCCGCACGGCCGACGACGTCGTCCGCCTTCCTCGCAACGGGGATGCACCGCGTCCCGCCCCACAACGTGGAGGCGGAGGCCGCGGCCCTCGGGTCGATGATGCTGTCGGCCGAGGCCATCGCCGACGTCGTCGAGCTGCTGCAGGCCGAGGACTTCTATCGTTCGGCGAACGGACGGATCTTCGAGGTGCTTCACGAGCTGTACGCGCGTGGAGAACCCGTCGATCAGCTGTCCGCCGTCGAAGCCCTCCGCCGGAAGGGGACGCTCGACGACGTCGGCGGCCCGCTGTACATCCGGGACCTGACCGACCAGGTCCCGACCCCGGCCTCCGCCGCGCACTACGCGCGGATCGTCGCGCAGGCCGCCCTGCTCAGGAGACTGATCGGGGCGGCCGCCGACGTGATGGACATGGCCTACTCGGCTCCGGAGGAGCCCGAGGCGGTCGCCGACGCCGCCGAGCAACGCATCTACGACGTCGCGCGGAGGGACGATCGTGACGAGGTCGCCACCCTCCGCGAGCTGATCGACGGCGCGATGCTCGAGCTCGAGCAGATCCAGCACCGCGAGGCCGCGTACACGGGTCTGCCCACGGGGTTCCGCGACCTCGACGAGCTCACGTCGGGTCTACAGCCCGGCAACCTCGTGATCGTCGCCGCCCGCCCGGGCATCGGGAAGTCCTCCCTCGCCATGAACATCGCGCACAACGTCGCGGTGGCAGGCGGCTCGGTCGCGGTGTTCTCGCTGGAGATGTCGCGTCACGAGGTCGGCATGCGGATGCTCTGCTCGGCGGCGCGGGTCCCGTGGGATCGGATCAGGAGCAAGCGCGTCGGGCCCGACGACTGGGTCCGCGTGGTCCAGGCCGCCGAGCGCCTGCACGACGCCCCCCTGTCCATCGTGGACTCCGGCAACGTGAACATCGTCGACGTCCGGGCCAAGGCACGCCGGATGCGGAGCAGCAAGACCGGGCTCGCCCTCATCATCGTGGACTACCTCCAACTGATGACGTCGGCCGCGATCCGGCGGCCCGACAACCGGCAGCAGGAGGTCGCCGAGATCAGCCGGTCGCTGAAGTTGCTCGCCAAGGAGCTCGGCATCCCGGTCCTGGCCCTCTCCCAGCTCAACCGGAACCCCGAGACCCGCGCCGACAAGCGCCCCCAGCTCTCGGATCTCCGTGAGAGTGGCTCGCTCGAGCAGGACTCCGATGTCGTCGCGTTCATCCATCGCGACGACGCCGATCCGGAGAAGAAGAAGGAAGCCGAGCTGATCCTCGCGAAGCACCGGAACGGGCCGACGGGCTCCATCAAGCTCATGTTCGAGCCGTCGCTCACGCAGTTCCGCAACGCCGCCCGCGGCGACGTCCCGGCGTGACCGAACCCGCTTCGCCGGGCGTCCTCCGGCGGCGGGCGCGCACCGTGCTCAACCGGCTCCGGAAGCGCTACGGCGACCTCGTGCCGCCACGGCGCTCCGATCCGCTCGAGGAGCTGGTCCTCACCGTGCTGTCGCAGCACACGAGCGATGTCAACGCCGAGCGCGCGTTCGAGGGCCTCCGAGCCGCTTTCCCGACATGGGACGCCGTCGTGCGCGCGCCGACCCGGTCGGTGGCGGACGCGATCCGTTCGGGCGGCCTCGCGGACACGAAGGCGCCTCGGATCCAGGCGATCCTGCGCGAGGTGGAGGCACGGCGGGGGGCGTTCGACCTCTCTTCCCTCGCGGAGCTGTCCGACGACGAGGCGAGGGAGGAACTCGTGTCGTTGCCCGGTGTCGGTCCGAAGACCGCGGCGGTGGTGCTCTCCTTCTCGCTCGGGCGTGACGCCATGCCGGTGGACACGCACGTGCATCGCGTCACCCGGCGACTCGGCCTGGTCCCCCCGAAGACCTCCGCGGAACGGGCCGACCGGCTCCTGCACGAGTTGGTGCCCGAGGGCCTCCGGACGCCGCTGCACGTGGCGTTGATCCGGCTGGGCCGGGAGATCTGCAAGGCCCCCACGCCCCGCTGCAGGATCTGTCCGCTGAAGGACATCTGCCCGACCGCGCCGCGATATCTCGACGTGTAGGGTCCCGCTCGGGACACTCCACCCGGATTCTCTCCCTCCTTCTCTTTCAGGCCGGCCGGCCACCCACTCGGGCTTGACATATACCAATATAGGCATATATGCTCCATCCATGGCACGGGTCGCGACGACGGCGGATGCGTTCAACGCGGTGGCGGAGCCTCGGCGGCGGCAGATCCTGGACGTCCTCGCCGCCGGGGAGCGGCCGGTGAACGACCTCGTTCGGCGGCTCGGCCTGGCGCAGCCCTTGGTGTCCAAGCACCTGCGAGTGCTGCGGGAGGTGGGTTTGGTGGACGTGCGAGACGAAGGGAGGCAGCGGATCTATCGACTCAACGGTCGTTCCCTCAAGCCGATCCACGACTGGGTCAAGAACTACGAGCGGTCGTGGGCGGAACGCTTCGATCGGCTGGACGTGGTCCTGGAAGAGCTCAAAGGAGCAGAACACATGGGAAAGGAGCAAGGAGATGGTGGCGATGACGAGTAGCGGTACCGCGGTCGTGACGCTCCCGGCGGACACGCAGATCGTGATCACGCGGGAGTTCGATGCCCCGAAGCACCTGGTGTACCGGGCGTACACGGAGCCGGAGCTGATCGAGCGCTGGTGGAGCGGCGAGCGTGGCGAGGTCACGAGCGTCGACGTCGACCTCCGCGTCGGCGGCACGTGGCGGTACGTGATGCGGGCCACCGAGGGCTTCGAGGTGGCGTTCCACGGCGAGTTCCGGGAGATCGTCCCGAACGAGCGGCTCGTGACCACGGAGGTCTACGAGATGCCCGACGACGATCCCATGGCCGGGAACCCCGAGGCGGGGGCGGGGGTGCTGAACATCGTCACCTTCACGGAGGTGGACGGGCGCACCACCCTCACGACGGTCACGGAGTGCCACACCAAGGAGGTGCGCGACGCGATCATCGACTCCGGCATGGAGGGCGGGATGCAGGAGGCGATGGACCGTCTCGAGCAGGTGGCCGTCTCGCTCGGCTAGACGGTCGGGTTCCACGGTCGACGGGCCACCGGGGACACCGTCTCCGGTGGCCTTCCGCCTTCTAAGCTTCCGACCATGACGGGGTTCAGCTTCGAGGTCGTCGATGCCTTCCACTACGACGAGCTCCGGCCGGAGTACGCGCCGGAAGCGGTGGCCTGGGTCGCCGAGCGAGCTGGCCTCGGCCATGATTCGACGGTGGTCGACCTCGCGGCGGGCACGGGCCGCCTCTCGGGTCGATTCCTGAAGATCGGCGTCGACGTGATCGCCGTGGAGCCCGCGGCGAACATGCGGGCCGTGCTGGAGGAACGGTTCCCTTCGGTCCACGCGATCGTGGCGAGGGCAGAGTCGATGCCGCTCGACGACGGAGCGATCGATCTGGTCGTCGTCGGCAATGCGTTCCACCACTTCGACCGCGACGCCGCGATGGCAGAGATCCGCCGCATCCTGCGCCCCGATGGGGCGCTCGCCCTCTTCTGGGCTTGGCCGGCCGATGAAGGGCAACGACAGATCCCCGGCATGCGAGCGATCTACGAGGCTATCGACGCGGACGCATGCCGAGGCCGCGATCATGGCAGCCCACCGATCGTGGGCCGAGCCGCCGACGACGGTGGACGGGTTCGATCCGTTCGAGAGACGAGAGTTCTCCGCGACCCACGTCATGCCGGCGGCGCGACTCGCCGATCTCTACGCGACCTTCAGCGACGTCGTCTCACTGCCGAGTTCCACGCGAACGTGGTTGCTCGACCGTATCAGGGAGCTATCGCGTGGACTGCCCGCCACCCTGCATCTCCCGGGAAGGACCGTCGTCGACCTGTGTATCCGACGCTGAGCGGGGAGGCGTTCGAGTGCGCCCGGGACCGGATCGGAAGAGCGGGTGAGGGGAATCGAACCCCCGTTTCGAGCTTGGGAAGCTCGCGTTCTGCCATTGAACCACACCCGCTGGGGGCCACCCGAGGGCGGCGGAGCCACAGTGTAGACGAGCCCTCGGGGCATCAGCCAAGCAGGTCCCTCGTGCTAGCGTGCGCTCCCTCATGGGCGACCCCGACCCCGAACTCTGGCCCCGCACTCTCCAGCGGCTCGCGGCGCACCAGGCGCTCTCGGCCGACGACGCCGCCGACGTGATGCGCGCGATCATGACGGGGGACGTGACGCCCGCGCAGGTCGGGGGCTTCCTGATGGCTCTCCGGACCAAAGGGGAGACCGTCGACGAGCTCGACGGCCTCGCCCGCACCGCGCTCGAGTTCGCGAACCCGGTCTCGCCTCCGGCGCCGGTGCTCGACACGTGCGGTACCGGCGGTGACCGGAGCGGCACGTTCAACATCTCGACCCTGTCCGCGATCGTCGTGGCGGGCGCGGGGGTTCTGGTGGCGAAGCACGGCAACCGCGCCGCCTCCGGTCAGTGTGGCTCGGCGGATCTCCTCGAGGAGCTCGGCGTCGCGATCGACCTCGATGCCGCCGGTGTCGAGCGATGCCTGGTCGATGCGGGGATCGGGTTCATGTTCGCCCCGGTCTTCCATCCCGCGTGGGGCCACGCGGCGCCGGTGCGCCGGGAGCTCCGGGTGCCCACGTCCTTCAACTTCCTCGGACCGCTCACGAATCCGGCCCGCCCGGCGGCGCAGGTCGTCGGCGTCTCGGACGAGCGCATGCTCCCATTGATGGCCGAGGTGCTCGCCCGCCGCGGAACCCGCGCGAAGCTCTTCCGAGGCGAGGACGGGATCGACGAGCTCACCACCACGGGCCCGTCGCTCGTGCTCGACGTGCGGAGCGGGGCTGTCACCGAGAGCCGTCTGGATCCCGCCCAACACGGCATCGCGCGCGCGTCCCGGGAGGATCTCCACGGCGGCGACCCCGCCGAGTCGGCGCGTGTCGCCCGTGCCGTGCTGGACGGCGAGCACGGTGCAGCCCGCGACGTCGTCCTCCTGAACGCCGGCGCCGCCCTCGAGGTCGCGGGCGTCGCCACCGATCTCGACGAAGGGATCGCGCTCGCTTCCTCGTCGATCGATGAGGGGAGGGCCGGGGCGACACTCGAACGCTGGATCGCGGTCTCCAACTCCGATCTCGGCGCCTAGTAGCATCCGCGCGATGATCCTGTCCGACCGCACGATCAAGGAGGAGATCGACGCCGGGCGCATCGTGATCGATCCGTTCGACCCGGCGAGCGTGCAGCCCTCGTCGGTGGATCTGCACGTCGATGCCGAGTTCCGGGTGTTCGCGAACAACCGCTACCCCTTCATCGACGTGAAGCAGGAGCAGCCCGATCTGACGGAACTGATCGAGACCAAGCCCGACGAGCCGTTCATCCTCCATCCTGGCGAGTTCGTTCTTGGATCGACCCTCGAGCGCGTGGCCCTCCCGAACGACCTCGTGGCGCGCCTTGAGGGGAAGTCCTCGCTCGGCCGACTTGGCCTGTTGATCCACTCGACGGCCGGGTACGTGGACCCGGGGTGGGACGGCTACTTGACGCTCGAGCTCTCCAACGTCGCGAACCTGCCGATCACCCTCTACCCGGGGATGAAGATCGGACAGATCTCGTTCTTCCGATTGACCACGGAGGCCGAGACCCCCTACGGGGGCGCGGGCAGCAAGTACCAGGGCCAGCGAGGGCCCACGGCGAGTCGGTTCTTCGAAGACTTCCGCGCCTGACCGGCAGCGCCGGTCCGGCTACTCGTGGACGAGCGCCCCCGGGATCGGGCCGACACCCATCTGGACGGCCATCATCGCGGCCTGTGTCCGGTTGGTCACGCCGAGCTTGCGGAAGATCGCGGCGAGGTGCGCCTTGACGGTCTTCTCCGACAGGTAGAGGCGTCCCGCGATCTCGCGGTTGGCCTGCCCCTCGGCGAGGAGCTCGAGGATGTCGTGCTCTCGCTGCGTGAGGTTGAACTCGCCGCGGCGTCCGTTGTGGTCGCGCCCCGCGGATTCGTGCTCCTCGAAGAGATTCTGGATCACGCGCGGTGACAGGACGTTCCCGCTGCCCGAGAGCGCCACGTTGATCGCCTGCGAGAGGTCTTCCGGCGTGGCGTCCTTCAGGAGGTAACCGGAGGCTCCGTCAGCGAGCGCGCGCTTCACGTAGGGCGCGTTGTCGTAGGTCGAGAGCATGACGACCGGCATGTCGGGACGATCGGTCTTGAGCGCGCGGAGCAGCTCCAGTCCGTCCAGGTCCGGCATCCGTACGTCGACCAACGCGAGGTCGATCTCCTTGCCGTTGTGGATGTGCTCGAGGGCCGCCGCGGCGCTCTCCGCCTCGGTGACCTCCGCGTCCGGGAATCCTTCCTTCACCACGTAATGCAGGCCACGGCGCACCAGCGCGTGGTCGTCCACGATCAGGATCTTCATCATGCTTCATCACCTCGCCGTCCGACGGGGAGCACGGCGACCACGCGGGTGCCGTTTCCGGGCTTCGAATCGATCTCGATGGTGCCGCCGATCCGTTCCGCTCGACCGCGGAGCAAGCGCAGGCCGAAGTGCATCTCGTCGTCCGTGGGAAGGACGACGCCGCTGCCGCGGTCCTCCACCTCGATCCGGAGCTCCTCGAGTCCGGCGATGATGCGGACCGACACCTCCGGAGCCCCCGAGTGCTTCGCCGCGTTGGCCAGGGCCTCGGCAACGATCGCGTTCGCGGTCTCCAGGGTCACGTCGGGGATCCGCTCGACCTCTCCCTCGATCGAAACCCGCGCGGACAGGTGCCAGCGCTCCACGAGGTCGCTCACGAACGTCGCGAGCGGCGGCTCGCGGCGCGGTGTTCCGCCGTCGAGCTCGAACAGGATCTGGCGGATCTGCTTCAGGTCGTTCCGGATCGCATCCTCGATCTCTTCCAAGGTCGCGCAGACGAGCTCCGGCTCCGTGCGGATCCTGTGCCGCAGGCCCTGGAGCTCGAGGATCGCGCTCGTGACGGACTGGGTGAGCCCGTCATGGATGTGGATCGCCCAATCCGTGCGCTCCTGCAACAGCAGCGTATCGACCGTATGGGCCACGGTCGGATGCACGCCCCGTCGGGTGCGCAACGTCGTGCTCGAAGTAGCCACTCTCATCCTTTCGATGGAGGTGTCGGGCGGTCCGGTCCGTTGGGTCTAGTCCATCCATCGGACGAAAAGGCGTCGGGCTTGAACGCCCGGAAGCAGGTGGCGCAAGGGGAGTTCCGCCGGAAGCCCGGCGATGGTCGGGCATTCCGCGGCTAGCCTCGCAAGCCTTCTCGATGGTGAAGAAGAAAAGTTGCCAATACCACACTTAGGTTCTATCGTTGAGGCATCCAATGCAGGGGTCCTGCGGACCCCGGGAGTAACTCACAAGGAGGGATCGCCGATGGCACGAGCGGTGGGAGTCGATCTGGGCACGACCAATTCGGTCGTCGCGGTACTCGAGGGTGGGGAGCCGGTCGTGGTTCCCAACGCCGAGGGGTCACGCACGACCCCGTCGGTGGTCGGGTTCTCCAAGACCGGGGAGATCCTCGTCGGCGAGGTCGCGAAGCGACAGGCCATCACGAACCCGGATCGGACGGTCCGCTCGGTCAAACGGAACATGGGCGCCAAGGACTGGTCCGTCGACGTGGACGGGAAGGGGTGGACACCTCAGGAGATCTCGGCGCAGATCCTGAACAAGCTCAAGCGGGACGCGGAGGCCTACCTGGGCGACACCGTCACGCAGGCCGTGATCACGGTCCCCGCGTACTTCGACGACGCGCAACGCCAGGCCACCAAGGAAGCCGGGCAGATCGCCGGCCTCGAGGTTCTTCGGATCATCAACGAGCCGACGGCTGCTGCGCTCGCCTACGGGCTGGACAAGCAGCAGACCGAGCAGACGATCCTCGTGTTCGACCTCGGAGGAGGAACGTTCGACGTGTCCCTCCTCGAGATCGGCGAAGGCGTGGTGGAAGTCAAGGCCACCCACGGCGACACCCAGCTCGGCGGTGACGACTGGGATCAGCGGGTCATCGACTGGCTGGCCGACCGGTTCAAGGGGAACTACTCGATCGATCTTGCCAAGGACCGGATGGCGATGCAGCGCCTCAAGGAGGCGGCCGAGAAGGCGAAGATCGAGCTCTCCCAGGTGACCGAGACCACGATCAACCTGCCCTTCATCAGCGCGGGTCCGGACGGGCCGCTCCACCTCGAGGAGAAGCTGACCCGTACCGAGTTCGAGCGGATGACGGCCGACCTCGTCGACCGGTGCAAGGGGCCCTTCGAGCAGGCGATCGCGGACTGGGGCAAGGACGCCGGTGCGATCGATCACGTGATCCTCGTCGGTGGATCGACACGGATGCCGATGATCCAGGACCTCGTCAAGGACCTGACCGGTGGCAAGGACCCGCACAAGG
Source organism: uncultured Actinomycetota bacterium (assembly GCA_963702405.1). Classification (GTDB taxonomy): domain Bacteria; phylum Actinomycetota; class UBA4738; order UBA4738; family HRBIN12; genus JAJNBA01. The sequence continues at coordinate 181,534 of CAVPCM010000002.1, forward strand.
GAGTCAATCCCGACGAGGTGGTTGCCGTCGGTGCTGCGATCCAGGCGGGCGTCCTGAAGGGCGACGTGAAGGACATCCTCCTCCTCGACGTCACGCCCCTGACGCTCGGTGTCGAGACCAAGGGAGGCCTGTTCACCAAGCTGATCGAGCGGAACACGACGATCCCCACGCGCAAGTCGGAGATCTTCACGACCGCCGACGACAACCAGACGACGGTGGAGATCCACGTCCTCCAGGGCGAGGCGGAGACCGTGATGTCGCCGGGCGTGAAGTCGCTCGGCCGCTTCCACCTGACCGGGATCCCCCCGGCGCCGCGTGGGGTGCCGCAGATCGAGGTCGCGTTCGACATCGACGCGAACGGCATCGTGAACGTGAGCGCCAAGGATCTCGCGTCCGGCAAGGAGCAGGCGATGACGATCACCGGCGGGACGGCGCTCTCGAAGGAGGAGATCGACCGCATGATGAAGGAGGCCGAGGGGTTCGCGGCCGAGGACCACAGGCGCCGGGAGGCCGCCGAGGCACGGAACCAGGCCGACCAGCTGACCTACCAGGTCGACTCCTTCCTCAAGGACAACGCGGAGAACATCTCCGACGCGGACAAGGCGGAGCTGACGTCGAAGAACGACGAGCTCAAGCAGGCGCTGAAGGACGAGTCCGCGGAGACCGACAGCCTGCGCTCGGCGAGCGACGCCCTGATGCAGGTATGGCAGCGCGTCGGCCAGTCGATGCACGAGCAGGCAGCGCAGGCGCAGGCCGCCGCTGGCGGTGGCGACGAGACCTCGGCGTCGGCCGGTGAGCAACCGGATGACGACGAGGACGTGGTGGAAGGCGAGATCGTGGACGAAGGCGGGTCCTCGTGACGGAGGATCATCGCGAGGACCGTCCCGATCGAGGATCGGTTGAGGAAGCGGCCGCCCCGAAGGCGGCCGCTTCCGACGCGGGACCGGAGGCCGGGACGGACGACGTCCAGACGGCGCGGTCCGAAGCGGACCAGTACCGCGAGCACCTGCAGCGTCTGCAGGCGGAGTTCGACAACTACCGCAAGCGCGTGCTGCGGGAGCAGGCGTCCGCCGTCGAGCTGGCCGCGCAACCGGTGCTGCGTCGGTTGCTGGAGGTCCTCGACGACTTCGACCTCGCCCTGATGCATGCCCAGGATCGGCCCGACTTCGACCGCTTCCTGCACGGGGTGGAGTTGGTCTACGCCAAGCTCATCGACACCCTGCGTGCGGAAGGCCTGGAGCGGATGGAGGTGCAGGGCAAGCCGTTCGATCCGGAACTCCATGAAGCGCTGATGCAATCGGGCGAGGGCGAGGGCGATCCGGTGGTCGCCGACGTGCTGCGCCCGGGGTACACGCTCAAAGGCCGGGTCCTCCGGCCGGCCGGGGTCCGGGTCGAGAGGAAGTGAGACATGGCAGACGAGGTTCGCAGGGAGTGGTTCGACAAGGACTACTACGCGGTCCTCGGCGTGCCCAAGAACGCCTCCGCCGCGGAGGTGAAGAAGGCCTACCGCAAGCTCGCCCAGCAGCATCACCCTGACACGAAACAGGGCGACCCCGACGCGGAGAACCGGTTCAAGGAGATCTCCGCCGCGTACGACGTGCTCGGCGACGCCGAGAAGCGCAAGGCCTACGACCAGGTGCGCGACATGAGCGCGTCGGGATTCGGGCCGGGGTTCGGTGGGCCGGGTCCCGGGGGTCCCGGCGCCACCGGAGCCGGATGGCCGGGTGGCGTGCGGTACGAGCAGGTCAACGTCGACGACCTCGGCGATCTGTTCGGCGGCCTCTTCGGCGGGGCGGGGCGACGGAGCGGCCGCCGCCCCGCCGCGCAGCGGGGCGCGGATCTGGAGACGTCGGTCTCGATCTCGTTCGAGGACGCCGTGGCGGGGAAGACCGTGCCGATCAAGATCGACGGCCCGGCCGTGTGCGCACGCTGCCACGGATCGGGCGCCGAACCGGGAACCGAGCCCATCACCTGTCCACAGTGCGGAGGCAGCGGCGAGATCGCGGAGAACCAGGGGTTCTTCTCGATGTCGCGGCCCTGCCCCCGCTGCGGCGGCGCCGGGAGGATCGTCGAGTCCCCGTGCACCAAGTGCGGCGGGTCCGGCGCGGAGCGCCGGACCCGCACCCTGCGCGTGAAGATCCCGGCGGGCGTGCGCAACGGTGCGCGGATCCGGCTCGCCGGCAAGGGCGAGCCGGGTCCGGCGGGCGGGCGCCCCGGCGACCTCTTCGTGAAGGTCGCCGTCGCGTCGCACCCCGTGTTCGGTCGGAAGGGCGACGACCTAACCCTCGACCTGCCGATCTCCTACACGGAGGCGACCCTCGGCGCGAACGTGGAGGTGCCGACGCTGAACGGGCCGGTCACCCTGAAGGTGCCCGCCGGTACACCGAGCGGGAAGACGTTCCGGGTGAAGGGCCGGGGGGCACCGAAGAAGGGAGGGCGCGGCGACCTCCTGGCGAAGGTGCAGGTCGACGTCCCCGAGAAGGTCTCGCGAGAGGAGAAGGAGCTCCTGCGGCAGCTACACGAGGCGTCGAAGGAGTCGCCACGGAAGCGGTTGGGCGTGCGATGAGCGCGCGATGAGGAGGAGGGGGATGAAGGATCACGACGAACGAGCAACGGAACGGAGCGCTGCGGACCGGGCCGTCTACATCATCAGCGTCGCCGCCGAGCTGGCGGGCGTGCATCCCCAGACCCTCCGCATCTACGAGCAGAAGGGACTCGTCCGCCCGTACCGAACGAGCGGGAACTCCAGGCGGTACTCGGAGGCCGACATCGCTCGGCTCCGGCGCGTCCAGCTGTTGACGCAGGACGGGGTGAACCTCGCGGGGGTCAAGCGCATCATGGCCATGGAGGAGGACCTCCAGCGGATGCGTGCGCGGATCGCGCAGCTCGAAGCTCGCCTGCAGGAGCGGCCGATCCCGATGCCCGGGAGCCGCACCGGCATGGCCATCGTGCCGCTCGCGAGCGTCTTCGCGCCGCCGTGGCCCGGAGGACGTGCGTGACGAGTCACGTTTCGTTGCGACCCTTGCAGGCCGGTGACCTCGAGTCCCTGTGGGCGGCCCGGATGCGCTCCGACGAGCCCTGGGCCGACTCCAGCGACGCCGCTCGCCGGAAGCTCCGCGATCGTGTCGCCAACAGCGGACGGGTCACGCACGGCGAGTTGCTGCTCGGGATCGTGGCGGACGGCCACCTCGCCGGAGAGATCCAGGCTCGGCAGCCCGAGATGGGACTGCCGCCGGGCGTGTTCGAGATCGGCATCGAGGTCTTCGATCCGACGGTGCGGGGGACGGGGATCGGACGCCGCGCGCTCGGCCTGTTCCTCGTGCACCTGTTCGTCGAGGAGCACGCGCACCGGGTGCAGCTCACGACGGATGTCGACAACGCCGCGATGCGCCGCGTCGCGGAGCACCTCGGGTTCGAGCTCGAGGGGACCCTCCGCGGCTTCATGCCCACCAAGAACGGCCCCCGTGACTACGTGATGTACGGGATCACGCGTGACGGCTTCGATGAAGCGAGGAGGGTATGGAACTCGACAGGCTGACCATCAAGTCGCAGTCCGCGCTCCAGGAGGCGCACCGGCAGGCGTCGTCGCGACACCACCAGCAGATCGAACCCGATCATGTGCTGTACGCGTTGCTGACCGACCCCGAGGGCGTCATCTTCCCGTTGCTGCATCAGCTCGGGGTGGTGCCGAAGCAGCTCCGGGACGAGGTCGACGAGGCGCTGGACTCGAAGCCGAAGGTCTACGCCGAAGGGGTGCAGGTCGGCCTGTCGCCGGCCACGGCGCGTCTCCTCGAGGCGGCCGGCCGCGAAGCCGAGCAGCTCACGGACGAGTACATCTCGACGGAGCACATCCTCCTCGCGTTGCTCCAGAGCGACGGCCCTGCAGCGAGGCTGCTCGCCGAGGCGGGTCTGACGCGCGACGGCGTGCTGTCAGCGTTGGCCGAGGTGCGTGGGAGTCATCGGGTCACGTCGCAGAACCCGGAGGAGACGTTCCAGGCGCTCGAACGCTTCGGGCGAGATCTCACCGAGCAGGCCAGGAAGGGGAAGCTCGACCCCGTGATCGGCCGCGACGAGGAGATCCGCCGCGTGATCCAGGTGCTCTCCCGTCGCACGAAGAACAATCCCGTGCTGATCGGCGAGCCCGGCGTCGGGAAGACCGCGATCGTCGAGGGGTTGGCACAACGGATCGTCGACGGCGACGTCCCGGCGTCGCTCAAGAACAAGCGACTGATCGCGCTCGACATCGGCGGCATGATCGCCGGGGCGAAGTATCGCGGTGAGTTCGAGGAGCGGTTCAAGGCCGTCCTGAAGGAGATCGCCGATTCCGACGGCGAGATCGTCACCTTCATCGACGAGATGCACACGATCGTGGGCGCCGGCGCGGCCGAGGGAGCGGTGGATGCGGGGAACATGCTGAAGCCGATGCTCGCTCGCGGGGAGCTCAGGCTCGTCGGTGCGACCACGCTCGACGAGTACCGATCGCACGTCGAGAAGGACGCCGCCCTCGAGCGGCGGTTCCAGCCGGTGCTGGTCGAGCAGCCGACGGTGGACGCCGCGATCGCGATCCTTCGCGGTCTCAAGGAGCGCTACGAGGTTCACCACGGGGTGCGGATCCAGGACCCCGCGCTCGTGGCGGCGGCCGTCCTGTCCGACCGCTACGTGACCGGCCGATTCCTCCCCGACAAGGCGATCGATCTGATCGACGAGGCCGCATCACGCCTCCGCATCGAGATCGACTCCGTGCCGGTCGAGGTCGACGAGGTGGACCGGCGGATCCGGCAGCTGGAGATCGAGCGCGCTGCGCTCCAGAAGGAGACGGACCCCGCCTCGAAGGAGCGCCTGGAGCGCCTCGAGAAGGAGCTGGCCGACCTCGAGGAGCGATCGCACGGGATGCGGGCGCACTGGGAGCAGGAGAAGGATCAGATCGACCGCATCCGAGCACTCAAGTCGGAGTTGGAGGAGACGCGCGCGGGGTCGGAGCGGGCGGAGCGCGACGGCGACCTGGAGAAGGCCGCCGAGCTGCGGTTCGGCCGCATCGTGGAGCTGGAGCGCCAGCTCGAGGAGGAGAACGCGCGCCTCCAGGAGATCCAGTCGGAGCAGAAGATGTTGAACGAGGAGGTCACCGAGGAGGACGTGGCCGCCGTCGTCTCGACGTGGACCGGCATCCCGGTGTCGCGCCTGATGGAAGGCGAGATGCAGAAGCTGATCCACCTCGAAGCGGCGCTCCACGAGCGGGTGGTGGGGCAGGACCCCGCGGTCACGGCGGTCGCGAACGCGATCCGCCGCGCCCGCGCCGGCCTGCAGGATCCGAACCGGCCGATCGGCTCGTTCCTGTTCCTCGGTCCCACCGGCGTGGGCAAGACGGAGCTCGCGCGCGCCCTCGCGGACTTCCTCTTCGACGACGAGCGCGCGATGGTCCGGATCGACATGAGCGAGTACCAGGAGCGACACACGGTGTCGCGGCTCGTGGGCGCGCCGCCCGGCTACGTCGGCTACGAGGAGGGCGGACAGCTCACGGAGACGATCCGGCGACGGCCGTACTCGGTCGTGCTCCTCGACGAGATCGAGAAGGCGCACTCCGACGTGTTCAACGTGCTGCTGCAGCTCCTCGATGACGGGAGGCTGACGGACGGACAGGGCCGGACCGTCGACTTCCGGAACACGATCGTCATCATGACCTCGAACCTCGGCGCGGCGGTCTTCCAGGACCCCACGGCGTCGCCGGAGGAGCGCGAGGAGAAGGTTCTGTCCGACGTCCGCGCCCATTTCCGCCCGGAGTTCGTGAACCGGATCGACGAGGTGGTCGTCTTCGATGCTCTGACCCGTGAGGACATCGTCAAGATCGTGGAGATCCAGCTCCGCGGTCTCCAGCAGCGGCTCGCGGATCGCAAGCTCACGCTCGAGCTGACGGACCAGGCGACGATGTACCTAGCGAACGCCGGCTACGACCCGAACTTCGGCGCGCGCCCGCTCAAGCGGCTGATCCAACGGGAGATCCAGGACCCCTTGGCGCTCCTGCTGCTCTCGGGGGATATCCGCGACGGCGACACCGTGGTGGTCGACGCGGGGCCCGACGGACTCAGGCCCCGCGTAGAGCCGCGCGAGGCACGTGAGGAGACGGCCGCCGGCTAGGCGGCCACGACCTCGGGCGGGCCGATACTGCTGTCATGGTGCCGCGGGTGGGGGGTGGAGGCAGATGAAGGTCCGCACGAGCCGGATCCTCCTGCTCTGGCTGGCCGTGGTCTTCCTGGGAGGGATGCTCGTCCTCGCCCTCATCGGTGATGCAGAGGCCAGGCGAGAGCTCCCGGCCCAGGTGGCCGCGTGGACAACGATCGGTCTGATCGTCTTCGCGGGGTGGTGGTTCAAGGTGAGGCCGCGCCGCGAGCTCCATCAGGAGCAGGCCCGTTGGCTCGGTCTCCGCTCGGAACCCGGCGACCCGCTCGGGTTCTTCGAGCGGCCGTTCGCGCTGCTGGGGCACGCCGCCGGGGCCAAGGACATCGAGAACACGTCCTGGGGAACCTGGCGCGGGATGGAGGTGGTCGTGATCGACTACTGGTTCGCGAGGTCGAGCGATCCGAGCCGGAACGACTACCGCTACTACACGTGCGCCGCGGCGTCCGTGCCGGCGGGGTGGCCGAACCTGTCGATCGTTCCGGAAGGGTTCGCCTCCCGCCTCGCCGCGTCGTTGGGAAGCCGTGGGATCGAGTTCGAGCTCGAGAGCTTCAATCTCGCGTTCGAAGTGCGTTGCGACGATCCTCGGTTCGCGCACGCCTTGATCGACGGCCGGATGATGACGTGGCTCGAGGCGCTGCCGCCGGACACCGGCTTCGAGATCTCGGACGGGACGCTCCTGTGCCGGACCCCGCGTCGGCCGGACGGCGACGTGGTGTGGGCGCTGGAGACGATGGCCACGTTCCTCGATCGGATCCCTCCGGTCTTCGCATCCTTGTTCGGGCCGGACCGATGACTCGGGGCTGCAGCACGGCTCTGCCCCGCTGATCCGGGGGCGTGACCTTGGCCCTGAGCGCGAGCAGGTCGATACTCCGGGCATGGACGGCATGGTCCCGCTGCTGCTCTTCCTCCTGTTCGGCGTGCTGGTCGCGGCGTTGGCGTACTACCAGCACCAACGCAAGATCGAGCGCCAGCAGCAGTTCGGTGCCCTCGCACTCGGACACGGTCTGGACTTCTCGATCGATGACCCGTTCGACACCCTCAGGGAACCGTTCGCCCTCCTCCAACGAGGAGACGGACGAGGTGTCGAGAACGTCCTGTGGGGGGAGTGGAAGGGTCTCGAGATCAGGGCGTTCGACTACTGGTACTACGAGGAGTCGACCGACTCGAAGGGGCACACATCTCGGTCGTATTCGCGATTCGACTGCGTGTTCACGCGGATCGACGCGAGCTGTCCGGCGTTGCAGATCACCGAGGAGAACGTGTTCATCCGGCTGGCGGACGCGCTCACGTTCCGCGACATCGAGTTCGAATCCGAGGAGTTCAATCGCCGGTACACGGTGAGGGGCGACGAGCGGTTCGCGACCGCGTTCTGCGACGCTCGGATGATGGACTGGCTCCTGGGCCATGGCCACGGGTACGCGTTCGAGGTCGTGGGTGACCGGCTCCTGTGCTCGTGCAGGAGGGTGGCGCCGGCGGGGATGATCCACCTGCTGGGCACGGTGAAGACCTTCCGGGAGCAGATCCCGGCCGTCGTGAGCTCTCTGTACCCGAAGGGGTAGGCTTCGGGTCCGGCCGAAGCGAGCGAAAGGGAGCGGAACGTGGAAGTCCTCTGGGTGGTGTTGGCGATCGTCGTGGTGCTCGCGATCGCGGGCGTGGTCTCGTACAACCGATTCGTCTCGCAGAAGAACCTGATCAAGGACGCGTGGGCGAACATCGACACGGAGCTCCGGCGCCGCTACGACCTGATCCCCAACATCGTCGAGACGGTGAAGGGGTACGCCGCGCACGAGCGCGAGGTGTTCGAGAACGTCACGCGCGCTCGGGCGAACGCGACCGGCGCCACGGGTTCGCCCGCGGAGCAGGCGGCGGCGGAGGGACCGCTCGTGGCCGCCCTGCGGCAGCTGTTCGCCGTCGTCGAGAACTACCCGGACCTGAAGGCGAACCAGAACTTCCTGGCGCTGCAGGCCGAGCTCACGAACACGGAGGACCGGCTCCAGACGGCACGGCGCTTCTACAACGCCAACGTCCGCGACTACAACCGGCGTGTCCAGTCCGTGCCGTCGAACGTCGTCGCGAACCTGTTCCACTTCGAGGAGGAAGAGTTCTTCGAGGTCGAGGAGGCGCTGCGCGGGGAAGAGGGCGTCCCGAAGGTGAGCTTCGAGGCGGGTGCCCCCGGTGTGTCGTTCGGGAGTCCCTCGGAGCCTTCGACCGCCCCCCCGGCCACGCCTCCGGCCGGTATGCCGCCGCCGGCCGAGCCGCCACCCGTCGCCCCCGGGCGTCCGGACGAGCCCGCCGGCTGAGCCTCAGCTGATCGAGGGGATCGGTTCCGACTCGGCGTCCGACCCGGGATCCCCGAAGCCGTCCATGCCGGTCCGGCGGACGCCTCGGCTGAGCACGAACCACACGAGGGCCCAGGCCAGCGCCACACCGCCCAGGATGGTGACGGTGGTCGGCGCGCCGATCTGGTCGGCGACGGCGGACGCGATCACCGCGGACACCGAGAGCGAGAGTGTGATCAGCATGTAGTCGAAGCCGAAGATCCGGCCGCGGATGTGGTCGGGGACGATCACCTGCAGCCCGTAAGTGGACAGCATCCACTGGGATCCGCCACCCAGGTGAGCGACGCAGATCGTCACCGCGGCGATCGCGAGTGAAGGTGCCACGCCCAGGGCCATGTACGCGAGCCCGAAGACCGCGAGCGAGAGTCCGATCGCCGGGAAGAGCCGGCGGTGTCCGGGTCCCGCGATCCGGTGGCCCAGGAACGGTCCGATCAGGGCGCCCACCCCGCGTGCCGCCATCAGGATGCCGAACCCGACCTTGCCGGAATCGAAGACGTCGAGCGCCATCACGGGGATCAGCGCGAGCAGATCCGGCGGCGGCGCCGAATCCGAACTTCACGGCGAGGAGCGACAGGACGCGGTGGTCGCGGCGCGCGAACCGCCATGTCTCCTGGGTCGCCTCGACGATCCCCGGATGCTCCGTGGCCCGCCCGGACGACTCGGAGAAGGAACGCCGGATCGAGGAGAGCAGCGCGGCGGAGACCAGGAACGAGACCGCGTTGACGAGGAACGCCGTGTCCGCGCCGAACGCGTCGCTGACGAGACCTCCGAGCCCCGCGCCGACGGCGAGCATCGTTCCCCACAGCGACCCGTTCAGCGCGTTCGCAACGGGCAGGTCTCCGGGATCGACCACGTTGGGGGTCGCGGCCGAGAGGGCGGGGTCGAACGGCGCCGCGAAGGACGCGAGGAGGGGCAGCAGCACGTAGGCGAGCCACAGCGTCTCCGGTCCGACCAGCAGGAACGCGACGCAGATCACGGCCCGCGCGAGGTCGCAGACGATCATCAGCTTCCGCCGGTCGATACGGTCGGCCAGCACGCCACCGATAGGCGACGCGAGGAAGAACGCGAACTCCTGAGCCATGATCGCCAGGCCCACGTAGAGGGCCTTGCCGGTGGCCTCGTAGATCAGCCCATTGATCGCCACCCAGAGGAACCAATCGCCGCCCAGGGAGATCACGGAGGCGAAGAACAGCGCGCGGAAATCCCGGTTGCGGCGGAGCAGCGACACGCTCGCGCGCAGACCGGCGTCCGAAGGGCGTGCGGCGGTCGTCGGGTCGTCCACGGCGGCTCGCCAGCGTACAGGCGCGACCTATTGCAGGATCGGTCCGACCCAGAGCCCCGAGAGGAGGAACGACACGGGCAAGACGAAGAGGATGCCGACGAAGATCGCCAGCCGCTTCGTCGAGCCCACGAAGTAGTCGTCGATCATGATCACCCGCCGCTTCACCGGCTGGTACCAGAACGCGAGGATCGCCAGCGACACGATCGTCACGCCGATCGCCTCGGCCAGCACGATCTGCGCCGCGACGGGATCGCGCTGCAACATCGCCACCACGAGCGTGTCCGCGAGGGTCGTGATGTTCGCGCCCATGATGTAGGGGAGCGCGTCGTCGCGGCGAACGTAGCCCTTCACCGCGAGCGGCACGAGCACCGTCAGCGCGACGGAGACCGAGAGGGTCAGCGTCGCCACGATGCAGCCCAGTGCGAACATCGTCCAGGGCCGCCGCATCCAGGCCGCTCGCTTCGCGGTCGAGTCGCTGCTGACCTGGGGGAGGACACGGTCGAGCACCTTGAACGACGCCAGGATCACGAGGAGCCCGACAAGGAAGAGGAACGCGTCCGGGACGATCCCCTCGATCGCGTCGACGACGGGTCCCCACACGACCGAGAGCGCGGCTTCGAGCTCCCCCGACGCGTGCAGGTTCAACCCGTCGAGCAGCCCGCTCCGGATGATGCCGTATCCGATCACCATCCCGGGCAGGTAGACGAGGGCGGTCATCGTCATCGCCTGGATCCCCATCCCGATCGGCTCGTTCCGGTTGGGGTCGTTCCGGTTCCGCGCGGCGTAGAGGAACCCGGTCAGCAACACGATGAACGATGCGCCCAGGCGCGACCCCGAGAGCATCGTGAAGGTCTGGAGCCGCGTCAGCGTCCCCGCTCCGTACAGGCTGATCGCCGTGGCCGCGACCGGCGAGCCCGAGAGCACGAAGTACGCGCCGAGCCAGCCGAACCCCAACGTCGAGATCCCGTTCGCGAACGGGAACTGACCCTGGATCTGCGGTCCGATCGCGGCAGCGCCCGTCTTCATGATCTGCACCGCGAGGATGAACAGGTACATGGCCGGGATGAACAGCAGGAGCTTCCGGATGATGTACCCGGCGCCGCGTGGGGGCTCGAACGGACCCCAGTCCACGACGTGACGAGCCTCGTTGAGCTCGTGGGGGACGCAGTACTCCCCGTCGATCTCGACGAGCTTCTCCAGCTCGATCTCTTCCCAGTTCTTCGTCACGCGGGTCCTTCTGTCGGGGGGCTGGGCTCGGCGAGCGACGTTCATCGATGTTCCCACGAAGGAGGGGAAACCGCAGCGGGAGCGCCGGGGACGACGGATACACTCCAGGCACATGCCGGCCACCATCGTGCTCGGGACGCAGTGGGGGGACGAGGGCAAGGGCAAGGCCGTCGACTACCTCGCGGACGGGATGGACTTCGTGGTCCGCTACCAGGGCGGGAACAACGCCGGCCACACGGTGATCGCCGAGGGCCGCCTCCTCAAGCTCCAGCTGATCCCCTCCGGCATCCTCTACCCGCACATCACGCCGGTGATCGCGGACGGCGTGGTGGTCGATCCCCGGCACCTCCTGCGCGAGCTCGACGAGCTGCGGCGGACCGGGGTCGATGTGTCGCGGCTCCGGCTCTCCGGCAACTGCCATCTGATCATGCCGTACCACCTGGAGCTGGAGAAGGTGACCCAGCGGTTCCTGGGTCGGAACGCGCTCGGGACGACGAAGCGGGGCATCGGCCCCGCCTACGCGGACAAAGCGGCGCGCATCGGCCTCCGTGTCCAGGACCTGTTCGATCAGAAGATCTTCCGCGAGAAGCTCGAGATCGTGCTCCGCGAGAAGAACGCGATCCTCACGAAGCTGTACGGCCGGCTCCCCCTCGACCGGGACGAGATCGTCGAGGAGTACATGGACCTCGCCGGCCGGCTCGAGCCCTACGTCGCCGACACCTCCACGCTGCTGCACGACGCGCTCAGGGACGGGAAGTCCGTGATGCTCGAGGGAGCGCAGGGCACGCTGCTGGATCTGGACAAGGGGACGTATCCGTTCGTGACGTCGTCGAACCCGGTTGCCGGGTACGCGCTGGCCTCCGCCGGGTTCGGACCGAAGGAAGTGGAGCGCGTGGTGGGGATCGTGAAGGCCTACGTCACGCGCGTCGGCGCGGGCCCGTTCCCCACCGAGGAGCTGGGCGAGGACGGCGAGCGCCTCGGCGTCCGCGGGCAGGAGTTCGGCACCGTCACCGGGCGGAAGCGGCGGTGCGGCTGGCTCGACGCCGCGCTCCTCCGCTACGCGTCTCGCGTGAACGGGCTCACCGAGCTGTTCCTCACGAAGCTGGACGTGCTCTCCGGGTTCGAGCGCGTGCCGATCTGCACGGGCTATCGGGTCGAGGGGAAGCAGTTCGACGACTTCCCGCCCCACCAATCCCTGTTCCACAAGGCCGAGCCGATCTACGAGGAGCTCGACGGCTGGATGGAGGAGGTCGACGAGGCGAAGACGTTCGAGGACCTGCCCAAGGCCGCGAGGGAGTACGTGCGCCGGATCGAGGAGCTCGCGGACGTGCCCGTCTCCGTCGTATCGGTGGGACCCGCCCGCGAGCAGAGCCTGCCGGCCGGATGAAGCCGCCGAGATGAAGACGCACCGGTGAGGGTCCTCGTCGTCGGCGGCGGCGGCAGGGAGCACGCCCTGTGCTGGGGGCTCGCCCGGAGCCCGCAGGTCGAGGACCTCCACGCCGCGCCCGGCAATGCCGGGATCGCGACGATCGCCATGTGCCATGCCGCCGACGCCGACGACGTGCGGGCGCAGGTCGATCTCGCGGAAGAGCTCGACGCGGACCTCGTCGTGATCGGGCCGGAGGCGCCGCTCGTCGCCGGGCTCGCGGACGAGCTCCGGGCGCGAGGGCGACGGGCCTTCGGCCCGGGACGCGACGCCGCCCGCCTCGAAGGCTCGAAAGCGTTCGCGAAGGATCTGATGGTGCGGCACGGGATCCCCACGGCGCGGGCCGTTGCATACACCCGCGCTGATTGGGACCGGGACCCCCGCGACGTCCTGTCGTTCCTCGATCTCGACCTCGGAGGCCGGGGTGCCGTCGTCAAGGCCGATGGACTCGCCGCGGGAAAGGGCGTGACGGTGGCATCGGATCGCGCCGAGGCCGTGAGCGCGATCGAGGCCTGCCTCGCGGAGGGCGCGTTCGGAGCGGCCGGAGAGCGGGTCCTGATCGAGGAGCGGCTGGAGGGGCCCGAGGTGTCGGCGTTCGCGCTCGTCGATGCGACCTCGATCGTGCCCCTGGCGCTCGCGCAGGACTTCAAGCGCGTCGGGGACGGCGACACGGGGCCGAACACCGGGGGGATGGGGGCGTACTCGCCCCTCCCGTGGCTGGAGGAGCCGAGGGAGTCTCGCGTCTGGAACGTGGTGGCCGCGACCGTGGACGCGCTTCGCGCCGACGGGACCGCCTACGCGGGCCTCCTCTACACCGGCCTGATGCTCACCGCGGACGGCCCGAAGGTCCTCGAGTACAACTGCCGGTTCGGCGACCCCGAGACGCAGGTGGTGATCCCTCGCCTCCGGAGCGATCTGGCCGAGGTGTTGGATGCGTGCGCCTCCGACCGGCTGGCCGACGTGAAGGTCGACCTGTCCGACGAGGCCGCGGTGACGGTGGTGCTCGCGAGCGGCGGCTACCCGGGCTCGTACGAGACCGGCCGCCCGATCGACGGGCTCGAGGCCGCCGCCACGGCGCCGGACGCCGCCGTCTTCCACTCGGGCTCGGTTGAGCGCGACGGTAGAGTGGTCACCGCCGGCGGCCGCGTGCTCGCGGTGACGGGGTGGGGGCCGGCGGTCGCCGACGCACGGAGGCGCGCCTACGACGCGGCGTCGCACATCTCGTTCGACGGCATGATCAGACGGGACGACATCGCCGCCCGGGCGGCCGAGGCCCGATGAGCGGCCAGGAGGGGGAGGAGGCCGGATGACCGAAGAGACGCCGATCGTCGGGGTGCTGGCCGCCTCACCCACCGAGCTGCCGATCATGCGCCAGACCGGGCTGATCCTGGAGAAGTTCGGCATCCCGCACGAGGTGCAGATCATGTCGTCCTCGCGCACGCCCGACCTCGTCGACGAATACGCGAGGACCGCGGCGGCGCGAGGGCTCCGCGTGGTGGTGTGTTCGACGGGGATGTCGGGGCACCTCGCCGCCGCGGTCGCGGCGCGCACGGTCATCCCGGTGATCGGCGTCCCGATCGCGACGCCGCCACAGATGGTCGGGAACGAGGCGCTCGCGATCACGGCGCAGATGCCCACCGGCGTCCCGATCGCGACTGTGGGGGTGGACGCGGCGGTGAACGCCGCGGTGCTCGCCGCGCAGATCGTAGGGCTCGGCGACGAGGCGATCCAGGCGACGCTGTGGAAGTTCAAGGACGACCTCGCGGAGGGCCTCAAGCTGTGATCCCCCGCTACCGGCTCCCCGAGATGGAGGCCGTGTGGTCGGACGAGGCGCGACTGGCGAACTGGCTCGAGATCGAGCTGCTGGCCGTGGAGGCGCTCGCCGAGCTCGGAACGGTGCCGCCCGATGATGCCGTGGCCTGTCGCGCGCGCGCGGCGTTCACGGTGGAGGCTGTGGCCGAACGGGAGGCGGTCACGCGCCATGACGTCGCTGCCTTCGTCGACGTCGTTGCCGGAACGATCGGGCCCGAGGGCCGCTGGCTCCACTTCGGTCTCACGTCCTCCGACGTGCTCGACACGGGGTTCGCGCTCCAGCTCCGGGCGGCCGCGGACGTGTTGCTCGCCGAGCTCGAACATCTCCTCGCCACGACCGCCAGGCTCGCGCTCCGGCATCGCGACACCGTGATGGCCGGCCGCTCCCACGGTGTGATCGCCGAGCCCACGAGCTTCGGGCACAAGCTCGCCGTCTGGGCGTTCGAGCTGGATCGTGACCGCGACCGGCTGCGTCGCGCGCGCGAGGTCGTCTCCGTCGGGGCGATCAGCGGGGCCGTCGGGACGTACGCATCGGTGGACCCGCGGGTGGAGGAGCTCGTCTGCGCTCGTCTCGGCCTGCGGAGCGTCGAGGCTTCGACCCAGGTGATCCAGCGCGATCGTCACGCCGAGCTGATGACCGCGATCGCGATCACCGCCTCCACCCTCGACAAGATCGCCACCGAGATCCGTCACCTCGCCCGGACGGAGGTGCGCGAGGTGCAGGAGCCCTTCGCCGAAGGACAGAAGGGCTCGTCGGCGATGCCGCACAAGCGGAACCCGGTGGTGTCGGAGCGAGTGTCCGGCCTCGCCAGGGTGATCCGCGGCCACGCCCAGGCCGCGCTCGAGAACGTCGTCCTCTGGCACGAGCGCGACATCTCGCATTCGTCCGCGGAGCGGCTGATCTTCCCCGACGCCACCGGCCTGCTCGCGTTCATGCTCCGCGAGATGACCTGGGTGCTCGACGGGCTGCGGGTCTTCCCCGACCGGATGCGCGAGAACCTCGACGTCGGAGGAGGCGTCGTGTACTCGCAGTCGGCCCTCCTCGCATTGGTCGGCGCCGGGATGTCCCGGGACGAGGCCTATGCGCTGGTGCAAGCTGCAGGCGCGGCCGCATGGGACGAGGGCGCGAACTTCCGGGCCGTGCTGGAGGCCGACGAGCGGGTCGGCAGCCTGCTGGACCGTGCCGGGCTCGACGCCCTGTTCGACCCCGGCCGATACCTCGCGAACCTCGATGGAGTCTTCGACAAACTCGAGAAGCTCCCCGTGGAGTCGGCCCGAGGGTCGGCGACGGAGTCAGGATGACGCCGGCGCCGCGGCTGCGGGCGCGGGGGAAGGTCCGCGACGTCTACGACGCCGGCGAGGACCGGCTCCTGCTCGTCGCCACGGATCGGATCAGCGCGTTCGACGTCGTGCTGCCGGATCCCGTCCCCGACAAGGGGCGGGTGCTCACCGGGCTCTCCTCGTACTGGTTCGAGCGGACCGCCGACCTGGTCCCCAACCACGTGCTCTCGACCGACGCCGCGACGTTCCCGCCGCCGTTCGCCGCCGAACCCGCCCTCGCCGGGCGCGCGACGCTCGCGCGGAAGGCCGCCGTCGTGCCGATGGAATGCGTCGCCCGCGGCTACCTCTCGGGGTCCGGATGGGCGCAGTACCGGGCGACGTCCTCCGTCTGCGGCGTGCGGCTCCCGGGCGGTCTCGTGGAGTCGGCTCGTCTGCCCGCACCGATCTTCACCCCGACGACCAAGGCGGCCGCGGGACACGACCTCCCTCTCGATCCCGACGAGGCCGTGGCCCTCGTGGGGAAGGGACTGTTCGAGCGGCTGAAGGAGCTCACGCTGTCGATCTACGAGCGGATCGCGGACACCGCGGCCGCGAACGGCGTGATCGTCGCGGACACGAAGCTCGAGTTCGGCTTCGCCGACGGCGAGCTGGTGCTGATCGACGAGGTGGGCACGCCGGACTCCTCCCGCTTCTGGCCGGCCGACGCGTACGCACCCGGCGACGCGCAGCCGTCGTTCGACAAGCAGTTCGTCCGTGACTGGCTCGACGGGATCGGCTGGGATCGGGAGCCGCCGCCGCCCGCCCTCCCTCCCGACGTCGTGGAGGGCACCGCCGAGCGGTACCGGGAAGCGTACGAACGGATCACCGGAGAGCCCTTCGCCGCGTACCTCGCACGCGCCGGAGTGATCTCGCTGAACGACGACGAGGTGCCGCCGGACGACGCGGCGCTCGAGCGGCTCCGGGAAGGTCGCGGGTGAGGTTCACGGTCGAGGTCCTCGTCACGTTGAAGCCGGGGCTCGCCGACCCGCAGGGCAAGGCGGTCGAGGGCGCCCTCCCGACACTCGGGTGGACGAACGTGCACGGCGTCCGTGTCGGCAAGCACGTGCGCTTCGAGGTCGAATCGGACGACGAGACGTCCGCGCACGCCCAGGTGGAGGAGATGGCCTCTCGGCTGCTCTCCAACCCGGTGATCGAGGATTCACGGATCCTCGAGGTCCGGGAGGTGCAGCACACGTGAGCGCCCGGATCGGCGTGGTGACGTTCCCGGGCTCCCTGGACGACCGGGACGCGCTCCGCGCGATCGAGCTGATGGGCGGCGAGGGCGTGCCGCTCTGGCACGCGGACCGGGACCTGGGGGGCGTCGACGGTGTCATCCTGCCCGGCGGCTTCAGCTACGGGGACTACCTCCGGTGCGGCGCGATCGCCCGGTTCGCGCCGGTGATGGAGGAGATCCGGACGTTCGCGGAGGGTGGCGGTCCGGTGATCGGCATCTGCAACGGCTTCCAGATCCTGTGCGAGTCCGGGCTGCTCCCCGGCGCGCTGATCCGCAACCGATCGCTTCGGTTCGTGTGCCGCGTCGTCCATCTGCGCGTCGAGACGACGCAAACCCCGATCACGGCGGATGTGACGCCGGGCGAGGTCCTGGAGGTCCCGATCAAGCACGGCGAGGGTCAGTTCGTCGCAGCCGACGATGTCCTCGATGGGCTGGAGGCCGACGGGCGGGTGGTGTTCCGCTACTGCGGGCCCGACGGCGAGACGTCCGACGACCACAACCCGAACGGGGCGCTCCGCGGGATCGCCGGCATCCGGAACCAGGCCGGGAACGTGGTCGGCCTGATGCCCCACCCCGAGCACGCCGTCGATCCGGACGTCGGGCCGACCGGCGGCCAGGCGCTGTTCGCGTCCTTGTTCACCCACGTGATGGCTCCGGCAAGGTGAGCTCCGAGCCTCTCCACCGGCAGCTCGGTTTGCAGGACGACGAGCTCGCGATGATCCGGGATGCGCTCGGCCGCGATCCCAACCGAACCGAGCTCGCGATGTACGCCGCGATGTGGTCCGAGCACTGCTCCTACAAGTCCTCGAAGGTCCATCTCCGCACGCTGCCGACGGAGGGACCCGTCGTGCTCGTCGGCCCGGGACAGGACGCCGGCGCCGTGGACGTCGGGGACGGGTTCGCCGCCGTCTTCAAGATGGAGTCCCACTCGCATCCGAGCGCGATCGAGCCGTACCAGGGCGCCGCGACGGGCGTCGGCGGGATCGTCCGCGACATCGTCTCGATGGGCGCCCGCCCGGTCGCGTTGCTGGACCCGCTGATGTTCGGCCCGCTCGACGAGGAGCGGAACCGGTGGTTGCTCGAGGGGGTGGTCGCCGGGATCGGCGGCTACGGCAACTGCATCGGCGTGCCGACCGTCGGCGGCGAGATCCGATTCGCTTCGCCGCACTCGGCGAACCCGACCGTGAACGTGCTGTGCGTCGGCATCACGAGAGCAGACCGGCTGATGACCGCCGCGACGCACACGCCGAGCCCGGGCTCCCTCATGGTCCTGTACGGGGCGACGACCGGACGCGACGGGATCGGCGGCGTCTCGGTGCTCGCGTCGGCCACGATCGAGGAGGGGAGCGAGGGATCGCGCCCCTCCGTGCAGATCGGCGACCCGTTCGCAGAGAAGCTCCTGATCGAGGCCTCGCTCGACCTGATCGAAGACGACCTGTTGGAGGGGCTCCAGGACCTGGGTGGCGCCGGCCTCACCTGCGCGATCAGCGAGTCCGCAGCTCGGGCGGGACTGGGCGCGCGGCTCGACCTTGATCGCGTCCCGCTCCGGGAAGAGGGCATGGAGGCGTTCGAGATCCTGACGTCGGAATCGCAGGAGCGGATGCTCGCGATCGTCCATCCCTCGAAGTTGGAGCAGGTCCTTGCGGTTTGCGCGAAGTGGGGCCTCGCGACCGCCGTCGTGGCGACGCTGGAGCCGGGCGGGGACCTGGACGTCCGGATCGAGGGAGAGCAGGCAGCCCGCGTCCCGGCGCTTTCGCTCACCGAGAAGGCCCCCGTGTACGAGCGGCTCATGCGGCCGATCCGTCCGAACGGCGACGATCCCACGTTCGCCTCTTTCGAGGGCGATCTCGATGAGGCGCTCCGCTGGCTCCTCGCGGCCCCCAACGTCGCGTCGAAGCGCTGGGTGTTCGAGCAGTACGACCGGATGGTGCAGGGGCAGACCATCTCCGGACCGGGATCGGATGCCGCCGTTGTCCGGGTGCCGGGAACGATGAAGGGGCTCGCCTTGTCGGTCGACGGGAACGGCCGGTACGGGTCGCTCGATCCCTACCTCGGCGGGGCCCACGCGGTCGCCGAGGCCGCCCGGAACGTCGCGGTCACGGGAGCGCGCCCCCTCGGGATCACGAACTGTCTCAACTTCGGCAACCCGGAACGACCCGAGGTGATGTGGCAGTTCTCCGAGGCCGTCCGGGGGATGCGGGAGGCATGCCTCGCGCTCGACACGCCGGTGACCGGCGGGAACGTCAGCTTCTACAACGAGTCGGGTGGCTCGGCGATCTGGCCCACGCCGGTGGTGGGCGTGCTCGGTTCGCTCGCGGACTATCGCCTCCGGGTGCCATCGGGATTCCCCGTCCCGGGATTGGCCGTGTACGTGCTGGGGGAGTCCTTCGCGGAGCTCGGAGGATCCGAGTTCGCGGAGACCGTGCTCGGAGTGGTCGCGGGGGCGCCGCCGGCCCTCGACCTCCAGGCCGAGCGCCGTCTCCAGGACCTGCTGCAAGAGGCTGCCGCGGGCGACCTCCTCGCCTCCGCGCACGATTGCTCGGACGGGGGGATCGGCGTCGCGCTCGCCGAGTCCGCGATCCTCGGCGGGCACGGGTTCGCCGTCACGCTCGACGGCGACATGCCCGCGCACGTGCTGCTGTTCGGCGAGTCCGCGTCGCGGGTCGTGGTGTCCGTGGCGCCCGAGCGCGAGGGCTCGCTCCGCGGGCTCGCGGCGACCCGCAGTGTGCCGTTCCGGCGCCTCGGGGAGACGGGCGGACCACGGGCGGTGATCGACGGGATGGTGGACGCGACCGTCGCCGAGCTCACCGAGGTCTGGGAGGGGGCGATCCCCCGCCTCCTCGGCGAGGCCCCATCGGCGAGCTGAGGGGAACGATGCAGAGGCGAAGACTCATCCGACACTGACGGGAGGCGGAGCGATGCGACGATCGGTAGCGGCTCTGTGTGCAGCGGCGGTCGTGTTCGGTGGAGGTGTCTGGGCGGTCGCGGCCGCTGGGTCATCGCACGGGGATCCGTCACCGTCGACACCGCTGACCTCGGGTATCGTGCGCGCGTCCCGTTCCTACGGGGCGGGTCCGGCGGCCGAATATGATTTCGACTCTGGCTCGATCGGCGTCGTCACCCCCCTCCGCCTCTCGTTCCCGTCGGGGACCTCGTACGACGTCGTGGTCACGGTCGCATTCGACTACCGCACGTCTGCCGACGATCGATTCGTCGTCGGGATGTCGGTCCGGCGGGACTCGGAATTCGGTCACAGGATGTCGGTGACGCCACCGCAGAGGGCGATCGCAGCGTCAACGGTCCGGACGAGCTCGACGGCCGCGTTCCGCCTCATCGGTCTCCCGGGCGGACACGAGTACTGGTTCTCGCCCACCGTCAACGTGTCAGAGACGGTCGGGAATCGCTCATCGATCGGGAGCAGCCGCGTGTTGCTCGTCGTCGATGCGACACCCTCGGGGTGAGCGAGCGGAGGCGTGCCTTCCGGTCACCTGAGTGGCAAGACTAGGACTCGAGTGGCTCGAACCGGATCACCTTTGAGGGTGACCTCGTCGTCGATGGCATCGCTGTAGTCGATACGTACTCGGCGAGATCGGTGGAGCATCCCGCAAGGACGGAGGCGGCCAACACGGCCGGGACGAGCAGTCGTTCGGCCAAGCCAAGGGTCGGGCGCACGGGTCCTTTCTC
Organism: uncultured Actinomycetota bacterium; assembly: GCA_963702405.1. GTDB lineage: Bacteria > Actinomycetota > UBA4738 > UBA4738 > HRBIN12 > JAJNBA01. Next base: position 202,032 of record CAVPCM010000002.1, read on the forward strand.
CGCGTCCAGGATGGTCATCGGATCCGCGCGACGTCGCAAGGGACTGGCACGAGCCGATTCCGACGCTCTCGGGTTTCACGGGACCGGCCCCTCGAGCGTTGTTCGGGGTGTGGTTGCATCTGAGGCAATGGAGCTCCCGCCGTTCAGCGAATTCCTCGCGGAGCACAAGGGAACCGTCTACCGGTTCCTGATGGCGGCCGTGGGTCCGCACGAGGCGGACGACGCGTTCCAGGAGACGTTCGTGTCCGCACTCCGGGCGTACCCGCGCCTCACGGATGCGTCGAGGCTGGACCGGTGGGTCCTGCGGATCGCCTCGCGGAAGGCGATCGACCACCACCGGGCGGCGAGCCGCCGGGCGATCCCGTCAGGAGACCTGCCCGAGCACGGCGCGCCGCCCGGCGGCCGGGCGGAGCTCGACGGCGACCTCCGGGCTGCGGTGGCGAGCCTCCCGCCGAAGCAGCGGGTGGCGGTCGTCCACCGGCACGTCCTCGACCGCAGCTACGCGGACGTCGCCGACGTGATGAGGATCTCGGAGGAGGCGGCCCGGGCGAACGTGTACCAGGGCGTGAAGAAGCTGAGGGAGCTGATGACATGAAGCGATCGGTCGGAGCGCCGATGAACGCGCCAATGAATGTGAAGGACCTGAAGAGGCTTGGCGGAGGGCGGGAGGCGGACCGTCTGGCCGCGTCGGCAGCAGCGGCGCTCGCCGAGACCGCCGCCGACCGGGGCCTGGTCGACGTCGCGGTGGGCGAGATCGACAGCCCGGTGGGGGAGCTGCTCCTCGCGGTCACGCCCCGCGGCCTCGCCTACGTGGCGTTCGAGGACGAGGAGCGCGATGACCTGCTCGCGAGGCTCTCGCGGCAGCTCTCGCCTCGGATCCTCGAGCACCCGGCGGCCACCGACGAGGTCCGGAGGCAGCTCGACGAGTACTTCGCCGGCGACCGGACACGCTTCGAGCTGAAGCTCGACCGGCGGCTGATGCGGGGGATCGCGAGGGACGTTCTCGCCGCGACCGCCAAGGTCCCGTTCGGGAGGACGACCACCTACGGGACGCTCGCCGAGCGCATCGGCCGGCCGCGCGCCTCCCGTGCGGTCGGCAACGCCCTGGGCTCCAACCCGATCCCGATCGTGGTGCCGTGCCACCGGGTCCTCCGCGCCGGCGGCGACGTGGGCGGGTACGCCGGCGGCCCGTCGCGGAAGCGCCGGCTGCTGACCCTCGAAGGGTCGCTCCCGCCGACGCTCGCGTGAGCCTCCCGGCCAACCCTCCACGGCCGAGCTCCACGGATCGCGTGACACCCGCCGGTAGACTGGCCCTCGGGTGGGAGCGGAGAGTCCGAAAGACGAATGCGGCCTGTTCGGGGTCTGGGCCCCGGGTGAGGACGTCGCTCGTCTGACGTACTTCGGGCTCTTCGCCCAACAGCACCGGGGCCAGGAATCCGCCGGCATCGCCGTCTCCGACGGCCACAACATCCTCGTCTACAAGGATCTCGGGCTGGTCGCGCAGGTGTTCAACGAGGCCACCCTCGCCACGTTGCAGGGCGATCTCGCCGTCGGCCACACCCGCTACTCCACCACCGGCTCCACCACCTGGGACAACGCCCAGCCGGTCTTCAAGAACGACGGCGTGCGAGCGCTCTCCCTGGGCCACAACGGCAACCTCGTGAACACCGGCGAGCTCGTCGCTCGGCTGGGGCACTCCTCGGCCGCGACCACCGATTCGGACCTCGTGGCCACGATGCTCGCGTCCGAGATGGCGCACCACGACCTCGAGGGAGCCGCGATGCGCGTGCTGCCCGAGCTCGAGGGAGCGTTCTGTTTCGTGATGTCGGACGAACGGTCGGTCTTCGCCGCCCGCGATCCCCACGGCCTGCGGCCGCTCGCGCTCGGGAAGCTGCCGCAGGGGTTCGTCGTCGCCTCCGAGACGTGCGCCCTGGACATCGTCGGTGCCACGTTCATCCGCGAGGTCGAGCCGGGCGAGCTCGTGCGGATCGACGACCGTGGGTTGCACTCGGGCCGGTTCGCCCGGAGCCCGCGCGCCGCGCTCTGCATCTTCGAGTTCGTGTACCTGTCCCGTGCCGACTCCCGGATGAAGGGAGTCTCGGTCCACGAGGTGCGCCGCGAGATGGGCCGGCTCCTCGCTGTCGAGCATCCGGTGGAGGCCGACCTCGTGATCGCCGTGCCGAACACGGGCCACTCGGCCGCGCAGGGCTACTCGGAGGTGTCGGGGATCCCCTACGGCGACGGGCTGCACAAGAACCAGTACGTGGGCCGGACGTTCATCCAGCCGTCGCAGTCGTTGCGGGAGCGAGGCGTGAAGCTCAAGCTGAACCCGCTCCCCGACACGATCCGGGGCAAGCGGCTGATCGTGGTCGACGATTCGATCGTCCGTGGCACGACCACCCGTCAGATCGTCGCGATGCTCCGGGAGGCGGGCGCCTCCGAGGTCCACATCCGGATCACGTCCCCTCCGATCCGCTGGCCCTGCTTCTACGGGATCGACATGAGCACACGGAACGAGCTGGTGGCCGCGGACCTGACGGTCGAGGAGATCCGCACGTACGTGGGAGCCGATTCCCTCGGCTACATCTCGCTCGGGGGGCTCGTCGAGTCGACCGGCGAGCCGACCGAGGACTTCTGCCGGGCATGCTTCGACGGCGAGTACCCGATCCCCGTTCCGGAGCACGCCGGCAAGTTCCTGCTGGAGGATCAGCTCCAGCTCCCCACGGCGTGAGCGGCGCGTACCGCGACGCGGGGGTCGATACCGAGGCCGCGGCGAAGGCCGTGGCCTTGATCGCCGACCTCGCGTCCGCCACGAGGACCCCCGAGGTCGCAGACCAGGTCGGAGGGTTCGCCGGCCTGTACCGGATCGACGAGCAGCGGCTGCTCGCGGCGGCGACCGACGGCGTGGGGACGAAGCTGGAGATCGCCCGGCTGACCGGACGGCTCGACACGGTGGGGATCGACCTCGTGGCGATGTGCGCCGACGACGTCGTGTGCACCGGCGCCGAGCCGCTCTTCCTCCTCGACTACCTCGCGGTCGGCCGGGTCGACCCCACGCGGGTCGCTTCGTTGGTCGAAGGAGTGGTCGAAGGGTGCCGGCGGGCGGGGTGTGCCCTCCTCGGCGGCGAGACGGCCGAGCACCCCGGGGTGATGGCCGAGGATGCGTTCGATCTCGCGGGCTTCTGCGTCGGCGTGGTCGAGGAGGCGTCGCTCCTGGGACCGCACCGCGTCTCGGAGGGAGACGTCCTGATCGGCCTCGCCTCCACCGGCCTCCATGCGAACGGCTACTCGCTGATCCGATCGGCGCTCCTGCCGGCTTTCGATCTCGAGGGCACCCCACCGGGGCTCGATCGTCCCCTCGCGGACGAGCTGCTCGAGCCGTGCGCGATCTACGCGCCCGACGTCGTCGCCCTCGCGCGGGGCGGGCTCCTGCATGCCGCGGCCCACGTCACCGGAGGCGGGATCCTCGAGAACCTGCCCCGAGCGTTGCCGGAGGGCCTGGGAGCCGCGATCCGTCGGGAGAGCTGGCCGGAGCACCCGATCTTCGGCCTCGTGCGCGAGACCTCGGGCGCCTCCGAGGACGATCTGTTCGCGACGTTCAACATGGGGGTCGGCATGCTGCTGATCGTCGAACCGACCTCGGCCGATGACGTGCTGGCCCGCACCACCCATCGAGCCTTCAGGATCGGCGAGGTGACGGCCGGCCCCGGCGTGCGCGTCGTATGACGATGGGATGACGCTTCCGCACCCTGCCTCGTGATGACTAGGCGCTCGTCACCCGTGCTGAGAGCATCGGTCGGATGGTGGAGGCCAAGCGGCCCAGTGGGAAACGACCCGATGGACGTATGCAGGTCCGGTCGTCGGAGGCCGTTGGGATAGGTGAGATGGACGTGCAGAAGCACCAGGTCGAGGGAGATCACGACAGCGTGCTCGTCGTCGACGACGAGCCGCAGGTGGCATGGGTCCTGCGGTTCAGCCTCGAGCACGAGGGCTACAAGACCTACACGGCCAGCAACGGTCTGGAAGCGATGGAGGAGCTGCGGAAGCACCACCCGATGTTGATGGTGCTCGATCTGATGATGCCCGAGATGGACGGCTGGGCGGTCCTACGCGAGTTGACCAAGCTCCCGGAGGAGCAGCGCCCACGGATCGTGATCGTCAGCGCGCTCACCGGTCCGGACGACAAGGCGAAGGCCACCGCCCTCGGCGCCGACGCGTTCGTCCCGAAGCCGTTCGACGTCGAGGAGCTCATCGGCGTCCTCGGCGGACTCGCCAAGGCGTCGTAGCCCGCCGGGCTCACTCCACGATCTTGCCGTAGCGGATGCCCCGCGCCGGCACCCGCACCTCCGTCCCGTCCTTCTTCCGCACGAAGTAGGTCTCGGCGTCCTCGTCCCATCGCTCCAACACGCCCACCGCCTCGCCGACGTAGCCGTTCGGGAGCTCGAACTGGAAGGACACGCGCTTGCCGAGGTCGTGGGGCGTGACGAGGTTCCTGGCGGCCATCACGCGAGGATAGCGGGTCACGTCAGACAGCCGGCTCAGCTGACCCGCGAGATGCTACCCGCCGGCGGGACGGGGTAGGCGTCCGGGTGCAGCGCCCACGCCAGGATCTCGAGCCCGTCGACGATCCGAGGCCCGGGTCGCGAGAAGTACGACGTCGCGTCCACGGCGAAGACGTTGCCGTTGCGGACCGCGGGCGTCTCCCGCAGTTCCGGGTGTGCGAACACGGCGGCTGCCTCCTGCTCGGCCTCCTCGAGGTAGTAGCCGCACGGCATGAAGACGATCACCTCGGGATTCGCATCTCGGATCTCACGATGCGTCACGACCCGTGACGGACCGGCCTTCTCCGAGAGGAGGTTCACGCCGGCCACGGCCTCCACCATCTCCGGCACCCAATGACCTGCGGCGAAGGGCGGGTCGGACCACTCCAGGCAGAACACGTTCAGCATCGGGAGGCGCGTGGCGACCTCCTTCACCTTCGCCACCCGCATCCGGAGGGAGTCGGTGAGCTTGGCAGCCTCCTCCGGCCGCTCGAGGAGCTTCCCGACCACGTCGATCTGCGCGATCACGTCTTCGAGGGTGTTCGGGTCCAGGGAGAGCACCTTGGCGTCGGGGAGGCCGAGCTTCTCCAGCGCCCGTTGGACCTGTCCGGAGGGGACGGCGCAGACCCGGCACAGGTCCTGGGTGAGGACGACGTCGGGCTGCTCCCGCCGGAGGAGGTCGGTGTCCAGGACGTAGAGCGGCTCCTCCGCGTCCAGCTTGCCGCGCACCGCCTGATCGATCTCGCGGGCGGACAGCGGTCGTCCCTGGGGCAGCGCGCTCCGGGACACCACCGGTTTCGTCACCGCCTCCGGCGGGAAGTCGCATTCGTCGGTGACACCGACGAGGGAATCTCCAAGGCCCAGGGCGAACACGATCTCGGTTGCCGACGGGAGCAGGGAGACGACCTTCATGGCGCGCTACGGTAGCTCGGCGATCCCACTTCAGCTCCTGGGTCGAGGACGCCGAGAGCATAGGAGATGCCCTCCGTCGCTAGACTCCCGGAGATGGTCCCCAGCGCCTACCTGCGGGTGTTCCAGCCACTCGACGCGTTCGAGGGGGAGGAGCAGCTGCGGTGGGAGCGGTACCTCGTGTCGAACCGGTGGCTGCCGGGGAGCCCGCCCCGCTACCGCGACCACGCGAAGGGGGGCCTGGGGCTGATCGCGCCCGCCGACGGTGATCACGCGGAGGTCCGGGTCGTGGACGGCAGGACCTACGTGAGTCCATGGCGGATGCGGATGCGCGTGCTGGCCGCGGGCCTGGCGTTCCGCGAGACCCGTCCGATCGAGCTCTCGGAGCGCTTCCTTTCGAAGAAGGACGCGAAGCGGGTGGCCCGCGAGCTGAGGCGGCTCCGTCGGCGCGACCCGCTCGCGGTGGCCTTCTGTCACCAGAGCCCGTGGCACGTGCCGATCCGTTGGTTCGCGCTCTTCGCGGACGAGGAGCGGTGGCTGGGGGAAGACGAGCGCGGACAGCTGCGGCTCCGGTATCGAACCACCGCCCGCAAGGCGCTCCGTCGAGCGGGCCAGACGATCCCGCTCCTGCGAAGGTCGGACCTGGGGCCGATCGGCGACCTCCTGATGGACCTCCACGAGTGGATCGCGCTGTTCGACGTCCGGTCGCTCGTGGAGCTCGACTACGGGGGGCTCTGCGACTTCCTCACGTGGGATGAGCTCGACGACGATCGCAGCGTGCGCGATCTGGGCCTCGCGCTGGAGGCGCTGGCGCGGCACGAGTTCCCACGGTCGGCCGAGATCTACCAGGGCGTGCTGTCGCATTGGGCAGAGATCCGGGGCCACGAGCTCCTGAACTGAGCACGACCCGCCGACAACGCTGATCGCCCGCCGGGGGTTCATCTGAGGGATGGACGAACCGCTCCGACTCGTGACCGAATCGCCGGAGGGGGAGACGCCAGCCGTGGCCGAGTCATCGAGCTTCGAGGCCTTCTTCCACGACGAGGCGCGGACCCTCTTCCGACGACTCTGCGCCGTGACGGGGAACTCGTCGGAGGCAGAGGAGATCATGCAGGACGCGTTCCTCGCCCTCTGGGAGCGGTGGGATCGCATCTCCGGGATGGATGATCCCACCGGGTACCTCTATCGAACCGCGATGAACGTCTTCCGGAAGCGGACACGTCGTGCTGCCCTCGCGATCCGACGGACCTTCGCATCTGCTCCGGATCCCACGCCGTTCTCCGAGATCGACGCGCAGCAGGACCTTCTGACCGCCCTGGCGGAGCTGAGCCCTCGACAACGGGCAGCCCTGGTCTTGACGGATGTACTCGACTATTCGAGCGATGAGGCCGGTCGCGTGCTCGGGGTCACGGCGGGGACCGTTCGAGGGCTCGCGTCCCGAGCTCGGGAAGCGCTTCGGGCGCAGGCGGAGGACCGAGCATGAGTGACGAGCGGCTTCTCCTGGAATGGGTGGGCGAGCGATTCACTTTCCCCGAGGACGCGTTCGACCGGCTGTTGAGGCGACGGAACCGGAAGGTTCGGAACCAGCGGATCGCTTCCGGGCTGCTCGCCGTGATCGTGTCCCTCCTCGCGATCGCGGGACTCCTCCGCGCCTTCGCGGATCGGGAGACGGGCGACCGGACGATCCACCCCGAGCCGCGTCCATCAGGGCCGATGGCCTACCAGGACAACGGTCTGTCGAGGATCGCGCGCGGGCGGGACCTCGGTTACTCCTGGACACTCAACGACCAGCACGCCGATCCTCGAACGGACCCGGGTCCCTACCTCGTGATCGAGGGACCGACGGCCATTCCGTTGTTGATCGACCCGGTGAACATCTGGCAGATCGGGTGTCTGGATCGGGGCGCTTATCTCACGGCCGCCACACTTCCCAGTGTCGACCGCGTCTGGATGCGACTCGACGGGGGCACCGAGTTCGACGCTCGCTGGATGCCGATCCGAAACCGGCAGAGGACGGCCTCTCCGGCTCTGGCTCGCGTTCCTTCCCGGGTCGGGTAGAGGCACCGTGAGGATCGGGGACCAGGCAGGCGTCCCCACGAGGTGGCCGATCGAACCGGAGGCTCCCGCCCGCGAGGCGCGGTTCAGCTGCGCGAGTGCTCCTTTCCCGTAATGCCTCGTGCTTGGCGGCCCTTCCTCCGAACGCTCAGATCCCCGGTCGACGCGACGATCCTGGATCGACGGCAACGTTCTTCGTTCCTCGAGGGTTCATGCATGTGGACGCGGAACACTCGCGACGGGCCTCTTGGTGACGTCCGCACCGTGCGAACGGTGTCGTAGGTCCTTGCCCGTCGAAGCACGCGCCTCGCAAGCTGCTCGGAGAGCGAACGATCGGAATGGAGGTGACGGCTCAGCGTGAAGGAGAGCTCGTGTCGGTTCCCACCCCCGGGAGGAGACGCATCATGTTGAGGAAACGAAGGGGAGCCGCGATGGCCATCGCCATCGTCGTGCTCACGACTGTACTGGTGCTGCCGATGTCCGGGTCGGTCGCGGCACAGAACGCCCCGGATCAGGTTCTCGCGTGGAACCAGCACGCGTACGACGAACTCCTGGTGACGGGCGCCCAGCCGCCACCGCTCGCCATCCTGAACATGGCGGCGGTGCACGGCGCGATGTACGACGCCGTCAATGCGATCGACGGCGGCCACGAGCCGTACCTCGGGTCGCCGGCCGCGGAGGCCTCCGACTCGAAGAACGCCGCGGCGGCTGCCGCCGCATACCGTGTCCTGCTCGACCTGCTCCCCGCCCGGGAGTCGCAGCTCACGGGGTACTACCAGGCCTCGCTCGCGACGATCCCGGACGGCCCCAGCCAGGAAGGCGGGATCGACGTCGGGGAGGCCGCGGCTGCTGCGATGATCGCGTTCCGGGCCAACGACGGACGGACGGGCAACCCGCTGTTCTCCGAGGGAACGCTCCGGGGCGAGTGGCGGGCGCTCGCGGTGGGCGGCAACAACTTCCAGTGGATGGGTGAGGTCCGTCCGTTCCTCATCCCGGGTCCGGAGATGTTCCGGACGAGAGGACCGCTGGATCTCGAGAGCGCCAAGTACGCGGCCGAGTTCAACCGGGTCAAGGCGCTCGGGCGCGCCACGGGGTCGACGAGGACCCAGAACCAGACCGACGCGGCGTTGTTCTGGAACGAGAACGCCGTTGCGATGTGGACACGGATCGCCCGCCAGCTGTCGGCGGGTGAGGGTCTGAACGCGGTCGAGAACGCCCGGTACTTCGCGATGCTGTACACGACCGGGGCCGATGCCCTGATCGCGTGCTTCGACGACAAGGAGCGCTGGCACTTCTGGCGGCCCACGACGGCGATCCAGCTCGCGGGGGGCGACGGGAACCCCGACACGGTCGCCGACCCAGCGTGGGCATCGCTCTTGCCGGTTCCCCCGTATCCAGACCACCCGTCGGGGCACAACTGTTTCAGCGGTTCGATCGTGCGAACGCTGCAGCAGTTCTACGGGACGAACCAGATGTCCTTCAGCGCGACGAACACGCTCGCCGAGCCGGACATCACCCGCAGCTTCTCCGGCTTCTCCCAGGCGATCCACGAGATCCGCCGGGCCAGGATCTGGGGTGGCTTGCACTTCTGGACGGCAGATGCGCAAGGGGCCCGGTTGGGGCGCCGGGTCGCGAACTTCCGGCAGGAGCACTACTTCCAGCCGGGGTAGGCCCACGGGTGAAGCGGGAGGATGCCCCCGAACAGGGGGCATCCTCCGACCCATCGTTCACGGGACGTTGGTGACGTTCTCGCCGTTGACCGCTGAATCGATGCCGGCGCCGCCGTTGATCGTGTCGGTATCCGCCCCGCCGTCGAGCGTGTCGTTCCCGTTCCCGCCGTCGATGTGGTCGTTGCCCGACCCGCCGGTGATCGTATCGCCGCCCTGACTCCCAACCAGGATGTCGTCTCCCGTACTGCCATTCAATGTGAGGAGCACGCTCGTGCTTGCGAGGGCCGCCGCGCTGACCAGATCCGCCCCCGTGGAGGCGTTGACGATCAAAGAATCGTTCGCGGGTTCCGCGTCCACGATCCCGATGGCCAGATACGGGCTGAGCACGGACACCCCGCCGGAGGCACCGGAGATCCTGACCACGTTCGCGTTGTTCGTGGCGTTCACGGTCACCGAATCGATGGCGACGTCGCCGACGCCGGCGACGCCGAGGTCGATGTCCACGCTCTCGACGTCGGTCGCGGAGAGGTCGTTGACGGTCGCCGTGTCCGCGCCGCCGAGCGCGTGCACGGTTCAGGGTCTCGACGTCGTCGGCATCGATCACGATGTTCCCGATGTTGCGTGCGAACAGCAGCCGAGACCCATTGGCCGACGCGGTGAAGATCTCGGCGCCGGCCGAGCCGTTGAAGCGCAGCTCGTCTCGATCCGTGCCTCCGTCCACGATGTCGCTCCCGTCACCGGGATCCCAGACGAACGCGTCGTCGCCCGTGCCCAGGAGCGCCACGTCGGCGCCGACGTTCCCGTCGACCGTGTCGCCGTCCGTCCCGCCGACGAGGATGTCGTTGCCGTTCCCACCGTTCAGGATGTCGTTTCCGACGCCGCCGTCGAGGGTCAGCTCGAACAGCCCGACCACGGCGCCTCCCGAGATCGTGTCGTCGCCACCGAGACCGTTCACGGTGAGATCCTCCGTCGTCGAGACATCGGGGCCCCCGCTCACGATGGCGTGACCGAGCACCGCGGTGGGGGAGACGGTGATCGTGTCGGCGCCGGCCACCGACCCGTTCACCGTCACCGTGTCCGAGTCCGCGTCTCCACGGATCTCGATCGGCCCCGTCGCCGGCGTTCCAGACGAACGAGTCGCTGCCCGCGCCCATGCCGACGTCGTCGTTGCCCCGGTTGCCGTCGATCGTGTCGTTCTCCGTCCCGCCGCGGAGCACCTCTGCGCGGGAACCGCCGAGCACCACGTCGTTGCCCGCTTGGCCGTTGAGCGTCGTGGCCTCGGTGTTCGTGAACACGCCGTTGCTCTCGTTGATCCGCAGGCGATCGCCTCCCCCGCCGGCGTTCACGACGATCCTCGTGAACGCGGAGCGGCGGAACGTGAAGTCGGCCGAGCCGTTGTCGCCGACATCCACCACGAGCCGCCCGGGAGCGCCGGCCCGAAGCGTGATCTTCTCGGCCGCGTTCCCTCCCTTGACCGTCAGCGTGCCGTTCTTGACGCTGGCGAGCACGGCGGCGCCCGCTTCTGGCGCGACGCCGAGAACGGCGACGACCACGGCGCAGACCAACAGGAGCCGAGCGGCAGTCGTGAAGCGAGGGTGGGGTCCGTGCACAGGTGTCGCCGTCCGGAGCATCATCCGTCCTTCCCAGGTCGGTCCGGGCCTGGTCGTCGGTGGGGAGGGGCGGGATCGAACCGCCGACACCGCGGTTTTCAGCCGCGTGCTCTACCGACTGAGCTACCTCCCCCGGATCTCGCCTCGGGGCTCCGCTCGTCCTGAGCCCCAGACCGGTGAGCGAGCCGTTTCCGACTCGCTCACCCAGCGCGCCCGACGGGCTTCGATCCCGCGATCTCCTCCTTGACAGGGAGGTGAGGACGACCGGACTCCTCTACGGGCGCATATGTGGTGGTGCCGTGCCCCCAACGGGATTCGAACCCGTGCTACCGCCTTGAAAGGGCGGCGTCCTAGGCCGCTAGACGATGGGGGCCTGCCCCACGCCATCTTCCCATCGGGGACAGCTCCGAGAGTATAGCCAGGGCCCTCAGCCCGGTGATCGAGTCCGCCTCAGGTCAGCCGACCGTCGCACACGAGGTCCACGTCGGAGCCCGCTGCCGTGACGGCCGCCTGCAGGGCGTCGCAGCGTGCCCGGATCTCCGCTGCCGCGTTGCGGAAGACAGGGGCCTCGAGCCGCGCGAGGACCTCGTCGGCGGTCGGGAAGCTCGCGTCGCGGACCTTCACGGTGAGATCGAGGGAGGACTTCCAGGCGTCGATGAAGGCTTGCTGGGCGGCCACGAGCTCCGCAGGTGGAACGAGCGCTCCGAGGGCATCCAGGACGTCCTGGTCGAGGCGGGCGCTCTGGTCGAGGAAGACCGACACCACCGCCCTGCGATCCTCCCCCGGCGCCGCTTCCTCGAGCCGAACCCGGAGGTCGCGGCGGAGCCCTCGCTCCTGGATATGAGCGGTCTCGCTGACCCGCTGGAGCTGGGCGAAGTAGTCGCCGGGGGCGGGACCGGCATCGCCGTCCCCACCGCAGGCTGCCGCGAGGAGCGAGCACCAGGACGAGGGGGCGCGGGATCCGCATGCCGGGCAGCGTGCCAGCGTGGCGACAGGAACGGCAACCGGGCACTCAAGGAGCGCCGTCGTTCGCCCGAAGCTGTCGTATGCCCCATCGCGAGGTCCGCGTGGTCCTGGAGTGGCTCGGCCTGATCGAGCCCGATCGCTCGCGACGGGAACCGGCCGCGCTCCCGAGCTGGGCTCCGTGGGTGGTCGCCTTCCTGCTCGTGTGTGCCGCGGCGATCGGGGCCGTGGTCGTCAGCGCGGTCCTCGAGGTGCGGGGCTGAATCGGTCGCCGACCCTGGGCGTCCAACCGTCGGCGCACTCCAGAGCGTGACGTGCACTCGGTGACCGGGCCCTGACGATCTTCCCTCGCCGGCATCGATGGACCTCCAGCACCTCCATCGTTGGGCCGAGGAAGGCCACCGCGATCGTCTGCCGCAGCCCGAACGTCTGGATGGTGCGGCATCGTCGTAACAGCATCGCCTCGCGCGGTCCGGGCGGTGTGTGACCTCTGAGCCCCCGCATCCGCTCCCTCCGCGTCTCCGGGACGAGCACGCGCCACGCGCCACCCGGCCCGGCCATCTCGACCACCTGCATCGGGCGACCCTAGCGACCATGGCCGACGCAGCGTTTCCGCCATCCGCACCCCGGGTAGTCAACGGTCTGTGGCCCCGTCGGGGCCGTTCCGACGACGATGGAGGGGAAACCATGCACAAGGAACAGCTCGACGAACTCTTGTACCAGTCACTCGAGACAGAGCGCGGGGGGGTCAAGATCTACGAGACGGCCGTCCGGTGTGCGCAGAACGACGATCTGGAGAAGGAGTGGGGCAAGTACCTGGACGAGACCCGCAACCACGAGGTCATCATGCTGCGCGTCCTGGACGCGTTCGGCCTCGACGCGGAGACCGAAACCCCGGGACGTCAGATCGTGCGGACCAAGGGCGAGGCGCTCGTCGCGTCGATGGAGACCGCGCTGCGGGCCGATCCCGCTGCGGCGCAGTTGGTCGCCGCCGAGTGCGTCGTCGAGGCGGAGTCGAAGGACCACATGAACTGGGAGCTGATCGGCGAAGCGGCCAAGAAGCTCACCGGTGAGCAGGGGAAGGCGCTCAAGGAGGCCCACGGCGAGGTGGAGGAGCAGGAGGACGAGCACCTCTACCACACGATGGGATGGGCCCGAGAGCTCTGGCTCGAGTCCTTGGGACTCCCGGCGGTGCTCCCGCCTCCGGAGGAGCAGAAGCACACGAAGTCCGCGATCGGTGCCGACCGAGCCAAGCAGGCACGGACGGAGATGCTGTGATCGATGGGCAGACGTCACGCAGGAAGCCCGTGACGGAGGAGTCGGCGACGACGCGCGCACACGCGTCGTTCGCCGACTTCTCCACCCTGGTGGCGAGATGGACGGGGAACCACTGGGCGTTCCTCGTCGCGGCGGCGCTCGTGGTCGCGTCCTTGCTGCTCTTCGGCGTGGAGGTCACGAACATCGCGATCTCGATCGGGACGCTGCTGATGGTGTTCATCCTCCAGAACACCCAGAACCGGGACTCGGCCGCACTGCATCTGAAGCTCGACGAGATGGTCCGGGCGGAACCGGAGGCCCGCGATGACGTCCGGGGCGTGGAGTCACGGCCGGCCCACGAGATCGACGAGCTCCACCTGCAGGAGCCGACGACGGGTCGGTCGGCGACCCTCGGCGCTGCGGGAGGAGCGCGCCGGCCGTTGACGAGACGCGAGGGGCTCACGCCCTGGCGCCTTCGGACCAGCGGCGACTGAGCTTCACGACGAGAAGAAGATGGCGATGGCAACCAGGGTCTGAATCATCGACATCGTGCCGAGCGCCACGACGGCAGGGGAGGGCTCCACCGGTTGACCGCGACCGTACAGCAGCATCGGGACGGTCCTGCAGTCACGAGATGCACAGGTACTGACTCACCGGCAGGTTGTCGAACGAGAGCACGAACGCCAGCGCCGTCGCCGAGATGATGGCGGGGAGTAGAAGCGGAACCGTGACCCGCACGAACGCTGACGTTCGAGACGCCCCAGGTCCATGGCCGTCTCCTCGAGGTCGCGCCCGATGCTGAAGAGCCGCGCCGAGATGAGCAGGACGACGTACGGGAGGGCGATGGTGACGTGCCCGATGATCTGCGCATCGCGGCCGAAGGCGATGATCCTCAGCGGGTGCAAGAAGGCGAAGAAGAATCCGGCGGCGAGCACGATCGGTGGAACGGCCAGCGGCGCCAACGCCAGGGATCGGAGCATGGTCGCCCGTCGCGACGCCCAAGAACCGAGTCCCACGGCGAGGCTCACACCCAGCGGCGTCGCGATGAGTGCCGTCGAGCCGGCCAACAGGAGGCTGTGGAAGAGCGCGCCACGGAGGTCGGGGTCGTGATGGCGGCTTCGTACCCAGCGAACGAGAAACCCGTGGATCAGGGAACGCGAAGGGTCGGCGAACGAGATCCGGACGAGCAGCGCGATCGGGACGAGTGACCACACGAAGTACCCGATGGTCCATGTCGCCAGAAGGGGCGCCCTCCACGTCGGGCGGACGGGTTTCCAGCGGGACTCTCGATCGCTCATCCGGTCGACACCCACGGCCCCTCTCGACGAACCTCCTGGCTCGTGAGAGCGAGCCCTCCGATCACCGGACGGCGCCTCCTCCCCGGGCGCCAGCCTCCTCCCCAGCGGTGGGGCGGGCAGGATTCGAACCCGCGACACGAGGGTTAAAAGCCCCCTGCTCTAACCGGACTGAGCTACCGCCCCTCCGGAGATTGTAGGAACAGGCCAGTGGCCGTGACCATCTCCTGAAACGGGGCCATCCGTGCCTTGTCGGGAACCTCGCCGATCGGCGCCGGTCCGTCGTGTATGACGTCTCTCGCGAGGCGACCGGCTGGAGGCGCGCCGCCGTCCGAGCAGCTCTCCGAACGGTGCTGATCGCGTGCGTGCTCTCCCTCTTCTTGCCGGCCGGCACATCGAGGATGCTTCCACCCGCCGTCGAGCGCAGCGATCCTCAACGCCGGCCGCTTCTGAGGCACCTCCTCCCTCGAGCTCCGGATCGCGTTGGACGTCGATGCCGAGGGCTGGGTGGTACTGGCCGGAATGGTCCGGCGTCTGGGTCGCCGGCGGCGGCACCCTCTCCGAGATCGATCAGGACAGTGGTGAGCTCCGCCGGACCGGGGAAGGGGCGTGGGACTACGACCACGTCCAGCTCGCTCGCTACGGCGAGGGAACGATCCTGCTCGCGTCGGGATCGACGCTCTGGTCGCTCGACGCGAGTTCCGGCAGCGTGGTCCAGCGGACGGACCTCGAACTCATGGGGTTCGTCGACGCGGTGATCAAGACGCGTTCCGGCACCTGGGTCGCCGCCTCCAGATACGACGGTGGGGTGCTCGCGAGGATCGATCTCGACACGGGAGCCGCGTCTGGCCGGGTCCGGATCGGGCACGGGCGGCATCAGCTCGTGACGTCCGCAGGGTACCTCGTCGTGGGGTCGCAAGATCCCACGCGTCCGGGGATCGTCCGGGTCGACCAGCGAACGGGGGCGAAGGTGACGCTGCGCGAGGGCACGGGATCGAACGCGTCGTTGGCTACCGGGTATGGGTGGCAACGGGCGAGGACGTGGGCTGCATCAGTGTTCTCGACGGGACGAGCTGCGGGAACGTACACGTGCCGGGAGCCGTCTCGGTGGCCTCGGAGGGGGCCCGACTCTGGGTGCTCTCGGCGACGGGTTCGACGTCGCCTTCGACCTATCAGCCGGATCCGGATCGACCGGCGACGGTGACGCTCGTCGACGGCGTCAACGGAGAGATCGAGGGAGGCCCGCTCGCCCTTCCGTCCATCACGCCCGCGACGATCTCGGCCTTGGACGGCCGCGCGTGGATCGGATTCCACGACGGTGGCCGCGTCATCCGGATCGATTGCGGGGCCGGGCGATCTCGTCCCGACCGTGGATCAGTCCACGTAGCGGTTCGTGATGGGCATCCGGCGGTCGCGGCCGAAGGCCTTCGGCGTGATCTTGATGCCGGGCGCGGCCTGGCGGCGCTTGTACTCGGCGCGATCGATCATCCGGACGACCTTGTCCACCGTCGCACGGTCGTGTCCGGCGCTGACGATCTCCTCGATACCGAGATCGTCCTCGACGTAACCCTCGATGATCGGGTCGAGCATCTCGTATGGCGGAAGGGAGTCCGAGTCCTTCTGTCCGGGGCGGAGCTCCGCGGACGGAGCCTTCGTGAGCACCCGCTCCGGGAGCGGTTCCCCGGGGCCCGCGTTGTTCCGCCACCGGCAGAGCTCGTAGACCAGGGTCTTGGGGACGTCCTTGATCGGGGCGAACCCGCCCGCCATGTCCCCGTAGAGCGTGGCGTAGCCCACGGCGTACTCGCTCTTGTTCCCTGTAGCCAGCACGAGCGAGCCGAACTTGTTCGAGACGCCCATCAGCAGGTTGCCGCGGGTCCGCGCCTGCAGGTTCTCCTCGGCGACATCCTCGGGCCGGCCCTCGAACAGCGGTCGCAGCGTCGATCGGTAGGCGTCGAACACCGCATCGATCCGCGTGACGTCGAGCCGGATACCCAGCCGCGCGGCGATGTCGACGGCGTCCTCCACGCTCTCGGGGCTCGAGTACGGCGAGGGCATCGCGAGGGCGCGGACCGCGTCGGCGCCGAGCGCGTCGGTCGCCAGCACCGCGACGAAGGCCGAGTCGATGCCGCCGGAGAGGCCGAGGACGACGTCTTCGAACCCGTTCTTCCGCACGTAGTCGCGCAGACCGAGGACGAGGGCGCGGTAGATCGACTCGGGCGGTTCCGGCCAGACCGCGTCGTGCTCGGCGCGCGCCGCGTCGTCGTCCACGTCGACGATCAGCAGGTCCTCGTCGAAGAGCGCCGCCCGGCACGCGACCTCCCCGTCCGGTCCCATCACGACCGAGCCACCGTCGAAGACGAGCTCGTCCTGTCCCCCCACCGCGTTCACGTACGCGATCCACCCACCGAACTCGCGGGCCCGATCCCGGAGGACGCCGAGCCGCTCCTCGAGCTTGCGCCGGTGGTACGGCGACCCGTTGATGTTGGTCACCAGCGGAACGCCCCGGTACTCGGAGAAGGGCCGCCCCGGATGCCAGGCGTCCTCGCACACCGACAGTCCCATCGAGACGCCGCCCACCGAGATCTGCTCGGTCCGCTCGCCGGGCACGAAGTACCGCTGCTCGTCGAAGACCCCGAAGTTCGGCAGCACGATCTTGTGGTAGCGGGCGCGGACCTCGCCGCCGGCGAGGAACCCGGCCGCGTTGTGCAGCCCTCGCTCGGTCCGGTCCACGAACCCGGCGATCACGGGACAGGCATCGGCGGTCTTCGCGGCGAGCTCGTCGAGCGCGTCGAGGTTGTCACGGACGAACTCGGGGCGGAGCACGAGATCCTCGGGCGGGTAGCCGGTGATCGACAGCTCCGGGAAGCACACGAGCTCGACGCCGGCGGCCGCTGCCTCCGACGCCGAGGAGGCCATCTTCTCGACGTTGCCGGCGAGGTCGCCGACGGTGAGGTTCAGCTGGCCGAGTGCGATGCGAGGCACGACATCAGCGTAGCGCGGGGAGCCGGTCGTTCAGGTCGGGGTGGCTGCTGACCGTCGGCGATCTATTCCGGTCCGCCGATGTCGACGTTGTAGGCCTCCCACACGAGGTCCGCGCCCTTCTGGCGGTGACGGATCACCTTCCCGATCAGCCGCTGGAGGTCGTCGCGAGCGTCGTCGAGCGGCCAGGGGAGACCTCCGATGTCGACCTGCTCGAGCCGGGCCAACATCTCGCCGACCGCCTCGGTGATCTCGGGATGCTCGCCCCGCAGGCGATCGATCGTGCCGCTCAGGCGCGGCGACATCGTGACGATCTCCTCGTAGAGGCCTTCCGGCTTCTCGGTGTGCTCGACGTGCTGGTCCCACGCGTCACGGACCGCGGTGATCTCCTTGACCACGTGTGAGGTCCAGTCCGGGATCCGTCCTGCGGCGGGGGAGGAGGTGGCGAACTCGAGCGCCACCAGTGCCTCGTGGAGGGTCTTCCGGCGGCGCGCCGCCTCCTTCAGCGTGGGCGTGCGCTCGTGTTCCCTTGGTGGCTCGGCCATCTGGGCACTGTAGCCCTCGTCCGCGACACGGCGCAATCTGGGCTCTCACACCGCCCGTAGTACTCCCGACACGGAGGGGATTCCATGGCCGCACGCCGCCACAAGGGCATCGTCGTACTTGCGATCAGCCTCGCCACGATCTCCGGGACTCCGGGGATCGCCGACGCCGTCACCGTGGGTGTCCGCGGCGTCTTCGACGGCAGCCGCTACGTCTGGCGCCCCAAGGTGCGGGACGTCGCGCGAACGACCACCGTTCGGTGGCGGGCCGTGGACGCCAGCCACAACGTCAAGTCCCGAGGCGCGAACTGGAGCTACTTCAAGAGCATCCCCAACGGGACATCCGTGAAGAGGACCTTCAATCGCCGAGGGACCTTCCGCTTCTACTGCACGATCCACGGCAACCTCGTGAACGGCGTCTGCTCGGGGATGTGCGGCTCGATCGTCGTCAGCTGACGCTCGCCGACGCGAGCTCGTGCACCGTGGCTCGCGCGAGGGCCGCCGAAACCGTGTTGCCCTTCGCGTCGAACAGCGCGAGCGATTCGCGTGCCGCCTCGGTGGCCTCTCCCGTCCGGCCCGCGAGCCGCAACACCGCCGCGAGGTCGATCAGAGCCTCGCCCTGCGAGTTCAGGTCGTCGGAGGCCTGGATCATCGCCACCGCCTCGCGCGCGAGCTTCTCGCCCTCGGCCGTGTCGCCACGCGAGGCGAGGATCTTCCCGCGAACGCTCCGCCACCGGAACTGCGACGACACGTCGTCCTGGGCCGCGAGCTCCTCGCTGATCTTCGTGTGCTCCTCCGCGCCGTCCAGGTCCCCTTGGCGGTACAGCACCTCCGCCAGGAACGCCGCGGTGGTGGAGATGTAGTTCGTCTCGCCCATCCGCTCGAGGGCGTCGAAGTCACGTCGCAGCTCGGCCTCCGCGGCCTCCAGATCCCCGGCGAGCATCTCCACCGGTCCCGAGTCGAACGAGGTCTGCGCCGCCAGGAACGTCCAGCCGAGCTCCTCGAGCTTCGCGCGACTCGCTCGGTAGAGCGCGCGGGACTCCTCCACGTTGCCCCGCATCGCCTCGAGGTGCGAGAGCGCGGATTCGAGCAGGGCCTCCGGCTTCCTGTCGCCGCGGACCTCCTCGAGGAGCGCGCGGCACCGCTCGATCGCCTCCGGCACCGGCGTCGGTCCGCTGAGCGCGCAGTAGCCGAGCGAGGGGATCGCCCGAGCCACCATCAGCCGGTTGCCGGCGAGGCGGGCGTGCTGGAGGGTGCGCTGCGCAGCCGC
Organism: uncultured Actinomycetota bacterium; assembly: GCA_963702405.1. Classification (GTDB taxonomy): domain Bacteria; phylum Actinomycetota; class UBA4738; order UBA4738; family HRBIN12; genus JAJNBA01. Next base: position 221,123 of record CAVPCM010000002.1, read on the forward strand.
CTCCGACTCGCCCCACTGCAGACCCATCTCCCGGACGAACATGATCAGTCGCCACGCGCGCGCGAGACCGTCGTGCGCCTCCAGCGCCTCCAGCTCGGGGAGATGCTCCTCGACGCCCGCGACGATCGTCGGCTCCACCGCCTCCGGGTCGACGGTGTACAGGAGCTCCAGCTCCTGGATCTGCGCGGTCGCCTCGAGGACCCGGTCGGAGAGCTCGTGCGCCTCGTCGATCGCGGCATGCAGCATCGCACCCGCCTCGTCGAACCCTCCCTGCTCGGTCAGGGCTTCCGCCGCGTCCAGGCGGAGGCGTGGGCGCTCCGCGTGGCCCGGCGGGAGCAGGGTCGCGGCCCGCTGCAGGAGGTTGGCGGCCGCGGGTATGTCTCCTCGCGCCAGCGCCCGCCGCCCTGCCGAGGAGAGGTAGCCGCTCCCGCGCACGCCGATCTGCCAGACCTGGTCGTCGTTCGGTGCGAGCTGCTGCAGCGTGAAGAACGCCTGCTCCAGGTGGTAGCCGCGGATCTCCTCGAACTCGAGCACGCGATCGGAGGCCACGCGTTCCAGCCAGTCGATGAAGCGGACGTGGAGGTCGGCCCGCGTCCGCTTCAGCAGCCCGTGGTACGCGGCCTCGCGGATCAGGATGTGCATGAACCGGTAGGCCTCCTGTCCCGCGAAGGTCGATTCGTGCGGCGCCACGAGCTCGCGATGCGTGAGGTTCCGAAGGCTCTCGCCCGTATGGCGGCGCACCTCGTCCGGCGAGAGGTCCTCGACGGCGCCCCGGAAGAAGACCTGTCCGATGACGGAGGCCCGCTCCACCACCACCCGGTCGATCGGACCGAGGCGATCGAGCCGTGCGGAGAGCAGCGCCTGGATCGTCGGAGGGATCGTGATCGCGCCGACCTCACGGATCAGGATCCATCGCCCGCGGTCGTCCTTCTCGAGGATCCCGTCGTCCAGGAGCATCGAGAGCATCTGCTCCACGAAGAGGGGGTTTCCCTCGGACGCCTCGACGATCTTCGCGCGCACCGCGGCATCGAGGTCCGTGGTCCCGAGCAGGTTCGCGGCCACCTCGGCGCTCTCGTCCTCGGACAAGGGCTGGAGCACGAGGACCCGGCGCCCGTCCGACTCCTCGCCCCACTCGGGATGCGCGTCGAAGAGGTCGGGCCGGGCCGAGCACGCGAGCACCACGGGCACCCCCGTCAGGTTCGACTCGACGTAGGAGATGAGGTCCAGGAACGTCCGCTCCGCCCAGTGGATGTCGTCGATCAGCACGATCAGCGGTCGTCCGTCGGAGAGCAGCTCGAAGAAGCGCCGGGCGGCCCAGAACGTCTCCTCCACCGGATAGTTCGCGGTGGACAGGCCGATCGCGCCCGCGATCCGATCCGCGACGTCGCGACCCTCCGGCCCGAGTAGGGCCACCAGCTTCTCCATCGCGTCCGCCGCCGGGTCGTCGTTGCCGATCCCGGCGACGTTCCTCGCGATCTCGGCGAGCGGCCAGAACGTCAGGCCCTCGCCGTAGGAGAGGCATCGCCCGTGCAGGTCGACACCCTCGGAACGCGCGACGAACTCCTTGAGGAGCCGTGACTTCCCCGTCCCGGCGGGAGCGACCACCGTCACCACCTGGCAGCTCTGCGGTCGCCCGTGCGCGGTCGAGTGCGTCGGTGAGCACCGTGAGCTCGTCGTCGCGGCCCACCATCGGCGCGTCCAGACGGCGCGCCACGCCCTCCTCGTGATGGCCGACCGAGAGCAGCCGGTAGGCGGGCATCCGCTCGGACTTGCCCTTCAGCTCGAGCGGCTCCACCGGCTCGGCTTGAACGCCGTCCTTCACCAGGCGGTACGTAGGCTCGCCCAGCAGGATCTCCATCGTGGGCGCGTTCTGCTCGAGGCGTGCTGCGACGTTCACGGTGTCGCCGGTGACCAGCCGATGTCCCACGCTCACATCGCCGGCGACCACCTCGCCGGTGTTCACGCCCGTGCGGTTCTCGATCCTGATCCCGTAGACCTCTTCGAACCGGGCGTTCAGACCGACGAGCGCCTCCTGCATCTCGGCGGCCGCCCGCACGGCCCGCATCGCGTCGTCTTCGTGGAGCTGCGGGAGCCCGAAGACCGCCATGACAGCGTCGCCGATGTACTTCTCCACGGTGCCGCCGTGCCGCTCGAGCGCGGTCCGCATCGCGTTGAAGTACTGGTTCAGGACCTCGCGGAGCGTCTCCGTGTCGAGCCGCTCCGCCAGCGACGTGGAACCCTTCAGGTCGGAGAAGACGACCGTGACGGTCTTGCGGACCTCCTCCGGGAGGACCTCGACGGCGGCGAGCTGCGCGCCGCACATCCCGCACATCCGGAAACGATCCGGGTTCTCCTCACCGCAGCTGGGGCAGGTCTGCACCCGACGAGTGTACGCCCGGCCCCTTCGAGGCCGGGCGCACGTTTCCGCAGGTAGTCAGAGGGAATCAGGTGCGGCGAGGCGGGTCTCCCCCCGGCAACCAGCCGAGCGTGAAGCTGCCGCCGTTCCCGTCGCCCTTCTGACTCACGATGCACGGCGCGGAGTTCTGCGGGTTCGCGTTCGGGCACGGAGGAGCGATCCCCACGAAGAGCGTGCCTCCAGGAGCGGCTCCGTTCGTGTCCTGTGCCACGAAGCTCCCACCGCTCGCCGTCCAGTCCGAGGCAAGCTTCAGGCCGAGGCACCACTGGATGTGGGCCTGCCCGTTGTTCGCCGCGGCCTTCATGTCCTGCCGAGTGACGTGACTGGACACGAAGACGGGGTCTGGGGAGGTGGAGTCGAAGTCCTCGGTCTCGTGCACGAACACACTGCTCGAGAAGATCAGCTTCTGTCCCGCGCACTCCATGTTCGCGAGCACCGCGGCCGGAAGCTGGCTGGCGCCGAGATTGCCGGCGCCACCGACCGAGTACACGTCGTTCCCGCCTCGGATGGCCGTCTCGCACCCGTCCGAACAGGTGTCGCCGTCCTCCCAGACGTCGAAGCCCTGCGAGGTGTCGCCAGGGATCTTCGGACCTTTCGTGTTCTTCGGGATGAGCGCGTAGCTCGTGAACTGGGGCTCGTTCAGCGTGCCGATCGAAAGCGTTCCCGCGCCGAACGTCGCCACCCCGTTGACCAGCGGCTGCGGCGTGACCGAGAGGGATCCGGAAGCAGCTGCGACCCCTGGCTCGAGCTCACCGGTCGCCAGCGTGAACGTCACGACGAGGTTGGAACTCGTGACACGCGCGTCGTTCTCGTCGACGAGCTCGACCTGGATGAAGTTGGTTCCGGCCACGAAGTCGTTCGACGTGATCGTGGCGTTCCGTTCGGCGTTGGCCGGCTGCGTGACGAATCGGAAGTGGTTCTGCGATGCCCCCTGGGCCATCGGTATCGCAAGTACAGAGATCGTGAGCATGACTGCGGCCGCGCACAGCACGGCCGTGATTCGTCGATCCGCTACCTTCACAGGATCCACCCCCTGGTGGTCGCCGTATATTTCCGGGAGGTCCGGCGCACCCCAGACCAGAACGGGAATCATCCCCCGTTCGACCTATAACGTCAACAGTAGCGGACTAGTCCGAATGGATGAGGGACCGACCGAGAGCGGGAGCACACTGAGAAACACGGTGCGCCCGACCCCCATCGGGATCGGGCGCACCCGTTCGCTTCAGGGCGGACCGTTCGTCGCTAGGTACGGCGGGGTGGGTCTCCACCGAGTACGTACCCGCGGATGAAGCTGCCGCCGTCGTCGTCGCCCGACTGGCTGACGATGCACGGCGCGAACTGCGTCGCCGTCTTCTTGTTGGGACACTTCGGCGCCATCGCGACGTAGAACGGCTTCCCGCCGATCGTCTGTGTCGTAAAGGCGGCGCCGTTGTGCTCCCACGGATCAGACGACTCGAGCCCGATGCACCAGCCGACGTGCTTCTGCCCATTGTTGGCTGCGGCCTTCATGTCGGCTCGGGTGATGTGCGTCACGAGGAAGACGACCTCCGACTCGTCACCGGTCGTGACGTGGAAGAACGTCTTGCCGGAGAAGATCACTCGCTGATTCGGGCAGGTCACTAGGTTGGCTGAGAGTTGGCTCGCGGCGAGGCCGAAGTTGCCCTGTGCCGTGTATGTCTCGAGGTTGCTCCGCAGGTTCACGTTGCAACCGGTACCGCTGCACCCGTCTTCCCAGATGTCGAACTCGGCGGACGCGTCACCCTCGACCGGCAGCGACTCCTCTCCCGGAGGCGTCGCGACCGGGATCAGTGTGTAGAAGGTCGTCAACGGCTGGTTCGCCGTCCCGATCGAGAGCGGGTTCGCACTTCCCTCTTCAGGAGCGAACGTCGCGATCCCGTTCTCGTCCGTGAATCGAGACTCGACGGAGAGATCGTTCGACGGTGAGCCCTCGGGCAGGAAGAAGGTCACCTCGGCGCCCTCGAGCGGACCGGTCTCGAGGTGGGACCCCTCCTCATCGAAGACCTCCACCGTCTCCGTCACCTCGACCTCAACGAATCCGCTCTCGGCCCCCGTCGGGTCGAATGGGTCAGCCGAGATGAGGTCGTCGACCCCCGCGTCCGTCGGCTGATTCACGATCGTGACGTGGAAGCCGACCTCATGCTCCGCCTGCGCGCCGGGTGCTGCGAGACCCACCAGCGCCAATGAGGTCGCGAGCACGACGAAAAGTGACCTGGATCCAATTCTTCGGGACATCTACATCCACCCCCTGGTGGTCGCCGTGTGTTCCGGGAGGTCCGGCGCACCCCAGACCAGAACAGAAATCATCCCCCGTTCGACCTATGGCGTCAACTGGAGGGGACTAGGTCAGAAGGGCCAGTATGGCTAGAGGATCGGGAGGTAGCGCTCGAGCTCATACGGAGTGACGTGTGACTTGTACGCGTCCCATTCCTCGCGCTTGTTGCGAAGGAGGAACTCAAGCACGTGGTCGCCGAGCGCTTCGCGGAGCACGTCGGAGCCCTCCGCGAGGTGGATCGCCTCGACCAGATCTTCGGGAAGCGACCGGATCCCCGCGACCTCCCGCTCGTGCTCGGTCATCTCGTAGATGTTGTTCGAGGCCTCCGGTGCCAGGTCGTACTCGCCCTCCAGGCCGGCGAGCCCGGCCGCGAGCATCGCGGAGAACGCCAGGTACGGGTTGCACGCGGGGTCGGGGGAGCGGTACTCGATCCGGGTCGCGCCCTCCTTGCCCGGCTTGTACATCGGCACACGGACGAGCGCGCTCCGGTTCCGACGCGCCCAGCACACGTAGACGGGCGCCTCGAAGCCGGGCACGAGCCGCTTGTAGGAGTTCACCCATTGGTTCGTGAGCAAGGTGATCTCGGGCGCGTGCCGGAGGAGTCCCGCGATGTACGTCTTCGCGGTCTTCGACAGGTGGTACTCATCCGTTGCATCGAAGAACGCGTTCCGGTCGCCCTCGAACAGCGACTGGTGCGTGTGCATCCCCGAGCCGTTCACGCCGGCGACGGGCTTCGGCATGAACGTGGCGTAGATGCCGAACTCGTGGGCGACCTCTTTCACCGTGAGGCGGTACGTCATCACCTGGTCGGCCATCGTCAGGGCGTCCGTGTAGCGGAGGTCGATCTCGTGCTGCGACGGCGCGACCTCGTGATGGACGTACTCGACGGGGATCCCCATCGACTCGAGGTACTGCACGGTGCGCTTGCGATAGTCCGTGGCGACGTCGAGCGGCGTCTCGTCGAAGTACCCGCCCTGGTCGAGGAAGGTCGGGTCGTCGAGAGACTTGAAGTAGAAGAACTCGAGCTCCGGGCCGACGTAGAACGTGAACCCCTTGTCCGCGGCGCGGGCGAGCTGACGCTTGAGAGCCCCCCGCGGGTCGCCGGCGAACGGCGTGCCGTCCGGCTCGAGGATGTCGCAGAACATCCGCGCCACGGGCTGCTCGGTCTTCCAGGGGATCACCTGGAACGTGGAGGGGTCGGGGAGCGCCACCATGTCGGATTCCTGGATGCGGGCGAACCCGTCGATCGAGGAGCCGTCGAAGCCCATGCCCTCCGTGAGGGCGCCCTCGAGCTCCTGGGAGGTGATCGTGAACGCCTTCAGGAACCCCAGGACGTCGGTGAACCAGAGGCGAACGAAACGGATCCCTCGCTCCTCGATCGTGCGCAGGACGTACTCGGCTTCGGCGGAGAGACTCATGTCACCGAGGGTAGGGGTTACCCGTCTGCGAGCTGTTACGCGGGAGTTAATCTTCACCTCACCGTGCGAAGGAGGTCATCGTGGGCATCAAGCGGGTGGTTCCCGACATCACATGCGATGCGATCGACGAGAGCCGAGACTTCTATACCGGCGTGCTCGGGTTCGATGTAGCGATGGACATGGGCTGGATCGTGACGCTGATGTCGCCGGACGTGCCTTCTGCGCAGATCAGCCTCGTTTCCGGGACGGAGGAAGCGGCGAAGCCCATCCCCGATATCACCGTCGAGGTCGATGACGTGGTATCCGTGCACGACGCCGCGTCCCGCAGTGGTCACGAGATCGTCTATCCGTTGACCGATGAGGCTTGGGGTGTGCGGCGATTCTTCGTCAAAGATCCCGGCGGTGTGGTCGTCAACGTGATGTCGCACGTCGCCTGATGGATCGTCGCCGCGTGGCGTCGGGGTCGCCCTACGAGCCGGTGATCGGATTCTCGCGCGCGATCGTCGCGGGGAACCACGTCTCGGTGTCGGCGACCGCGCCCATCGTGCCTGACGGCGCGGAGCCACCCGTCGATGCCTACGGCCAGGCGAAGCGGTGCCTCGAGATCATCGTCGCGGCGTTGGAGGAGGCGGGCGCCTCGGCGTCAGACGTCGTCCGGACCCGCTGCTATCTGGTCGACGCTGAAGACTGGCGGGAGGTGGGGCGGGCGCACGGCGAGGTGTTCGCGGACGTGCGCCCCGCCAGCGCGATGATCGTGGTGACGGGCTTCATCGATCCGCGATGGCGGGTGGAGATCGAAGCCGACGCGGTGCTCGACGAAGCCTGAACAGTGCCGGAGGCCGGCCCGTCGGCAGGTTCATCCGACTTCTCGAACGGCATGACTACGATGCCGAGGTGCTGACGCCCGAGATCCTCGGCAGGACGTTCTCGGAGGCGCCGGATCCCGAGCTCGCGCGCGTGGCCTTCTCCCGGGTGGGCGACGACCCCGGAGCGCGCGAGCTCCTGAGCCGCCCCGAGATCCTGCCCGTCGCCTCCCGGCTGCTCGGGTTCTCCACCGCAGCGAGTGACCTGCTCGTCCGCCATCCCGAGGAGGTCGGGGCGCTGGCGGACGTCTCCGCGCGCGGGCGGGAGGCCCTGGGGACCGAGCTCCGCGGCGACGTCGCAGCGCACGGCGCCAGCGCCGGCCTCCGGCGGTTCCGCCGCCGGGCGATGCTCCGGATCGCCGCCCGGGATCTCGACGGCGCGCCGTTCGAGGACGTCGTCGCAGAGATCAGCGACGTCGCCGACGCCTGCCTCGCGTTCGCCTGTCCCGACGGCCACGCGGTCGTCGCGCTGGGCAAGCTGGGCGGCTCCGAGCTGAACTACGCGAGCGACGTCGACCTCCTGCTGCTCCATCGCGATGAGCTGGGCGGGGACGGCGCCGAGACGGCGGCCGCCAACGTGATCTCCGATCTGTCCGACCCGACCTCCGAAGGGGTCGCGCTCCGGGTCGACCTCACGCTTCGGCCCGGCGGTCGCGCGGGGGCGCTTACCCGAACGCTCGGATCCACCCTCGCGTACTACGAGCGCGAGGCCGCCACCTGGGAACGCCAGGCGATGATCAAGGCGCGGCCCGCCGCGGGCGACATGGCGCTCGCCGCCGCGTTCGTCGAGGGCGTGGGCGAGTTCGTCTACCCGCGCGATCTTCACGAGGCCGCGATCCACGAGGTCCGCCGCTCGAAGGTCCGGCTCGAGGAGTACATCCGGCGTCGCGGCAAGGAGCTCACCGAGGTCAAGCGCGGCCGCGGGGGCATCCGGGACGTCGAGTTCGCCGTTCAGCTCCTGCAGATCGTGCACGGCCGCCGGGACAAGCGGCTCCGTGAGCCCAACACGCTCGCCGCCCTCGCAGCGCTCGCGGACGAGGGCTACGTCGCGCAGGAGGACGCCGACGCCCTCGCCGACGCCTACCGGTTCCTGCGCCGCCTTGAGCACCGGCTGCAGATGGTGCGCGACCTGCAGACCCATGACCTCCCGGCCGACCGGCACGCGCGCACCACCGTGGCGCGGTCGCTCGGGCTCGCCGGCGCCGACGCGCTCCAGGCCGAGTACGACCGAACCACGGAGCTCGTCCGCGGGATCCACGAGCGGCTGTTCTACCGGCCGCTCCTCGAGGCGTTCGCCGGTCCGGTCCAGCCCTCCCCGGGCCACGACCGCGAGGCCACCGAGGAGCTCCTCGCCGGGCTGGGGTTCGCCCAGCCGCCGCGCGCGTACGCGTCCCTGGAGCGCCTCGTCACCTCCACCACGCGGATCGGCAAGGTCCTCTCGCACGTGTTCCCCGTGATGGCGCCGGCCCTCGCGCTCGCCGCCGACCCCGACGCCGCTCTCGTCCGGCTCGAGCGGATCGCCGAGGCCGTGGGGGATCGGATCGCGCCCGCCGACGCTCTCGCCGCCGACCCGCTCGCGGCGCGGCGCCTCGCCCACCTCGCCGCGGCGAGCTCCTTCGCCACCGACGTCCTCGTGGCCGAGCCCGACCGGATCCTCGCGCTCTCGGGCGTCTCTGTTCGGAGCGCCGGCCGTCGACACACAGGCGCAGCTCATGGAAGCCGTGGCGCGCACGGCCGGCCGCGAGCTCACGCCGCGCGAGACGGGGGAGGCGATCGCCGCCGTGGCCTACCGGGTGGTGCGAGGAGGCCGTCGCCGCCGCGGAACCCGACCTGCCGTTCGCCGTCGTCGGGATGGGGAAGCTCGGCGCCAAGGAGCTCAACGTCGCGAGCGACCTCGACCTCCTGTTCGTCTACGAGGGCGAAGGGCCCGAGGACCTCGCGCGCGCGACGGCCGCCGGCGAGCGCGTGATGCGCCACGTCCACGACGCCGGCTGGGAGCCCGACGCCGACCTCCGGCCCGAGGGACGGAGCGGGCCCCTCGCACGCTCGATGGCCGGCTACCTCGAGTACTGGGAGCGGTACGCGGAACCGTGGGAGTTCCAGTCGCTCTTGCGGGCGCGCCACGTCGCCGGCGACGCGGAGCTCGGACGGCGGTTCGAGCTGAACGCGGCGGACTTCGCGTACCCACCCGACGGCCTCACGCTCGACCGCGTGGTCGAGGTCCGGAGGATGCGGGATCGGATCGAGCGCGAGCGCGTGAAGCCGCCGGAGGCGTCGAAGTTCCACTTCAAGCTCGGCGTCGGATCGCTCGCCGACGTGCAGTTCGCGGTCGAGCTGTCGCTGATGCGGTTCGGCGGCTCGGAGCCCGAGGTGCGCTCTCGGCGCACGCTCGAGGCGATCGAGAAGCTCGCCGCCGCGCGCCACCTGGAGGATCAGGTCGCCCGCGACCTCGCCGAGGCGTTCGTCTTCCTCTCGGACGTGAAGAACGTGCTCGAGATGGACCGTCGCGTCCATGCGGAGGCGCTCCCGGCGGCGCCGGACGAGCAGACGGCGCTCGCCCGTAGGCTCGGCTTCGAGGAGTACCCGCGGCAGGCGTTCCTCGAGCGATACCTGCACGTGACCCGGAGGTGCCGCCGGGCGATGGAGCGGGTGTTCGCCCAGGCGCTCGCCTAGAGAGAGCCAAGGGAAGGAGAACGAGCCATGATCAAGGAGTTCAAGGAGTTCATCTCGAAGGGGAACCTGGTCGAGATCGCGGTCGGCCTGATCCTCGCGCTGGCCTTCGCGGGTTTGGTGGCCTCGTTCACCGAGAACCTGATCAACCCGATCATCGGGGCGATCTTCGGGCAGCCGAACTTCGACAGCCTGGTGATCGATATCGGCGAGGCTCAGCTGCGGTACGGAGCGTTCCTCACCACGCTGCTGAACTTCGTGATCGTGGCGTTCGTTCTGTTCCTGGTGGTCAAGGCCTACAACCGGATGGCCCCCAAGGAGGAAGAGGTGGGTGGCCCGACGGAGATCGAGCTGCTCACGGAGATCCGCGACGAACTTCGGCGCCGCTGATCTCGTTCGGGGGGTGAACTTTCAGGCCCCGGATACCGATACAGGGATATGCAGATCGACGCGACCTCCGACGCGAAGAAGCTGATCCGAGCGCGTGGAGGGATGCTGTTCGTCTGGATGGAGGCCGGGATGCGGGGCTTCCGGTTCCTGCGGACCTCAACCGAGCCGCCGCCGGACGCGCTCGACTGGGACCGCACCGAGACCCCCGAGGGATTCATCGTGTTCACACCCCCACGGATGCGGAAGCCCAGGACGCTCGGCCTCGAGGTGCGGGGATTCTTGACGAAGCTCCGCATCAACGCCCTCTGGAACGGCTGCGCCTTCGTGGTGTGACGCAGTTCACAGACGATCTCTAGCTGGATCGCTTGAGTCGGCCAACTTCTCTTCAAGGAGGTCGGCTCGATGAGGAAGCGGTGGCTTCTCCTGATCACCCGCGATCTGCGCCTGTACATGCCCCCGGAGCTTTTCCTTTCCAGACAGGCAGCTGATTTCGAGGCGCGACGCTGGCTCTGGTTCTTGTACGGGCTGAACCGTATTTCGGACAAGCGGCTCGCCGGAGGTCAGGTGAAGGTGGGCGTTCGGAATGTGCTCCACCTGATCGAAATGGAAATGCCGGAGTCGTGGGGCTCGATGCGTTTGTGGGCCTGCCTAGCGATGAACGAGGACACGTATCCACGAGTCGATGCAGACGTAATCGCGGGGAACCCCGAAGAGGGGCACGCCTGGGTACTCCAGCATTCGCGCAAGCAAGAGGCCCCGGGCGAGTCCTTCGGCTCCGAGTGGTGCTACGAGCTGACGTTTCATCGGCGCGGCGTGAAGCACTACGCGGCGGCACACGCACTCAGGCGAAGCTAGGTCTGAGCTGCCCGCAGCGGCATAGGATCTGGCACGTGAAGCTCGAGATTGGGCAACTTCTCCGGTATCCCGCGGATCACCAGGCAGTCCCAGCAGTCATTGACGACCTCCCCAACTACTTTGCTGCGACCCTCCTTCCAGCAGGAAAGGTCGCTGCGATGCCGAGGGGGATTACATCGATTAGCCCAGTGCGTGCAAACGGCCACCGAAGACGTCCCGTCGTGCTGATCCGAAGTTCTCCGCGACTGGCTGGTTCACGGAGGGCACCATGGAAGGACTACCTGAACCCAGACAAGGGTCACGTGCGGTATTTCGGGGACAACAAACCTCAGCCATCGGGACTGCTCCGGGCCGCCAACGTAGCTCCGGGCAACAAGATTCTCGAAGACGAACGAACCAAGCACATGGCGTTGGAGTTCGAGGATAGGAGTCAAGGCGCTCCGCTGATCTTCTTCGAAGCCGAGCCGGGCCGCGTGAGGTTCCAAGGCTTCGGCGTGATTGAGCGTGTGGAGCTTGTGACGCAATGGGATCCGGGGAGCGAGCGGAGCTTCTCAAACTTCATGTACGACTTCGCAGTCCTCACGATGAAGCATGAAGGAGAGACCTTCGACTGGGATTGGATTGTCGCAAGGGCCACTCCAGGCATCAGCGACGAGGAGTGCCTTTCGCTCGCACCGCATTCGTGGCAAGGATGGGTAGCCGCTGGCAATGTCGCTCTCCCCGTCTTGAGGCGTCGGGTCGTGGTTCCACCAGTGACGAGGACGGCGGCGCAGCTTCCTCGACCTGGCAGTCGCGAGGAACGGACACTCAATCAGATCTACGAATTCTTTACGGCCCGGAGCAAACATGCCTTCGAAGCTCTTGCCGAGTTGGTTGCTGAGGACATCCTGTCTCAAAACGGAGGGCGATACCGTGTGGGTTGGATAACACGACCCTCTGGGGATCGAGGGGCCGACTTCTACGGTCGACTCGATGTCGGCCTTGGCTTCTCGACGGCACGGGTGATCGTGCTCGGTCAAGCGAAATGCGAGTCACCGAATCGTGCCGCAGGCGGTGTAGCGATTGCAAGGACGGCCGCGCGGCTACGCCGAGGCTGGATCGGGATGTTCGTGACAACGGGGTGTTTCTCTGAGCAGGCGCAGGAGGAGATCTCGGAGGATGAGTATCCACTGATCATGGTCAATGGTCTTCGCGTCGCCGAGTCTGTTCACCGCCTGTTGGCAGCGAGGGGCACGCGCGTGACCGACGCATCAGTTCGCCGCTTTCTGGGGGAGATTCTCGCAAGCTATCCGGCGCGAATTCACAACAGGCTTCCATCTGAATTGTTGGTTGACGAGGGCTAGGCCGGTCGATGACCTGGGCAGATGTCGGCGACGAAGACTCCCTCCCCGAGGGTCGACCGGTACGCGTCGAGGTCGAAGGAGCCTTGGTGTTACTCGTTCGTGCCGGTGAGGGAGTGTTCGCGATCGGGAATCAGTGCACGCATCAGGGGGCAGGCCTCGACAGGGGTGTCCTGAGGATCGCCGGGAACTGTGCGGACGGTGACCTGTCCGGCGCACGGGAGCATGTTCGACCTCGAGACGGGCAAGGTGATGCGACCGCCGGCCACGAAGCCGGTGCTTGTCTACAACGTGAAGATCGAGGACGGTCGCGTCTTCGTCCGGCCGCGCGAGGAGACCTAGAGCTTTTCGATCGAGCGGGCTTCCATCCGCGGTCCGTAGGCGGGCGGCGTGATCTGGCTCCGTTCCAGCAGCACTTGGACGCGACCTCGTTGCCCGCGGTAGGGCTCCAGGAGCTCCAGCATCCGCTCGTCGGTGCCGCGCTGCTCCTTCGCGAAGGCCCAGCCGACGATGTCGGGGAGGTGGTAGTCGCCGACCGACACCGCGTCCGGATCGCCGAAGGAGAGCCGGATCACCTCCGCTGTCGTCCAGGGGCCGATGCCTGGCATCGCCTCCAGGCGGCGCCGGGCATCGTCGAACGGCACGTCGGCAAGCGCTTCGAGCGACGCCGCCCGCGCACAGACGGCTCGGATCACCTCCGCGCGGCGGCGCTCCACCCCCCACGGGTGGAACCGGTAGTACGGCACCTCGGCCACCGTCGCGGGATCCGGTGGCAGCATGAGCCCAGCCTCTCCCGGCGCCGGTTCGCTCAGCGCGATCGTCATCCGGCGCCACGCTCGGCGGGCCTCCATCCCCACGACCTTCTGCTCCAGGATCGCGGCGATGAGCGTTCGCACCACGTCGAGCGCCCGTGTGAGCCGAGCCGACCGGTGCTCCTTCCACATCCGTGCCATCACGTCGTCGTGAGCGACGAACGCCGATACGTCGTCCTCCGCGCCGATCAACCCCGGCGCGTGGTCGAGCGCCCACGAAGCACCTGCCCCCCAGGCCGTCGCCCGCACCGCGCCGTTCATCTGTTCGAGGAGCAGGGTCACCGGGCCGTCCGGGGTCCGCGCAGCACGCCAGGTGACCCCTCTCTCGATCCGCATCGTGGGATCGCCCGTTCCGCGCCGGAGCGGGAACAGCGTTCCCGCGAGGTCGTAGGGCTCCTCGATGGGGATCGAGCGGGTCACGTGATCGGTCACGAGGCTCAAGAGGGGCTCGGCGAGGTCGGCGTAAGCGACCGACGGGCTCGGCGAGAGCCCCACGTCCGAGGCCAGGTGGCGGGCGATCTGGAGGCTCCCGGTCTCCGGGAACTGCGTCACGACGTCCCACGCGACCAGGTCCATACGCCCCTCCTCGTCGGGCTGGAAGTAGAGCACCTCGGCGGAGAAGGGGACATCGCCCTCGGCGGTGAAGCCCGTGGGGCCGGCGCCGCCGGTCGTCCCGACGCGGAGGAACACGGTGCCGTCGCGCACCTCGTCGCGCGCTTCGTGGAAATGGCCCGAGAGCACGAGCGGAACGAGCCCCGCGATCTCCGCCGCCATCCGGTCGTCGTGGACGAGGACGATGTCCGGCGGCTCCGGCAGGGCGCTCACGTCGGCGAGGACCTGGTCGGCCGCGCCGGCCACCAGCTCGACGACGTCCTCGTCTCCGACGGGGGTGCCCCGTTCCTCGTTGAAGTAGGGGTGACCGAGCCCGTAGACCGTGAAGCCGCCGACTTCTTCCGTCTCGCCGTCGAGTACGACGGTCCCCTCGACCCGGTCGAGGGCTTCCTGGAACGCAGCCGAGTCGTGGTTCCCACGGACCCAGACGTAAGGGTGCCCGAACGCGGGGATCTCGGAAAGGATGAACTCCTCATCGGGCGCACCGAACGAGGTGGTGTCGCCGGTGTCCATCACGAGGTCGACGTCGAAGCTGCGGGCGAGCTCCTGCGCGAAGTCGTAGCCGAGCGTGGAGAGATGGATGTCGGAGATGTGCAGGACGCGGATCTCGTCCCCTCGGCCGAGCGGGTTGGACTCGATCGCCGCGTACGCGCGCGCGGCGCCGGCCACCACGCGGCGGAGCTCCTCGCGGAAGTAGCCCACGCGTTCGATCGCGCCCTCGACGGGACCGAACAGCTGCGGCACGAGCCGGAGGGACCCCGTGTAGCTCGGCGCCTGGAAGGCCGCCGCGTCGAAGCTGAGCGCCGTGAAGCCGACGGAGAGGAGGACGGCCGCCAGCCCCGCGACCGTGGCGCGAAGCACGAGGAGCCATCGGTTCCGGAAGGCGAGCAGTCCGAGGGCCGCCGCGCCCGCGATCCCCACGAGCACCACCCAGGCGGCGAAGCGACCCACGGCGTCGAGCGTGTTGCGCTCCACCTCGGCAGCGACCGAGTCGATCCCACGCCGGAGTCCTTCCTGGAGCTGCTCGACGTCGACCTCCCGGAGCGACGCGCGCAGATGGAGCGGCGCGCCGTGGGTGTCGGCGCGGACCCGGCCGAGCGGGGGGAGCGAGATGTCGGTGACGCTCCGGCCGAAATCCGCCTCGACCTGGATCTGGAACGGCCCGGCATCGACGGTGGTCTTCGCGAAGGCCTGGAGGGCGAGGGCGGCGCCCGGCGACGCCCACCAGGAGGGGCCCGACGACCGCCGCCCACCAGGCCCAGCGAGGCGAGCGTGCCATGGCGGGCACCGTAGCAGTGCCCGTGCGCAGGGACGCGCTAGCTCACCGCGGTGGGAACCGTGGCGTCCGCGAACCCCTTCGCAACGTCGAGGAAGGACCCGAGCGCCGGGGAGGGGTTGTCCTGGCTCCACACGATCCCGTATCCGACGAGTGGTGTCGGCTCCTCGACCGGACGGAACACGACCCTGGGAGCGCCGCGCTCGAAACCCGCCGGCAGCACGGCGATCCCGAACCCTTCCCCGTTCGCGACGCGCTCGAGCCGACGGGCGTCCTCGATCTCGGGGACGGACAGCGCGAGCGGGTGCTGGGCGCCGTCGAAGAGCAACCGGTGGATGTGGTCGATCATCTCCGGGTCGATGTTGTGCGGCCAGTCGAGGAAGGGTTCCTGCAGGAGCTCCCGTCGTGGCACGCGCTTCATCCCGGCCCATCGATGCCCTTCCGGGGCGATCACGACGAGTTCGAACGTTCCGAGTTGCTGGTAGCGAGGCGGGGGCTCGATCGACTTGAAGGGCGAGAGGACGACCGCCACGTCGAGCGCGCGGGTGCTGATCCCCGCGATGAGATCGGGGTTGAGGCGGGGATGGATCTCAACCTCGATGTCCGGATGCCGCATCTCGAACTCCCGGAGCACGGCTTCCGCCGCCACGGGGATCCCCAGGATGGGCGTGCCCATCTTCAGGAGGGCGCTCCTTCCTCGCTCGGCCAAGACCGCGCTCGCAACGGCTCGATCGGCGAGCTCCACCGTCAACCTGGCTTGACCCAGGAACGCGCGGCCAGCCTCGGTGAGCTGGACGCCCGTCCGCCTGTCGCGGGTGAGGAGGCGAGCGTTGAGGGCACGCTCCAACTTCCCGATCTGCTGGGAAAGACCCGATTGAGCGATGCGGAGCCGTTCGGCCGCTTTCCCGAAATGAAGCTCCTCGGCGACCGCGATGAAGTACCTGAACTGGCGAAGCTCGACGTTCGCCATCGGTCCCCCCGATCTGATCTTCGACCGATGACCCCATCATCCCTCCGATCCGACCATCGCGCAGATCGGGTCCGCGAGGCGACACGACCTCAAAGCGGCGGCCCTGCCGAGGAGCTGCTGCTCAGCCCGGCCGCCGCGCGCTAGGCCGCGTCCGCGGCTCGACGGATCTCCGCGAGGTCGATCTTCTGCATCTGGAGCATGGCCTGCGTCGCTCGCTGTGCTCGCCCGGGGTCGGGGTCGCCGAGGAGGGCGTAGAGCTCCGTGGGGATGATCTGCCAGGACAGGCCGTACCGGTCTTTGAGCCAGCCACACATGCTCTCCTCGCCTCCGTCGGTGAGCGCGGACCAGAGCTCGTCCACCTCTCCCTGCGACGCGCAGCTCACGACGAAGGAGATCGCGTCCGTGAACGAGTGGTCCGGACCTCCGTTCAGGGCCGTGAACTCCTGCCCCTCGACCTCGAACGAGACGGTCATGGCGGTCCCCGGCGCGGGCGATCCCTCCGGGTAGCGAGCGACGCTGTGGATCTTCGTCCCGCCGGTGGCTCCGCTCCACGCGGTGAACACCTTGACGTAGAACTCGGCGGCCTCCTCGGCCCTGTCGTCGAACCACAGGAACGGGCTGATCTTGGTCATCTGGCGTCTCCTCCTCTTCGGCCCCTCGCTGGGGCGTTCACCATCGGGTCGGAGCGGTCTCGCCGTTCTCGACATCACCCGGAAGGAAACCGTACGTCCCGGTTTGCTCGGCTGACCAGGAGGGAATCTTCCTCACGGCTCCGAGGGCCATGCCTCGGAGCCGAAGGTGAACAGAGCCGGCCCCTTGGGGAAGCGGGCCGGCTCGTTCGCGCCTGGGGACGATAGGCGCCTTACACGTCGTAATAGAGATGAAATTCGTGTGGGTGCGGCCGGAGCCGGATCGCGTCGACTTCGTGGGCGCGCTTGTACTCGATCCAGGTGTCGATCACGTCCTGGGTGAACACGCCGCCCTCGAGCAACCACTGGTGGTCGCCCTCGAGCGTGTCGAGCACCTCCTCGAGGGAACCGGGCACCTGCTTCACCGATGCCTTCTCCTCCGGCGGGAGGTCATACAGGTCCTTGTCCATCGGCTCCGGGGGCTCGATCTTGTTCTTGATCCCGTCGATCCCCGCCATCAGCATCGCGCTGAACGCGAGGTACGGGTTGCAGGCCGCATCCGGGGTGCGAAACTCCAGGCGCTTCGTGGCCGGCTGCCGTGAGAAGACGGGGATCCGGACGCACGCGCTGCGGTTCCGCTGCGAGTAGACGAGGTTGATGGGCGCTTCGTAGCCGGGCACGAGCCGGCGGAACGAGTTCGTCGTGGGGTTCGTGAACGCGAGGAGGGCCGGGGCGTGCTGGAGCAGCCCGCCGATGTACCACCGGGCCATGTCCGAGATGCCGGCGTAGCCGACCTCGTCCCAGAACAGGTTCTCGTCGTCCTTCCACAGGCTCTGGTGGGTGTGCATCCCGGAGCCGTTGTCCTGGAAGATCGGCTTCGGCATGAACGTGACGGTCTTGCCGGCCGCCCATGCCGTGTTCTTGACGACGTACTTGTACTTCATGACGTTGTCGGCGGTCTTCAGCAGCGGGCCGTAGCGCATGTCGATCTCGGCCTGGCCCGCCGTGCCCACCTCGTGGTGGTGCACCTCGATCTTGACGCCGACCTTCTCGAGGTTCAGGACCATCTGGGAGCGGAGGTCCTGGTAGTGGTCCATCGGCGGCACGGGGAAGTAGCCCTCCTTGTAGCGGGGCTTGTAGCCGAGGTTGGGGGAGTCGTCGGCGTTCCTCAAGGCGCCGGAGTTCCAGACACCTTCGGCCGCATCGATGTGGTAGTAGCCCTCGTGCTGGTTCTGGTCGAAGCGGATCGAGTCGAAGATGTAGAACTCGGCCTCCGGACCCCAGTACGAGACGTCGGCGATGCCCGTCTGCTTCAGGTAGAGCTCGGCCTTGCGCGCGACGTAGCGAGGGTCGCGTGAGTACCACTCACCGGTCACCGGGTCCTTCACGTAGCAGTGGATGTTGAGCGTGGTGTGCTGGGTGAACGGGTCGAGGTAGGCGGTGTCCGGGTCGGCCACGAGGAGCATGTCCGACTCCTGGATCTCCTGGAAGCCGCGGATCGAGGAACCGTCGAAGCCCAGGCCGTCCTCGAAGACGCCTTCGGTGAGCTCGGAGACGGGGACGGAGAAGTGTTGGGTGAGGCCCGGCAGATCGCAGAACCGTAGGTCGACGATCTCGACGTCGTTCTGCTTCGCGAGCGCGAGCACCTCTTTCGGCGTGGTCACGTACTGCACCCCCTGTGCTGGTCGCCGTGCTGGTCGGTGGACGCGGCTCAGCGTAGGGGAGGGTCGGAGGGTTGCGGTTTCCCGGGCGTTAACTCTGCGTGAACATGGCCAGGGCCGACGACCGCGGGCGGCGTGAGCCGCCACGGGCGCCGGCCCGGGCTGCGAGCGGAGCGGGAGCCGCGACCGAGGGGATGAGGCGTCCCGAGGGGAGGGGACTGAGCCGCTCCCGCCCCGCTCTTGTTGTATCCCCATCATCGGCGGCGAGGTCCGGTCGGGAGCAGGGCCCGGCGGTGTCATTTCCTCGTGGCGCCCCGTGGCTAGGTCTTCCGCGCGTCGGGGGCCGGAAGGCTTCCCCCGGTGACTGTGGCGTCGGCGGCTGTCGACTGCCCTCAGGCATAGTCTTGGCAAGCAACTCGAGGAAGGAGGGTCTGGCTCATGAGCACTCGAAGCGAGAACGGCGAGAGCCTCGCTCTGGAGATGATCTCGGCTCCGGCGCGAGGCGGAGGGCAACGGCCGTTCGGCACCGTGGTGGCGTCGGCCGTGGATGGGCTCCGCACGCTCGCCCGCGAACACCTGGAGCTCGCCAAGATCGAGGCGTCCGAGGCCGCGTCCGTCCGCGGCCGGGGTGCGGGGATGTTCGCCGCCGCCGGCGTCGTGGGGATGTACGCGATCGGCTTCGCCGCCGCGGCGGCCGCGGCTGGGCTCGCGGTGGTGCTGCCGGTGTGGGCTGCCATCCTGATCGTGACCGCACTGCTCTTGCTCGCTGCCGGCGTCCTCGTGCTGATCGGGCGCCGCACCCTGCGGACGGCTCCGACACCCGGCGAGAGGATCCGCGAGACCGTGAAGGAGGATGCGCGATGGGCGCGGCAGCAGATCAGAAGGTGACCGAGATCGAGGGGACCCGGCGACAGCTCGAGGATGACCTGCGAGAGCTGGGGGCCCGGCTCCCCGCACCGCTCCGGTCGGTGAAGAGCGCGGCCGGGCTCATCCTGGGGAGCACGGTCCTGACCGCGTTCATCCTCAAGAAGCTGTCGTCGCAGCGCTCCGACGCGCGCCCCACCGCGGAGGTGGTGGTCCGCATCGTGCGCGAGGACGTCTAGCCGTACGGTGTGTCCCGGCTCTCAGACGTCCTGTTCGGCCGCACGGTAGCCGACGCTCCGCACCGTCTGGATCAGGTGCTCGTGCTCGGGGCCGAGCTTCGATCGAAGACGGCGGACGTGGACGTCGACGGTTCGCGTGCCGCCGTAGAAGTCGTAGCCCCATACCTCGCGGAGGAGCGAGGGCCGGGTGAAGACCCGGCCGGGACGCTGGGCCAGGAATCGGAGGAGCTCGAACTCCTTGAACGTGAGGTCGAGCGGACGGCCGGACGCCGTGACGCGGTAGGTCTCGGTGTCGATCGCGAGGGCTCCGAGGCGGATCACGGTGCCGTCGCCCGCCCCGGCACGCCGTCGGAGCATCGCCAGGCGCACCCGCAGCTCGGCCGCCGGCGCGCCGGGGTAGACGAGCTCGTCAGCCACCTCGTGCCAGGGGTACCGCTCGAGGTGTTCCCGCTCCACGATCACGGCCGCCGGGACCCGCGCGTCACGCTCGCGGAGGGCCGTGAGGACGGAGAAGGCCTGGGGAGCGTTCTCGGCGGCGTCGACGAGGATCGCCTCGGGCTCGATTGTCAGCACGTGCTCCAGCGAGGCCGCGGAGAGAGGCTCGATCTTCAGATCGGGGGCGACCTCGGGCAGAGCGGGGACGGCCACGTGGGGCGATCGGTCGCTCATCAGGGCAAGGAAGGGCATCGTCGACTCCTTCGGCGCACGATATCCGTTCGGCATCGCCCTCGGTAGGCTTCAGCCGCGATGGGTCCGAGACTGAGCCTTACATGGTGAAGGTGCGGCTCTTCGCCGCGCTCCGGGAGCTCGCCGGCGCCTCCGAAGTGGAGGCCGAGGGGCGCACGGCCGGCGAGGTGGCCGACGCCCTATCCACCCGGTTCGGCGAGCGTTTCGGGCAGATCGCGGCCGTCGGCTCCCTCGTGGTGAACGGCGAGCGGGCCGCCCGGGGCACGCCGGTCGCCGAGGGCGACGAGGTCGCGCTCCTCCCCCCAGTCTCAGGCGGAGCCCCCGCGCGCAACTCGCCGGTCTGATGCATACTTCCTGGACCTCATGCGATTCCATCGGGTCCTCCTCATCGTCAATCCCGTGGCGCGCACCTACTCGAAGCCTGTCCTGGCGGTGATCGAGAAGGCGCTCTCGGCGGACTTCCGGCTCGAGGTCGCGGAGACGAAGGGCCGGGGCCATGCGCGGGAGCTGGCCGCCCAGGCTGCGGCCGAGGGCGTTCACATGGTCGCGGTGCTCTCCGGCGACGGCACGATCAACGAGACCGTGAACGCGCTCGCCGGCACCGAGACGGCGCTCGCACCGCTGCCCGGCGGGGCCACGAACATCTTGGTCCGGGCGCTCGGGCTGCCGCTCGACGCCGTCGAGGCGACCGGCATGATGATCTCGAAGGCCCTCGACGACGATGCCTTCAAGCTCAACCTCGGCCGGGCGGATGGCCGCTACTTCGCGGTCAACTGCGGCGCGGGCGTCGACGCCGCGGCGATGAAGCGCCTCGACGCGAAGTTCCCCAGGACGAAGGCGAAGTTCGATCGGGTCGCCTTCCGGGTGGTCGCCTGGCAGTTGCTCGTCGGCTACGCCGGCCGCCGTCCGGACCTGCGAGTGTCGGTGGACGGCGGCGAGCCAACGCCCTCGCTCTCGGTGATGGTGGGGCGCACCGATCCGTACACGTACTACAAGGGCGTTGGTCTTCGGATGACGCCCGACGCGTCGCTGGACGCGGGGCTCGATGTGCTCTCGGTGCGCAAGCTCGCGCGGCGCAGCATCCCGCGGATCGCGTGGCAGGTGTTCGGCTCGGCGCGGCACGTGCTGGGACGCGACATCGACTACATCCACGATGCGGCGAGCGTGGTGGTGACGTCGGACACCGCGTTCCCGGTGCAGGTTGACGGCGACATGCACGGGGAGCACAAGCGGCTGGAGATGACGCTGGCCCCGGAGGCCCTCTGGGTCGTCGCCTGAGTCCGTCGGCTACGACGCCGGGCCGACGGATCCCTGCTGCGCCGACTCGTTCACGTGGATCCCGCACTCCCACTTCGCGATCCCTGCCCAGCGCCCCGCCCGCTCCGGCTCTCCGGCGAAGCGCAGCCGGGTGCACGGCGCACAGCCGATCGAGGAGTAGCCCAGGTCGTACAGGGGGTTGTGCGGTAGGTCGTGCTCCTTCAGGTAGCGCCACACCTGCGGCTTCGTCCAGTTCGCCATCGGGTTCACCTTGACGATCGCGTTCCCGGGCTCGAGGTCGTAGCGCTCGACGATCGGGGTGTCCGCGCGCGTCGGCGAGGAGTCCCGTCGCACCGAGGTCAGCCACGCGTCCAGCCCTCGGAGCGCCTCGAACATCGGCCGGACCTTGTTGATCTCGCAACACATCTCCGGGTTGCGCTCGAACAAGCGCGCGCCGAACTCGGCCTCCTGGCGATCGTTCGAGTACTCGCCGACCAGATCGATCACGTTGAGCCCGAGCCGCTCCGTGAGCTGCTGCTTGAACGCCAGCGTCTCCGCGAACTGGTACCCGGTCTCGAGGAAGAGGATCGGGACGTCCGGTCGGATCCGCGTCGCCATGTGGATCACGACGGTTCCCTCCGTCTGGAACGCGGAGGCGATCGCCAGCTTCTCGAGGCCGCTCTTCTCGAGCGCCCACGCCAGGATGTCGCTCGGCTGCAACGTCTCGAGATCGACGTTCAGTGCGGCGATCTCGTCATCGGAAAGGAGGGTCTGCATCGGCACCGAGGGCCTTGGGTCGGAACACCCAGTCTACCCCGCTCGCCGCCTGCGGCCTCAGGCCGAGAGTCAGGAAGGGCTGCGCGGCCGACCAACTCGTATCCTGGGTGTTCGACCCCGCGGCTCTCACCGCTCCGGGTCTCCGCCGTCTACGGCCATCGACTATGGAAGGAAGAACGTCCATGCCCACCATCGATCCGCACGGAGGAACGCTCGTGCAGCTCCTCGTCGACGGCTCCGCCGCCGAGACCCTCCGCGAGGAGGCCCGCAACCTGCCGACCCTCGTCGTCTCCGAACGGGAGCTCTCCGATCTCGAGATGCTCGCCGTCGGCGCGCTCTCCCCGCTCACCGGGTTCTCGGGCGAGGCCGACTACCACTCGGTGCTCGAGACGATGCACCTCCAGGACGGCCTGCCGTGGTCGATCCCGGTCACGCTGTCGGTCGACGAGGACGGTGCCCACCGGCTGGGTGGCGCCGACGCCGTGGCGTTGGTGGCCGCCGAGGGGAGCGAGCCGCTCGCCGTCGTGCGGATCAGCGAGATCTTCAAGCGCGACCGGGCCAAGGAGGCGACGTCCGTCTTCGGGACCGAAGACCTCGAGCACCCCGGGGTCAAGGCGCTCCACGACGCCGGCGACCGATGCGTGGCGGGGACGCTCGAGGTGCTCACGCTCCCGCCCCACGAGGACTTCGTGCCCTATCGCCAGACGCCGGCCGAGACCCGGGCCGAGTTCGAGCGGCGGGGCTGGCGCACCGTCGTCGGCTTCCAGACGAGGAACCCGATCCATCGGGCGCACGAGTACATCCAGAAGTGCGCCCTCGAGATCGTCGACGGGCTCCTCGTCCATCCGCTCGTCGGAGCCACGAAGGCCGACGACGTCCCGCCCGACGTGCGCATGCGCTGCTACGAGGCGCTGTTCGAGGGCTACTACCCGAAGGACCGGGCGATGGTCTCGGTGTTCCCGGCGGCGATGCGCTACGCGGGGCCGAAAGAGGCGATCTGGCACGCGATCTGCCGGAAGAACTACGGCTGCACGCACTTCATCGTGGGCCGTGACCATGCGGGCGTCGGGGACTACTACGGCACCTACGACGCGCAGAAGATCTTCGAGCGGTTCGAGCCGGGCGAGCTCGGCATCACGCCGCTGATGTTCGAGCACTCCTTCTGGTGCAACCGCTGCGAGGGGATGGCGTCACCCAAGACGTGCCCCCACGGCGAGGAGGAGCGGGTCTCCCTCTCGGGGACGAAGGTGCGCGAGATGCTGCGCGACGGCGAGCGGCCTCCGCAGGAGTTCTCGCGGCCGGAGGTCGCCGACATCCTGATCGAGGCGATGCGGGGCTAGGACTCCTCTCGGAGATCTCCTGCGAGGAGTCCCATCACGAGCAGGTCGACGCGTTCGCCGTGGGCGAACGCGGCCTCGCGGAGGCTTCCCTCGTGGACGAACCCGACCTTCTCGTAGGCCCGGATCGCCTGCGCGTTGTCGGCGTTCACGAACAGCGTGATGCGGTGCAGGTTCACGTGGTCGAAGCCGAACCGGCAGATCGTCCGCACGGCGTCGGTGCCGTAGCCGCCGCGCCACCAGGGCCTGCCGATCCAGATCCCCATCTCCGCCGTTCGGGTGGGCGCCTCGATCCTCATGAGGTCGCACATGCCGATCGCGCCCGGCTCGTCGAGCCGTTCGATCACGAGGTTGACGTGGTCGTCCTTCTTCCGCGCGGACTCGATCCAGTCGTGGAACGACTCGACGGGCTGTGGGAACGGCGCCCCGAGGCCGCTCCGCACGGCGTGGTCGTTGAAGAGCTCGTTCAGGACGTCGTCGGAGGGCTCCGGCGCCCGGAGCCGGACGAGCCGGCCGGTCAGGAACGGAGGATGCAGCTCCACCGGCGGAGGATAGATGCCGAAGAGGAGGGAACGGACGGCGTACCCGAGGGAGTTGAGCTCCGACCGGAGTCACTGGTAGCCTCGGTCGCGCCGTCGATGCCCCGTCGGATGTACAGGGAGGCAACAGCCACGGCCCCTTCCCGCAGAGTGATCAGGTCCGCCGTCGCGCTCCTCGTGAGCGCTGCTGCGGTGACCGCGTTCCCCGCCTGGGCGGACACCGGATCGGAGCTCGAAGCTGCGGAAGCGCGGCTCGACGCCGCACAGGCTGAGCTCGACAGGGTCACGGGTCTCTGGCAGGAGACGGAGGCGCGGCTCGCGACCGCTCGGGATGCGGCAGCCGCGGCCGAGGCGGAGATCGATCGCCTCGGGGACGAGCTCGCGAGGATCCGCAGGGCCCTGAACGACCGGGTCGCGGCCGCGTTCATGACGGGCGGGTCGTTCTCGATCGGCGCCCTCTTGACGTCGGACTCGATCGGGGACGCCACCGACCGACTGCAGTACACGCAGAGCGTCGTCCAAGGCGACGCCGACCTCGCGACGAAGGTCGCCGTCACCACCGAGGAGCTCCGTCGCCAGGAAACCCGCCTCCGCCAGTCCGCTCGGATCGAAGCCATCGCATCGGAAGCGCTCGCGGAGCAGCGGGCCGACCTGCTCCTCCGGATCGAGGACATCGACACCCTGATCGCCGACCTCGAAGCGGAGCTCGACGCTCAGCAGGAGGCCACGCTCGGATTGGGAGACTCTGGTGTCGTCTTCCGATCCGGCGCGATCCAGACCTGCCCGGCGGCCGGTACGCACTCGTTCGTCGACTCCTTCGGCGACCCGAGGCCGGGCGGTCGGTCGCACGCGGGCATCGACATCATGGCGGCGCCGGGCACACCGGTCGTCGCTGTCGCCCCCGGGAACGCCCGACCGGCGGGGAGCATCGGCGGCCTGGGCGCTGTCGTCGAGCACCCGAACGGCGACTGGACCTTCTATGCCCACCTGTCCTCCTATGGCACCCTCGGTTCGGTGTCCACCGGAACCGTGATCGGATACGTCGGCGACCACCTGCACTTCGAGTACCACCCGAATGGCGGCGCGGCCGTGAATCCGTACGCGATGCTCCTCGCCGTCTGCTGAGCACGGGGGCCGGGTGTAGCATCGCCCCGTGGACGAGGAGCATCCCGGCAACCGCCGCATCGACCGGATCCGCGAGCCCTCGTACCTCGAGGGGATCGATTCCAAGTCGCTCGAGGACGTGCGGGCGCTCCGCGACGAATGCATGGCCGAACGCGAATACCTCTCCTTGCTCCGCAGGCTCGTCCAGGGCCGCGCAGAGATCCTGAAGGCCGAGCTGGCCTCCCGAGGGAGCGACGACCATCGGCCGCTCGTGGATCGACTGTCGGAGATCCTCGCGTCCGACGAGCCCGCCACATCCCGCGGCGAGGCGATGCACGTCTCCCTGCCCGAGGAAGAGATGCTCCTCGCCCGACGCCGGATCGAGCGACTGGTTGCTGATGCGGGCATCAGCGACCCGACGGAGCTGGACGATACCAAGCTCGAGGATGCGATCGAGCTGCTC
The DNA here is from genome assembly GCA_963702405.1 of uncultured Actinomycetota bacterium. Taxonomy (GTDB): domain Bacteria; phylum Actinomycetota; class UBA4738; order UBA4738; family HRBIN12; genus JAJNBA01. The sequence continues at coordinate 246,595 of CAVPCM010000002.1, forward strand.
GCGGGCGAGGAACGGGAGGTTTCGGCGCAACGAACCGACGTGCTCCGTGTGCTCGACGCGCTCCAGGACGAGCTGAAGCGGCGGTACAAGGAGGATCCGAGCCTGGCGCTCAGCTGAGGTTCCGCGGGCGTTCCGGTGGCGTCCCCCGGCTGCCCGGCTACGAACCCCCCGGTCGCCCGATACCCCGCTCCGGGAGCCCGTGCGAACGTGTGCCCCGCTTCTCCACAACTGGGGATAAAACGAGGACCGGGGCGAACATGAATCTCGAACGAGGGGGATCCGAGGCAGTCACCCGGGATCCCATCGAGGAATCCGAGGCGGGCTCGCTGCACGACCAGCTGAAGGTGTTCGCCCGTGAGGTCGGCGTCCTGTATTCGGCGGAACGGGTCCGCCGGCGCGAGCTGGAGCACGCACTCGAGAGCGCCCGCGAGATGTACGTGGCCACGATGAAGTCCCTCGCCCACGTGGTGGAAGCCAAGGACCCCACGACGCGGGGACACCTCGATCGCACGGCGCACTACGGTCTCGCGCTCGCACGGAAGGTCGACCCCGAGCTCGCGGAGCGACCGGAGGTCGCCTACGGGTTCTTCCTCCACGACATCGGGAAGGTCGGGATCCCCGAATCGATCCTCTGCAAGACCGGCCCGCTCACCGAGCTCGAATGGGTCGTGATGCGCTCCCATCCGAACCAGGGCGCACGGATCGTCGAACCGATCCCCTTCATGGGTGAGGCCGTGGAGATCGTCCGGTGTCATCACGAGCGCTTCGACGGGGAGGGATATCCGATGGGACTCCGCGGAGAAGACATCCCCCTCGCCGCCCGCATCTTCTCGATCGCGGACTCCTTCGACGCGATGACGAGCGACCGGCCCTACCGCTCGGCGCTTTCCCTCGACGAGGCCGTCGCGGAGATCCGCGCCGGTGCCGGCACGCAGTTCGACCCGCGCTGCGTGGAGGCGTTCGAGGAGCTCGCCGCGGAGGAGGACGTCCTCGTCCTCCCCGGCAAGCGCCGCACGCCGTCCTTCGCCACGGGCTGAGCCCGGCCGCCCCCGACGGGCGTCGGTAGGCTTCCGCCCCGATGACCGCTCCCGCTCGAGCTCGTCCACGTCGTCCGCAACGGCCTCGTCGAATCGGTACACACGGGCGATGTCGCCGTCTGCGACGCCGACGGCATCCTCCGCGCCGCGGCCGGCGATCCCGAGCGTCTCCTGTTCGGTCGCTCCTGCGAGAAGCCGCTGCAGGGCGCCGTCTCGTTCTCGGCGATGGACGAGCCGGATCTCCCGGACGACGAGGTCGCCGTGATGTGCGCGTCCCACTCGGGCGAAGCCGTCCATGTGGCGGCCGTCCGGCGCCTGCTGCGGCGGGGGCCCGTTCCGGTCGGCGCCCTCAAGACCCCGCGCGACCGCGCCACCAAGGGAGCCCGTGCGCGGATCTGGGACGGCTGCTCGGGGAACCACGCCGGGCTGCTGGTCGCCGCCGCGCGCCGCGGGTGGGATCTCGCCACCTACCGAGCGCCGGGCCATCCCGTCCAGCGACGCGTGCTGCGGGCCGTCACGGCCGCCACCGACGTCGAGCGCCCGATCATCGGCGTGGACGGGTGCGGGATCCCCGTCCACGGCGTGCCGCTCAGGGCGATGGCGACGATGTTCGCCCGGTTCGCCTCTCCGGACCGGCTGGGACGGCTCGCATCGGCGACCGACCGGATCGTGCGGGGCATCCTCGCCGCCCCGCACCTCGTGGGCGGCACGCGGCGCCTGGATACCGATGTCATCACGGCGGGCGCCGGTTCGGTGATCGCGAAAGAGGGGGCCGAGGGGCTCGTGTGCGCGACGTCCCTGCCGCAGGGGATCGGCATCGCGTTGAAAGTCACCGACGGCAACTGGCGGCGGCTGGCGCCGGCGTTCATCGAGGTGCTGCGCACGCTGGACATGCTCCCGCCGGAGGCCCAGGACCGTCTGGCCCATCACGAACGGCTCGCCGTGCTGGGCGGCGAGGAGCCCCAGGGGGCCGTGGAGGCGGTCGTCCGCCTCCGCCGACCCCGATGAAGGCGGCGGGGAGGATCGCCTGGCTCGCTCGCGGACGCGGGATGAAATCCGGTCCCTCAGGAGGTTGCACCTGTCCGTGAGCATCGGAGCAACGCGACCGCGCGTCGCCGTCCTTGCCGTGCACACCTCACCCGTCGACCAGCCGGGGACCGGTGACTCGGGAGGGATGAACGTCTACATCCGCTCGGTCGCCGAGCGCCTCGCCGGGCAGGGGATCGAGGTGGACCTCTTCACGAGGTGCCGGGGCGGGGCCACGCACGACGTCCGCGAGATCGCGCCGGGCATCCGGGTCGTGAGCGCCAAGGCGGGTCCGTGCCAGCCCATACCGAAGTCCGCGGTCCAGCGGTACCTCCCGGAGTTCCTGGGCGGCGTCCTGCGGGTCGCGCGCGAGAACGGCAACCGCTACGACCTGATCCACAGTCACTACTGGTTGTCCGGATGGGTCGGGCGCGCCGCGAAGGACATCCTCGGCGTCCCGCTCGTCGCGTCGTTCCACACGCTCGGCAAGGTCAAGAACTACTCGCTCGCGCACGGGGAGACGCCGGAGCCGGCCGAGCGACTCCGTGGCGAGGAGCGGGTGATCGGCGAAGCGGACCGCATCCTCGCTCCGACGCCGGAGGAGGCGGGCCAGCTCGTGGGTCTCTACGGCGCCGATCCCGAACGGGTCCGGATCGTGCCTCCCGGTGTGGATCACGCGATCTTCCGGCCGCAGGATCGGGACGTCGCTCGATCGCGTCTGCACCTGTCCGGTCTGCGCCTGGCCCTCTTCGTCGGTCGTCTGCAGTCCCACAAGGGTCCCGACGTGGCGATCCGGACGATCGCCGAGGTGGTGGCGAGGAGTCCGGCGCTGGCCGAGGATCTCGTGCTCGCGATCGTGGGCGGCCCGAGTGGGCAGCACGCCGTCGCGGAGGTCGCGCGCCTGATGGAGCTGGCGACGGCCCTCGGGGTGGCCGACCGCGTGATGCTCTTCCCCCCGCAGCCGCACGCCCGGCTCGCCGACTTCTACTCCGCAGCCGATGTCGTGCTCGTGCCGTCGCGATCGGAGTCGTTCGGTCTCGTGGCGCTGGAGGCGCAAGCCTGTGGGACGCCGGTCGTCGCGGCGGCCGTCGGCGGTCTCCGGACCGTCGTGCGGGGAGGCGGGCTGCTCGTCGAAGGACACGACGCCGCCGACCACGCCGACGCGGTGCGCGCCGTCCTCGGCGATCCCGCGCTCTCCGAACGGCTCGGGAACACCGGTGCTCGAGAGTCGCTCGCGTTCACGTGGGACGCCACGACCACGGAGGTCCGCTCGATCTATCGAGAGCTCGTCGAGTCGGCGGCATGATCCAGGGGACGCAGGTCCTCTTGCGGCCCGTGGAGGAGCGGGACCACGTCCTGATCCACGCCTGGCAGAACGACCCCGAGGTGTGGTGGCTGATGGACTACGAGGGACCGTTCTCGATGCAGGACATCGTCGAGAGCGAGCGACGGGCGCGCGCGGAGGGTCATCCGTACGTGATCGAGGTCGAGGGGACGCCGATCGGCCGGATCGGGCTCAACGCCTTCCGTCGCCGCGACCGCATCTGTTCCCTGTACGTCCTGATCGGCGAACGCTCGGCGTGGGAGCAGGGGTACGGGACCGATGCCGTCTCGGCCCTGCTGGACGAGGCGTTCGATCGCTTCGACCTCCATCGCGTCGAGCTCTGGTCGACGGCCGACAACGAACGGGCGATCCACGTCTACGAGAAGTGCGGCTTCGTCGTGGACGGCCGGTTGCCGGAGCGGTCCTGGAAGGGCGGCGCATGGGTCGATCGCGTCGTGATGTCCGTGACTCGCGAGGGCTTCGCTGCGTCGTCCAGGGGCGCTGACCTGCGACGACGCGGTCATTGAACGTCCACCGAATTGTCACTCTTTGTCCTACGTCGTCTACCTGCACGTTCATACGCTGACCTGCGCGGATGCGGAGTTGACCGCCCTTGGTGCCGCCGGTATCTTTCGCCTCGCTCCAAGCAGTCGAGGTGATCGACGCGAGAGGGCCGGACGGGCGGCCGGGACACCGAAAGGTGGATCGGACGCGAGGGAGCCGGGAGGACCCGTAAGGATCCGATCGGAAACCCACCGCCGGAGCGGGCCGCGAGGTCCGAGCCGGTGGGCCCGGCGGGAATGCCGAAAGGTGAGCCCATCGGGTGTCCGCGGGACACCGGGCGCCGCGAGGCGCGACGGAGCCCGCGAAGGCGGAGACGGGCCGCGAGGTTCGCCACCGCCGGCGGTTCGGCAGCCGCGCGAAGAACGCGGAGGTTGCTTGGGGCACCAGAGCCCGAGGGGCTGAAGGTGGCTGGGAGCTTCGGTTCCCAGCGAGCCAGAGGTCCCTCGGGTTCTCTCTTTCGATCGGGGGACTACGCTCGCGCTGGCGCGCTCGCTCCTTGAGTCCCCCGAACCCCCTTTCCGCTAGCGTTCTCGCGGCATGGAGGAGACCCGCCGTGATCGGATCCTGGAGGCCGCGATGCGACGGTTCGCCGATCGCGGCTATCGCGGGACGCGCGTCGAGGACGTGGCGAACGAGGTGGGGGTGGCCAAGGGGACCGTCTTCCTCGACTTCGGATCCAAGGAGGGGCTGTTCCTCGAGGCGTTCAAGCGGGCGGTCTCCCTGCTCCCCGCGTGGCTGGACGCTCCGGCCGACGTCGTCGATCAGGGGTTCTGGGCCGTGCTCGACTGGTGGCTCCAGCGCGCCGAGGACCTCGTCGCGTCCGACCCCGTCCCGAACCGCGTCGCGCTGATCGCCCGGTACGACACCAGCCTGGACATCCGCCGGCCGGTCGACCGCTTCATGCGGAGCGAAGACCCGTACGGCACCCTCGAGTTCGTCGAGTTCGGGGTGAAGCGCGGCGAGCTCCGCGACGACGTGGACGCCGAGATGATCGCGTCGACCCTCGACTGGATGGCCGAGCGGTTCCAGGACGCCTTGGTTTCGGAGGACCTCGACCCCGGCCTGATCCACCGCCGGCCCGAGCGGCGCCCGATGCGGATCAAGGAGTTCGTCGAGGTGCTGCGCGGCGGCATCGCACCCCAGCCGGAGTGACCGTCCTCCCTGCGGTACGGTGTGCGCCGCGACCCGGAGGCCGGATCCGCCGGCCCTCGAACCTGCTGAGGACCAGATGAACGAACGTTCCATCGCATTCCTGGGTGGCGGCCGGATGGGCGAAGCGCTCGTCGCGGGCCTGCTCCGCGCGGGCGGACGCACCACGGACGAGGTCCTCGTGACCTGCCGGCGCGAAGAGCGCGCGCAGCGAGCTCACGGAGCGACACGGCGTGGCGACGACGCTGGACAACGCGGAGGCCTGTCGCTTCGCCGGCGTGCTCGTGCTGATGGCGAAGCCGCAAGACTTCGAGGTGCTCCTCCGGCAGATCGCCGATCACGTGACCACCGATCATCTCGTGGTCACGTTCGCGGCCGGCATCCGGACCTCGTTCGTGGAGCAGCACCTCGCGCCCGACGTGCCTGTCGTCCGCGTGATGTCGAACGTCCCGGTGATGGTGGACGAGGCGATGTCGGTGATCGCGCCGGGCCGCCACGCCGACGACAAGCACCTCGCCGTCGCGGAGGAACTGCTGGCCTCCGTGGGGAAGGTGCTCCGGCTCGAAGAGCGCTACCTCGACGCCGTGACGGCAACGAGCGGCTCGGGACCGGCCTACTTCTTCCTGCTCGCCGAGGCGATGATCGAGGCGTGCATCCTGCTGGGCCTGTCGCGCGACGTCGCGAGCCAGCTGATCATCCAGACGATGCTCGGCTCGGCCAAGATGCTCCGCGACACCGGCACGCATCCGGTGGAGCTTCGTGAGATGGTGACGTCACCGGGTGGGACCACGATCGAGGCGATCCGCCACCTGGAGGAGGCCGGCGTGCGCGCCGCCTTCCTGAACGCGATCGATGCCGCGAAGCGCCGCAGCGAGGAGCTCGCGCGCGGCGGCGACGAGGACGACTGAGGATCCGAGGGAGAAGACGACATGGGACGAGGGGATCTGGCGAAGGTGCGCGACGCGCGCGACCGGGGTCGGAAGAAGAAGGAGCGCGAGAAGCGCCAGGCCGCCGAGCGCGCCGCCGCGCGGAAAGCGGCGAAGAGGAAGCGCTGACCGTCCGGGCCTAGCGTCGCTCGTGCGCGGCAGCTTCCTCGTCCGACATCCAGGCGGGGCGGAGCCCGTGGCCGGTCGTGTCGATGTGGTTCTCTTCGACCTCCTCCGTGTACTCCCACGCCTCTTGCCGGCGGATCGCGAGGATCACGTTGATCTCGCCCGCGTGGTACGACCAATGCCCCGCGACCATCGCGACGATCTCGCGGAGCGGGGCCTCCTCGCCCCAGTGCACTCGTCGCACGCTCCCGAGGTCGGCCGGCTCGGCGACGTCGTCCAGCCATCCGGCGGCGCTCCGCTCGAACCACCCGAAGACCTCGCGGAGGTACTCCTCGGACGGCTCGATCCCGTCGCGCAGACCCCGAGGCCAGTCGATCCGGTCCCAGTGTCGCGGGTCCTCGTCGAAGGCGTACGAACGGTAGACCGCGCTCCAGGCGGCCGTGTGCTTCAGGATGCCGAGGATCGAGCGATACCCGCCCGCGGCGTCGAGCGCCTCCTCGATCGAGAGATCGCGCACCTCGTCGACGAAGAGCCGGCGCGCCTCCTCGAGGACAGCATGCGCGAGAAGATGCTCGGCGCCCATCCGATCACGGCCGGGTGCCGAGCCGGTTCCGGAGGGTCCCGATCCCCTCGGCCGCGAGCTCCACGAGCGCCCCGGGCCAGAGCCGCCGGTTCTGGTCGTCGTCCCGCGCCGGGAACGGTCCGAGCGCGAACGCGTCCCCCCGCTCGAGCGCCGTCCCTCGAGAGGCGGCTGCGATCAGGCCGAACAGGCTCCGCGCCGACCCGTTCAGGTTCCCCTTCGCGAGCTCGCTCCCGTCGACCTTGGCTTGCAGGAACATCGCCTGCGGATCGAGGTCGTCGACCGTGACCACGCACGGACCGATGGCGATGGGGACGCCCTCGGAGGTCCCGACGGGGTCACCCGATGCGTCCTTGGCCACCCAGTCGCTCACGAGCGTGTAGCCGAAGATCCGTTCGGCGACCGCATCCGTCTCGACGTCCTTCGTCTCGACCGCCAACACCGCCGCGACCTTCGGCTCGTAGTCCAGCCAGGCGGCGCTAGCCGGCCACGCGATCTCCTGTTCGGGGCCCGCGATGCTGCGCTCGAGGGACTCGTCTCCCCGTCGGTTCTCCGGGCCGCCGGGCAGGAGGAGCGACCGGGGGAAGAGCGGCGGGAGGACGCCAGCCTGCCTCACGACGTGGTCCTTCACGTCGCCGCGGGCGAGGGCGGCGCGGGCGGCGTCGAGCACCGTCCCCCGGCTGCTCTGCACGAACGCCTCGAGGGTGGTGGGAAAGGCCGGGTGCCCGACTGCGTCGGGCAGATCGACCACCCTCCCATCGAGGATCGCCCCCAGACGCCGGTGCCCCCTCCGGTCGTAGGTCACGAGCCTCATCTCAGGGAGCCCGAGCATACGCCTGGCCTCCGACGGAATCTCCGGTTCCGCCCGGAAATCGCGGGTCATCGACCCGATGCCTGCTCCGTGCTCGCCGAGGGCGCCCGGCGATAGCATCCTTCCCGCCGCAGAACCCTGGCCGAGACGCAAAGGAGTCGCCCGATGGCCGAGAAGTTCCGGATCACCTACGCCACCCTGTCCGCGGACAACGAGGACCTCCAGCGCAACTACGACGAGGCCGTGGATCGCGCCCGGGCCGAGCTCGGCAAGGAGTGGCCGTTCGTCGTGAACGGCGAGGAGCGCTGGACCGACGAGAAGTACGAGGAGCCCTCGCCGATCGACTCCGACATCATCATCGGCCACTTCTCGCAGGCCACGCCACAGGATGTCGACGACGCCGTCGAGGCCGCCAAGTCCTTCTCGCTCGAGTGGGAGCGGATGGGGTGGCAGGAACGCGTCCGGATCCTCCGCAACGTCGCCGACGTGATGGAGGATCGGCTGTTCGACCTCGCGGCGCTGATGGCCTTCGAGGTCGGGAAGAGCCGGCTCGAGGCGCTCGGCGACGTCCAGGAGACCGCCGAGCTGATCCGCTGGAACTGCGACGAGGTCGAGAAGCACGACGGGTTCCGCACGCCGATGTCCGGGCTCGGTGCGGCCGGCGACTACTACGACGTGATGCGGCCCTATGGCGTCTGGGCCGTGATCAGCCCGTTCAACTTCCCGTTCGCGCTGGCGGGAGGCCCTTCCTCCGGCGCGCTCGTCACCGGCAACGCCGTCGTGCTGAAGCCCTCGAACCAGGGCGCCCTGATGGGCTACAAACTCTACGAGTGCTATCGGGACGGCGGCGTGCCGCCGGGCGCGTTCCACCTGCTCCTCGGGCGCGGCGCACTCGCGGGCGAGGCTCTCTGGCGCCACCGCGATGTGAACGGGATCACGTTCACCGGCTCCTACGCCGTGGGGATGGATATCCTCAAGAACTTCGTCCAGGACGTGCCGAAGCCGGTGATCGCGGAGATGGGCGGGAAGAACCCCGCGATCGTGACGAAGCACGCGGACCTCGACGTCGCGACCGACGGCGTGCTCCGCTCGGCGTTCGGCTTCGGCGGGCAGAAGTGCTCCGCGAACTCGCGCGTCTTCGTGGAGCGCGAGGTCTACGACGACTTCGTGCGGCTGCTGAAGGAGAAGACCGAGAAGATCAAGGTCGGCGATCCGATCGAGCGCGACGTGTTCCTCGGGCCCGTGGTCAACGAGGAGGCCATGAACACGTTCGAGCAGGCAGCGGGGGAGGCCAAGAAGAACGGGAACGTGATCACCGGCGGCGAGCGGATCACCGAGGGCGACCTCGCGCGCGGCCTGTTCGTGCAGCCGACGATCGTGGAGGCGCCCGATGACAGCTGGCTCTGGAAGAAGGAGCTGTTCGTGCCGTTCGTGGCCGTGGCCCCGTTCGACGAGCTGGATGACGCGATCGACAAGGCGAACGACACCGAGTACGGGCTCACGGCCGGCTTCTTCAGCAAGGACCGGCATGAGATCGAGGAGTGGCTCGACAAGATCCAGGCGGGTGTCGTGTACGTGAACCGGCGGGCCGGGGCGACGACCGGCGCCTGGCCGGGCGTCCAGCCGTTCGGCGGCTGGAAGGGGTCGGGCACGACCGGCAAGGCCGGCGGCGGCCCCTACTACGTGCTGCAGTACCTGCGGGAGCAGTCCCGGACGGTGATCGAGGAGTGAGACCGGAGGGTCTAGCGGGGGCGGAGGCCCCCAGGCTGCGGACGGAGCTTCCCGGGCCGAAGGCCCGGGAAGTCCTGGAGCGCGACGGACGCACCACGTCTCCCTCGCTCCCGCGCGCGTACCCGTTCGTCCCGGCGCGCGGAGCGGGTTCCGTGATCGAGGACGTCGACGGCAACGTGTTCCTCGACGTGAACGCCGGCATCGCGGTCACCTCCACAGGCCACTGTCACCCGGCCGTCGTGGAGGCGATCCAACGGCAGGCCGCCGAGCTGATCCACTACTCCGCCTCCGACTTCTACCTGCCGATCTACTCCGAGGTCGCGGAGCGGCTCGCCGAGATTGCGCCGATGACGGGTGGCGTGCGTTCGTTCCTGACGAACTCGGGCACCGAGGCCGTGGAGGCGGGGATCAAGCTCGCTCGGTGGTCGACGGGCCGCCAGTACGTGATCGCGTTCTACAACTCGTTCCACGGGCGCTCCTACGGGAGCGTGTCGCTCACGGCCTCGAAGGCGAAGTACCGGGCGGGCTTCGGCCCGCTCCTCCCGGGTGTGCTACACGCGTACTACGGAGACGGCCGTGACATGCCGGTCGCTCCACGCGGTGACGAGCCCGGGTTCCCGACGATCGACCACATCGAGGGCTTCCTGTTCGAACGGATCTTGGGCCCCGAGGAAGTGGCCGCCGTCGTCGTAGAGCCGATCCTCGGCGAGGGCGGCTACATCGTGCCGCCGGACGGCTGGCTCGCCGCCTTGCGGGACCTGTGCGACCGCCACGGGATCCTGCTGATCGCCGACGAGGTGCAATCGGGGATGGGACGGACGGGCAAGATGTGGGCGATCGAGCACGCGGGCGTCGAGCCCGACATCGTGATCTCCGGCAAGGGGATCGCCAGCGGGATGCCGCTCGGCGCGATGATCGCGAAGGAATCGGTCATGACGTGGACGACCGGGACCCACGGATCCACGTACGGCGGGAACCCGCTCGCCTGCGCGGCGGCGATCGCCACGCTGAACGTGATCCGCGACGAGGAGCTCCTCGAGAACGCTGCCAAGGTCGGCGATCAGCTCCGGAACGGCCTGCGCGACATCCAGAGCCGTCACGACGAGATCCGCGAGGTGCGCGGGCTCGGCCTGATGATCGGCATCGAACTGACGGACCACGACCGGGCCGCGGCGGTCGAACGGGCAGCGTTCGAGCGCGGTCTCCTGATCCTCGGGTGCGGCGAATCGTCGGTCCGGCTGTCGCCCGCCCTCGTGCTCGGCGAGGACCAGGCGCGCGTCGCCCTCGAGCTCTTCGAAGATGTCGTCGCCGAGACCGGCCCCGGCGCCGGGGCCTGACAGGAGCCGCGGGTGGCGCTCGCGCTCGACTCGTTGACGTTCGACTGTGCCGACGTGATGCGAGTCGCGCGCTTCTGGTCCGACGCCCTCGGATGGGAGCTCGACCCGGAGTCCGAGCCCGACGGCGCGCGCGTCGTCCGGAGTCGCTCCGGGCGCTCCGACAGCCTCTACTTCCAGCCGGTCCCGGAGTCGAAGGTGGTCAAGAACCGTCTGCACCTCGACCTCCGTGCGTCCGAGTCGATGGCAGCCGAGGTCGAACGACTGGAGGGGCTCGGCGCCACCGTCGTGGGGCGTGTCGACGAGGAGGGCAGCTTCTGGACCGTGATGCGGGACATCGAGGGCAATGAGTTCTGCATCCTTCGCGGGCCTGAGGACGGCTGGACGCCGGGATGACCCCGAAGGTCGCGACGATGCAGGAAGCCGTCGCGGACCTCGTTCGCGACGGCGACACCGTGGCGATCGAGGGCTTCACCCACCTGATCTGCTTCGCGGCAGGCCACGAGATCATCCGCCAGCGCAAGCGGGACCTCACGCTGGCGCGGATGACGCCCGACGTCGTCTACGACCAGATGGTGGGCGCCGGTGTCGCGAAGAAGCTGATCTTCTCGTGGCTCGGCAACCCCGGCGTCGGATCGCTCCACGCCGTACGCCGCAGGATCGAGGATCGCGATCCGGCGCCGCTCGAGATCGAGGAGTATTCGCACTTCGGCATGGTCTGCCGGTACGTGGCGGGCGCATCGAACCTGCCCTTCTTCCCGATCCGCAGCTACTACGAGTCCGACATCCCGGAGGTGAACCCGAAGATCATCCCGATGACCTCCCCCTACGAGGACGGCTCCGAGGTCTACGTGGTCCCTCCTCTGAAGCCCAACGTCACGATCGTGCACGCGCAGCGGGCCGACCGCGACGGGAACGCCCAGATCTGGGGGCTCCTCGGCTGCCAGAAGGAGGCCGCGTTCGCGGCGGATCGGGTGATCGTAGTGGTGGAGGAGCTCGTCGACGGCGACGTGATCCGCCGCGATCCCAACAGGACGGTCATCCCGGGCATCGTCGTGGATGCCGTGGTGGAGGAGCCGTTCGCCTGCCATCCCTCGTTCGCGCAGGGCTACTACGACCGCGACAACGCGTTCTACCTCGCGTGGGACGCGATCGCGCGCGACCCGGCCACCCTCGAAGCCTGGCTCCAGGAGTGGGTCTACGGGTTGGCGACGCACGCGGACTACGTCGAGAAGTGGGGCGCCGAGCACTGGGCGTCGTTGAAGCCCGGCCCGGCGTTGTCCGGCGAGGTCGACTACGGGAGCTACGCGTGAGCGTGCCGTCGAGCGACGACGGCGGTGGGCCGCGGTACAGCAAGAACGAATTGATGATCGCGGCGAGCGCCCGGCTGCTCGCCGGCGTCGAGAACTGCTTCGTCGGCGTGGGGTTGCCGAACATCGTCTGCAACCTCGCGCAGCGCACGGTCGCTCCGGAGCTCCAGCTCGTCTACGAATCCGGAGTGTTCGGCGCCCGCCCCCGTCGGCTGCCGCTGTCGATCGGCGACCCGACGCTCGCAACCGGATCCACGGCGGTGACGTCGATGTTCGAGCTCTTCGCGTTCTACCTGCAGGCGGGGCTGATCGACGTCGCCTTCCTCGGCGGCGCGCAGATCGACCGGTTCGGCAACCTCAACACGACGGTGATCGGCAACTACGAACAGCCGAAGGTTCGCCTGCCCGGCTCCGGAGGCGCCTGTGAGATCGCGATCCACGCCCGGAAGATCCTCGTCATCATGCGCCAGGCGGAACGATCGTTCGTGGAGAAGCTGCACTTCCGCACGTCGCCGGGTCACAGCGGGGATCCGTCGCACGATCGCGCTCGCGGGTGGTCTGGGAGCGGGCCCACGAACGTGGTGACCGACCTCGCGACCTACGCCTTCGACGGGGAGACGGGTGAGATGACCCTGCTCACGATGCACCCGGGTGTCGGGCTCGGGGACGTGCGCGCGAACATGGCGTGGGAACCGCGCGTGGCGCCGGATCTCGCCGAGACGCCTCCGCCCACGGCGGACGAACTCCGGCTCCTCCGTGAGGAGCTCGACCCCGGCCGCATCTACACGAAGTAGCCTGACCGACGTGAGCCACGTGTTCTCGCGGGCGACCCGTGACCTGCCGACGGCCGTGTCCGCGGACGGCGCCTGGATCACCGACGCCGACGGTACGCGCTATCTGGACGGCGCGGGCGGCGCGATCGTCGTGAACGTCGGCCACGGTGTGGCGTCGGTGATCGCCGCGATCGGCGAGCAGCTGGAGCGAACGCAGTACGTCCATCCGACGGCGTTCACGACCCGGGCGGTCGAGGCCTACGCGGAGGAGGTCGCCGGCATCCTGCCGATGGACGACGCGTGGATCTACCCGGTCTCGGGCGGCTCCGAGGCCGTGGAGACGGCCGTGAAGATGGCGCGCGCCTACCACCTCGCGCAGGGTAGGGCCGGGCGCTCGATCGTGATCGGACGGCGGGGCTCGTACCACGGGAACACGCTCGGCGCCCTGGATGCCTCCGGGAAGGCGCCACTCCGCAAGCCCTACACGCCCTGGCTCGGCCGGTTCCTCCACGTCTCGGCCGCCTACGAGTTCCGCTGCGAGAACCCGCAGCACCCACACGGGTGCGGGACGTGGCAGGCCTCGGAGCTGGAGAAGATGATCGCCTCCTACGGCGAGGACACGGTCGCGGCGTTCATCGCCGAACCGATCTCCGGTGCCACGCTCGGCGCGGCGGTCCCGACCGACGACTACTGGCCGGCGATCGCCGAGGTCTGTCGGGCTCACGACGTGGTGCTGATCGCGGACGAGGTGATGACCGGCTTCGGCAGGACGGGGAGATGGTTCGGGATGGACCACTGGGACATCCGGCCGGATATCCTCACGGCGGGGAAGGGAACCACGAGCGGCTACGTCCCGTTCGGGTTCGCCGCGGCATCGGGCCGGGTGCACGAGGCGATCGCCGGCGGCCCGGGGTTCGTCCACGGGTTCACGTGGTCCCACAACGCGCTCGGCGCCGCCGCGGGCCTCGCGGTCCTGGGCGAGCTGAAGGCGGGCCTCGTCGATCGCAGCCGGGAGCTCGGCGCGCGCCTCCTGGACGGACTCCGGACCGAGCTCGCGGACGCGCCCGCGGTCGGGGACGTCCGTGGCCTCGGCCTGCTGATCGGGATCGAGCTCGTTCGGGATCGCGAGACGAACGAGCCGTTCCGGCGCGCCGACAGGGCCGCCGAACGCATCCTGGAGGCGGCCCGCGAGTCCGAGCTGCTCCTGTACTCCTCGACCGGGCACGTCGACGGGACGAACGGCGATCTCGTGGTGCTCGGGCCGCCGCTCTCGCTCTCCGACGAGGAGGCCTCCCTCCTGCTCGAGCGTACGGTTGAGGCCGTTCGCTCCGTCCCGTGAGCGGCGATGCCGCTCTGGTCCGGTGCCCGGAAGCGCGGATCTACGACCATGGCCCCGGTCATCCGCTCCGGCCGGACCGCGTGCTCCTCACATGGGATCTGATCGCCGCCACGGGACTGGACCGGCGCGACGGCGTGGAGGTGCGCGCCTGCGAGCCGGCGTCCGACGACATCCTCCGGCTGGTGCATACGAAGGAGTACCTCGAGGCCACGAAGGCCGCGGGGAGCGGAGAGGAGGGCGACTGGTCCCGGTTCGGCTACGGCCCGGGAGACAACCCGATCTTCGATCGGATGCACGAGGCCGGCGCCCTGGTCGCGGGTGCCTCCGTGGAGGCAGCCCGCGCCGTCTGGAGCGGCGATGTGCTCCACGCCTTCAACGCCGCGGGCGGTCTCCATCACGCGATGCCCGCCCGTGCGAGCGGCTTCTGTGTCTACGATGATCCGGCCGTCGCGATCGCGTGGCTCCTTCGTGAGGGGGCCGGAAGGATCGCCTACGTGGACGTCGACGTCCACCACGGCGACGGTGTCCAGGCGATCTTCTGGGACGAGCCCCGGGTGCTGACGATCTCGATCCACGAGTACGTCCCCGGGATGTTCTTCCCCGGCACTGGGGCTGCGTCCGAGCGTGGTGGCCCGGACGCGGAAGGGTCCGCGATCAACGTGCCGCTTCCGCCGGAGACGGGCGACGACGCGTGGCTCGATGCGTTCCGGGCGATCGTTCCGGCCGCCGTCGAGCGGTTCGCACCGGACGTGCTGGTGACCCAGCTCGGGTGCGACACGCACGCCACCGATCCGCTCGCCCAGCTCCGGCTCACCACGCGTGCCTACCGTGGATGCGCCGAGGAGCTCCACGCGCTGGCGCACCGAGTCACGGCCGGTCGCTGGGTCGCGACCGGCGGCGGCGGCTACCAGTGGGCCCGCGTCGTCCCGCGTGCCTGGACCCTCGCGTTCGCCGAGATGGCCGGCGCGCTCGCCGACCTCCCCGACGAGCTCCCCGAGGCGTTCATCGAGCACGCGGAGCGGCGGTTGGGGGATGAGGTCCCGGGGACGTTCTCGGAGCCCGACCTCGGTCCCGGCCGCGGCGACGACGAGGCGAGGGCGGCCGCCGACGGGGTCCGTCGCCTCGTCCTGGAGTCATGAGCGCGCGGACGAAGCTCGTCTGCACGCTCGGGCCGGCGAGTGCGACGCCCAAGATGGTGCGGGGGCTCGTCGAAGCCGGCGGTTCGGTCTTCCGGATCAACTGCTCGCACGGCACGCGGGACGAGCACGCGCGGAGCGTCTCGATCGTGCGCGAGGCAGAGGGAGTGACCGGCCGCTCGCTCTCGCTCCTCGCCGACCTCCCGGGGCCGAAGGTTCGACTCGCGGACGTGCACCCCGACCCGTTCGTGTTCCGGGCCGGCCAGCCGTTCGAGATCCGACCCGACGGCCCCGGCGACGCGACGGGGGCAGCAACCTCCTACCCGGGGCTCGCCGGTGACCTCCGGGTCGGCGACCGCATCCTGCTCGCGGACGGCGCCGTGGAGCTCACGGTCACCAAGACCCAGGGCGACCGCGTGCACACGGAGTGCGTGCGCGCCGGCTCGGTCCGAAGCAATCAAGGGGTGAACGTGCCCGCCGAGCGCCTGAGCCTGCCGCCGGTGACCGAGAAAGACCGGGAGATGCTGCGCCACGTGCTCGACCTCGGCGTCGATCTCGTCGCACAGTCCTTCGTCAGGGATCCCTCCGACATCGAGGAACTCCGCGCGGCGATGGGGGACAGGCTCGTTCCGATCGTGGCCAAGATCGAGACCCGTCCGGCCGTGGATGGCTTCGAGCAGATCCTCGAGGTCGCGGACGCGGTGATGGTCGCTCGTGGCGACCTGGGGGTCGAGCTGCCGATGGAGGAGATCCCTCTCGTGCAGAAGCGACTGCTCAGGGCAGCCAGGGTCGTCGACCGACCCGTGATCGTCGCCACGCAGATGCTGGAATCGATGATCCGGTCGCCGCGGCCGACCCGGGCGGAGGCGAACGACGTGGCGTCGGCCGTCCTGGACGGCGCGGACGCGATCATGCTCTCGGGCGAGACCGCGATCGGCGAGTTCCCGTTCGAGGCGGCGTCGGTCGCGACCCGGATCGCGCGAGCCGTCGAGTCCCAGGGCGCCGAGTACCGGGCCGCGCAGCCGCCGTGCCTGCACTCCGGCGAGGCGGCGGCGGTAGCCCACGCCGCCGCGTCGATCGTCCAGGGTGACTCCGACGCGGTCGCGATCACCTGCTACACGACCACGGGCCGGACGGCGGCGTTGCTCTCCGCGGAGCGCCCCCGCGTGCCGATCCACGCGTTCATCCCGGACGCGGGCGTCCGCCGGGCCAACGGGTTGCTCTGGGGGGTGGAGACGCACGGCGCGGACCGGCCGGACGACACGGACCAGATGATCTCGATGATGGACCAGCGGCTCCGTGCGGCCGGTCTCGCATCCGAAGGCGACACCGTGGTCATGGCAGCGTCGATGCCTGCGGGTCGGACCACCACGAACATGCTCAAGGTCCATCTCGTCGGCTCGCTCGACACGTGAGCAGGCCCGAGAGCAAGAGACCGCAAGCAAGCGGTTGTGCCAGGTTCGCAGGACGCCTAGCGTGAACGAGCGATGGCGCTCCGCTCTCCGAACGAGATCCCCGGCCGTCCCTCGGGCGTGCTCGTCCCGACCTACAGCGACAACGAACATCCGGGCACGAAGGCGGAGCAGCGGCGCCTCGCTGTCGAGTGGCGACGTCGGCACCCGCAGTGGTGGAAGCGGTTGCTCCGGCTGAAGTCAACTCCCCCCGCCGACTGAGTCCTCTCCCTCGTTGGGGGGCTCGCCCACGTCGGGCGCGCCGATCCCCTCGAGCAGCTCCTGGAGCAGGAAGCCGAGGAACTGGTAGACGCGGAATGTCTCGTGCCGAGGATCGTCCGCAGGGAAGTCCTCGTCGGTCGCTTCCTCCGTGATCTCGATCCGCGTGCCGAGCACCAGTCGCAGATCGTTCACCACCCCGATCCACGCGAGGAGCTCGTACTCGGTGAGCGTCGACGCGTTCGCGGTGCGCTCGACGACGTCGAGGGCCTCCAGCTTCCCTGACCGCGGGGCCGCGCCGAGGTTCGTCTCGAACTCGAGGTTCTGCAGGGGGTCGTCCGGGTAGGCAGGCGGGAAGAGCCGGGACACCGCCGGGTCACTCGAGGGGTCCTCCGCCTCGAGCAGCGCGCGGGACTGCTGGCAGAGGTCGACGAGGAGGCCGCGCACACCCCGGCTGAGGCGCACGGTGAACCGGTCGCCCTCCTTCGAGAACGCGGCCTCCATCACGCGTCTCGCTGCAGCGTCGCCCAGAGCCCGTGCGCATGGAGGCGGGCGACGTCGGACTCCGCCTTCTCCCGGGGACCGGAGGAAACGACGGCGCGTCCCTTCGTGTGGACGTCCCACATGAGGCGCTCGGCCTTCTCGCGCGGATACCCGAAGAGGCGCATGAACACCCACGTGACGTAGCCCATCAGGTTGATTGGGTCGTTCCAGACGATCACGATCCACGGCAGGTCGGGCTCGTTGACCTCGTCGACGTGCGGACGCTGCACGCGACCCGGTCTCGTGGTGGTCGTCCGGAGCGACGTCATCGGCTCGGCGGGGGTCGACGGGGCCGACGGAACCTCCGGATCCCCCATCGGTACAGGGGCGGCGTTGCGACGCGGAAGAGCTGGAACGGGCTCAGCCATCGCGGGACGGAGTACTCGGGCGCGATGTCTTCGCGGACCACCTTCACGATCGCGTCCGTCACCGTCCGCATCTTGAGCACCGCCCAGTCCGGAAGGTCGCCCTGGGGGAACCCCTCCGTGTCGACGAACCCTGGGTTGACCGACGTCACGTGCACGTTGCGTCCCTCGGTCTCGTAATTCATCGCTTCCGAGAACGCGACGACGGCGTGCTTCGTCGCGCCGTAGATCGCGTTGCCGGGTGTCGCGAAGCGTCCGGCCAGCGACCCGATGTTGACGACGTGACCCTTGCCGCGTGCGAGCATGCTCGGGAGGAACGCCCGCGTCCCGAACAGCACGCCGAGGACGTTCAGTCGGACGTGGTCCTCGATCCGGTCGTAATCGAGCTTCGTGAACTCGCCTCCGCCGCGCATCCCCGCGCTGTTGACGAGGACGTCGGCCGGTCCGTACACCTCCTCCGTCACCACACGGAGCGTCGTGAGCTGCTCCGGCTCGGTGACGTCGCAGGTGGCGGCGAGAGCCTTCCCGCCCGATCGCTCGATCCGCTCGACGATCGCATCCAGGCGCCCGGTTCGGCGCGCGGCGAGCACCACGCGCGCACCGTGTTCCGCGAACGCGAGCGCCGCCGCCTCGCCGATCCCGGACGACGCCCCGGCGACCACGACCACAGCTCCCTCGATGCGCAGGTCGAACCCCCTCGTACGATGGTGGTGCCTTGGACGTTATCGGAGCCCACGCCGGTCGTCTGCCGGTGCTCGACGAGCGCTGGGAGCCGCGGCCGTATCCACGGGAGGAGTTGGAGCGCGCCCTCGTGGCCGGCGGGGTGGCGGGGCCGGCGGGTCATCCGCATCACAACGTGTTCGGGAACATCCGGAAACTCGTCGAGCACGATCCCGACAAGCTCTTCGGTCTGTCGAACATGCCCGAACCCTTCGGCTTCGACGACATCGTGCGGATCGTGGGCGAGGCTGCGGGCGTGCCCATCGACGCGCTGGCGACCGAGGGATCGCCCGACATCGACGCGGGGTCCGTGATGGACGCGTGCGAGCGCGTGGGGGAGCGCCTGGCGGGCGCCGCGCGCCGTCGCGAGCGGGTGCTGTTCGCCACCGGGCATCCGGGGGACCTCGACCCGTTGTACGGCGCGATCGCCGAGCTCGCGACGGCGCGCGGCGCGGCGATCGTCCGGCCGGCCGACGGCGAGACCTGGTTCGACGATCACGCGGGCAAGGAGTGGACGATCGCGTACCACGGCGCCGTCGGCATGGTCACCGACGGGGAGCGGCCGAGGCACACCCACTGGCCGGAGGCGATGCGTCGGATGCTGGCCGACGAACGGCCGGATCTCGTGATGGCCGATCATGGACTCGCGGGAGCCGCGATCGAAGCCGGCGTCGAGACGCTCTCGATCGCCGATGTGAACGATCCCGCGCTGATCGTGGCGAAGGCGCAGGGCCGGACCGAGATCGTGGTCGTCCTCGACGATCATGTTCCGCCCGAGAACTACTGGCCGTGCTTCCAGGCGGTCGCGGGACGCTTCGAACGGAGCTAGTCGCTGCGCGCCCCGCGCGGATCCGGCTCCCTGACGTCGACGATCTCATCCTCTGCCGGGTCTCGTCGTCGTGTCCGGTGCTCGGCGAGCACCTTCAATCTGTAGGAGACGCCCTGACGCGTGATCTCAAGCGCTTCGGCGATGTCCTCGAGTGAGGCGCCGAGCTCCCGAGCTCGCACCATCGCCTCGGCTTCCACCGCATCGAGGTCGGTGCGGAGCTCGCGGATCGCCTGCAGGGCGACCAAGGGGAACGCGTCCGCGTGCTCGAGCTTGCGCAGCAGGGCACGTCGAGCGTCTGTCATACGGCGGAGCATACGGGAGAGGTGCGCAAGAGACAAGGACCGTCATCGCTGCAGGAAGGCTTGCCTAGGGCGGCATCGCCTTCCTCCGAACACCCCATCTCCGAGCACGAATCTCGCCCTTGCGTCAAGCAAGGACACTTGACGTCGGCCGTTCGGGGGTATTGACGGGCGTCCCCCATCTCACCTACGCTCCCCCATCCACGCAACTGCCTACAGCAGTCGCGGGTGGATGGGATACCTGTCGGCGCGTCCGGAGGGGGCTCTGCGGAGCGGGGCGCGCCGACCGGTTCAACTGAGAGGACGGGTGGATGCGCCGAAGGAAATCAGCTACTCCAGGGTCTGGCACGCGCTCAGTGACGACATGGGCGTTCGGACGGCGGTATCGCCGGCTCTCGCAGCGGATCCGCAAACCGATCGCGATGTCGGTCGTCCTCGCGGTCCTGATGACCCTCACGGGTCCGACCGCGTTCGCCGAGGATCCTCCCGCCGACCCGACCACCGAGGCATCCGGCGACCGAGTCGCCGAGCCCGGAGCCGAGTCCTTCCGCAGACCCGAGCTCCGCATCCTCCCCGGAGCCGAGCGTCGAGCCCTCACCCGAGCCGACCACCGCTCCCGAGCCCTCACCCGAACCCTCACCCAATTCGCTCCTTCCTATCGGCAACCCGACCATCTCGAGCGACAAGGGCGACTACCCACCCGGCGGCGCCGTGATCTTGACGGGCACCAACTGGCAGCCCGGTGAGATCGTCCACATCCGCGTGAACGACGACGCAGGTGAGTCCTGGCGCCGAGACGTCGACGTCATCGCGGACGGCAACGGAACGATCCGCGACGAGTTCCAGTTGCCCGAGTGGTTCGTCGCCACGTACACGGTGACGGCGACGGGTCCGATCTCCGGAACCGCGTCGACCACCTTCACCGACTCGAACTTCCGGTTCCTGAGCAGTGGTCCGACGCTCACTGCTGTGAGTTGGCAGCTCTATTCGAACTCGACGTGTACAACTGCGATCTCGGGGTCTGGTAACAGCGGCATCGGAGATATCACGACGACTGATGCCAACCCTGGAACGCTCAACGTCACGGTCGGCCTCAACCAGTGGGTCGGGCTGACCGCACCTGCGTCTGCCGGCGGCCAGTCCTTCGTGAACTGGGTGAGCACGAGCGGCGGCGCGGCATTCACGACCTCGGGGCCTGGCAACCGCGCCCTCTGCGCCGCGGGCGAGAACAACAATGGTCTTCGCCGGATGACGGCGAACTATGCAGTGACCAACACAGCACCGGTCGCCACGATCCCGAGCTTCAGCCCCGCCTCACCCCAGACCAACGACTCCCTCCAGGCCTCGACCACCACGAGCGATGTCGACGGGGACAACATCTCGGTCGCCTGGACGTGGAAGATCACGCGCGGCGTGAACACCTGCCGGATCTCGACCGCCTCGAGCGCCTCCGCGGCTGCGGGGACCCGCTCGGTCTCGCTCGACCTGTCCCAGTCCTACGCCACCTCTCTTTGCACCGGCGCGAGCCCGCCAGCCAACATCAACCCGTCCAAGGGCGACACGGTGATCGCGGAGGCCACTCCGAACGACGGCACGGTCAACGGCACACTGCGAACCAACTCGGTCGCGATCGCCAACACGGCACCAACGGCCACTGCCCAATCAGTCACTACCGACGAAGACGATGCCAAGACGATCACCCTCACCGGCTCGGACAACGACGGCGACTCGCTGTCCTTCAATGCGACGACCCTTCCCGGCAACGGCTCGCTCTACGTGGGCATCGGGACCGCCGGTCACGAGATCATCTCTTCCGAACTCCCGTATGGCTTGCCGAGCCCCGTCGTGACGTTCGACCCGGACGCGAACTTCGATGGGTCGGACTCGTTCGACTTCAAGACCAACGACGGCACCCTCGACAGCGCCGCGGCCACCGTTTCGATCGACGTGACCGCAGTCAACGACGCGCCTGCGCTCGATCTGAACGGCGCAGCTGCAGGGGTCGATACCTTTGCCACTTTCAACGAGGGCGATCCGCCTGTGCAACTCGCACCGAACCTCACGATCACTGACGTCGACAGTGCGAACATGGGTGGCGCCGCCGCGAATCTGTGGGGACCTGGCATGACTGCTCCGCCGGATGGGGCATCCGAGTCCCTTGACTGGGACGCGACGGCCTGCATCGGCGTTCTCCCCTCCTATAACTCCACCACCGGTGTCCTCACGATCACCGGCACTGCAGCGAAAGCTGTCTACGAGGGCTGCCTGGCCTCAGTGACGTACGAGAACACGAGTCAGGATCCGAGCACTGTCGCTCGGACCGTCCAGTTCGTGGTGTTCGATGCGGGATCGTTTGCGGCCAGCAACCGTCCTGACGTTGCTCTCACCGTGGCCTCGGTGAACGACGCCCCGGTCGCGGCCGACGACGCGAACAGCACCGATGAGGACACCTACATCGACACCGACGTGATCGCCAACGACACCGACGTCGACAACACCAACGGTGACCTGACGGTCGATGGAAGCTCGATCTCGGCCACGAACGGGACCGCGGTCCTGCTCGCCGACGGCCGCACGATCCGGTTCACACCCGACACCGACCTGAACGACGCCACGGTCGGGCCGGCCGGGTTCACCGTCACCTACGAGGCGACCGACGGCGCCCTCAACTCCAACCAGGCCACGCTCACGATCTCGGTGGCTCCGGTGAACGACGCCCCGGTGTGCGAGGACGTCTCGATCACGACAGATGAGGACATGCTGGGGGAGACCGACCCCGTTTGCTCCGACGTCGACGGCGATGCCCTCACGTACTCGGTGACGGCTGCCGCCGATGGGACCAGCGGGTTCGCCGGCGGCAAGATCACCTACGACACCGGACCCGAACTTCAACGGCACCGACGCCTTCACCTACACGGCCAACGACGGGACGGTGGACTCCAACGAAGCCGACGTGGACGTGACCGTGAGCGAGGTCAACGACACCCCCGTCGCGGTGGATGACTCCGCCACGGTGGCCGAGGACGACGACGTGCTCGTCGACGCGGCGGCCGACGACTCGACCGGCCCGGCGAACGAGAGCGACCAGAGCCTCACGATCACCGGCGTCGGTTCGCCGAGCCACGGCACCGCGGTCCTGGAGGCCGGTCAGATCCGCTACACACCGGACCCCGACTACAACGGCCCGGACTCCTTCACCTACACGATCACCGACGACGGCACGACCGCCGGCCTGGCCGATCCGAGGTCCGACACGGCCACGGTCTCGGTGACCGTGAGCGAGGTCAACGACACCCCCGTCGCGGTGGATGACTCCGCCACGGTGGCCGAGGACGACGACGTGCTCATCGACGCGGCGGCCGACGACTCGACCGGCCCGGCGAACGAGAGCGACCAGAGCCTCACGATCACCGGCGTCGGTTCGCCGAGCCACGGCACCGCGGTCCTGGAGGCCGGTCAGATCCGCTACACACCGGACCCCGACTACAACGGCCCGGACTCCTTCACCTACACGATCACCGACGACGGCACGACCGCCGGCCTGGCCGATCCGAGGTCCGACACGGCCACGGTCTCGGTGACCGTGACTCCCGTGAACGACGCCCCGGTCATCGACTCGGCGACGTACGGAGCAGGCAGGGTGGGCTGCCCCACGACCGCGGGAGGGAGCAACGCGACTCTCACGGTGGCCTTCCACGATGTCGATCCGGGCGATACACACACGGGGTCGATCGACTGGGACAGCAACCCACTGACGCTTGCGGACAACCAGAACCTGGGAGTCGTGACCTCCCCGTTCTCCGCGAACCACAGCTACGCGGCTCCCGGCAACTACACGGCCACGGTCGTGATCTCCGACGGGAGCCTCTCGGACAGCGACACCGAGTCGATCACCGTGAACTTCAACGTGATCGGTGATGGCTTCAAGCAGCCGGTGAACAACACGAGGAACGGGCATCCGCTGAGCGTCTTCAAGCACGGCAGCACGATCCCGCTGAAGCTCGAGGTCACGGATTGCGCAGGGAACCACCCCAGTGGCCTCGAGATCAGGATCCATTGGCAGAAGATCTCTGGCGGTGTGCCGACCGGCGAGCTCGAAGCGGCAGCCACGAACCAGCCAGATATCGGGAACCTGATGCGGAAGACCGACTCCCACTACATGTTCAACTGGAACACGAAGCTGGCGTCGGATCCGACGGCGACGATCCGCATCCAGGCGACCATCGTCGTCACGGGGCAGGTCATCTTCACGGACATCGGCCTCAAGAAGTAGGCGTTCAGAGGGTGGGCAGGCGCGAAGCGCCTGCCCACCCGGTCTCTCGACCCCTTGCGCTGCAAGCCTTCCCTCGCGTCTCCGAAACCTCGGGGCTATCCAGCTGTTGGGCCCCTGGGGTACCATCGATGAACGGAAATGGTGATGCCAGAACCCTTCACCGAGGCTCGGCTGCTGACCGCGAACGAGGTCGCGGATCTGATGCGTGTATCCAGGATGACCGTCTACCGACTGATCAAGACCGGCGAGATGCCCTCGCTCCGCGTGGGCAGGGGCTACCGCTTCCGCGAGGAAGACGTCCACGATTACCTGAGGGGGCGCTACACCGAGGCCGGCTGAGGCCGGCCCGTGCAGGGCTCCGACACGCTCGAGGCCGAACCTCCGCGAAGGGGCGGAGGGCGCGATGAACGAGCACGACCGGCTCGTCGACCGGGCCGCGCGAGAGGCGCGGGCCGTGCTGTTCGTCGGCGGGCTCGACTCGGGGAAGAGCTCGATGGCGCGCGCCACCGCCGCGTACGCGCTCACGCTCGGTCGGTCCGTCGCCTACCTCGACGCCGACGTTTCCCAGAAGACGGTGGGCCCGCCCGGCACGGTCGGGCTCAAGCACATCCGGGAGCCCGACGACCTCACGCACGATCGCATGGCCCAAGCCGACGCGATCGGGTTCGTGGGATCGACCTCGCCGCAGGACCACCTGCTGCCGCTCGTGGGTGCGCTCTCGCGCCTCCGCGAGCGGGCGCACGACGAGGGCGCGGAGCTCGTCGTCGTCGACACGGGTGGGGAGGTCTCGGGGATCCGAGGGCAGCTCGTGAAGTACTACAAGGTGGACACGCTCGAGCCCGATCTCGTGGTCGCCCTGCAGCGTGGGGAGGAGCTCGAGCCGATCGTGGGCGTGGTGGAGCGCTTCTTCGGTGTCGAGGTCGTCCGCCTGGGGATCCATCCCGCGGTGGTCCCAACGACGGTGGACGAGCGGATGGCGCAGCGCGAGGAGTCGATGCGCCGCTACTTCACGCAGCCGCTCCAGCGCTTCCGCGTCCGCCCGACGGTGTTCATGCCGAGCCTGCCGCCGCTCTTCGACCTCTCGCAGCTCGACCGGCTGCTGGTGGGTCTGTCGGACGGCGAGGGGGGCTTCACGGGCGTCGGCTACCTCGAGCCGGTCTCGGGCAACGGCGGGCTCCGGTTGATCTCACCCGTGGCAGAGGCGCCCAAAGCGCTTAGACTGGGTTCCGTTCGTCTGGAGGAGAGCTTCCGAGCGAAGCGGATCGACCTCCGGAACCTCTTCGGAACCGAATGAAAGGCGTGGTTCGTTGCCGTCCCTCGTGAAGAAGCGCCGGAAGAAGATGCGCAAGAAGAAGCACAAGAAGCTGCTCAAGCGCACCCGGCACCAGCGCCTGAAGCTGGGCAAGTAGCGGCGGGAGGCTCGGCGTGCGGACGCCGAAGCGTCGGACGGTGGTCGTCGTCCTGGCCACGCTCTGCTCGATCCTCGCGTCGTGCGACGCCGACGAGCCCCTCGGCTCCACTGCCGGATCGGAGGAGATCACGTTCCCTGCATCGGACGGCGTCATGCTGTCCGGCAGACTCTTCGGTCCCGACGACGGCTCGGCGGGCGTGGTCCTCGCGCACATGTTCCCGTCCGACCAGAGCGCGTGGTTCGCGTTCGCGGAGCGGCTTGGGCAGGAGGGGTTCCGCGTCCTGACGTTCAACTTCCGCGGCTACTGCCCAGGCGGGGACGCCGGGTGCTCGCAGGGAGAGAAGACGATCTCCGCGATCTGGCAGGACGTCGAAGGAGCCGTCGCGGCGCTCCGCGACGAGGGCCCGACCCGGATCGGGCTCGTCGGAGCGAGCATGGGTGGGACGGCCTCGTTGGTCGCGGCCTCCAAGGAGGGTCAGGACATCGACGCGCTCGTCACACTTTCGGCGCCGATCGGCTTCGAAGGGCTGGAGGCGAGCCGCGAGGTCCTCGCACAGGTGACGGCGGCGAAGCTCTTCCTCGCCGGGCACGAGGACACGACCGCGGCCGAGGCCGTGGACACGTTGTACGCCGAGACGCTGCAGCCCAAGCGCCCGATGATCCTCACCACGGGGGATCACGGGACGGACATCCTCACCGGCAACCAGGCGGGGATCGCGAGCACGGAGATCATCAAGTGGCTCGAGCGCTATCTGCCGGTGGACGCATGAGTCGCCCGATCGTCTTCCTGACCGACTACGGGCGGAGCGACGCGTTCGTGGGTATCTGTCACGGTGTGATGGCGCGGATCGCGCCGGATGCCCGAGTCATCGACCTCTCGCATTCCGTTCCACGGCAGAACGTGCTCCGCGGAGCCGTCGAGCTCTCTCGCGCCATCCCGTACATGCCGACGGATGCGGTCTACGTCGCGGTCGTCGATCCCGGGGTCGGGTCGAACAGGCGGGCGGTGGCGGTCGCGGCGGGCTCGACGCTCCTCGTCGGTCCCGACAACGGCGTGCTGTCGCTCGCATGGGATGCGCTCGGGGGAGTCACGGACGCCGTGGAGATCCGGAGCCCCGACGTCATCCTCGCGCCGGTCTCGCGCACGTTCCACGGCAGGGACGTCTTCGCGCCGGCGGCCGCGCATCTCGCCGCCGGGACACGGCTCGGCGACCTCGGACCGGCCCTGGATGTCGCGTCGCTCGAGCGGCTCGACGTTCCCGGGCCGATGGTGGCCGTCGGCGCCGTGGGCGCCCGCGTGACCGCGACCGACGGGTTCGGGAACGTCCAGCTGAACGCGACCGAGCTCGACCTGGACGCCGCCGGCGTCGCCGAGGGCCGCGTCCTCGTCGTGAACGGCCGGCGACTGCCGCGCGCCGGCACGTTCGCCGAGCTCCCGGAGCGCGAGCCGGGCTTGATCATCGATTCCGACGGCCACCTGGCGATCGTCGTCAACCGTGGGAACGCGGCGCTCATGCTCGGCCTCGCTGCCGGCGACGTGGTCGTCGTCGAGGGCTCTTAGGACGACGCGCGGAGCAGGTACAACCGGAACGTGTCGTGCTCGATCGGGAGCACCTCGAAGCCCGCGAATCCGGCCTCGGACGCGTATCGCTTGAGGGTGCCGGGGCGCATCGCCGTTCCCGTTCCCGCCGACGGCTGCTCGAACATCCCGGACGGCAGGCAGTCGAACACGCTCCAGCCGTAGAAGTAGGCCTCGAGCTCATCGGGCTCACCCGAGAACGCCTCCTTCGTCCGTTCGTCCACCACGAGCATCGTGCCCTCGTCGTCGAGCGCGGTCCGGACTGCCCGCAGCACCTCGACCGGCCTGGCCATGTCGTGGATGCATTCGAAGGCCGTCGCGAACGCCACCGGGCCGTCGGTGGTGAGTGCGCCGGCGTCCTCCTGGTGGAAGTGGACGCGGTCCGAGACGCCCGCGGCCTCCGCGTTGCGGCGGGCCAGCTCCACCGAGGTCCGATCGGGATCGAACCCGTCGACGGTGACGGTCGGGTACGCCGTCGCCATCGCGATCGAGGACCATCCCGTCCCGCATCCCACATCGACGATCCGCGCCGGTGGGTTCGAGGAGAGCCGGGTGTGGACCTCGGGGATCGCGGGGAGCCAGTCGTTCGGCAACGTCGTCAGCAACGTGGGCCGGTTCGCGCCCCCTTGTCCTTCCACGCTGTCCAGGCCGTACGCGTCGTACGGCACGCCGCCCCCGGTCCGGAACGCCTCCACCACCTGGTCGAAGGCACCGCGCAGCGACATCAGCTGGGTCACGCTCGCTCCCATGAACGAGAGCGAGTCGCCGTCCAGGAGCACCTCGGCGTGGCCGGCAGGCAACCGGAACCGGTTCGCACCGTCCTCTCGGATCTCGGCCGCAAGGATCCCGGCCGTCGCCTGCTGCTCGAGCCACTCGCGCGCGTACCGTTCGGCGATGTCCGCACGCTCGCCGAGCTCCTGCGAGGTCATCGGCCCGGCTTCGGCGAGCGCGCGGTACAGGCCGAGCCTCGCGCCCAGATGGATCGAGAAGATCTCGAAGTACCCGAGCACGGATCGGAACAGCTTCTCCGCGAACGCGTCCCGCTCCACTTCCGGTGCCGTCTCGTCCCTGGGCATGGATGAGGAGGGTACCGACTATCCGGGCGGCGGGCTCGGGAGCTGGCCCGGGCTGGTCGGCCCGGGGAGCGGACCATGGTCCTGGCCCGCGAGCTGGAGCTGCCAGATCCCCGCAGCCACCAGGAGCGAGAGCAGGACGATCAGGACGATCAGGGTCGGGCGTCGCACGCGGCGAGGCTAGCCGCTCACCGCGCGGCGCGTCCGGCCGACTCGAGCGCCCGTTCCGTTCGCTCGCGCATGTCCACCATCACGGTTGCGAGCCGCTCGTCGTGGCCGAGCGCCGGGCGCAGATCGACCTCGAGCGACACGGCGCCCTCGTAGTCGGAGTCCGCGAGGTCGTGGAGGAACGCGTCGAGGTCCAGCACACCGTGTCCGGGCGGCAGGTGGGAGTCCCACCCCTTCCCCGCGTTGTCGGACAGATGGACGTGCCGGAGCCGGTCGCCGAAGAGATGGCGAACCTCGATCGGATCGTGCCGCGCCACCGCGGCATGGGAGGTGTCCAGCGCGAGGTGGTGCATCCCCTCGAGGACTTCCAGATCCTGGTTCGAGTGGAACGTGAGGTCCCTGCCCAGCGACGCGAACGGGGAACATGTTCTCGACCGCGACCGCGACGCCGGTGCGCTCCTCGACGCTCGGGAGGTCGTCGACGAGCCAGCGACGGAACGGGCGTTGCCATCGATAGGGCGGGTGCACCACGACCACCGGGATGCCGGCGTCCGCCGCGGCCTCGACGGAGCGGTCGATCTTCTCGATCGGGTCCGTCCCCCAGACCTTCCGGGTGAGCAGCAAGCACGGAGCATGCAGCGCCCCCACCGCGAGCTCGAACTCATCCGCCAGGGCGCGGATGCCCGCCGGATCCTGGCTCTCCGGATCCTTCGTGACCATCACCTCGACGCCGCGGTAGCCGCACTCCGCCGCGAGTCGGAAGGTCCACGACAGCGGTCGGGCGAAGAAGGCGGCCGACGAGAACAAGACGGGCGGGGAAGCCATGGCTCCGATGCTACCGGCTGTTCCCTGACCGGCCATGCGTATCCTGTGAGCACATGTGGGTGTTCCCGCTCGCCGCCGCGGTGGTGGCGTTCGTGTTCGCGGCGGCGCTCGCCCGTCGGTTCGCCCACACCCGGCGGCTCCATCTCGCGATGTGGTGCGGGGCCCTCGTGATGTACGGCTTGGCATCCCTCGCCGTGGCGGGGGGCGCCCTCTCGGGATGGAGCCGCACCCTCTTCGAGGTGTACTGGATCCTCGGCGCGGTGCTGAACGTCCCCCTGCTCGCCGCCGGTGAGGTCCATCTGCTTCGGCGAGGCCAGGTCCTGGACGTGGCGGTCTGGGTGGTCCTGGCGTTCGTATTCGCCTACACCGTCGCGGTGACGCGGGGCGCCGCGATCGATCCCTCGGCGCTGGCGGAGCGGCTCCCGTCGGGCAAGGAGGTCTTCGGTGACGGGACGGCCGCCTATCGCCTCCCGCAGGTGATCTCGATCCCCTCCTACGTGATCCTCGTCGCCGGCGCGGCGTGGTCGGCCTGGCGGATGCGCGGACGTCCGGAGCTGCGGAGCCGATTCATCGGGACGCTGCTCGTCGCGGCCGGGGCCACGATCACGGCCGCCGCAGGTTCCGCGTTCGCCGCGGTGGGCAACCTCCCGGCCTTCTCGCTCTCGTTGCTCGCCGGTGTCGCCGTGATGTTCCTCGGCTTCCGGCGGGCGAGCGAGTCCCGTCCCGCATCCGAACGGCGCGATCTTCCGGCGCACTGACCATCTCCCCGAGTGATCCACTCGGACGTCGCGCGCGAACCAGGCCTGACCGCGCCCGAGGAAGGGGGACGCAGGCGCCCGACCGGGAGGGTCCCGGGAAGCGGGCGGCGCGCGGCAGAGGCATTCCCGATCGTCCGACACGCACGATCAACGACCTCAGGAGGGGATAGCTTTGTCTGCTCGGAAGCCTGCATCACGGATCAAGCGAGCGGCTGCGCTCGCCGTCACGGGGGCGCTCGCCGTCGCCGCGTTCGCCGGGCTCGGCCCGGTCGCGTCGACGGCGTCCAGTCACCGCGAAGCACCGTTGGTCTCGGCCGATCCTCCGATCGACGCGACCGACCTCTACGCGTTCGTCCCGGACGACGCGCCGAACAAGGTCGCGCTCGTCGGCTCGTGGATCCCGTTCGAGGAGCCCGCGGGCGGCCCGAACTTCTACCTCTGGGCCGAGCGAACGAACTACGACATCAACATCGACAATGACGGGGACGCGCGTCCCGACGTGGTCTTCCGTTGGCGGTTCACGACGCATCACCGCAACCCCGACTCCTTCATCTACAACAACGGGCCGGTGACGTCGCTGAACGACGAGAACCTGCTCATCTACCAGACCTACGACCTGACCCGCATCAAGGGAGACAACGCGGTCAAGCTGCTCGACAACGCGCGCGTCGTCCCCTCGCATGTCGGAGACGCGTCGATGCCTGGATACAACGCCGACCTCTTCGACGCGGGCGTGCGGTCTGCCGGCAGCGGCAGGCGGAGCTGGGTCGGTCAGTCCGACGATCCGTTCTTCCTCGACCTCCGCGTCTTCGACCTCCTCTACGGAGGGGACTTCTCGGAGGCCGGCGACGACACGCTGGACGGTTTCAACGTCAACACGATGGTCCTCGAGGTGCCGAAGAGCCAGCTCCGTGGGCCGGATGACGGTGTCATCGGTGTCTGGACCACGGCATCCCGGCCGTCGATCCGCATCCAGGGCGCGGACGGCTCCATCGAGTGGGAGGGATCGACCGTCCAAGTCTCCCGACTCGGCATGCCGCTCGTGAACGAGGTCGTCGTGCCGATCGGGCTCAAGGACTACTTCAACGGGTCCAACCCGCGCGATGACGCCGCCTATCTGCCGAAGGTGAACGATCCCGAGCTGCCGCACCTGATCTCGGCGGTCTACGGCATGTTGTTCCCCGAGGTTCCGGACTCCAACGGTGCCAAGGCAGGGGTCCAGCGGTCCGACCTGGTGCAGGTGTTCCTCACCGGTCTGCCGGGACTGAACAAGCCGGACGACGTCCGGGCGGCGGAGATGCTGCGACTGAACATGGACATCGCTCCGTGCTCGGACGCCTGCTCGAGCCTCGGCGCGATCGCAGGTGACTCGGCCGGGTTCCCGAACGGCCGTCGACTGAGCGACGACATCATCGACATCGCTCTGCGCGTCGTCATGGGGGTCCTGATCCCCGGTCACGACACGGACGCCGACGGTCTGGCCGACGGCGTGGACGAGAACGACGCGTCGTTCCTGTCGGAGTTCCCGTACGTCGCGTACCCGCACTCCGGGTCGGACGCCGACCCGCACGCGGTGCCCTGAGGAACAAGGAGGAAGGGAGTGGCCGCTGCGGCGGCCACTCCTCCTCTCCGGAGGATCGTCATGAAGGCTCGAGCCGTCTCGATCGCGACCGCCGCGGGGCTCGCGGTGGTCGTGTTCGTCGTCGGTGCTCTCGGACACCCGGGCGATCCGGCGATGCTCCCCGAACCGATCACGAGGGGCGCTTCGGCGGATGCGTTCCTGTTCCCTGCGTCCGGTGCCGGCACGCTCGCGACCGCGATCGCGTCGCTCGAGGATCGGCTCGATGCGGTCCCCGACGACTGGGAGGCCTCGGCCGCCCTCGGGACCGCCTACGTCCAGCAGGCCCGGATCACGTCGGACCCATCGGCGTATCCGCTCGCCCGAACCGCCCTCCGCCGCTCGCTCGCGGTCCAGCCCAGGGGCAACGCGGGAGCGCTCGTAGGCCTCGGCTCCCTGGCGGCGGCGCAACACGACTTCGACGACGCCCTCCGGTGGGGACGCCGCGCCGTCCGTACCGCTCCGTTCGACGCCGATGCCTACGGGGTCCTCGGGGACGCTCAGCTCGAGCTCGGGCGGTACCGCGCCGCGTTCGCATCGTTCCAACGGATGGTCGACACCCGTCCGGATCTCGCCTCCTACGCCAGGGTCAGCTACGCCCTCGAGCTCCGAGGCAACGTGGCCGGAGCGATCGACGCGATGCGGGCGGCGTTCGACGTGGCCGCGGGCCGGCCGGACGTCGCCTGGGCCGCGGCGCAGATCGGGAAGCTCCACTTCGGAGCCGGCCGGATCGGGAACGCTCGGGAGTGGTTCCGCCGCGCGCGGGCCGCCGACCCGAACTCGATGGAGGCGGCGGCGGGCCTGGCGCTCGTGGCGTGGGCCGCCGGCGACCTCCCCGCCGCGATCGCGGGATACGAGCGGCTGGCGGCGCGGTACCCGTCGCCGGAACACGTGGCCACGCTCGGCGATCTCTACGCGGCGGCGGGAGATGGCGAGGCGGCCGCCGCTCAGTTCGACCTCGTCCGGGCGGAAGCGCGCCTCTTCCGCGCGAACGGCGTGAACACCGACCTCGAGATCGCGCTCTTCGAAGCGGATCACGCTTGGTCCCGGCTCGGCGCGGGCGGCGCTTCGCGCCGCCCGCGCCGAGTGGGGGAAGCGCACGAGCGTCCACGTGGCCGACGCCCTCGCGTGGGCGCTCTATGCGAACGGCCGCTACCAGGAGGCCGCCGCCGCATCCGAGCAGGCCCTCCGACTCGGCACGCGGAACGCCTCTGTTCCTGTTCCATGCCGGGATGATCAGGCTCCGGCTGGGGGACCGCGACGCCGCGGGGCGCTTCCTGCGCGAGGCGTTCGAGGTGAACCCGTTCTTCTCGGTCCGCTGGTCGCCGGAGCTCGGGGAGATCCGGGAACGCCTCGGCGATCCGTCCGACTAGGCGGCGGCCGCTTCCTCCCAGACCACGTCCCCGGGCTCGTCCGGCACGGCGCCCTCTCGCTCGAGCGTGACGAACACGCTGTCGAACCGGTTCCGATCGAACGGGACGCGGACGACCGTCGTCTCGGAGACCGGGACGAAGGATCCCGCGTAGAAGGTCTCGTTGCTGCTCTGATCGGCGAGCCAGACGCCGTAGACGAACCCGGCCGGCGCTGCCGGCAGGTCGCTTCCGACCAAGAAGAAGTGGTCCACGTCCGGAGCCGAGATGGCGGAGAGCTCGGTGGGCTCGGCCGTGTCCAGTCGCGCCGTGTCGGCATCGGGACGCTGCGAGAACGCGAGGGCATCGCCCAGCAGGTCGTTGCTCGTCTGGAGGTCGCCTGCACGCATCCCCAGCGAGACGGTGAGACCTCCCACGACCAGGATCGCGGCGACCCCGGACGCGACCGCCACCCACCTGCCGGGTGCGGGGCGCCCCGTCCGGGGCTCCAACTGGCGATGGAGGCGGGGGAGCAGGGTCTCGGGTGGGGCCACCGGGTCGACCTCGAGGGCGAGGTCCGCGACCGTGTCGCTGAACGCCAAGAGGGTCTCTCGGCACCTGGCGCACCCCGGCACGTGCTCGGAGAGCAGGCGGTCGGCCTCCACGGCGTCGTCGCCGGAAAGGCTCCGGAGCGCGTAGCCGGCGAGCAGCTCGTCGGCCCGGTCGGCCTCGTGCGGGTCCGTCTGTGGTCCTCCTGGCCCTGGGCCTTCCGGCGGCGTTCCTGTCGGTGTCACACGTCTCCTCGATCGTCGGTCTGGAGCACCCCACGGAGCTTGCGGAGCGCCGCGAACGTCCTCGTCTTCACCGTGCCGAGCGGGATCCCGAGCTCCTCGGCGATCCGCACCTGCGTCATCCCTCGGAAATAGGCCATCTCGAGCACCTGTCGTTGCTCTGCGGAGAGGTCTCGGAGCGCTTCCCGGACGTCGCGACGGCGCTCGGAGAGGTCGTCGTCGTCCACAACGCGCTCCGAGGGGTCTTCGTCCACGACGGGCTCGAGGTTCGCCGCCCGATCCTGGCGCGCTCGGATCCGCTCCTCGCGCCGGATGGTATCGACCGCCCGATGATGGACGAGCGAGAGGAAGAAGGTCCGGAAGGCGCCTCTGGCGGCGTCGAACGCCTCCGGCGCTCGCCAGAGCGCGAGGAAGGCGTCGTGGACCACGTCCTGCGCGAGCAGCCGTTGTCCCGTGAGCCGGTAGGCGATCCCGTACGCCGTGGGGGAGTAGCGGCGGTAGAGCTCGTCGAAGGCTCCCCGATCGCCGGTGGAGAGGCGCCGGTGCAGCTCAAGATCCTCCCGGTCGCCGTCTCTCATCGCCCTCGGCGCGGCACGCTACCATCGGCCGATGCCGGGCCCGCGCGGATCGGATCGAGGCCCGGCCCCCAGCGAAGAACATCGCGTGGTCCTCTACACGCGCCCGGGATGCCATCTCTGCGACGTCGCTCGTGAGACGGTCCTGTCCCTGCAGCCACGGTTGGGGTTCGCGTTCGACGAGGTGGACATCGAGGCCGACGAGGAGCTCGAGCTCGAGTACGGGATCCGGATCCCCGTCGTCGAGATCGACGGCGATGAGGCGTTCGAGGTCACGGTCGACCCGATCCAGCTCGAGGAACAGCTGGCCGAGAAGGAGCGGCCGAGCCGCTCGTGAACTTGTGAACGGGGGGGTGTTTTCGGCTAGGCTCCGTGCATGAGCCGCTGGCCGGGCCGCGCGTGAGGGATCGGTCGATCCCGGAGGCGACGGTCGGTCGGCTGCCGCGGTACCTGCAGGCGCTCGCCGGGATGGCCGCGGACGGCACCGCGGTCGCCTCCTCCGAGGAGCTCGCGATGGCCGCCGGTGTCACCTCCGCGAAGGTTCGGAAGGACCTGTCGCACCTCGGTTCCTACGGCACCCGGGGCGTGGGCTACGACATCGCCTACCTGATCCACCAGATCCGCCGGGAGCTGGGACTCACCCAGGACTGGGGCATCGCGATCGCGGGGATCGGGAACCTGGGGCACGCCCTCGCCAACTACAAGGGGTTCGGCGACCGCGGGTTCCGCGTGGCGGCGCTCGTCGACGTCGATCCGGCGAAGGTCGGCGAGCGCGTGGGGGAGCTCGAGGTGGTGCACATCGACACGCTCCCCGAGCTGGTGAAGGAGCTCGCGATCGCGATCGGCGTGATCGCCACTCCGGCGACCGCGGTCCAAGACGTCGGGGACAGGATGGTCGCCGCGGGGATCCGCTCGATCCTCAACTTCGCGCCCGCCCCGCTCGTGGCACCGCCCGGCGTCTCGGTCCGATCCGTGGACCTGGCGGTGGAGCTCCAGATCCTCGCCTACTACGAGCAGCGGAAGGCGGTGCTGGCCGACGTCCGGCGGCGGGGCGGGGCGGTCGCGTTCGCGCCGACGCGCTGAGCGGCGGAGGCTACTTCGCGATCGTGATCCAGAGGACGACGAAGACGGCCAGGATCATCACTCCGAGGAGGATGAACTGGATGCTCCCCTGATCCAGCAGGGGTACCTCGGCACCGATCACGCTCCCACCTCCTCCCGTCGTCCGCCGGATCCCATCACGCCGGTCCGTACCAGGGCGGCGCCGCGCCACCGGTGAGGAAGTCCTTGCGCTTGCGCTCGGCGATGTCGAGCAGCGGTAGGTGGATCGCGAACAGGATCACGGACCCCGCCAGGAACATGTAGGAGTACCGCGGGACGCTTCCCTCGTCGTGGTACAGCGACACGGTCCAGAGCGGTCCGCCTTCCAGGAAGTGCGCTCGGGCCACGGCGAGCTGCGTGTCGCCGGCGTTCGCGAAATGGATCGAATCAACCGCGAAGTCGACGCCGGTCACGGCGGTCGGGTCCACCTCGGGGATCTCGAGCTCCTCGTTCGCGTGCTCCGCGAGGAAGTCGCTGACGATCCCGGTCACGGACTGCACCTCGGCCGACTGCTCGCCCGGCGCCGGCTGCTCCCACGGTCCCTCGGGGTAGGAACGGAACTCCTCGTAGCGGTCGCTGGTGTCGGCCGTCGAGGCGAGGAGCGGGATCCAGGCGGGCTCCGCGCCCCGCGGCCCGAGGTTCACCGGTGTGTCCTCGCCCTGGGAGTAGAAGCCGAACGCCCAGAGCGCGGAGAGCACGATCATCCATCCCGAGAACGCGACCATCAGGACCAGGTAGCCCATCCAGCGGCCGAGGACCGCCGTCAGGAGGAGGTACACGCTTCCGACGAACAGGGTGAAGGCCATCAGGACCACGCCGGCGCCCTTCACCAGGACGCCGCAGTCGATGTTGAAACCGAGGCAGCTCTCCATCACGGATCCCTCGGGTTGGGGCCGGGGGTCGCGAGTGCGGCCGCGGACGCGTCCTCGTTCAGGCACACGTTGTCCTCGAACGGCACGTTCTTCGACGAGAGCTCCACGAGGTAGAGCGACGATGTCGTTGATCTGCTGGTCGTCGAGCGCGCCTTCGAACCGGATGCTCCACGACGGCATCCCGCGTTCGACCCGACCTTCCGAGATCACCTGGTAGATGTCCGCCGTCGAGTAGATCGCGGCGTGGCCGGTGCTCGGGCCTCCGCAGATGGTCGTGAGGTTC
The DNA here is from genome assembly GCA_963702405.1 of uncultured Actinomycetota bacterium. GTDB lineage: Bacteria > Actinomycetota > UBA4738 > UBA4738 > HRBIN12 > JAJNBA01. The sequence continues at coordinate 282,863 of CAVPCM010000002.1, forward strand.
GGCGGGAACACGAACTGGTCCCGGAGGGGGATGATGCCCCCGGTCAGCTCCGGGCCGTGGCAGCGGACGCACCCGACGCCGAGCTGGTTCTCCTCGGAGAACGGCAGGACCGAACGCCCGCCGCGATCGATGGCCATCTCCTTCAGCTCGTTCTCCTGGTTCAGGTTCGTGGACGGCTCGAAGATCCACGTCGCCGGGATCCACACGACGAAGAACGCGAGCATCACGACGCTCCAGCCCTGGAGCTTCTGCAGGAGCGGCGTCTCGAGCGCGGCGTCGGAGGGCCCGGGACGGAGTGCCTCGGGGATGTCGGGGCCGGTCTCGCGCGTCCGCTGGCGGAGCGCGAGGCCCGCGACGGCGGCGGCCGCGATCAGGCCGCCCGCGATCGCGAGGGCGGTCCCGGCGGTCGTCGACAGTGCGAGCATCGCTCTCGTCCGCCCCTATCCCGGTGCCACGCAGAAGGCGCCTTGCGGCGGCTGGTCGATCGTGTCGGTCCCGCGCGCCGGCCCGAGGACGACCTCGGACGTGTCGACCATGACCCGGCCGCCCACGACCTCCATGTGGAAGCGGTCCATGCCGCGGGGCGCCGGGCCGAGCTGGTACTCGCCCGCCTGGTTGTACTTCGAGCCGTGGCACGGGCACTCGAACCACTTCGACTGGCCGCAGAACGGGACGCGGCACCCGAGATGCACGCATCGCTGGTACAGCGGCATGATGCCCTCGCCCGAGACGCCCTCGGACGCGTAGTCCACGCCGCCCTTCGGCGTGCCGTTGTACGGCACGATGTAGAAGCGACCCGTGCCGACGTAGAACGGCTCGCCGGAGCTCACGGCCGACTTGATCTCCGCGAGGTCGCCGGCATCGATCAGTGCTCCGAACCCGCCCTTCAGGCTCGGCCACAGGAACGCGATCGACGCGCCGCCGAACTGCGCGCCGAACACGAGGAGCGACGCGATCAGCGACCTGCGGAAGAAGTCCCGGCGGGAGACCGCGGGGGCGCGCGACGCGGGCGGAGGCAAGCCCGCCGCGCGCGCCTGCGACGCGGCGAGGGCTTCCTGCTGCCGTTGGTAGGAGCGCAGCGAGACGACGAAGAACGCGATCGCGAAGATCAGGATGCCGAGCAGCGCGGCGATCGCGGCGACGAGCCCGGCGGAGGCGGCGAGCGTCCTCACAGGTCGAAGAACACCCCTTGCGCCCACGGCCACACCCAGTTGTACCCGGGCCCTCGGAAGAACGAGCCGATGATCGTGAGCACTGCGCCGAACATGAACATCATCGTGAACAGCGTGAGGGCGATCTTCCTGTCGCCAGGACGGGTGCTGGGGTTCCGGTCGACGAACGGGACGGCCGCGAGACCCACGAGGATGAACGTGGGGATCGAGATCCCGGCGACCATCGGATGGAAGTAGCGCAGCAGCTCCTGCAGTCCCAGGAAGTACCACGGAGCCTTCGACGGGTTCGGGGTGAGGTTGGCGTTGGCGAGCTCGCGCAGCGGTGCGTTCAGGAACGTGGAGAACACCACGAGGCCCACCGACAGGACGAACATCGCCACGAACTCTTCGATCAGCAGGTGGGGCCACACGTTCACGCGGTCGCCCTGCTCCCGCTCGACCCGCTGGATCCCCTCCGGCGGCACCAGCGCGAGCAACCGGTGCTTGTCCGGGGCGCCCTTCTTCGGCGTGGGGATGTTCCCCGTGGGGAGCGGCGCGGTCCGGGTGGGCGCGCTCGCGGGGGCGGCCGCCACCATCGCCGCCTGCGCCGGCGCGGCCGCCGGCGCTGCTGCTGCGGCCGCCGGCGCCTGGGCTTCCCCGTTCCCTCCGGCGGCGGGCGCTGCGGCGGGCGCCGCCTCCTCCTCGGGATGCGCGGTCTTGTAGGCGCGGACCGCCGCCGAGCGGGCGCGACCCTCGGCGACGCGCTTGTCCGTCCCGGCGTCCAGCTGCTCCTTCAGGACGCGGTCGAAGACCTCCTGGTCGAGCGGGGTGTCTTCGCGCGCCATCACCGGCCCCCGATCGTCGCCATCAGAGCGGTCCCGAGATCCCGCCGTCCTTGCGGATCCGCCAGAAGTGGACCGCGAGGAACAGCACCAACACGAACGGCAGCGCCAGCACGTGGAGCACGTACCAGCGCAGGAGCGTCTCCGGCCCGACGACCACGCCGCCGAGCAGGAGGAAGTTCATCTGCTTCGCGATGAACGGCGAGTAGCCGGCGAGCGAGGTCCCGACGGTCACGGCCCAGATCGCGAGCTGATCCCAGGGCAGCAGGTAACCCGTGAACGACAGGCCGAGCGTCAGGAAGAGCAGGATGACGCCGACGACCCAGTTGAACTCGCGCGGCGGCTTGTACGCGCCGGTGTAGAACACCCGCGCCATGTGCAGGGCCACGCTGAAGACCATCAGGTGCGCGCCCCATCGATGGAGGTTCCGGACGAAGTCGCCGAAGAACACGGTCGTCCGGATCCCCTGCATGTCCGTGTAGGCCTGCGCGCCGCCGATGTCTGCCTGCTGCCGGTAGAAGAACATCAGGAAGATGCCCGTGACCGTCAGCAGGATGAACAGGAAGAAGGAGAGGCCCCCCAGGCAGAACGTGTAGGTCAGCTTCAACCCGTGCCGCTTCACCTTCACCGGGTGAAGGTGGTACAGCACGTTGTTCATCGTCGCGAGGGCGCGGTCGCGCGAGGTGTCCTTGTAGCCCTTCCGGAAGATCGAGCCCGGCCGGAAGATCGACTTCCAGACCTCCGAGTCCCGGAGACGGTCGCCGAGCTCGCTCGGCGACGGGGGCTTCAGCTTCAACGCGTTCCCCCTCTCGCGGTCGGCGCGATCATTCCTCCGCCGCCTGGGACGTCGGGACCTGGGCCATCGTCCTTCGACCCCCGGAGCCCTCCGGCAGCCGCGCATAGTACAGCGTGTCCGTCGGGCACCTGTCGACGCACACCGAGCACCGCGTGCACGCGTTGTCGTCGACCACGAAGATCGCCGTCGAGTTGATCACCTCGGCCTCGGCGGCCGACGTCTGGGCGCCTTCGACGATCTCCGGGGCGAGCATGAAGATGCAGTTCCAGGGGCAGACGTCCTCGCACGCCCGGCACAGGATGCAGTTGTCGGGGTCCAGCATCAGGTGCTTCGGAGACTTCACGCCCTCGGTGAGCCACGCCGGATCGACCGCCTCGAGCGTGTAGTCCTCGTGGATGTCGACCTCGGTCTTGGTGAAGGGCATGGCTCAGCCGCTCCTACCGGTACCCACCGGTGGGTCGGACGTCGCCGGACTGCCCGCGCAGCTTGCGTCGCCAGTTCTGCAGGACCGCGGATACGACGAGCACCGTGATGATCGGGCCGGTCGTGAGGCCCATCGCGATCGCGTCGCGGAGCATGAGATGGCCCTCGTAGGACAACCACAGGAACCCCTGGGCCGAGAAGAAGGGGAAGCTCGTGTCGAACGGGTCCAGCAGGAACGCCTCGAGGTCCGTGGGGCCCTGCCATCCGAGTACCTGCTCCGCGTAGTACATCCACCACGACGGCATCACGGAGCTGGTGATCAGCAGGAAGAACAGGAGTGCCATCGAGAACAGCACCGCATTGGTCCACGACCACTCGAAGTCCCGCAGGAACGACTCGACATGGCGCTTGACGGTCTGGATCGGCGATCTGGCTACGGTCTCGACCTGGCTCATGCGCTCGCTTGCTCCATGGGCGGGCGAATCATACAACCGGGCCTCGGAGGGCTTCGCGTCGCGGCTCTGCCCCCGCCTCCCACTCGTGAAGGTTTTCACGAGCGGCTCCACACTATGTCGCGCCCGGGGCTCAGACAACCCGGTGCCAGAGCACGGCGATGGGAAACTGAGCACGATGGTGGGGGGACTGGTCGACACGGGGCTCACGTCGTGGTGGGCACCGGCCCTCGCGTTCGCGGCCGGCGTCGTCTCCTTCGCGAGCCCCTGCGTCTGGCCCCTGGTGCCGGGCTACGTCTCGTTCGTGACCGGGAGCCGCGCGACCGAAGGCGAGGGCCGGCGCCCACTCGTGCCGATCCTGCTGTTCATCCTCGGGTTCACGATCGTCTTCACGCTGCTCGGGGCGTTCGCCGGCACGTTCGTCCCGTTGTTCCGCGGGCCCTGGTTCCAACGGGTGGCCGGGCTCTTCGTGCTGCTGGTTGGTCTCCTGATGCTCGGATACGCGTTCCGGATGGGGTCGCCCGCCCTGTACGCGGAACGGCGGCCGCTCCTCGAACGGGTGCGCCCCGGCGGGGCCGGCGCGCTCCCGCTCGGGGTCGCGTTCGCCGCCGGCTGGACCCCCTGCATCGGGCCTGTGCTCGCGGGGATCCTCGCGATCGCCGCGAGCGGTGGTTCGGTCAAGGGTGCCGCCCTCCTGGCCGTGTACTCCCTCGGCCTCGGGCTCCCGTTCCTGCTCGTGGGGCTCGGGGCGGACCGTCTCGTCCGGAGCCTCGGGTGGGTCAAGCGCCACTACCGGGAGATCGCCGGCGTCTCGGGTGCGCTCCTGGTCGTGGTGGGCGTCCTGCTGATGACGGGACTGTTCCGCCAGGTCTTCGGCCCGCTGGCGCGGTTCGCTCCCGGGCTGTAGGTGCGGACTAGCATCCGGACGCCATGACGACGAAGTCCGATGCCACCGTCCGCCGGTCCGTGGCGCTCGTGTGGCGCACGTTGCGCTCGATGCGGACGGCGTTGATCCTCCTGTTGATCCTCGCCGCCGGCTCCGTGATCGGCTCGCTCCTGCCCCAGATCCCGAACTCGCCGGAGCGGGTCGGGCGCTATCTCGACGACCACGGCATCTGGGGGACGTTCCTCTACCGCGCGGGCTTCCTCGACGTCTACGGGTCCTGGTGGTTCGCGCTCATCACGACGCTGCTGTTCGTCTCGCTCGCGGCGTGTCTGTTCCCGAGGACCCGGGCGATGGTGCGCGCCCTCCGGCAGCGACCGGTCCAGGCCCGGGAGCTGGACGCCTTCCGGCATCATGCCGAGCTCAGGGTCGACCACGGCCCCGACGTCGTCGCGGCGGACGCGGCCCGCTACCTGCGACGGAAGCGCTTCCGCGTCTCCCGGCAGGACGACGGCGTGGCCGCGGAGAAGGGCGTGCTCCGCGAGGTCGGGAGCCTCCTGTTCCACTGGGCGTTCTTCCTCCTCCTGGTCGGAGTGATCGTGGGCAAGGGGACCGGCTTCACGGGTCGCGCCGTCGTGACCGAGGGCGAGACGTGGATCGACGCGCGCGCGAACTACGACGGCGAGATCCGTACGGGGCGCTACTTCGGAGGAGCCCACACAGGACTCGGGGTCGAGCTGCTGGACTTCGACGACAGCTACCGACGCAACGGACTGCCGATCGACTTCGTCTCCCGCCTCCGGTTCCGTGACCGAAGCGGATCGCCGCTGGGTGTGGAGGAGATCCGCGTGAATCATCCGACGTCCCGGGACGGGATACGGATCTTCCAGGAGGGGTTCGGCTGGGCACCCGTGGTGACGGCCGCGCTCGACGGCGAGTCGATGTGGTCCTCGCCGATCGAGATGACGCGCGACGAGGCGCCCGATGGCGTGCCCGCGACAGCCATGCCGTGGCGCGGCGCGATCAAGCTCACGGCACCGGAGCCGGACGTGATGATCAGCCTCGAGCTCTGGTCGGACTACCGCGCGTTCGCGAACCTCCAGCTCACCGGCCGGCCCACGCCGATGCTCGTCCAGTTCGACCCCTTCATCCGGTACTCGGTGTACGTGGGCCGGATCGTCGATCCAGCGCGATCGTCCTTCGAGACGACCGGACTCCGGCGCGTCGCGCGCGGCGACCTCCACGCCGCCGGCAGCGACGGGACCGAGGTGCCCGGCGTGGGCCAGCTCACGCTGTCCTTCCCCGAGCTCCGGCAGTACTCGGTCCTCCTGATCAGCAAGGACGTCGGCATCCCGATGGTCCTCGCCGCCGCTATCCTCGTCCTCGTGGGACTCATCCCCGCGCTGTACGTCTCCCGACGGAAGGTCTGGGTCCGAGCGGAGGCCGCCCCCGGCGGCGCCCTCGTGAAGATCGGAGGCTTCGCGCTGCAACGGAAGGACTCCTTCGAGAACGAGTTCGACGCGATCGTGCGGGCCGTCGGCGCACGTTCGTCTACCGCGCAGCGAACCTCCGAACGACCGGGTCCGGAGGAGCGGGTGGGAACGTCGTGAACGCGGCGAGGCTCTCGAGCACGGCGTTCGACCTGACCCTGTGGCTGTACCTCGCCGCGATGGTCCTGTCGTTCGCGTACCTCGCGGCCCGGCGCGACCTGCTCTGGAAGGTGGCTCGCGCGGTCGCGATCGCGGGCGCCACGGCCAATCTCGTGTCGATCGTGGCGCGGGGGGTGGCGGCGCAGCGCGTGCCCTGGGGCAACATGTTCGAGTACTCGACGGTGCTCGCGTTCCTCGTGGTGGTGGGCACGCTCGTGTTCGTCGAGGGCGTCGCGAAGATCAAGACCCTCACCGGCTTCTCGCTGATGTTCTCGGTACTCACGTTGGCGATCGCGGCGATCTTCTTCCCGGTGGAGCCGAGCCCGTTGCAGCCGGCGCTCAACTCGTACTGGATCAAGATCCACGTCGTCGCGGCGATCACGGGTTCGTCGCTGTTCGCGATCGGCGGGATCGCGACGATCCTGTTCCTGATCAAGGATCGGTCGGAGCGCCGGGCGCTCTCCGTCCTGCGTGATCGCACGCCGCCGCCGATCATGGGTGGCGCGATCGAGGTCGATGCGCCACACGACCTCCTCCCGGATCCGGAGGGATCAGGCACGCCGGGCCCGGAGTCCGCGCGAGGCGGTGTCCTGCCGTCGGCCGCGGCACTCGACCGCGTGGCCTACCGCGTGATCGCGTTCGCGTTCCCGATCTGGACGTTCGCGGTGATCGCCGGCGCGATCTGGGCACAGGACGCGTGGGGGCGCTACTGGGGATGGGACCCGAAGGAGACGTGGTCGTTCGTCACGTGGACGATCTTCGCGGGGTACCTGCACGCGCGTTCCACGGCCGGGTGGAAGGGCCGCCGCGCCGCCGTGATCGCCGTCGTCGGCTTCGTCTCCCTGTTGATCACCTACTACGCAGTGAACCTGTGGATCGTCGGATTGCACTCGTACAAGAACGGATGAGGCGTCAAGTGCCGCGAGACCCCGGTGATACAGTGCGCGCGGGCTCGCCGAGCCCGTCCTCAGAAGAGCTCCGGGAGACCGAAGGAACCGTGCGGAAGAGGTTGCTCTGGGCGACGGCCGGGATCGGCCTCCTCCTGCTGTTGAGCGGCTGTGCGCCCGACGCCACCCAGGACACCCTCCAGCCACAGGGGCCGTACGCCCAGAAGCTGAAGGACCTCTTCATCCCCGTCTTCTGGGTCGCGGTCTTCGTCTTCATCGTCGTCGAGGGCGGCATCGTGTGGATCGCGATCCGGTACCGGCACCGCAAGGGCCGCGAGCGCATGCCGGCGCAGATCCACGGCAACACGCGGCTCGAGATCGGCTGGACGATCGCTCCGGCGCTGATCCTCGCCGGCGTGATGGTGCCCACCGTCGCGACGCTCTGGGATCTGGCCCGGAAGCCGCCGGACGACGCGATCAACGTCACGGTCCGCGGGCTCCAGTGGTGGTGGGACTTCGAGTACACGGACGACGACATGCGTACGAACTACGGGGACAAGGCGTTCCGATCAGGACGGCGGACGTCCTGGTGATCCCGGAGGACCGGGTGATCTACCTTTCGCTCGAGGGAGCCGGCGGAGAGATCAGGGGGACGATGCCGAGGCCAAGGACTACATGGTGATCCATTCCTTCTGGATCCCGGAGCTCGCCGGCAAACAGGACGTCGTGCCCGGCCGGACGAACCACATCCTGATGCAAGCGGACGATCCCGGGATGTACAGGGCCAGTGCGCCGAGTTCTGCGGTCTCCAGCACGGGACAGATGCTCGTGCGGGTGCGTCGCGCTCTCGTCCGAGGACTGGGAGGCATGGGTCGAGAACCAGAAGCGACCGCGGTCAGCCGAGCCGACCGGCTCGCCGGAGAGGGGATGGATCTGTTCCTCGAGCCGCTCTCGGGCGGTCGTGGGTCCTGCGTCAACGTGCCACGCCGTAGGCCGGGACGGATGCCGTGGCCGCGCCGGGCCCGAGCTGACGCACTTCGCAGACCCGACCCACGAGTGCTTCGCGGGGTGCAACTGGGAGATGACGGATAGCGAGGCGCTGGAGGCTTGGCTCCGGAACCCGAACGCCGTGAAGCTGGGGTCGAAGATGCCGAACTACGATCTGACGGAAGACGAGATCGAGGCCCTCATGGCGTACCTCTACAGCCTGAATGAGCATGCCCGCGCGACGACGGAGCGGATGATCCATGGCGACCGTGACGATCACCGCCGAGGCGACGAGAGGCGATCCTCCGGCGCCCGACGGCGATGACCGGGTTCTCGAGCTGGTTCACGACCATCGACCACAAGAAGATCGGGATCCTGTACGGGGTGACCGCCTTCTTGTTCTTCGTCGTCGGAGGTGTCGAGGCGCTGCTGATCCGCGCCCAGCTCGCGCAGCCCGATGGCACGCTGCTGAACGCCGACCAGTACAACCAGGTCTTCACGATGCACGGGATCACGATGATCTTCCTGTTCGTGATGCCGATGGCGGCGGCGTTCTTCAACTACTTCATCCCGCTGATGATCGGCGCGAGGGACGTCGCGTTCCCACGGTTGAACGCGTACAGCTACTGGGTGTTCCTGCTCGGCGGGCTCTTCCTGTACTCGAGCTTCTTCCTGGGAGGGGCGCCGAACGGTGGCTGGTTCGGCTACGCGCCGAACTCGACCACCGACCCGTCCATCGGGATGAGCTTCTATGCCATCGGGCTGATCATCACCGGTATCGCGTCGACGGCGGGAGCAGTGAACCTCGCCGTCACGGTCATCAATCTGCGGGCGCCGGGGATGTCCCTGTTCCGCGTGCCCGTGTTCGTATGGATGGGGCTCGTCGTGCAGCTGCTGCTCGCCTTCTCCCTGCCGATCATCACGGTGGCGCTGTTCCAGCTGTTGTTCGACCGTGAGCTGGGGACGCACTTCTTCGATCCGAGGGCGGGTGGTGATCCGATCCTGTGGCAGCACCTCTTCTGGCTCTTCGGGCACCCCGAGGTCTACGTACTGATCCTTCCCGCCTTCGCGATCTTCTCGGAGGTCCTGCCGGTCTTCTCGCGGAAGCCCCTGTTCGGGTACCAGTTCGTCGTGTTCTCGGGGATCGCGATCGGCTTCATCGGGTTCGGCGTCTGGGCCCACCACATGTTCGCGGCCGGACTGGGGCCGGTGGCCAACACTGCCTTCGGCGTCACGACGGCGATCATCGCGGTGCCCACCGGCGTCAAGATCTTCAACTGGATGGGCACCATCTACGGTGGCGACATCCGCTTCACGTCGGCGATGCTGTTCACGCTGGGCGGGATCATGATGTTCGTGATCGGCGGGCTCTCCGGCGTGACACACTCGATCGTCCCGTCGGACTATCAGCAGACGGACACCTACTACATCGTCGCCCACTTCCACTACGTGATCTTCGGAGGTGGCGTGTTCGCCTTCTTCAGCGCGATGTTCTACTGGTGGCCCAAGGTGTTCGGGCGCCTCCTGAACGAGCGGCTCGGCGTGATCGAGTTCGTCCTGATGACGATCGGGTTCAACCTGACGTTCGGGCCCATGCACATCCTCGGCCTGCAGGGGATGATCCGGCGGACCTACACGTACCCGGAGTCGCTCGGTCTCACGTTCTGGAACCAGGCCGCTACGGTCGGCGCGTTCCTGATCGCCCTCTCCGTCCTCCTGTTCATCGTCAACGTCGTGATCAGCCACGCGAAGGCGAAGCCCTCCGACGTCGCCGATCCCTGGGACGCCCGGACCCTCGAATGGATGACGACCTCGCCGCCGCCCGTCCATAACTTCGACGAGGTGCCCACGGTCCACGCGCTGGATGAGTTCTGGCACCGCAAGTACGTCGAGGACGAGCGGACGGGCCGGCTCGTCCCGGCCCAGGCCGGCGCCGCGAACGGGCACGCCGCCGAGCACGGGGCCGGCCATCGGCATCCACTTGCCCAGCCCGTCCTACTGGCCGCTCGTGGCGGCGCTCGGCATGCCGGTGATCGGCTACGGCGTGCTCTTCTCCTGGTGGCTCGTCGGGGTCGGGTTCCTGATCGCACTCATCGGGTTCTACGGATGGGCGATGGAGCCCTCGGTGTCGCCGGAGGGCGCGTAGCGATGGCCGACGTCGCGATCGCGCACGGCCAGGGGCAGGGCTCCGACCACCCGGAGACGACCACCGGGCTCCCGCACACGAAGCTCGCGATGTGGATCTTCCTCGCCTCCGAATGCATGCTCTTCGGCGCCCTGATCACCACATACGTGCTCTACCGGGGACGCCCAGGGCAACCGCCGCCCCACCCCAGCGAGATCTTCGACATCCCGTACACGTCGGTGTCCTCGTTCGTGCTGCTCACGAGCTCGCTCACGATGGTGCTGGCGCTGTCCGCCGCGCAGGATCGCGACACCGGCAGGATGCGTCTGTGGCTGCTCACCACGGCGTTGCTCGGCCTGACGTTCGTCGGAGGACAGGTCTACGAATTCACCGCGTTCTACAACGAAGGGCTCAAGCTCTCGACGAACCTGTTTGGGACGACGTTCTACGTCCTCACCGGGTTCCACGGCGTCCACGTCACCGTCGGCGTCCTGATGCTGCTCTCGCTCGTCGGCCTGTCCTCCGCAAGGCGTCTCCCGGAAGACGCGTCCTTCCCGGTCGAGATGGTGGGGCTCTACTGGCACTTCGTCGACATCGTGTGGATCGTGATCTTCACCGTCGTGTACCTGATCCCGACGCCCAGCCCGGGAGGTCCCGGTGGCCCTTGACCAGCACGAGGTCGAGCTGCCGGTCGAGCACGCCGGGGCGCACGCCGGCCACCCGAGCGCGAAGGAGTACGTGCGGATCGCGGCGATCCTGTTCGTCCTCACGGGCCTCGAGGTCGCCGCGTCGTACGCGGGCGTGAGCCCCGGCATCCTGATCCCGACGCTGTGGGTCCTCGCGATCGTGAAGTTCGCGCTCGTCGTGCTGTGGTTCATGCATCTGAGGTTCGACGACCGCCGCTACGCGCGCTTCTTCGTGATGGGCCTGGCCGGCGCGTCCGTGCTGTATCTGATCGTCCTGATCTCGTTGCGGGTCTTCGCCTGATGGCCCTGCCCCCGTTCCACGTGCACCTGGACGTGCTCGCGACGCTCGGCGGGTTGGCCGCCCTCTACCTGCTCGCCGCGCGGCGTCACGAGCAGTCGACGGGGGACCGGCTCCCGCGCGGCCGCCGGTACCGTTTCCTCGGCGGCGTCGCCGTGCTGCTCCTGGGCGCGACGTGGCCGATCCACGACCTCGCCGAGAGCTACCTCTACAGCATGCACATGGTGCAGCACATGCTGTTCACGTTCGTCGCGGCACCGCTCTTGCTCACGGGGACGCCGGCGTGGATGTGGCGCGCACTGCTCCGGCCGGCCGCCGTGCGAGCGGTCTGGGCGCTGCTCACCCGTCCGGTCGTGGCACTCATCATCGGCAACGGCGTGCTGTTCTTCATCCACTGGCCCGCCGTCGTGACGCTGTCGGTCCGGTCCGAGCTCGCGCACTTCTCGCTGCACACGTTGCTGCTGGGCTCCGCGATCGTGATGTGGTGGCCGGTGCTCTCGCCGCTGCCCGAGCTCTCGTCGCTGTCGCGACCTGGGCAGCTCCTGTACCTCTTCTTCCAATCCCTCGCGCCCACGGTCCCGGCGTCGTTCCTGACGTTCGGGACGGAGCCGCTGTATCCGATCTACGCCACGTTTCCCCGGATCTGGGGCATGGACGCGCTCACCGATCAGCTGATCGCCGGCCTCGTGATGAAGATCGTCGGCGGCGCGATCCTGTGGGTCGTGATCGCGGCGATCTTCTTCCGATGGGGCCACGAGGAGACGACCGAGGGCTGGGACGCCCTGAAGTTCCGGAACGTCGAACGGGAGATACGCGCGGGGATGGGTCGATGAGCGATCGCGGCGAGCGACAGAGCCTGCTCCTGCCGATCCTGATCCCCGTGGGCGGGCTCGCGGTGATCGTCCTCGTCCTGTTCACGTTCTCGCGCGTGCTGCTCTCCGTGAAGCCGAACGCCGCGACGGCCGTCGCGCTCGTCGCGGCCACCGGGATCATGATCGTCGCCGCGTTCGTCGCGTCGCGCCGCAGCGTGACCGGGGCGACGCTCGGGTCCTTCGTCGCGGCGGCCGCCGGGATCGCGATGGCGGCCGGCGGGATCGCGATCGCGGTGATCGGGCCGCCGGAGGAGGAGGTCGAGCCGTTCCACGCGACGCTCGCAGCCCCCGAGGGAGCGATCCAGAGCGGGTTCTCGACGGACGCGTTGACGTTCGAGGCCGACGTCCCCGTCGAGCTCGAGTTCGACAACGAGGATCCGGGGGTTGGACACAACGTGCAGATCTTCGACGGGCCCGACGATTCGGCGCCGTCCCTCTTCGACGGCGCCGCGATCACCGGGCCGGACGCGATCCCGTACGCGATCGCCCCGCTCGCTCCAGGGGAGTACTTCTTCCACTGCCGACTGCACCCGGGGACGGCGATGCAGGGGACGATCACGGTTCAGAAGGGTGCGGGCGGCGTCACGGTCGTAGCGAAGGACACCGCGTTCGACACCGATGAGATCCAGCTGCCGGCGGAGACGCCATCGATGCTCACCCTGGACAACGAGGATCCGTTCGACCACAACCTGTCGATCTACGAGGACGACACGGCATCCGGTGAGCCCCTGTTCACGTTCGAGCCGTTCGCAGGTCCAGACTCCAAGCCGTTCGACGTGCCGGCGATCCCGGAGGGCGAGTACTACTTCCATTGCGACATCCACCCCACGATGAACGGAACGGTCGTGGTGGCGCCGCCTCCGCCGGGCGAAGGGGGTCCGGGGAGCGGGCCGGGCGATGGCGGCGACGAGGGCGGCTGAGGCCCACTGGTACCGTGGCCGCCCGTGCCACGTCCGATCGTTCCCATCCTGATCCTCGCGCTCCTCGGATCCTGCACGGGGGACGACTCGGTGTTCGGCGTGGCCGAGCAGGACGCGCCGTTGCCGGGGCTCGCCGGTGAGACCGTCGACGGCGACCACCTGGACGCGGAGTCCTACGCGGACGGCAGCGTCCTCGTGATCAACGTATGGGCCGACTGGTGCGCCCCGTGCCGACGGGAGCAGCCGCAGCTCGTGCGACTGGCGGATCGGTACGAGGACGAGGGCGTGCGCTTCCTCGGGATCAACTACCAGGACGATCGCGACGCGGCCAAGGCATGGGTCGAGGAGTTCGGCGTGCCGTATCCCAGCCTGTTCGACCCCTCCGGCCGGTCGGCCGTCGACCTCGGGTTCCCGGCCCTGCCGGACACCTACGTCGTGGACCGGAGCGGAATGATCCGGTGGGTGGTGTACGGCGAGACGGACGAGCGCGAGCTGGCCGGCCTGATCGAGGACGTCCTCGCCTGAAGCGGCTCAGCCGCGGACGAGCGCATCGGCGCCGACCGCGCCGAAGAGCCCGGCGAGGTACAGGATCGAGAACGAGAACAGGCGCCGCGTCCGTGCGTCATCCGCGCTTCGCCACACGAGCAGCGAGCGGTAGACGAACGAGCCCCCGAGCAGCACGGCGGCGCCCGTGTAGATCGGCCCCATATGCCCGACCGGCACCAGCACCAGCGTCGTCGCGAACAGCACGAGCGAGTAGAGGAGGATCTGCCGCCGTGTCTCGTCCTCGCCGCGGACGACCGGCAGCATCGGGACGCCCGCCGCGGCGTAGTCGCCCGAGTACCGCATCGCGAGCGCCCAGAAGTGCGGCGGCGTCCAGACGAAGACGATCGCGAACAAGACGATCGCGGGCCAGGCGAGACCCCCGGTGACGGCCGCCCAGCCGACGAGCGCCGGCACGGCGCCGGCCGCGCCGCCGATCACGATGTTCTGCGCCGTCGTGCGCTTCAGCCACATCGTGTAGACGAAGACGTAGAAGGCGATGGCCGAGAGCGCGAGCACCGCGGCCAGGACGTTCACCGCCACGGCGAGGAAATAGAAGGCGATCGCGCCCAGGACGAAGCCGAACCGGAGCGCGTGCTCGGGCGAGATCGCGTGCGCGGGGAGCGGCCGCTGCCGGGTCCGTCGCATGATCGCGTCGATGTCCCGGTCGAGGTACATGTTGATCGCGTTCGCGGAGCCGGCCGCGAGGGCCCCGCCCGCCAGCGTGGCGAGGATCAGCCAAGGGGAGGGGAGCCCCCCGGCGGCGAGGAGCATCGCCGGGACCGTCGTGATCAGCAGCAGCAGGACGATGCGCGGCTTCGTGAGCCGGTAGTAGGCGGTCACGGTGTCGCGGAGCGAGGGACGATCCCCCGTCGCGCGCTCGCCCGAACCAGGGTCCGGTTCGTGTGCAGTGGAGGCGTCGCCCATCCTCGAGGTAGTGGCGAGCGCGACGACCGTGGCCCAGATCAGGACGGACAGCGCCACGTGCGCCACGACGGCCCAGGGCCGGAGTCGCGTCCACACGTTGGCCGCGCCTATCAGGATCTGAGCGGCGAAGAGCACGAGGGCGGTCGTGGAGAGCCGGGCCAGGACATCGCGGCGGCCGGGGTCCGTCCGCGCCCGGATCGCGATCCAGAGCACGAGGAGCATCGCGATCGCGGCGAGCGCGCGGTGCAGGAACATCGCCGTAGCCGCTCCGCCGAGCGTCGGGACGAGCCTGCCGTTCATCAGCGGCCAGTCCGTGAACACGAGCTGCGCGTCGCTGGCGCGCACGTATGTGCCGACGAGGAGCAGCGCCCCAACGACCGCTGCAAGCAGGAGCGCGAGCCGCGAGAACGGTCGGGCGCGGGTCCTGACCTCGTTCCGGACCTCGACGCCGGGGAACACGGCGCTCGCGACGTACGTCACGTCGGCGATCAACAGGAGCGCCGCCACGAAGTGCACGGTGACCCACCACGGGTCGAGCTCGGTCGCCACGACGACCGCGCCGACCCCCGCCTGCGCCAGCACGAGCGGGAAGGCGAGGACCGCCGGCCACAGGAGCCGGGGTCGCTCTCCCGCGGTTTTGATCGCGGCCACCCCGGTGAGCGCCGTCAGCACCGCGACGAGGAACGCCATCGTGCGATGGGAGAACTCGATCAGGGAATGGATCGTCCCCGAGGGGAACAGGTGGCCGGGCTCACACGCCGGCCAGGTGGAGCATCCGAGCCCGGAGCCCGTCCCGCGAACGAGCCCACCGATCGCGAACAGCGCGATCGTCGCGATCGCCGTGACGAGGGCGAGGGACCGGAAGCGGGAGTGGGTGAAGACCATCGCGACGTCGGCATGATAGTCGTGGCCCGGTGCGCCCTCGGCCTTGCGATACTGCCGCGGTGACCGGGGATCTCCGTTCGAGGGTCGATGCCGTCCTCACGACCTTCCTCGACGAGCGGCTCCGCGCCGTGGACCGGCTCGATCCGGCGGCTCGCCCGCCGATCCAGGAGATCGGGCGACTCCTGTCGGCCGGTGGGAAACGGATCCGGCCCGCGTTCTGCTACTGGGGCTTCCGCGCGGCCGGCGGTGAGGATCGCGCGAGCCGCGACGAACCGATCGTGCGTGCCGCGGCGGCGCTCGAGCTCCTGCATACGATGGCCCTCGTCCACGACGATCTGATCGACGGCGCCAAGGAGCGACGCGGGGTTCCGTCGACGGCCGCGTGGTTCGCGGAGCGAGCGGAGGAGCTCGAGGCGAAGGGGGAGCCCACCGCGTTCGGCCAGACGATGGCGGTGCTCGTCGGAGATCTGGCAGCCGTGCTTGCCGATCACCTGCTGCTGGAGTCGGGGTTCGCATCGGACCCGTTGGCGGCGGCGCTCGCCGTGTACCACCCGATGCGGGAGGAGATGGCGATCGGCCAGTACCTCGCGCTGGCGGAGTCGGGCGATGCCCTGGCCCCGGACCGGGCACGTCGCGTCGCCGCCCTCAAGGGCGGTGGGTACACCGTGGAGGGCCCGCTGCGGATCGGCGCCGCCCTTGCCGGTGGGACCGTCACGGTGGGGGAGTGTCTGTCGCGGTTCGGGCGTCCGCTCGGCGAGGCCTTCCAGCTCCGGGACGATCTCACCGACGGTGACGCGGCGCCGGGCGTCACCGTCGAGACCGTCAACGACCGCGTCGCCGACGCGAAGGCGTCGCTCGATCCGGACGTCCTGGTCGCGGAGGTCGTTCCCGTCCTCCGTCGGCTCGCGGACGAGGTGGTGCCGTGACCGAAGACCTCGAGATGCTGCGGCGTCTGTTCCGCGACCAACCGACGTGCCGGGTGGCGACGGTGCGACCCCACGGGGGGCCGCACGTCGCCACCCGATGGTTCGTGTGGATGTCGGATGCGCTCTACGTCGCAACCCGCGTCGGTGACACGACCTGGGAGGCGCTCCAGCACGACGCTCGCGTGTCCCTCCTCGTCGATCGCGGCCGCGAGTGGAACGACCTCTCCGGCGTTCGGATCGAAGGGGTCGCCGAGCTCCTCCCCGCCGAGCACCCCGACCTCCGCCAGCCGATGTCCGCGTGGCACGAGAAGTACCGGACGCTGTTCGCGGGCGACGGGTTCGAGCGCTTCACGGCAGCGATCCCGAAGCTCGGGTTCCTCCGTGTCGTCCCCGCCGTCGTGGACGCCTGGGACCACGGCTGAGACCTCCGTGCGATAGGGTGCTTGTGAAAGGTTTCACGAGCGCCCGACGGGGCTCCTGAGGGGAGGCGCGCGTGCCCGAGCGGATCGAGACCGACGTCCTGATCGTCGGCGCCGGCCCAGGTGGATCGGCGGCTGCCTATCACCTCGCTCGTCACGGCATCGACGTTCTCGCCGTCGACAAGGCGACGTTCCCTCGCGAGAAGGTCTGCGGCGACGGGCTGACCCCCCGGAGCGTCGGCGCCATCGACCGGATGGGGGTCGACACCTCGGATCCGGGCTTCGAGCGGGTGATCGGGCTCCGCGTGCATTCCAAGGACGTCACGATCGACCTCCCGTGGCCGGAGCTCGAGACGTGGCCGAACTACGGGCTTGTGATGCCGCGGCTGGGGTTCGACCATCTCCTGCTCGAACGCGCGAAGAAGGCCGGCGCGCGGGTCCTGGAAGCGACGGACGCCCGCCTCCCGCTGATGAAGGACGGGTGGGTCGTCGGGGCAGAGACCGTACCTGCGGGCGATCCCGATACGGAGCCCACGGAGATCCACGCCCGGTTCACGATCGCAGCCGACGGCGCGGCGAGCCGCTTCGCGGCTCCCGCCGGCGTCAGCCGCGACGACTCTCGGCCCCTCGGCATCGCGGCGCGCCGCTACTACCGCGCGCCGAACCTCGGCGGCCCCTGGTTCGAGTCCTGGCTCGACCTGTGGGAGGGAGACATGCTCCTGCCGGGCTACGGATGGCTCTTCCCGATGGCCGACGGGCGCGTCAACCTCGGCGCGGGCCTCCTCAGCACGTTCCGGAACTTCAAGGACATCTCCGCCACGCGACTGTTCGCGGCCTTCGCCACGATGCTCCCCCAGGACCGCGGGATCTCCGAGGAGACGGCCGACGGACGCATGCTCTCCGGTCCCCTTCCGATGAGCTTGAATCGGGCGCCCCAGGCCGTTCCGGGCATGCTCGTCGTGGGCGACGCCGCGGGAGCGGTGAACCCCATGAACGGCGAGGGCATCGCCTACGCGATCGAGACCGCGGAGATGGCCGCGGAGCTCCTCCACGAGGCACTCGTGAAGGACCGTCCCGGACTCGCGATGCTCTACCCGCAGGCGCTCCGTGAGCGGTACGGACGCTACTTCCGTCTCGGCCGCGGGTTCGCGAAGCTCGTCGGCAAGCCGGAGATCATGGGGCCGGCCACGAAGTACCTCCTGCCCAACCCCAGGGTCATGGGGTTCGCGATGCGGATGATGGCGAACCTCACGGACGGCCGCGACGGGGATCGGCAGGACAAGCTCTTCTACCTGCTCGAGAGGCTGGCACGCGCGTCGTGACCGTAGGATTGCCGTCCGTGGATCCGCACGGCTCCCTCGTCTCCGTGGTCGCGGCGGGACTGAGCGACTACCTGCCGATCCTCATGATGGCGGTGCTGGCGATCGTCTTCGCGGTGGCGTCGCTGGGAGCGTCGGCACTGCTCCGCCCCCATCGGCCGAACCGGCCGAAGCTGTCTGCCTACGAGAGCGGGAACGACCCCGTCCGGCTGCCGGGCGGGGAGCGTTTCAGCGTCAAGTTCTACGTGGTGGCGATGCTGTTCATCATCTTCGACATCGAGACGATCTTCCTCTTCCCGTGGGCCATCACGTTCCGCCAGCTCGGTCTGTTCGGGTTGATCGAGATGGCGATCTTCATCGCGCTCGTGTTCGTCGCATATGTCTACATCTGGAAGAAGGGCGGGCTCGATTGGTCCGCGACGCCCCCGGAGCTGCTGGACGACGAGGACGGCGAGGAGCCGTTGGCGGCGGAGGAGGTGTCGCTCGGTGCCCGTTGAGCGCGTGGAGGGGCACGTCACGGGACGAACCCCCGAGGAGGTCGAGGACGAGATCCGCAAGGGCGTCCTGCTGACCACCCTGGATCGCGCCGTCAGTTGGGCGCGCACGCAGTCGATGTGGCCCGCGACGTTCGGGCTCGCCTGCTGCGCGATCGAGATGATGTCCGCCGGCGCCGGGCGCTACGACCTCTCGCGGTGGGGGATGGAGCTGTTCCGTGCCTCGCCGCGCCAAGCCGACCTGATGATCGTGGCCGGGCGGGTCTCCCAGAAGATGGCGCCCGTCCTGCGCCGCGTCTACGACCAGATGCCCGAGCCGAAGTGGGTCGTCTCGATGGGCGTCTGCGCCTCCGCCGGCGGCATGTTCACGAACTACGCGATCGTGCAGGGCGTCGACACGATCGTGCCCGTCGACATCTACGTCCCGGGCTGCCCGCCCAAGCCGGAGATGCTGATGTTCGGCATCTTGAAGCTGCAAGAGAAGGTGCGGACGACGGGGACGATCCGATGAAGTCGGCCGCGCTTGCCGACCGGATCCGCGGAGCGTTCGACGACGTGCTGCTCGCGCGCGACGAGGTCACGCTGCTGGTCGGTCGAGAGGAGTTGGTGGACGCACTCGTTCGCCTTCGGGATCAACCCGACCTGTCGTTCGGCTTCCTGTCGAGCCTCACCGCCACGGACCACCCGGGCAAGGACCCGCGCTTCTGGGTCGCGTACGAGCTCCGGTCGATCGAGCATGCCCACCGGATGCGCGTGAAGGTGGGGCTCCCGGGAGACGACCCGCGCCTCCCGTCGATCACGGCGCTCTTCCCGACGGCGAACTGGCACGAGCGCGAGGTCTGGGACCTGTTCGGTCTCGTGTTCGACGGGCATCCCGACCTCGATCGCATCCTGCTCCCCGACGACTGGGAAGGGCACCCCTTGCGCAAGGACGAGGAGCTCGGCGGTGTCGGCACGCAGTACCACGGCGCGTTCATCCCGCCCGTCGACGAACGGACGATGCCCTGATGGCGATCGGTCACGACTCGGGGGTCGGTGAGGAGATGGCGCAGGCGCGCGACGAGCTCCGGAGCCGTCCGGAGATCCGCGACCACGTCACTGGCGAGGTCCGCCAGGAGACGATGATCATCAACATGGGGCCGCAGCACCCCTCGACCCACGGGGTGCTCCGGCTCCTGCTCGAGCTGGACGGCGAGACGGTGATCCGGTGCAAGCCGATCGTGGGGTACCTGCACACCGGCATCGAGAAGAACACGGAGTACCGCACGTGGGTCCAGGGCGTCGCGTACGTGACCCGCGCCGACTATCTCTCCCCGTTCTTCAACGAGCTCGCGTACTGCCTATCGGTGGAGCGGCTCCTCGGGATCGAGGCCCCGCCCCGTGCGCAGGTCCTCCGCGTGTTGCTCTGCGAGCTGAACCGGATCGCCTCGCACCTGGTGTGGGTGGCGACCGGCGGGATGGAACTCGGCGCCGTCTCCGTGATGCTCTACGGGTTCCGGGAGCGCGAGCTGATCCTCGACATCTTCGAGGCCGTCACCGGGCTCCGCATGAACCACTCGTTCATCCGGCCCGGCGGCGTGATCATGGACCTGCCGCCGGACGGCGCCCGCAGGATCGCGAAGTTCCTCGACACGATGCCCGCGCGGATCGACGACTACGAGCGGCTGCTGAACGACAACCCGATCTGGCTGGAGCGCAACGTCGGCGTGGGCATCCTGTCCGCTGAGGACGCGCTCGCGTTCGGGGTGACCGGTCCGCTCCTGCGCGCGGCCGGGATGCCGGTGGACCTCCGCAAGGACGAGCCGTACAGCGGCTACGAGACCTACGACTTCGACGTGCCCGTGCGGACCGAGGCGGATTCGTACGCGCGGTACCTGGTCCGGATCGCGGAGATGCGCGAGTCGCTGCGGCTCGTCGAGCAAGCGCTCGAGCGGCTCCAAGAGCCCGGCCCCGTGATGATCGAGGACCCGAAGGTCGGCTGGCCCGTGAAGCTCTCGGTGGGGCCCGACGGGATCGGCAACGACGAGGCGTACCTCCACCACATCATGGAGGAGTCGATGGAGGCCCTGATCCATCACTTCAAGATGGTCACCCAGGGCGTCCGCGTCCCCGAGGGCGAGGTCTACACGACGGTCGAGTCCCCCCGGGGAGAGCTCGGCTACTACGTCGTCTCCGCCAACGACTACCGCCCGTACCGCGTGAAGATCCGCGACCCGTCCTTCGTGAACCTCCAGGCCGTGCCCACGATGGTCGAGGGCGGCCTGATCGCCGACGCGATCGCGGTGATCGCCTCCCTCGATCCGGTGATGGGAGGCGTCGACCGCTGATGCCGATCTTCGAAGGTCCGCGGCTGGATGAGGCGAAGGAGATCCTGCGCCGCTATCCCGAGGGCCGGGAGCGCTCCGCGATCATGCCGCTGCTCTACCTGGCGCAATCCGTCGAGGGGCACATCTCTCGCGACGGCCTCCGGGAGGTGGCGGAGCTCCTCGGCCGGACCACGGCGGAGGTGGAGGCCGTCGCCACGTTCTACACGATGTATCGCCTGGACCCGACCGGGACGCACGTCGTGAGCGTGTGCACGAATCTCGCCTGCATGCTCCGCGGAGGACGGGAGGTCCTGGAGGCCGCGCACGAGGCGGCCGGGATGCGTCACGGCGAGGAGCGGTCCGACGATGGGATGTTCACGGTGCACGAAGAGGAGTGTCTGGGCGTGTGCGACTTCGCCCCCGTCGCGCAGGTGAACTTCGCGAACCACGACCGGGTCACGCCCGAGCGGATGCGGGAGCTGATCGCGGGGCTGCGCGACGGCTCCGTTCCGGAGCCGTCGCGCGGCCCCGCGATGGACAGCTTCAAGGCCGCGTCGCGCGTGCTCGCCGGGCTGGAGGAGGTGCCGGCGTCGTGAGCGTCACCTTCGAGCGCCGGCTCACGCGGGACTGGGACGACGCCGGCGTGATCGGCATCGACGGCTACCGAGCCAAGGGTGGCTACGAGGCGCTGAAGAACGCCCTCACGATGGAACCCGTCGCGATCATCGACACCGTCAAAGCCTCGGGCTTGCGCGGTCGCGGCGGTGCCGGCTTCCCCGCGGGCGTGAAGTGGTCGTTCGTCCCGACGACGACGGGCAAGCCGACCTATGTGGTCGTGAACTTCGACGAGTCCGAACCGGGGACGTGCAACAACCGGGAGCTCGTCGATCGCGACCCGCACCGGCTGCTCGAAGGCACCGCGATCGCCGCGCTCGCGATCGGATGCCGCACCGCGTTCATCTACGTCCGGGGCGAGTACCTGGCGCAGAGCCTCGTCCTCGGGAAGGCGATCGGGGAGGCGTACGAGGCGGGCTTCCTCGGGACCGGGATCGCGGGGAGCGACGTCGACCTCGACATCGTGTTGCATCGCGGCGCCGGCGCCTACATCTGCGGCGAGGAGACCGCGCTCCTGAATTCCCTCGAGGGGCTCCGTGGGCAGCCGCGCCTCCGGCCGCCCTTCCCGGCGGTGGAGGGCCTGTACGCGTCACCGACCGTGATCAACAACGTCGAGACGCTGATGAGCGTCCCCGACATCGTCCTTCGCGGGCCCGAGTGGTTCCGCGAGCTCGGCACCGAGAAGTCCCCGGGTACCAAGCTGTTCACGATCAGCGGCAAGGTGGAGCGTCCGGGCAACTACGAGCTCCCGCTCGGCACGCCGCTCCGGGTGCTCCTCGAGGACGTGGCCGGAGGCGTCCTGGGCGGGCGGTCGCTGAAGGCGTGGACGCCCGGCGGATCGTCGACACCCCTGCTCACCGCGGAGCACATCGACACGCCGCTCGACTACGAGTCCGTGGCCGCGGCCGGCTCCCTGCTGGGGACCGGGGCGGTCATGGTCCTCGACGACACGGACTGCGTGGTCGACGCCGCCCAGCGGATGACGCGCTTCTACGCGAACGAGTCCTGCGGGAAGTGCACGCCGTGCCGCGAAGGCACCTGGTGGGCGGAGCGCGTGCTCGGGAGGATCGCGGAGGGTTACGGCCACCCGGAGGACCTGCCGGTGATGCGGGACATGGGGAAGCACATCATGTTCCGCGCGTTCTGCGCGCTCGCCGACGGCGCCGCGGCGGTGATCGACTCGAGCCTCAAGCACTTCTCCGAGGAGTTCGAGGAGCACGTGCAGCTCGGACGGTGCCCGCTGCGGGTGGAGCACGAGGAGGTGGCGGTCTGACCCCCGACACCGACGTAACGCTGGCGATCGACGGCAAGGAGGTCACGGTTCCGGCGGGCACATTGATCATCCGGGCCGCCGAGCAGCTCGGCATCGAGATCCCGCGGTTCTGCGATCATCCGCTGCTCCGGCCCGCAGGAGCCTGCCGGCAGTGCTACGTCCGGATCGAGGGGCAGCCGAAGCTCGCCACGTCCTGCACGGTGCCGGTGGCGGCCGGCATGAGCGTGCAGACGCAGGCGAGCGACGACGAGGTGGCCGACGCGCAGCGCGCGAACCTGGAGTTCCTCCTTCTGAACCACCCTCTCGACTGTCCGATCTGCGACCGGGGTGGGGAGTGCCCGCTGCAGGACCAGGCGCTCGCGTACGGTCCCGGCGACAGCCGCTTCCGGGAGGCGAAGCGCGTCTTCAAGAAGCCGATCCCGCTGTCGCCTCTGGTGGGCCTCGATCGGGAGCGGTGCGTCCTGTGCGCCCGCTGCACGCGGTTCTGCGACGAGATCTCGGGCGATCGGTTCCTCGAGCTCTACGCGAGGGGAGCCGGGGAACGGGTCGCGATCGCGGCTGGCGAGGATTTCCGGTCCCCGTTCAGCGGGAACACGGTCCAGATCTGCCCCGTGGGAGCGCTGACGTCGGTTCCCTATCGCTTCGCCGCCCGTCCGTTCGACCTCACGTACGGGGACTCGGTCTGCCCGCACTGCTCTGCCGGCTGCAACCTCCGGGTCGATATCCGGCGCGGCGAGGTCGTCCGGCACCTCGCCCGGGACGAGTACGAGGTGAACGACGCGTG
This sequence comes from uncultured Actinomycetota bacterium, assembly GCA_963702405.1. Lineage (GTDB taxonomy): Bacteria > Actinomycetota > UBA4738 > UBA4738 > HRBIN12 > JAJNBA01. Next base: position 306,325 of record CAVPCM010000002.1, read on the forward strand.
GCTCTGCGACAAGGGTCGGTACGCGTTCCGGTTCCCGGACTCGCCGGAGCGGGTCACGACGCCGTTGATCCGCGACCACGGATTAGAGCCCGCCTCTTTCGGGGAGGTTTTGACCTCGATCGCAGGCTGGGTCGACGGCGCGCGGGTCGGGATGCTCACCGGCGGGCGCCTGATGGACGAGGACTACTTCGCGCTGTCCAAGCTCGCGCGCACGGTCTTCCGGACGAACGACCTCGATCATCGGCGTGATCACGGCGCCGGGTTCGTCGAAGGCGCGATCGCGGGAGGCGGGATGCCCGTCACGTACCGGAACGTCGAGGAAGCGAAGGTGATCCTCGTCGCCGGCCTCGATGCCGAGCAGGAGGTGCCGATCCTGCATCTCCGGCTGCGGAAGGCCGCGGTGCGAGGCGCGCGGATCGTGGTGCTCCATCCGCGGCGCACTCGGCTGTGGGACGTCGCCGAGCACATCCTCTGCCGTCCGGGCGACGAAGCGTGGCTCCTGGAGAAGGAGGAGGGTCGGCACCGTCCTGAGATCGAGGCCGTCGCGGCCGCGTTGCGGGAGGCGGGAGATGCCGGGCTCGTATTGGCGGGGCCGCGGCTCGCGGACCACCCCCAGGCGGTCGATCGGGCGCGGACGCTCGCCTCGGACACGGGGGTCCGGTTCGCCTACGTGACCCGGCGCGCGAACGACCGCGGCGCGCTCGTCGCCGGCGTCCACCCGTGGCTCCTCCCCAACGGCCGCTCGTACGTCGAGGAGGACCGCGCCGAGGTCGAGAGCGTCTGGGGGCCGCTCGATATCCCGGACCGGGGTCGCGACTGGCGCGGGATCCTGGAGGCGGCGGCGAACCGGGAGATCGACGTGCTGTTCCTGATCGGCGTCGACCCGCTCCGGGACTACCCGGATGCGGCGCTCGCCCGACGGGCCCTGGAGAACGTGCCGCGCAAGGTGGTGCAATCGCTCGAGCTCGGCTCCCTCGCCCGCTATGCGGATGCGTTCCTTCCGGCAGCCGCCTTCCTCGAGAAGGAGGGGCACGTGACCACGTGGGAGGGTCGAGGCCAGCGCATCTCGCGCGTTCGCGATCCGCTCGGGATGTCACGGCCCGACTGGGAGATCTTCGCGAGCCTCGCGCTCGCGTGCGGCGGTGACCTGGGGTTCGAGACGCTGGACGAGCTCCACCAGGAGATGGGATCGCTCCTCGCTCCTCGAGCGACACGCCCTCTCGCCGTGGCCGATACCGGCGCTGCGCCGACCCCCGTCGAGGACGGCGAGCTCTTGCTCTTCACGTACCCGCTCCTCGTGGACGAGGGCCGCCTGTCCGAGGGTGCCGATGAGCTGAAGGCGGCCCTCGCCGACCCGCCGTTCGTGGAGATCCATCCGGAGGACGCGGGCACGGCAGGCGTCGCCGACGGGGCCGGCGTGCGAGTGAAGACCGCGGCCGGGGAAGCCACGCTGCCCGCCCGCGTCACGGAGCACGTATCGGAAGGCTCGGTCTTCGTCCCGTTCGACCAGGTCGGGTTCGCCGCGAACACGCTTCTCCAGGGTCGCTTCTCGATCGCGGCAACGCTCGAGTCCGTCGACACGCCCGCTGACGGGGATCCGGTCGAGGTCGGTGCGGTGGCCGAGGCCGCCGCGGGAGGTACCGGGTAGATGGACTGGCTCGACTGGCTGTTGCTCGTCGCCCGCGTCGTGCTCGTCTTCTTCGGGCTGCTGATCTCCGTGCTGCTCTACATCTGGTTCGAGCGGAAGGTCATCGCCGACCTCCAGACCCGGAAGGGCCCGATGCGCGCGGGGCCGCGCGGGATCCTGGTCACGCTTGCCGACGGTATCAAGCTCTTCTTCAAGGAGGGCATCGTCCCGACGAACGCGGACAAGCCGATCTACCTGCTCGCCCCCGTCCTCGCGATGTTCCCGGCCTTCCTCGCGTTCAGCACGATCCCCTTCGGAGACGACATCACGCTGTTCGGCCGGGAGATCCCGCTGCAACTCGTCGACCTCGACATCGGCATCCTCTGGGTTCTCGCGATGACCTCGATCGCCGTCTATGGGGTGGTTCTCGCGGGATGGGCGAGCGGGTCGAACTACCCGCTCCTCGGCGCCGTGCGCTCGACCGCGCAGATGATCTCCTACGAGGTGGCGATGGGGCTCTCGCTCGTCGCCGTGTTGATGTACAGCGGTCATCTCTCGTTCTCGGAGATCGTCGCCGCGCAGGATCGCGTGTGGAACGTGGTCCCGATGTTCCCTGCGTTCGTGGTGTACCTGATCTGCGGGATCGCCGGAGACGAACCGGCCGCCGTTCGATCTCGCCGAGGCCGAGACGGAGCTCGTCGCCGGCTTTCACACCGAGTACTCGGGCATCACGTTCGCGATGTTCTTCCTCGGCGAGTACGTCGCGACCGTGACCGTCGCGGCGATCGGCGTGACGCTGTTCCTCGGCGGATGGCGTGGCCCGGCGCCGGACTTCCTCCCCGGGCTCTGGCCGTTCCTCTGGTTCCTGCTGAAGGTCACGCTCGTGATCTACCTGTTCGTCCTGATCCGCGGCACGCTCCCGCGGGTCCGCTACGACCGGCTGATGGCGTTCGGCTGGAAGGTCTTGATCCCCTTCGGCCTCGTCTGGGTGCTCGTCACCGGCGTGATCGTGGTGCTGCCCACGGAGCTCGAGCTCGACCGGGGGACCGTGTTGACGTGGGCCGCGGTCGCGCTCGGCGCGACGCTGCTCCTGTCGTTCCTGCCGATCGGCCGCGCGTCGAGACGTGAGGAGGCGCCTCGATGACGGACGAGCCGCGCCGGGAGCGGAACTTCCTCGCGGACACGGGCGCCGTGCTGAAAGGCATGGCGACGGTGTTCAAGCAGACGTTCCGTCCCGACGACACCGAGGAATACCCGAAGGTGATCGCGGAGATCCCGGAACGCGCGCATACCGGTCGCCACCGGCTGAACCGGCACGACAACGGCTTGGAGAAGTGCATCGGATGCGAGCTCTGCGCGTTCGCGTGTCCGGCCGACGCGATCTGGGTGGAGGGGGAGGACAACGACCCCGAGCACCCGACCTCGCCCGGGGAGCGCTACGCGAAGGACTACCAGATCAACTACCTGCGCTGCATCATGTGCGGCCTGTGCGTCGAGGCATGCCCCACGCGCGCGCTGACGCTCACCAGCTACTTCGAGATGGCCTACACCTCGCGCGAGGACGCGATCCTCACGAAGGAGCAGCTCCTGGAGCCGCCCCCGGAACTCGGCACCACCCCGGGGGCGAAGGAGGGCCTGTAGGGGTGCCGCTCGACAACGTCGTGTTCTGGGTGTTCGCGCCGATCTCGGTGGCGTCCGCCATCGCGATGCTCCTGATGCGGAACGCCGTCCACGCGGCGCTGTTCCTCGTCGTGAACTTCTTCTGTCTCGCGGTCTTCTACCTGATCCTGGACGCGCCGTTCCTGTTCGCCGTCCAGATCATCGTGTACGCGGGCGCGATCATGGTGCTGTTCCTGTTCGTGATCATGCTGCTCGGCGTGGACCGGGGGGACGACCTCCGCGAGCGACTGGTCGCGCAGCGACCGCTCGCGCTGGCCCTGGCCGCCGGGTTCGTCATCGAGATCACCCTCGCCGTGCGGACGGGGATCGGGTTCGCGACGAAGGCGCCCGGCGGCTTCGACGCGGTGAACGATCCCGGGAACGCGCAGGCGGTCGCCACGGTCCTGTTCCGGGAGTACTTCCTGCCGTTCGAGGTGACGTCCGTCCTGCTGATCATCGCGGCGATCGCCGCGATGGTGCTCGGGCAACGGAAGGCCCGCGCCGTCACCCAGGCCGAGCTCCAAGCGATGGACGCCATGAAGGAGACGGGCGCGTGAGGACGCCGATCGCGTACTTCATCGTGCTCTCCGGTGTGCTCTTCACGCTGGGCACGCTCGGCGTGCTCCTCCGCAAGAACGCGCTGCTGATCTTCATGTCGGTCGAGCTGCAGCTGAACGCGGTGAACCTCGCCCTGGTGGCGTTCTCCCGGATGCACCTCGCGCTCGACGGCCAGGTGCTGGCGTTCTTCTCGATGGTGGTGGCAGCGGCCGAGGTCGTCGTGGGCTTGGCGATCATCGTGGCCGTCTACCGGCGCCGAGGTACCGTCGACGTCGACGAAGCGAGAGGTCTCGCGGGCTGATGGAGGCCACGAAGGGCCCGGAAGGTTTCACGCTCCTCTGGCTCGTCCCTCTGATCCCCCTCGCGATCGCGACCTGCAACCTGTTCCTTGGTCGACGGATCGGGCGGCTCGCGGGGATCCTCGCCGCAGGGGCGGTCGCGCTGTCGTTCGTGTTCTCGCTCGTCCTGGTCGTGGATCTGCTGGGGCTGCCGCCCGATGCGCGCGTCAGGATCACCCACTTCTTCGACTGGATCTCGGTGGGCCGGTTCACGGTCGGGCGCGGATCTCCGCCTCGACGTCCTGTCCGCGGTGATGATCTTGGTCGTCACCGGGATCGGGCTCCTGATCCACGTCTACGCGATCGGCTACATGGAAGGAGACTCGCGGTACGGGCGGTTCTTCGCCTACCTGAACCTGTTCGTGTTCTTCATGCTCCTGCTGGTCCTAGCGGACAACTACCTCCTCCTCTACGTGGGCTGGGAGGGAGTGGGGCTCTGCTCCTACCTGCTGATCGGTTTCTGGTTCGAGAAGACCGAGAACGCCAGCGCCGCGAAGAAGGCGTTCGTCACCACCCGCATCGGCGACACCGCTGATGCTGATCGGCCTCGCCCTGATCGTGTCGAAGTTCGGCTCTCTCGACTTCGCGGCCGTGCTCGGCGCGCCCGGGGAGACGATCGCGAAGGGGACCGCGACCGCGATCTCGCTGCTCTTGTTCGCCGGGGCGATCGGGAAGTCCGCGCAGGTGCCGCTCCACGTGTGGCTCCCCGACGCGATGGCCGGCCCCACGCCGGTCTCGGCGCTGATCCACGCCGCGACGATGGTGACGGCCGGGGTGTACCTCGTCGTCCGGAGCGCACCGCTCTTCGAGCTCTCCGGCGTGGCCCTGACCGTCGTGTTGATCGTCGGGCTGGTGACGGCGCTGTTCGCGGCTACGTGCGCCCTGGCGCAGGACGACATCAAGCGCGTGCTCGCCTACTCAACGATCAGCCAGCTCGGGTTCATGTTCATGGCCGCGGGGATGCGCTTCTACACAGGCGCGATGTTCATGCTCGTCGCCCACGCGTTCTACAAGGCCCTGATGTTCCTCGGCGCCGGCTCGGTGATGCACGGGATGCATGAGGAGACCGACCTGCAACGGATGGGCGGCCTGATCCGTCGGATGCCGATCACGGGGTGGACGTTCGTGCTCGGAGCGTTCGCCTTGGCCGGCGTGTTCCCCCTCGCGGGCTTCTTCGCGAAGGACCAGATCCTCGAGATCGCGAACCACACCGGGCGCACGTGGATCTACCTCCTCGGGACGCTCGGCGCCCTCCTGTCCGCGCTCTACATCGGTCGGCTGGTGTTCCTGGCGTTCTTCGGATCGCCGAGGAGCGAGGAGGCCGAGCACGCACACGAGTCGCCGTCGGTGATGACGATCCCGCTCGTCGTGCTCGCGGCGGGCGCGGTCCTCGCCGGCTTGGTCCTGTCGACCTCCTCCGAGGGGAGGCTCGCGCGGTTCCTCGAGCCGGTCACCGGGCCGGTGCCGGCGGGCGAAGGACTGTCGACGATCGTCCTGTCGGTGATCGCGACCGCGATCGCGCTGGGCGCGCTCGCGGTCGCCTGGTGGGTCTACGCCTCCGGCCGGGTCGAATGGCTCACGCTCCGCGAGCGGCTCCAGCCGCTCCCGCGCGCCGCGCGGAACGGCTGGTACGTCGACCATGCGTACTCCACGCTGTTCGTGAACCCGGGGACGGCGGCAGCCCGGTTCACGGCGAACGTGTTCGACACGAAGGTCGTGGACGGACTCGTGAACGGGGTGGGCGCCGGCACGCGGCGGCTCGCCGGGGCGGTCCGCGTCGTCCAGACAGGCTTCGTCCGCTCGTACGCCCTCGCGTTCTTCCTCGGGGCAGTCGGGGTCCTCGTCTGGCTGGGGACGAGGCTGTGAACAAGCTCCTCACACTGACGACGTTCCTGCCGCTGATCGGTGCCTTGATGGTCCTCGCGGGTGGTCGCGGTCTGAAGGACGGGGCCGCGCGTTGGGTCGCGCTCGGAGCCTCGCTGGTCACGTTCATCGTGTCCCTCGTCGTTCTGGGCCGCTTCGATCCCGCCTCCCCGGAACCGTTCCAGATGGTCGAGATCGCGCGCTGGGTGCCGTCGATCGGCCTGTCCTACGCCGTCGGCATCGACGGTCTCAGCATCTGGATGCTCCTGCTCACGACGTTCCTGTTCCCCGTCTCGATCCTCGCGTCCTGGACGATCACGAAGGACGTCCGCCGCTACCTCGCCGCGATCCTCGTGCTCGAGACGGCGGTGATCGGCACGTTCGTCGCCCTCGACCTGTTGTTGTTCTTCTTGTTCTTCGAGGCCCTCCTCGTGCCGATGTACCTGCTGATCGGCGGGTGGGGCGGGCAGCGCCGCATCTACGCCGCGATCAAGTTCTTCCTGTTCACGATGGCGGGCTCGGCCTTCCTGCTCGTGGCGATCCTGTTCCTCTACGCGCAACAGGACGGCCCCCGGCTGTTCGGCTACGGCGCGATGATGGACGCGGCCGCCGGGGTGCCCGCGACCACGGCCCGATGGCTGTTCCTCGCGTTCTTCGTCGCGTTCGCGGTGAAGGTGCCGCTGGTGCCGCTGCACACCTGGCTGCCCGACGCGCACACCGAGGCTCCGACTGCGGGCTCCGTGTTGCTCGCGGCGCTCCTGTTGAAGGTCGGGACCTACGGGCTCATCCGCTTCAACCTGATGCTGTTCCCGGAGGCGTCGAGGTACTTCGCGACCTTCGTCGGCGTGATCGCCGTGATCGGGATCGTGTACGGCGCGGTGAACGCGCTGGTCCAGACTGACATCAAGCGGCTCGTCGCGTACTCGTCCGTCTCCCACCTGGGCTTCGTCGTGCTGGGGGTGTTCGCGTTCACGCAGCAAGGGGTCACCGGCGGTGTGCTGCAGATGGTGAACCACGGGCTCGCCACCGGCGCGCTGTTCCTCTTGGTGGGCATGGTCTACGAGCGAACGCACACCCGCGACCTGGACAGCATGGGCGGGCTTGCCTCGGTGATGCCGTGGCTCATGGGCGCGTTCCTGTTCACCGCGTTCGCCTCCGCCGGACTGCCCGGACTCAACGGGTTCGTCGGGGAGTTCCTCGTGATCGTGGGCACGTTTGCCGTGAGCACCTGGTTCGGGGCCCTCGCGGCGACCGCCGTGGTGCTGGCCGCGATCTACCTCCTCTGGTCGTACCAGCGGATGGCGTTCGGGCCGGTCCGCGAGGAACACCGGCTCCTGCCCGACGTGAGCCTTCGAGAGGTCGTGGTGCTGGCGCCGGTGCTCGCGCTGCTCCTCCTGTTCGGTGTGGCGCCCACGCTGCTGACCGATCGGATCGATCCGGCGACCGAGGCCGTGATCGCCCGCGTCGCTCCCGACCATCGGATCGACGTAGGGGTCCCCGAGCGGCTGACCGGGATCTTCACGCTCGACACGGAGGCGGCTCCATGATCGGCCAGGCGGTGCTCCCGACGCCCGAGCTCGTCTTCGAGCCGCTGCTGCCCGAGCTCGTCCTCGTGCTGTTCGCGATGGCGGGTCTCCTCTACGAGGCACTGGCGAAGCGGGCCGAGCCTGTCGTCCATCTGTCGATCGGGCTCGTGGGCGTCGTCCTGGCCGGCGCGACCAACCTTTGGCTCTGGGACTGGGATGGGCCGGCCACGGTGCTGGGCGACGCGGTGTCGACCGATCGTTTCGCCGTCCTTGCGCGGCTGCTCCTGCTCGTCGTCGCCGCGCTCGGCCTGCTCCTCGGCCACCAGTACTTCGCGAGGTCCGGTGACGAGCAGCGAGGTGAGTTCACGCCGTTGCTCCTGTTCGCGACGTCCGGGATGACGCTGATCGTCGCTTCCGCGGACCTGATCCTGACGTTCCTCGCCCTCGAGATCCTGTCGCTCGCGCTGTACGTGCTCACCGGGCTCACCGGTCGCCGGGCGGCGAACGAGGCCGCGATGAAGTACTTCCTGCTCGGTGCGTTCAGCTCGGCGTTCTTCCTCTACGGCGTGGCCATGGCCTACGGCGCGACGGGCACCACCAAGATCGCGGCGATGGCGCTCGCCCTCACCGGCACGGGGGAGAGCCAGGCGCTCGCCGTGCTGGGGTTCGCGCTGCTTGCGGTGGGGTTCGCGTTCAAGGTCTCGGCCGCTCCGTTCCACATGTGGACGCCGGACGTGTACCAGGGAGCACCCACACCGATCACCGCCTTCATGTCGGCCGCGACGAAGGTCGCCGCGTTCGGGGCGCTGATCCGCGTGCTGGACGTCGCGTTCCAGGCGCTCGCGTGGGACTGGGCGCCGGTCGTCTGGGGGCTCGCAGCCGCCTCGGTCGTGATCGGGAGCATCCTCGCGATCGCGCAGACGAACGTGAAGCGGATGCTCGCCTACTCGAGCATCGCGCACGCCGGGTTCATCCTGACCGGGCTCACGGCAGCGGGTTCGGCGGGCATCCGGGCCGCGATGTTCTACCTGGTGGCGTACGCGGCGATGACCGTGGGCGCGTTCGGCACGGTGATGGTCGTATCGGGCCGAGGGGAGGAGCGGACCCGGATCGGCGATTACACGGGCCTCGCCCGCACGAACCCGGTCGCGGCCGCCCTCATGACGTTGTTCCTGCTCTCGCTCGCCGGGATCCCCCCGACCGCGGGGTTCATCGCCAAGGTGAACGTCTTCTCCGCCGCGATCGACGCCGGCTACTGGGTCCTGGCGTTGATCGGGGTCCTGGCGAGCGTCGCGGCCGCCTTCTTCTACCTTCGCGTGATCGTGCTCATGTACATGCAGGAGCCGGAGACGGCGCCGGCGCCTTCGCTCGCCGGCCGGCCGGGGATCGGCGCCAGGAACAACGCCGAGAGCACCGTGACGAACAGGGCGGAGACCAGCGCCGCGATGGGAGCCGTCCTGGCGATCCCGGCCGCCGCCACGCTCCTCCTCGGCGTGTTCCCCGGCGTGATCGTGGGCGTCATCCGGGACGCCTCGGTCCTGAGGTGGTGAGGGACGCCGGCGTCCCTCACCCCTCCCGAACCAAGGGTCCTCAGCGGACCACGATGATCTCGACCTGCTCTTCTCCCAGGATCACCGTATCGGTCCTCGAGATCGACTCTCGTTCGCGTCCCCGATCGACACGGAGGGACGCAACGAGGTCGTTGTTCCGGTGCGTGCGCCGGAGGTTGCGCAACAGCTCCTCGAACGTGGCAGGCGCCTTTTTCTCCTCACCCTCTCCCTCGATGAAACAGAAGAGGCAGTCGTCGGCGCCGCCGCCGCCCACGGTCAAGGAGCCGCCGAAACGGCTGCGTGGCACCGGCACGAGGAGCTCGACCATCTCTTCGTCGGTTGCGCCCTCGGGGAGCAGGAACACCCGGAGGCTGATCGTGTCACCGGGCCTCACCCGGAGACGGGCTCGCTCTCGGAAGAGAGGCTGGATCGAGCTCGCCGACTCGACCCGGACGATCTCGGCGGTGAGGTGCTCCTGGGTGATCGTGGACTCCGCATGGACGCTGGAGAAAGATACTGGCCCGAACGGGTTGTCCTGGATCTCGAAGATGAACGCGAACAACTCGACGATGCTCTCGAAGGACACGTCGAACTCCGAGAAGTGCATGTTCGGTCGGACGACTCGGAACGACTCCCCGTCTGGGCCGATGCCCTCGAGGACGAATCGGAGGCTCACGGTCCCGTCGCCGAGGCGATCGAACACCGTGTCCTGGTTCCCGAGGAGGTGGAACGCCGCGATGTCGGGCAGCCAGAGGAAGGTGTCCGTCGCCTGCCGGAACACCGTCGTTTCGCCCTCCCGGATCGAAACGATGTCCGGGTTGACGACCACACTCGTGACCGGGACGGAGGCGGGCTCCACCCCTTCGATGCCGCGGATCCCTGTGAGGCGATCCTGATCGATGATGCCGTGCAGGTCGGTCAGGTTGGCGACCTTGAACCCACCGACGAGGCTGCTGGGATCCGGGATCACCTGAAGCACGTCGGCTCCGTACATGGCCATGGGATAGGCGCCCGCCCGCCCGTCCCAGAAGAACGGATGGCCGAACGCGAGCAAGAGGTCGTCGCACACCACGGTCGCCGTTCCCACCCCCGCGACCGTGAGATCTCCGACGCTGACCGCGCCGGCGACCGCGTCACCGGCGGCGAGGGGGTCCGCGGCGAGCGCGCCGAGGCTCGCGGCCCCGGAACGATACGGGATGAGCGGGAGGCCGCCGAGCCGCAGGGTCTTCGCGAATCGCCGGAAGCCGCGGGTGTTCAATCCCGAGACGGTCACCGGGATCCGAAGTGGCTCCGCGACCGTCGGGATCGCCTCTACAGCAGTGTCGGCGGCGCTGGCCGCGGTTCGCCGGAGCTGAGACGAAACGCGCACTTCTTGCGCGAACGTGGGTCGTGAGGCCGCACTCGTCGTCCCGAGCGCCCCGGTGCCAGACGGGTACTCGAGCAGCCGGACCATGTCCTCGGCTGGCGTGACCCCGCCGAAGGTCTGATCCGCCGCGGAGAACCCATAGGAGATCGCTCCGACGAGATCACCGCCGATGTAGACGGGCGAGCCCGAGAAGCCGGCGGCGATACCGCCGCTCTCGTCGATCACCGATCCAGATGTGTGGACGAGGATGAAGTCCACGCCAGGGGCGATCCCGTCGGGGAGGACGCCGAGGATCTCGACATCGAAGGAGACGGGGTCGGAGCCTTCGACCACCGTCCATGCCGTCGCCAGCATGCCGGGCTCGAGATCTGCCACGGGAAAGACATCGGGTGTGGAGCTGCACAACTCGGCCGCGGATCCCGCGGGAGCCGAGATCGCGCCTCCCAGCAGGACCGCGGACGACACCAGCAGGGTCACGACGCGCGAACGACCACGTCTCGTTGTTCCCATCGGATCCACCCCCTCGGCTTGTTCTGGCCCGACAGTACGCCCCTTGAGACGACCCCGCTCGGCCTGAGGTTCCATGCCGCGGGAGAGATCTCTGTGACCGATCTCGATCCCGATCGGACGGACCGTTCTTGGTCATCGCGGTAGGCTGCTCGTGAATCGATTCACGAGTGGCCGAGCAGCGAGGGAGGCACCCGTACCCGAACGGTCCGAGATCGGCGCGCGCTGGACACGACGAACGTGAGCCGGCGTGTGATCCCCGGTCTGGAGTCGCCCGACCCCGTGCTCGAGTCGGAGGTCCGGACGCGCCTCGACCGCGTGGAGGAGGCGCTCCACAAAGCGCTCGCGGAGGCCGACTCCCAGCTGCTGTCCGTCACCGCGAACTACCTCCTCGCGGCCGGCGGGAAGCGGTTCCGCCCGATGCTCGCGCTCTTGTCGGGGTACTTCGGCGACCCGGCAGACCCTCGACTGATCCCCGCCTCCGTGTCCCTCGAGCTCGTCCACGTGGCGACCCTGTATCACGACGACGTGATCGACGAGGCGGAGACCCGCCACGGCGTCCCTGCCGCGAACATCCGCTGGGACAACACCGTCGCGATCCTCACCGGGGACTACCTGTTCGCTCGCGCGTCCGAGGTCGGCGCGGACCTCGGCCCGGAGGTCTGCCGGATCCTGGCACAGACGATCGCCGTGCTCTGCGACGGACAGATCCGAGAGGTCGATGCCTCCCGCCGCCTCGACCAGACCGAGGCCAACTACCTCGAGGTGATCCGGCGCAAGACGGGCGCGCTGATCGCCGCCTCGTGCCGGCTGGGGGCGATGATGTCGGACGCGCCTCCAGAGCACGTGGACATCCTCGAGGCGTTCGGGGAATCGCTCGGCCTGGCCTTCCAGCTCTCGGACGACATCATGGACATCACCTCGAGCCAGCTCGAGCTCGGAAAGGAGCCGGGCGTCGACATGAAGGAGGGGGTCTACACCCTCCCCGTGCTCCACGCCCTCCGGACGTCACCCGATCGGGAGGAGCTGGCGCGGATCCTGAGCACGGGTGCGGAGGGCGGGCTCCTCGACCGCGCGCTCGAGATCGTCTCGGACGGAGACTCGATCGAGCATGCGCGCGCGGCCGTGCGCGACGAGGTCGCTCGCGCGGTCGCCCTCGTCGAGCGACTCCCGGCGGGACCCGCGCAGCACGCGTTGGTGCAGCTCGCGCGGTTCCTTTCGGCGCGCTGCGGAGCCGACGCGTGGACCGGCGATGTGGCCTCGGACGGGGCCTCAGGGAGCGAGGGGGATCCTGCTAGGATCCGCGCTCGGGAAGACTTTCACAAGCGTGCCTGACTACTACTCGTCCTACGGTGTCGTGCTGGCGGTCGTGGCCGCGGGAGCGATCCTCGTCGCGGTGGCGTTCACGGCCGCGAAGCTGATCGCGCCCCACCGTCCGCTTCCCGCCAAGCTCACCACGTACGAGTGCGGGATCGACCCCGTCGGCGAGGGCTGGTCGCAGAGCCAGATCCGTTACTACGTCTTCGGGTTCCTCTTCGTGATCTTCGACGTCGAGGCCGTCTTCCTCTTCCCCTGGGCGCGCGTCTTCGAGAGTCTCGGCTGGGCCGCGGTGGTCGAGATGGGCATCTTCATCGCGATCCTCGCCACCGGCCTCCTCTACGCCTGGCGCAAGGGGGTCGTGCGGTGGGCCTGATCACCGAGAAGACACCGCTGCCCAAGATCCAGCCGGTGAAGTTCCTGCTGAATTGGGGCCGCCGGTACTCCCTGTGGGTGATGAACTTCGGACTCGCGTGCTGCGCGATCGAGCTGATCGCCACCTCGACCTCCAAGCACGACTTCATCCGGCTGGGCGTGATCCCGTTCGCTCACGGCCCCCGCCAGGCCGACCTCCTCGTCGTGGCCGGAACGCTCACCGACAAGATGGCCCCCGCGCTCAAGCGTGTCTACGACCAGATCCCGGATCCCAAGTACGTGATCTCGTTCGGCTCCTGCTCGAACTGCGGCGGTCCCTACTGGGACTCCTACTCGGTCACCAAGGGCGTCGACCAGATCGTGCCCGTCGACGTCTACGTGCCCGGCTGCCCGCCCCGCCCCGAAGCCCTGCTGCACGGGATCGTGAAGCTGCAGGAGAAGATCAAGGACGAGGACATCCAGGAGAAGTGGGCGAGTGGCCACAGCGCTGTCTCCTGAGGACGTGGAGTCGCGCCTGCGGGCGCGCTTCGGGCAGGACGTCCTCGCGTTCGAGGAGCAGCACGGGCACGCCGTCGCCACCGTTGGCGTGGATCGGTACCGCGAGGTCTGCCGCTTCCTGCGGGACGAGCCGGAGTTCGCCTGCGACTACTGCGACTTCACGGGCGGCGTCGACTTCGGCCCCGAACGCGGCTTCGAGGTCGTGACGCACCTGTTCTCCACGACGCACCATCACAACGTCCGGATCAAGGTGCAGCTCCCGCACGAGGACCCGGTCTGCCCGACGGTCTCCGACCTGTTCCCCACCTCCGACTGGCACGAGCGAGAGACGATGGAGATGTTCGGGATCCGCTTCGAGGGCCACCCCAAGCCGGTCAAGCTGCTCCTGTCCGAGCCGTTCGAGGGCCAGCCGCTCCGGAAGGACTTCCCGCTGATGACCCGCGAGGTCAAGCCCTGGCCCGGGCTCGTGGAGGGCGAGGACGTGGAGGAGGACGAGTGATCCTCGCCGAGACCGGCGTCTCGGTCTTCTCCTCGCTGTTTCAGAATTTCTGGGTCGTGCTGCTGCTCAAGACGATCGCGGTGATGGGGTTCTTCCTCGTGGTCCCCCTCGGCGTCGGCTACGTAGAGCACAAGGGGCTCGCCCACATGCAGGCGCGGCTCGGACCGATGGAGGCGGGCAGGTTCCACGGCTGGGCGCAGCTCGTCGCGGACGGTGTGAAGTTCATCCAGAAGGAGGACGTGATCCCCGCGGCCGCGGACCGCAACGTGTTCTCCCTCGCACCGGCGGTGGCGATGATCCCCTACATCGCGATCCTCGTCGTCCTGCCGATCAGCGACTCGTGGTTCGCCGAGAACCTCGACGTCGGGATCTTCTTCGTCCTGGCGATGTCCAGCGTCTCCGTGATCGGCGTGATGATGGCCGGCTGGTCCTCCGCGAACAAGTTCTCGTTGATCGGCGCGCTGCGGGCGGCGGCCCAGCTGATCGCCTACGAGCTGCCGCTCGTGATCGCCGCGGCCGCCGTGGTGATGCAGGCGGGCACGCTCTCGATGATCGGGATCGTGGAGGCCCAGCAGGACCTCTGGTTCATCATCCCGCAGCTCCCGGGGTTCCTGATCTTCATGATCGCGGCGTTCGCCGAGCTCCAGCGGCCGCCGTTCGACATGCCGATCGCCGACTCCGAGATCATCTTCGGGGCCTACACCGAGTACACCGGCCTGAAGTTCGCGTTCTTCCTCCTCGCCGAGTACGGCGGGATCGTTGCCTTCTCGGGGATCGCCGCCGTCCTGTATCTCGGGGGGTACCAGCCGCTCCCGGGCATCCCGATCCCGGGGCCGCTGATGATGATGGGCAAGATCGGCGCCCTCGCGTTCTTCTTCATCTGGCTCCGCGCGACCTACCCGCGGCTGCGCGAGGACCAGCTCCAGCGCTTCTCCTGGCTCGGGTTGATCCCCCTGTCTCTCGCGCTGATCATGGGCGTGGCCGTGGCGAAGGTGGCGTTCTAGATGGCGGAGCAGACGCGCAGGCGCGGGACCGGGCTCGGCCTCGCCAAGGGCCTGTCGGTCACGCTGAAGACGATGCTGCAGCCGGCCGTCACGCAGCAGTACCCGCGCGTGAAGCCGGATCTCCCGCCCCGGACCCGTGGGGTGATCGCGCTCAAAGAGGCCAACTGCACCGTCTGCTACAAGTGCTCCCGCGAGTGCCCCGACTGGTGCATCTACATCGACGCGCACAAGGAGACGCACGACCCGGCGGGCGGCGGCCGGGCGCGCTCGGCCAAGGTCCTCGACCGGTTCGCGATCGACTACGCGCTCTGCATGTACTGCGGGATCTGCGTCGAGGTGTGCCCCTTCGACGCGCTGTTCTGGAGCCCGGAGTTCGAGTACGGCGAGTACGACCTCGATCTGATGACCCACGAGAAGGAGCGGCTGGAGGAGTGGACGTACACGGTCCTTCCCCCGCCGGCGCTCGAGGACGGTGCCGTGCCCACGGAGGAACAGGCTTCGTGACCGCTCAGGAATACGCCTTCGCGGTCATCGCGGCGGTGGGGTCGATCAGCGCGATCGCGGTCGTGACCGCCCGCAACGTCGTGCACGCCGCCCTGTACCTGGTCGTGACGCTCCTGTCGGTGGGGGCGACGTTCCTCCTCCTCGGCGCGGAGTTCGCCGGCTGGGTGCAGATCCTGATCTACGTCGGCGCGATCGTGATCCTCTTCCTCTTCGGACTGATGCTCACGAAGGCGCCGATCGGCCGAGACACCCTCGACAACGCCCATCGATGGGTGGGGCTGCTGGTCGCCGCCGGAGTGTTCGCCGGGCTCGCCTTCCTGATCCAGGACGCGTTTCCTCTCGATGCGGAGCCGTTCGAGGTCTTCCACGGCAGCACGAGTGTGGTGGGGGAGTCGATGTTCCGTGACTTCGTCCTGCCGTTCGAAGCGATCTCGTTCCTGTTGCTCGCGGCGCTGATCGGAGCGATCGTGCTCGCGCGCAAGGACGAGGGGAACTGAGGTGATCCGGCTCCCGTTCCTGCTCCTGTTCTCGGCCTTCCTCTTCTCGGCGGGCGTGTACGGCGTCCTCGCCCGCAGGAACGCGGTGATGGTGCTGATGGCCATCGAGCTGATGCTGAACGCGGTGAACGTGAACCTGGTGGCGTTCTCGTCGTCCCTGCATGACGTGGGTGGCCAGATCTTCGCGCTCTTCGTGATCGCCGTCGCCGCGGCCGAGGTCGGGATCGGGCTCGCGATCGTGATCCTCCTGTTCCGGAACCGGGCCTCGATCAACGTGGACGAGGTGAACCTCCTCAAGTGGTAGCGGCGACCGGCGCGATCCAGTACGCGTGGGTGATCGCCCTGCTGCCCTTCGTGGCGGCCGCCCTGACACTCTTCTTCGGGAAGCGGACGCCAGGTCACGGATCCGTCTTCGGCATCGCGGCGCAAGTTGCAGGCTTCGTGCTGGCGCTCGCCGTCCTGTGGCACTTCGTGACCGGCGGCGGGGTGTACGCACCAGAGGGCATCGACTGGTTCCAGATCGGGCCGCTCCACGTCGAGCTGGGGCAATACGTCGACGGACTCACGGCCGTGATGCTCGTCGTGGTCACGGCGGTCTCGCTCGCCGTCCACGTGTACTCGCTCGGCTACATGCATGGCGATGTGCGGTTCACATGGTTCTACGTCGCCCTGTCCCTGTTCACCGGCGCGATGCTCACCGTCGTGATCGCGAACAACCTGATCATGCTGCTGGTCGGCTGGGAGATCATGGGGGTCTGCTCGTACCTGCTGATCGGGCACTGGTACGAGGAGCACGAGAACTCCAGCGCGGCGATCAAGGCGTTCATCACCACACGCGTCGGTGACGTGCCGTTCATGTTCGGGATCTTCGCGCTGATCTTCGCCACGGGATTCACGACGACGAACATCGCCGAGATCGGCGAGACGATCGCCGAGCCGGGGATCTCCTCGGCCCTCGTCACGGCAGCTGCGCTCCTGCTGTTCGGGGGCGCGATCGGCAAGTCCGCCCAGTTCCCTCTTCACGTCTGGCTGCCCGATGCGATGGCCGGCCCCACGCCGGTCTCCGCCCTGATCCACGCCGCGACGATGGTGGCGGCCGGTGTTTACCTCGTGGGGAGGATGTTCGAGGTCTTCGTGCATGCGGATCCGTTCGTGCTGACGATCGTGAGCGTGATCGCGGCGATCACGACGCTCGGGGCGGCGTTCCTCGCCCTCGTGCAGGACGACATCAAGCGCGTGCTCGCGTACTCGACGCTGTCGCAGCTGGCCTACATGGTGGCCGGTCTGTCCCTCGGACCGGAGGGCGTCACCGCCGGCTTCTTCCATCTGTTCACCCACGCGTTCTTCAAGGCGCTGCTTTTCCTCGGCGCCGGGTCGGTGATCCATGCGGTCCACTCGAACAACATGAGCGACATGGGTGGGTTGAAGGACGAGATGCCGGTCACGTTCTGGACGTTCTTGATCGGCTCCGCCGCGCTGGCCGGGGTCTTCCCCCTCGCCGGCTTCTGGTCGAAGGACGAGTTGCTCGTGGGCGCCTGGGAGCAGAGGCCATGGCTCTTCTTCGTACTGCTCACCGTCGCCGTGATGACGGCGTTCTACATGACCCGCTGCGTCCTGCTCACGTTCTTCGGCAGGTACCGTGGCGAGGCCCACCCACACGAGTCTCCGGCCGTGATGACGGGCCCGTTGGTGGGGCTCGCCGGCGCCTCGATCGTCGTCGGGTTCCTGGGGGCGCCGCAGCTCGGGGCGGTCTTCGGCGACTGGGTCTACTTCGAGCACCCGCACGACGCCGACTTCGTGTTCTGGGTGGCCATCGTGGGGACCCTCGCGGCCGCGGCCGGGATCCTCGGCGGGTACCGCCTGTACCGGGAGCGCCGGGAGCGCGACCCGCTGATGGCGTTCCCGCGCGCGTGGAACGTGCTCCAGCATCGGTACTACATCGACGACTTCTACTGGCGCGGCATCGTCCTCCCGATCCGCGACCGCGCCTCCGCGGGCGTCAACTGGGTCAACCAGTACGTCCTCGACGGAGCCGTGAACGGAACCGCCTGGCTGGCGCGCGGGCTCGCTACGTTCATCAGCTGGATCGACCGCACGTTCGTCGACGGCGTTGTGAACGCCGTCGGCGGCTTGACGGAGGCCACCGGTGGCCTTTTGAAGTACCTGCAGACCGGGAACGTGCAGTGGTACGCCGTGCTGCTGTTCGCGGGCGTCGTCGTCCTGACCATCGTGTTCGTGCAGATCGCGTAGGAGTGTGAGATGACCTGGGAGAGCTCGGCGATCACGATCACCACGTTGCTGCCGATCGTCGGCGCGCTGGTGATCATCCTCGTACCGAGGGACCGCGACCGCATGGTGCGAGGTCTCGGCATCCTGTTCACCGGCGCCGCGCTGGTGCTGTCGATCGCGATCGCGATCGGGTTCGACTACCGGACGGACGGACTGCAGTACGTTCTCGACGTCGACTGGATCGCCGCGATCGGCGCGCGCTTCCACGTCGGCATCGACGGAATCTCGATGCCGCTCTACGTCCTCACGTTCCTACTGTCGTTCCTGTGCGCGGTCTACACGTGGCGATTCGTACCGGAGCCGGGCCGCACGAAGGCCTTCCTCGCGCTGATGCTGCTCCTGGAGACCGGGATGGCCGGCACGTTCATCGCGTTCGACCTGATCCTGTTCTTCGTGTTCTGGGAGATGGTCCTCGTCCCGATGTACTTCCTGATCGGGATCTGGGGTTCGGCCAACCGCGAGTACGCGGCGATCAAGTTCTTCCTCTACACCCTCTTCGGCTCCGTGTTCATGCTGCTGGGGTTCCTCGCCCTGTACTTCAGCGGTCCGGACCCGCACACGTTCGACCTCGTCAAGCTCACCGAGTTCGGGGCGGGCGGTGGCTTCACCCACACGTTCCAGTTGATCGTGTTCGGTGCGATCGCCCTCGGGTTCGCGATCAAGGTGCCGATGTGGCCCTTCCACACGTGGCTGCCGGACGCCCATACCGAGGCACCCACGATCGGCTCGGTGCTGCTGGCCGGGATCATGCTGAAGATGGGGACGTACGGCTTCATCCGGATCGCCCTGCCGGTGCTCCCGGAAGGTGCCCAGGCCTACGCTCCTTGGATCGGGGTCCTCGCGGCGATCGCGATCGTCTACGCGGCGCTGGCGTGTCTGGCACAGCGGGACCTGAAACGGCTGATCGCGTTCTCCTCGGTCGGGCACATGGGCTTCGTGATGCTCGGCATCGCGACCCTCACCGAGATCGGGATCCAAGCGGCGGTCTTCGGTATGGTCGCCCACGGCGTGATCACGGGGATGCTGTTCTTCTGCGTCGGGTCGATCTACGACCGCTACCACACCCGTCAGATCGCGGAGATCGGTGGAGGGATGTCGCAGCGGATGCCCCAGCTCGCGGGGGTCTTCGCGTTCGTGGCGATCGCGTCCCTCGGCCTGCCCGGCCTGGCGGGGTTCTGGGGCGAGGTGATGGCGCTGCTGTCGGCGTTCCAGCCGAACGAGGCGCTCCTCGGCGACCAGGTGGGGCTGTTCCGGGTGCTGATGGTAGCGGGCGGAGTGGGGACGATCCTGACGGCCGGCTACTTCCTGTGGATGTTGCAGCGCGTGAACATGGGCACGATGCCCGAGCGCTGGAACGAGCACGCGTTCGGGGACATCCACAGCGTCGAGTGGATGTCGTGGACGCCGCTGCTGGTCCTCATCCTCGCGCTCGGGCTCTTCCCACGGCTGATCTTCGGTGTCAGCCAGGAGGCCGTGAGCGGCATCATGGGTGTGCTCGGGGCCGGGGGCTGAGGACCTCGTGACCGTCGACTACCACGCGATCCTCCCGGAGCTGATCCTCGCGGGGACGATCATGCTCGTGCTGGTCGTAGACCTGTTCTTGCCGGCGCGCCTGAAGTGGGGGTCGATGCCGGTCGGGCTGATCGGCGTCCTCGGGTCGCTCGTCGCGGTGCTGACGCTCCTCGGCGACGAACGCGCCACCTTCGGTGGCGCGTTCGTCGTCGACAACTTCGCCGTGCTGTTCAAGGTCTTCTTCCTGGTGGCCGCGGTCATCGTCCTCGCCGTCTCGCGCCACTACTTCGACCAGCCGGGGTACTACCAGGGTGAGTACTACTTCCTGCTGCTCACGTCGTTCCTCGGCTGCCTCCTGATGCCGTCCTCGCGCGACCTCCTGATGCTCTTCATCGCCCTCGAGCTCGTGTCGGCGCCCGGCTTCCTGATGGCGGCGTTCCGCAAGTGGACCGTGACCGGCGTGGAGGGCGGGCTCAAGTTCTTCCTGATCGGCGTCCTGTCGACGGCGGTGATGCTGTTCGGTATGAGCCTGATCTACGGGCTGACCGGCGGGGAGACGCGTCTCGACGAGATCGCCGGCGCCCTGGGGCAGCTCGATCCGTCGCAGGAGGCGATGGCCCTCGCATCGATCCTGTTCGTGGTCGTCGGCTTCGCGTTCAAGGTCTCCGCGTTCCCGTTCCAGTTCTGGGCGCCGGACACCTACGAGGGCGCGCCGGTCCCGGTCGCGGCGTTCCTGGCGGTAGCGTCGAAGGCCGCGGGATTCGCGGGGTTGCTGCAGCTGATGTTCGTGGCGTTCATCGGTCAGCACGAGTTCTGGGTGCCGATCTTCGCGTTCCTCGCGATCGCCACGATGACGATCGGCAACCTGGTGGCGCTGCAGCAGCGGCAGTTCGTACGGCTGCTCGCGTACTCGGGGATCGCCCAGGCGGGGTATATGTTGCTGCCCTTCGCCCTGGTATCGAACGACCAGGCCGTCAACCAGCAGGCGTTCGCCTCCGCGACCGCCTACATCTTGATCTACGGCATCATGAACCTCGGGGCGTTCGCGGTGGCTGTGGCGCTCAGCAAGCGCAGTCCGAGGCTCCTGATCTCCGACTTCGCGGGGGTCGCGCGGATCGCGCCCTTCCTCGCGGTGGGGATGACGTTCTTCATGGTCTCGCTCGCCGGCGTTCCTCCGGCGGCCGGGTTCTGGGCGAAGATCCTGATCTTCGGGGCCGCCATCGCTCGCGGTGACGTGATCGGCCCCGTCCTTGCCGCGATCATGGTCGTGAACTCCGTGATCAGCGTCTTCTACTACCTGGCCGTCGCTCGCACGATGATCTTCCAGCCCACCGAGGACACCACCCCGGTTCGCACACCGGTGCTGCTGGCAGGCGTCGTCGGCCTCTCGATGGCGGCCCTGCTCTTCTTCTTCCTGCTCCCCGGCACGTTCTCGCGGCTCGCCGACATCTCGACGCTCGTCGCCTGAACCGCTCCGCCCCGGTCGAACGAACAGGCTGTGAGACCATGGTTCCGAGAGGTTCCGACCCCTCAGGAGCCTCACAGGACAAGGAGCGTGAGGAGAATGGCACCGGGCATCAATCGACTGAAGACCTGGATCCTGATCGCGGCACTCGGCGGTCTGTTCGTCCTGGTCGGGGCGTGGATCGGCGGCACGAACGGGGCCGTGATCGCCCTGGTCATCGCGCTGATCTTCAACTTCTCGATGTACTGGTTCTCGGATCGGATCGCGATCGCGACGACGAAGGCGAAGCCGGTGACCGAGCAGGAGATGCCCGACTACTACCGGGTCGTCCGCGAGCTCGCGAACGAGCAGAAGCTGCCGATGCCTCGGCTCTACGTCTCCGACATGATGCAGCCGAACGCGTTCGCCACCGGTCGCAACCCGGAGCACGCCGCGGTGGCTGTCACCCGCGGCATCCTGCAGATCCTCGATGAGCGGGAGCTCCGAGGCGTCCTCGCCCACGAGCTGTCGCACGTGGCGAACCGCGACATCCTCGTCTCCTCGGTCGCGGCCGCGATCGGCATGAGCATCACGTTCCTCGCGCGGTTCGCCTTCTTCTTCGGCGGTGACGACGAGGGCGGCGGGAACATCTTCGCGCTCCTGCTCGCCTGGATCCTCGCGCCGATCGCTGCGCTCCTGATCCAGATGGCCGTCACGCGGTCACGAGAGTTCCAAGCCGACGAGTCCGGCGCGTTCCTCTCACGGGATCCCGATGCCCTGGCCAGCGCGCTGCTCAAGCTCGAGCAAGCGTCTCGGCAGGTGCCCGCCCCCGCCAGCGTCAGCCCGGCGGAGGCGCACATGTTCATCGTGAACCCGATGAACGCGCTGCAGGCACGCGGGATGGGCGGGATCTCCAGTCTGTTCCGGACCCACCCACCGACGGAGGCACGCGTGGAGCGCCTGCGGGCTATCGCGAGCGAGCTCCGCGGCGAGCGCGGCCCGATCGGCTGATTGGAAGAGTACGTCCGAGAGGCTCCGAGCCGTTCGGCTCGGAGCCTCTCTCTGTTCAGGCCAAGGCGTCGCAGAGGTTGAACGACCGTCCGCGCACCACGGCCGGCTGCACCCCGAACGGGCCGGGCTCGAACGTGATGTGCCCGACCAGGAAGAGCAGCTGGCCGGGAACGAACACCAGCCACGGTCCGGTGCCGACGATCGTGTTGCCCTGGGCGTCGATGAACCCCGGGCCGGGGATGTTCACGTTCAAGGACTCCCCGGTCTCGACGTTCGTCAGTTCGGCCTTGATCTTCCCGACCGTCATCGCGGTCCAGAGCGTTCCTCGGTTGCCCGAGAACTGGATGAGCTTGAACTTCTGCTCGACCTCGGCCTGCACGTCGAAGCCGCAGAAGTCGTCGCCCGCCAGCAGGACGCTCAACGGATCGGAGATCCGCTCCTGGAACGGCGGTTTCGCCGATGCTGCGGGAGCGAGGAGTACGAGGAGTGCGGTGGTGCAGGTCAGCGCGGCGACGGTTCTGCGCATGACAGCCCCTTTCCGGTCGGGTCCGCTGTAGCACTTCGACGCTACGCCCGGATGCGTAGGACGGCAAACCCACAGGTGGGACCCGGTATCCGGGCGCCCGCCCGCGGTCCTTTACGCAACCAGGGCCTGGCAGAACTCGCCGAAGGCGTTGATGTAGCGCTGGACGTCGTCCTCGGTGTGCTGGACGGAGATCGTCCACTGCTCCTCGTCGCCCGGCGTCATGAAGATCCCGCGGTTCACCATCCACGGGTAGGACGCCCAGTACAGCTCCGTGTGCGTCTCGAGGAAGTCCCGATAGTTCGTGAGTCGCTCTCCTCGGTAGGAGACGCAACCCTTCGCGCCCAGGTCCACGGTGTGCGCGGGGATCCCCGCATCGGCGATCGCGCGGTCGCAGCCCTCCGCGAGCATCGAGCCGAGCTTCCCGAGGTGATCGTAGGAGTCACGAGTGAGCACCTGTGTGAGCGCGGTGAGGCCGGCGGCCGACGAGAGCGGGTTGCCGTTGAACGTGCCCTGCTGCGCGGCACCCTTCGTGACCCACTCCATGAAGCGGCTCTCGCCGCCGAAGGCGCCGATCGTGGAGCCGCCGCCGATCGCCTTCGCGAACGCGGACAGGTGGGGCTTCACGCCGTAGCGCTCCATCGTGCCGCCGTACGCGATCGTGCCGCCGCACTTCACCTCGTCGTAGATCAACACCACGCCGTGCTTCTCGCAGGCCTCGCGGAGCGCCTGGAGATAGCCGGCTTGGGGCTCGATGATGCCGACGTTCATCATCACGGGCTCGAGGATCACCGCCGCGACCTCGCCCTCGTTGTCCGCGAGGGCCTGCTCGACGGCGCCGGCGTCGTTGAACGGCACCACGATCGTCGTGTCCCACAGCGCCCGCGGGATGCCCTTGGACGTTGGCTGGGTGGTGTACCAGGCCTTGCCTTCGTGATCGACGTCGTGCCGGAGGCCGAGCACGTCGGCCTCGGGGACCACGGAGAACAGCAAGGAATCGTGGTGGCCGTGGTACGAGCCCTCCATCTTCACGACCTTGTCCCGGCCCGTCGCGGCGCGCGCCACGCGCAGCGCATCCATCGTCGCCTCGGTCCCGGAGTTCACGATCCGCACCTGTTCGAGTTCGAATCGCTCGCAGATCGCCTCCGCGAGCGCGACCGTGGTGGGAGTGGTGACGGCGAAGTGGATCGCCTCGCGGGCGGCCTTCTCGAGCGCCTCGACGATCTTCGGGTGGGCGTGGCCCACGATGTTCACGCCGAAGCCGCCGTGGAAGTCCTTGTACTCCGTGCCGTCCACGTCCCAGACGCTCGAGCCCCTGCCCTTCTCGAGGTAGACGGGGTAGGGATCCCCCACCTGGAAGTTGGAGGCGACGCCGCTGGGGAGGCTCTTCACGGCGCGTTCGTACAGCGCCTTCGAGGCCGTCGTCCTGGTCAGAAGGTCAGCGCTCTCGCGCTCGGCGATCTCCGCCGCTCGGGTCGTCAGGCGTTCCAGATCCATCTCCACCTCCTGAGGGTCAGGGGAATCTACAGGCGCTCCCTGGACCCGTGCAATACAGCATCGTGCGGGGGGTCGCCGAGCTCAGCGATAGTTCGTGAATTGCAGCGCGAGACCGAAGTCCCCCTCCTTGACGGCCCGGATCGCCGACTGGAGGTCGTCCTTCTTCTTGGCGGACACGCGGATCTGGGACCCCTGGATCTGGGTCTGCGTCTTGGGAACGCTGCTGCGGACGAACTTGGAGATCTCCTTGGCCTTCTCGTCGGGGATCCCCTGGATGACGTCGACGGTCTGCCGGACCGTCCCCTTTGCGGCCTGCTCGACCTGTCCGGGCTTGAGCGACTTCAGCGGGACCTGTCGCTTGACGGCCTTCTCCTGGAGCACCTGCCACGCCGCCTTCAGCCGGTCCTCGGTGCCTGCCGCCATCTCGATCTTCTCGTTCTCGAGGGAGACCGAGGTGCCCGTGCCTTTGAAGTCGAACCGCTGTGAGATCTCGCGCGCCGCCTGGTCGACGGCGTTGCGGACCTCCTGCAGGTCGACCTCCGACACGATGTCGAACGAGAACTGGTCCTTCGCCATGCGCCCAATCCTAGAAGGCGGCGAGGGCCCGGCGTCCCGGCGCGCTTGCCCACGGTCCGGGCCGCGGGGCAGACTCGCGGCCATGTCCTCGAAGCGAGGCTCGACGCGTCCTCGTCACCGTGCTGTTCACCGACATCGTCGGGTCCACGGAGATCGCGGCCGAGGTGGGGGACAGGCGGTGGCGGGATCTCGTCCGGCGGCATCACGCGATCGTTCGCCGCGAGCTGAAGCGCTTCCGGGGGCAAGGAGCTGGACACGGCGGGTGACGGCTTCTTCGCGAGCTTCGATCGGCCCGGCGGAGGCGATCCGATGCGCGTGCGCGATCTCGGACGGGGTGCCGGGAGCTCGGGCTCGAGGATCCGCGCGGGGCTCCACCTGGGGGAGGCCGAGGTCCTCGAGAGCAAGGTCGGCGGCATCGTCGTGAACGTCGGCGGCCCGGGTGATGGGGGTCGCCAAGGGCGGCGAGGTGCTCGTCTCGTCGACCCTCCGCGACGCCGTGGCCGGCTCCGGCTTCGCCTTCGCCGACCACGGCACGCACCGTTGAAGGGGATCGAGGGCGAGTGGCGGCTCTACGAGGTGACGATCGGTCGACGGGGTGCGCCGTTCGCTGCCGCTTGATCGCCGAGGAAGCGCGGACCCGACGCGGGTTCACGGAGGCGGTGCCGGTCCGGTCGTCGGCGGGACCGCGTCTATCGCCGGCGTGCGCAGGCGCTCGTTGTGGCGCTGGTCACCGCCGGGTGCGGCATCGAACGCAGCTCGGCGGCGATGAGCGGTACGGATCGGAGAGACTCAGCGATGCGCAGCCGTACCGCGCCCTGTTCGGGCAAGGTACCGGAGGCATTCCGCGTCGACCTGTACGGGTCCTCCGGCGCCGCCCCATCGAAGCGCTACCGCGTCGGTGGATTGCATCCCGACCAAGATGTACTCGGTGACGTACTCCGAGCTTCGCCGCATTCGAGGACGACCTCCGCACGGCCCGTTCGAAGGCGTTCGCGTCGCCGGCGGACCTGACGAACACTGGATTGCTGCAACAGATCCATCGGCGCGGCACGAGTACACGGTCATCGGCATCGCGCGCGGGCGAGGTCGCGTGCTACGTGAGACGAGGGAACCGGTCCAGGAACGACCGATTCGGTGATCGTGTGGACGGATGAGAAGCTGCCTGGTCCTCGGGCGGGCAGTTCGAGGAGATGCCGCCGATCTGACGCTCTATAATGGTGGCGGACCGAGGCGGGCCCGTGGAACGCATCCGAGCACCTCTGCCGCCAAGGACGGCGGAGCCACCGGACACACTTCAGGGGAATGTTCAAGGCAGACGGCGGGTACCTCGTGGACCTTAACGTTCGAAGCCTCCGGGCACTACGAGGAGAGCGAGTTCGGGCCCGTTCTACGGTGACGCAGAGGCCTTCTTCGCGAAGCCGTCGACCGTCGTCATGTACCACCGGCTCCCTCCGCCGACGTTCGGGGGCGCGCTATGCCCCAACTACGAGGAGTACCGCTGGCGGCTGCGAGGCGATCGCACTGTCCCTCAATCTGGTGTCGGGCGGCTGTCGGGATTACTCGAGCATCGATATCGCGAACGCCGAATGGACTAGGGTCGGTTGAGCGGAACGGAACGTCTTGTTATCCTCCCGGGGTGTTCCCGGGAGGATGCCCGAGTGGCCAAAGGGAGCGGCCTGTAAAGTCGCCGGCGAAGCCTACGGAGGTTCGAATCCTCCTCCTCCCACCAACCAACCACCAACACCAACCCGAACTACCGGCGCGACCGTCCTCACCTCACTCACTCACCGACCGACCTGTGCATTGTGTCCTGAAACCAGACACCCCTCCTCCCACCAACCAACCACGGGGTGTACTCAAGACTGAGGCACCGTTGTCGATCCGCTGACGGGCGGCGCCGAAACCGGACCAGTGACGGTGCGTATCCGCCGGGGGCCGGGCGCAGGTCCCGCTGGCTGGTGGACGACCCTGGGGCTCGGTGTCGTCCACAGTTTCACAGGCGTCTACGATGCGACTCAACCTAGTGGAAACGTGAACCCTGAATCCGAAGGAGCAGCAACCATGTCGATCGTCCGCGTCCACAACTTCTCCATCTCGCTCGACGGCTTCGGGACCGGCGAACCTCAGAGCCACGACGCACCGTTCGGCCACGCCGGCGAAAGACTGCACGAATGGATGTTCACGACCCGGTATTGGCGCGAGATGGTCGGCGAGCCCGGCGGCACCCGCGGCCTCGACGACGCCTTCGCGCGGCTGCACAACCCCGGGATCGGCGCCGAAATCATGGGTGCCGGGAAGTTCGGCTACCCAGGATGGCACGAGGACCGGGAGTGGAAGGGCTGGTGGGGTCCCAACCCGCCGTTCCACACACCGGTCTTCGTCCTCACCCATCACACGCGTCCGCCGATCGAGATGGAAGGCGGGACGACGTTCCACTTCCTGGACGTGTCGCCCGCCGAAGCGCTTGAGACCGCTCGGGAGGCTGCGGGCGGACAGGACCTGCGCATCGGTGGAGGCGCCACCGTGATCCGCGACCTCCTCGCTGCGGGGCTTGTGGATCACATGCATACCGTCGTCGTCCCCATCCTTCTCGGCCGCGGCGTTCAGCTCTGGGACGGACTGGAGGGCGTCGAGAAGGACTACCAGGTCGAGGCCACCTCCTCGCCCAGCGGGGTCACACACGTGACGTTCACCCGCGCGGGCGTCTGAGCCGCCACCTCCCACGCACATTCAGTGGTCACACGACGGGAAGGAACAATCGAGCCGGTTGGGCCCACGCTTCCGGGTAAAGGCGGTCGCGAGGTGCGAAGGAGGATGCAGCTCGTGAGGCTGCTCGACTCGGGGATCCGGATCAGATGCCGACGGGCTACCAACGCGCGACCTCGGGCAAGATGTGCTCGTTGTCCTCACGCTGGGCTGTCCAGGTCCAGGCTACTGTCCTCAGGAGGAGCTTGCTCCGACGTGCTCGGTCGTTCGTTAGGCAAGGGCGACCGTTAGAGGAGCCCGGCGTGGTGCCGAGGCCTTCGCGTTCACCTTCGGCTGATCCTTACGGTCCCTCCGTGCGTGAGGGTGTTGACGGCGCCTCAGGTGGCATCGCGATCGGGGTGAGCTCTCTGTATGCAGAGACAGCCGCTCGGATGGTCGGGAAGAAGTGCGAAGGTGTCGATCGTTCGCGTCAGCTCGTAACGCCTAATCTTCTCCTGCACCGGATCCTTCATCTCCGCGAACACCAGAGAGATCCCGCGAGTGTTCAGTCCACTCATCGAGATCCTCCAGCATGTCCGAAGCGGTCGTGTCGATATCGGTGATCGGCTCGGCGGCGATCACGATCCATCGCACGTCGGGGCCCTCGGCCACTCGTGCACCTGCTCGCGGAACGTGCGGGCGTTCGCGAAGATCAGCGGCGCGTCGAAACGGAAGATCACGAGTCCGGGATAGGTTCGCCCGTCCGGATGCGCCGGACTAGGTCGTGGAAGCCGGGGAGGTCGGGTGTCGCCGAGGACGGCCTGGTACGGCCACCATGTCCGCCGGAACACGGCCAGGATCGAGAGCGCCACCGCGATCCCGATCCCCGCGAGCACCCCGAAGAACGTCACCGCGAGGAATGCCGCGATCGAGAGCCACGCTTCGGTCTTCCGCTGCTTCCAAAGCCTCATGACCGCCCCGACATCGGCAAGGGAGAGCGACGCCGCGATGACGATGGCGGCGAGCGCTGGCTGCGGGAGGTTCCGTAGCAAGCCCGGGAACCGCCACGAGGATCACGATGATCGCGGCGGCGCCGACGACGCCGGTCAGCTGGGTCTTCGCTCCTGCCTGCTCGGCCACGGCGGTGCGCGACCCGCTCGTGCTCACCGGGAAGCCCTGGAAGAACCCCGCCGCGATGTTGGCCGTCCCGATCCCGAGCATCTCCTGTCGCCGTGGACCGGTCCTCCGGCCCGCGACGCGAACGAGGAGGCCGTGGAGATCGTGTCCGCGAGCGCGACGAGGACGATCCCAGCGCGCCGGCGACAACAGCGGGATGTCCGAGAGCGAGATGGCGGATCGTGAACGGCGGGAAGCCGCTCGGCAGCGGCCCCACGAGCGCGACGCCCTCGCGGTGAGGTCGAACGCTGACGGCGAGGATCGACAACACGACGGTGACGAGCACCGCGGGAACCTTCGGCATCCGGCGCTGCAGGACGAGGATCACCACGAGCGCCGCCGACCCCGACCGCGGGCCGCCGCCGACGGCTCCCCCGCACAGCAGGCCGTCGACGAAGCCCTCGGCCCCGGGATGAAGCCGTCGGCGTCGACCGAGAAACCGAAGAGCTTCGGTAGCTGTCCGACGATGATCGTCAGCGCGAGCCCATTCATGTAGCCGATCTGGTGGGCATCGACAGCAGGTCGGCGATGAACCCGAGCTTGGCCAGGCCGGCGAGGACCATGATGCGCGCCGACCATGAGGGCGAGCATCGACGCCAGCGCGACCGCCTTGCCGGATCTTCCCCGGCGCCCATCAGCGGGAGGATCGTCGCCGCGATCATCGGCCCAAGCGCCGAATCGGGCCCCAGGACGAGGATCCGCGAGGGGCCGAAGAGCCGTAGCCGAACAGGGGAGGATCGACGTGTAGAGACCGGTGATCGGCGGGAGACCGGCCAGCTCCGCGTAGGCCATCCCCTGCGGCACCAGGAGCGCCGTGAGCACGAGGCCCGCGACGATGTCCTTCGATAGCCAGGACCGCTCGTAAGTGCTGAGCACACGTCCCCCGGGCACCGCAGCGAGCCACGAACGTGATCCGTCCCTCACGACTGCACCTCCAAGCCGGGGCGACGGCCGATGAACGCAGTCAAGACCAGCTCCCACGGGCGCGGGAAGTAGGGCTCCGGCGCCGGTTTCCGGGCTCCGCGGCCGTACCGTTCACGGAACGAAGTTAGCTGTTCCACGAGACGCCGAACAGTGTCGATGCCCTTCGCACTCCGTGTCCGAGGAACTGCCATCATTCCTCTGATGGCGAGTGTGTGATGGAGAGTGTGCGGAAGCCGAAGATTGACAAGTCTGGCCGCGTGAGCGCGGGCATGCTCGTATGGCGCAACCGAAAGGGACGCCTGGAGGTGCTGTTGGGCCATCCGGGAGGTCCGTACTTCGCTGAGAAGGATACTGGTCACTGGACCGTGCTCAAGGGCGAGGTCGAGCCGAACGAGGACCTGGTTTCCGTCGCTCGACGCGGGTTCGCCGAGGAGACCGGACAACAACCGCCGACAGGCCCGTTGATCGATCTCGGTGACATCCGCCAGAAGTCCGGCAAGGTCGTGCGGGCCTGGGCGATCGAAGGGAATCTCGACCCACGTTCTGCCGTCAGCGACTCCTTCGAGATGGAGTGGCCGCCCACTCGGGACGGCTCGAGGAGTTCCCCGAGATTGACCGCGTCGCGTGGTTCGACCTGCCCGCGGCTCGCGTGATGATCAAGGCGGCGCAGGCTCCATTTCTCGCTCGACTCTTCGATCGACTCGAACGTCCCTGAGTTGAGGGGCTCTTCATCCGCTTCATGGGCGGCCGCCCGGGATACACCGCGTCCCGAATCCTCCGAAACGGAGGATGTTTTCGGGTGGGGCGCTTCTAGGCTGGTTCGGTCGGACCGCCCCGCAAAGTCTTGTGGTGCAGGTGTGGGTACTACCCCTCTTAACCTGTGGGCACTCCTCAAGAAAGGCCGCAAACCCTGCTGCTCAGGGATCCTCTGTCTCGAGAACACCCCACCAACCAACCAGCCAGCCACCACGCTCACCAACCAGCGACCGACCAAGCGCGCGAGGATCAGCGAGAGGGCGATGCAGCGCCGGACTACTTGCGGACGCGGAACCGGAGGATGGTGACGGCGCCCGACCGCGTGCTGCTGACCGGTTCCAGGTCGATCCTGGCGAGGCCCGGGGACGAGAAGCGGATGCCGTCGCCGAGCAGCACCGGCAGCACATACACCAGGATCTCGTCGACGAGCCCCCGCCGCAGGCACTGGCCGGCCACGTCGGCGCCGAGGATCTCCAGGTTCTTGCCGCCCGCGGCGTGCGCGCCGTGGCGACCGCTTCCCCGATGTCACCGGTGAGGAACGTGACCGCCGGGTCCGGCGGGTCCGGCGGCTCGTGGGTCAGGACGAACACGGGTCCGGAAAAGGGGTAGTCCGCCGCTGCCGGCTCGCTCCGGCCTGCATCCTGCTTGCCGACCTCGTAGGTCCGCCGGCCGACGAGCATGGCGCCGGTGGCCGCCGCGATCTCCGGGAGGCGTCCGGCGCCACGAAGTCGAAGATCCAGTCCATCGCGTGGCCGGGACCGGCGATGAAGCCGTCAAGCGACATCGACCTGTTCACGACCACCTTGCCATTTCCGGTGCTCGTATCGCTCACGCTGTTCCTCCAGAAGCTTGGATGTTCCTGTGATCCGTTCCGGCGCCTCTTCGGCCGGCATGTTAGCCATCCCCGAGCAGTCGGCTCCTCGGTATGAGAACACCCCACCGACGGCCCTGAAGTCACCTCGAGCGCGGCTCGAACAGCGCGGTTGCGGCATGTGTGCGAAGCTGAAACGCCTGCTCGTCTCACCGGTTCGGTCCCGTCGGAAGGGAAGGCGATGGTCCACAAACGTGTCTGGTCCGAAGAGCAATCGAGCGCAGTCGCGCCTGCCTACACCCAGCGGCTCGATCTCGAGCCGATCCCCAAGTACGCGATGCCCGAGGACGGCCGCGTCCAGAGGCCGCGTACAGGCTGATCCACGACGAACTGCTGCTCGACGGCAGCTCCCGGCTGAACCTCGCCACGTTCGTCACGACGTGGATGGAGCCCGAGGCCGACCGGCTCATGGCCGAGTCGTTCGACAAGAACATGATCGACAAGGACGAGTATCCGCAGACCGCGGAGATCGAGCGCCGGTGCGTCAACATCGTGAGCGACCTGTTCAACGCGCCGGCGACGGCGACGGCGTGGGCGCGTCGACGATCGGGTCGAGCGAGGCGGTCATGCTCGCGGGCCTGGCGATGAAGTGGCGGTGGCGCGCGCGCCGGCACGGCGATGGGCGCCGACGCGATCGGCCCAACCTCGTGCTCGGCTCCAACGTCCAGGTCGTGTGGGAGAAGTTCTGCCGGTACTGGGATGTCGAGCCGCGGTACGTGCCGATGGTGCCCGGCCGGTACGTGATCACGCCCGAAGAGGTCGTGGACGCTGATCGACGAGAACACGATCGGCGTCGTCGCGATCCTCGGTACGACCTTCACCGGTGAGTACGAGCCGATCGAGGCGATCCACGACGCGCGTCGTCGCGAGCAACGAGGAGACCGGATACAACGTGCCGCTCCACATCGACGCGGCGAGCGGTGGGTTCGTCGCGCCGTTCCTGCACCCGCGATCTGGAGTGGGACTTCCGGCTCCCGATGGTCAAGTCGATCAACGTGTCGGGACACAAGTACGGCCTCATGTACCCCGGCATGGGGTTCGTCGTGTGGCGGGAGCCGAAGACCTTCCCGAGGACCTGGTCTTCCACGTCAACTACCTCGGCGGCGACATGCCGACGTTCACGCTCAACTTCTCCCGCCCCGGCAACCAGATCGTCGGCCAGTACTACAACTTCCTCCGCCTCGGGCACGATCGGGTACACGAGGTGATGGAAACGTTGAGGGACCTCGCGATGTAGACGTCGAAGCCGTCGCGAAGTCGGGCCGTTCGAGCTGATCAGCGACGGCATCGCGATGCCGGTGTTCTCGTTCGCGATGAAGGAGGGCCGCCGTTCACGGTGTTCGATCGTCCGACCGTCTGCGGACGGACGGCTGGCAGGTCCCCGCGTACACGATGCCGGAGAATGCCACGGACGTGGCCGTCTGCGGGTGGTCATCCGAGAAGGCTTCAGCCTCGATCTGGCCGACGCCCTCATCGCCGCGCTGCAGGAAGCGGTCGATCACCTCGACAGCGAACCCGCCGAGGGTGGTGACCCGCGCAAGGCTTCAGCCACACGTGATCCGGCGCCATCCGGCGCGCAGGCGGATCGCCGGCTTTCCCGGCGGGCCCACTCGCTGGGGTGGTGGGTGGCCGTCCTGTTCATGATCGGGTCGGCGCTGTTCGCGGTCGGCTCGTTCCCGGCGTTCGCGGACGCGGTCGATCCGCGGGTCGTCGGCGTCACCTTCTTCGTCGGATCGATCTTCTTCACCTCGGCCGGCTACCTGCAGTACGTCCAGGTCGTCAACGCCGGCGACGGGCGGGCCTCACGCCGGACCGTGCTGCTCGCCTGGCAGCCCGATCACGTCGACTGGTGGGCGGCCTCGATCCAATCGATCGGCACGGTGCTGTTCAACATCAGCACGTTCGCAGCGTTGCTGACGACGCTGAGCATCAGGCAGGAGGATCGACTCGTCTGGGCTCCGGACATGTTCGGCTCGGTCGCTTTCCTCGTCGCGAGCTCGCTCGCGTGGTTCGAGGTCTGCCGGTGGTGGGCCCTTCATCCACGCGAGTACTCCTGGTGGGTCGTGGCGCTGAACCTCGCGGGTTCGATCGCGTTCCAGATCTCGGCGGTCGCGGCCTTCGTCCGCCCGCCACGGGCGAGCTGGTCAACGTGCCAGTCGCGAACCTCGGCACGTTCCTCGGCGCCGTGTGCTTCTTCGTCGGCGCGTTCCTGCTGATCCCCGAGATGCGACGCGAGGCCGGAGCGATCGCCGGCTGACGCGCGGGAGCACGCGTCGGTCGGCGAGCTATGCTCGGGAGATGCGATCGTCGTGCGGCATGTCGTGTCCGAAGATGGCGAGTTGACGCCGTCGATGAGACGGAATGGCAGTTCGATGCTGTCCACCTGGCTCCGGTCCAGCGATGGTTGGCGCAACACGCTGACGGAACGATCAGGGTTGCACCCGCTGGGACGCGGAGCCTGTTCGACACCTACCTGGACACGTCCGACCTCCGGATCCATCGCGCGCAGCGGTCCCTCCGACTCCGGCGGATCGGGCGGCGGACCGAGATCACGCTGAAGACGCACGCTCCTGCGGTCGCTGGGGTGCGTTCGCGTGAGGAGATCACGGAGCGGGTACCCGTTCCCGACGTGGCCGCGCTCGAGCCTGACGGCGAGGTCGGTTGGCGGGTCCGGGCCCTCGTCGGACGTCGTCAACTCACGGAGCTCTTCGAGGTCCGAACGCGACGCCAGGTCTTCTGCTGCAGCACGGAGCGCTGCCTGCTGGCGAGGTGGTGCTGGATCGGACCGTGGTCGACATCGGTCCGCGGCTCGAGCCGGCACGCCTACGGAGGGTGGAGGTTGAGGTCGCGGACCCCTCGAACCCCGAGTCGCGCGTTCGTCGAGCGTCTTCGGCAGGAGTGCGGGCTCCAGCTGGCCACGCATACGAAGTTCGAGGCTGGGTTCCTCGCTCGCGGACTCGAGGCCCCGCTCGCCCGAGACCTCGGGAGCACCTCGTTCGACCTGCACAGCTCCACGGGGGAGCTGCGTTCGCCGTGCTCCGGGGACTCTTCGTCGAGATGCTCGCGCGCGAGTCGGGCGCGAGACTCGGGGAAGACCCTGAGGAGCTCCATGGCATGCGGGTGGCGACGCGGCGGCTCCGCGCGGTCCTTGGGATCTTCCAACCGGCGCTCCCGATCAGGGCGAGCCGGTTCCGGGAGGAGATCGGATGGCTGGGTCAGGTCCTCGGCGCGGTTCAGATCTCGATGTGGGGATCGGGCAGCTTCGTGGGGGCCGGAGGACGCGTCGGCGGTGAGGAGGTTGGGGCCCTGGGTGCGCTGAAGGACGTACTCGAGTCGCGCCGCGCCGACGCACGCGCCATGCTCCTGGAGGGATTGGACTCTCGCCGGTACGATCGGTTGGTCGACGGCTTCGCGGCGTTCCTCACGCACGGGCCCCTTCGGCGCTCCGCCGCCTCGACGGCGCCCGCGGCGGGGGCCGTGCCGGGACGCGATCGAGCGGTACCGCAAGGTCCGGAAGCAAGGTCGAAGGCTCGATGCGAGCTCCGACCCGGCGAGTTCCACGAGCTGCGCAACCGGTGCAAGGGACTGCGGTACGCGCTCGAAGCGGTTTCGGAGCCTATGGAAAGCCGCTCGCTGATCAACCGGCGTCTGGCCGTGCTCCAGGACGCACTCGGGTCCCATCAGGACGCCATCGTCGCGCACCAGCGGCTCAGGTCCCTGGCGATCGATGATGCGCAGGACTTCCCGCCCGCCACGGTGTTCGCGATGGGAGAACTGGCGGCCCGGTACACGGATCGGGCAGAACGGCTGAGGTCCGATTTCCCTCCGCTGTTCCGCAAGCTCGCCCGGCCGTGGAAGGAGCTTCGTCGGGTGATGGAGGCCGCGGCACCCGAGATGCCCTCGGCGCGAGCGCCGGGCGGTCGATCTCCTTCCCTGGGCACGTGGCTGGCAGGGACGGTGGGGCGGGATAAGGTCCGTCTGCAAGTGCCGATCGAACGTCGAAGGAGTGACGATGCCTTTCGTGTCCAGCGTGATCGCATCCGCGTCCTTGCTCGCCTACGAAGTCGGAACACTCACCGTGGTGTTCATCGTTTTCGGGGTCGCGCTCGCGGGCTACGCCATCTACTGGATGATCTTCAAGGTGGGGAAGGACTAACCCTCTCTCCTGGGCGTGACGCGTGCGCTCGCCGTCGCTACATCGCGGCGGGCGGGGGAGTGCCGTGCATGCCTGCCGCGGAGACCTCCCAGCGGTTGTACCGCTGATCTCGTAGCTCCGGTTGACCTGGAACTGGAAGAGCATGCCGACCGCGGCGACGACGGCGAAGATGATGAGCCACAGCGGGTGATCGTCCAGGAAAGTCTTCGCCCCGCTTTCGGCGAGGCTCGCGGGCGTGGCGGACGTGAAGAGGAACAGGAACGTCCCCACGATCGTCCACGCGCCGATCAGCGCGGTTGAGACGATCACGATCGCCTTCTGAAGGTTCAGGACGATCGCAGAGATCGCGAACAGGACGCCGACCACGACGCCCACGATCCAGACCAGCACGTCCAGGTCGGCACCGAACAGACCGAAGAAGCCCGCCACCAGGCCGTACCCGAGCGAGCCGGCCATCAAGGCGACGGCGAAGGCCCAGAACAGGTAGGAGAGCAAGGCGAGCAAAGTCCGGCGAAGAACCCGATCACCCAGCTCGTCGTGGTCGACAGGAAGCCGTCCCCAAACAACGCTTGCACGGAATGCGCCCCGAACGACAGCCCGAAGAAGAATCCGTAGATCGGCAGGAGGATCAGGAAGAGCCGATACCCCCCGAAGGCGATGAGGCTGCCCAGGAACAGGAGGATTCCTCCGGCGAGGAGGGTTCCGAGGACCGATCCACCTTCCATGCGATCACTCCTTGGTCGAGCGGACGTGGCCGCGTGCATGTTGCATCAGCGGAATCGTGACACGCGAGGCGACCTTGGGCCAGTACCTGCCTCGGAAACCGGATCCAGGCGATTGGCTAGTATCGGGTCAGTGATGACCGAGATCCGAGACGCCGACGCTTCGAACACATGGTTCAGCGCCATCGCGATGCTCACCGTCGGTGCAGCGATGGTCGCGATCGCGTACGCGGGCGATCGGGTCTATCGCCGGTGGCTGCGAGAGAACCATCCGCACGCTGGTCCTCGAGCCCGCGTCGTGCGTCTGAGAACCGACTATCGAGAGAGACGCGCGAACGTGACCGAGGTCGTTCAGGTCATCAACGAGGTGCTCGACGAGGTCGCTCGGGCAAGATCGATACGGAGTGGGTCGTAGCCAGCCTTGTCACACCCATCCACCGCCGGTCGATGACGATCGGCAATAGACCCCTCCTGACGGGGTGGCCCTGATATCGTTCCCACATCGTGGGTCGCGGTCGGTCGAGGACAACCTCATGACGCACGGTGTGGTGTCGATCGCCCGCGACCCGGGGACGCGCTCGCTACCCGCCCGGCGGTTGGTTGGGCGATCGGCACTCGAACGGCTCTCGAGTCGAAGGGGACACAGGTCGACGTCCTCGAGCCGGGACCGGCAGGCGACCGTCCCGGTCACGTGCTCCTCGTGGCCGGGACCGGGAGCGCACGGGCGCGGATGGTCCTCGAGGGCGCCGGGGCGTCGATCCCGCAGGTGCCCGAGGCCCTCGGCCTCGTCCCGGGCGGTTCGGACGGTCGGCCGCTCCTCCTCGCCGGCGGCTCCGACGAGCGAGGGCTCTTTATGCCGTGCTCGAGCTCGCGGACCTTGTCGAGCTCGCGTCGGTCGCGCTCCAGACCCTCCGGATCGAGGCACCGATCGTCGAGCGCCCCGCCAACGCCGTGCGGAGCGTCGCCCGGCTCTTCGCGGAGTGAGAAGGACGACAAGCCTGGTTCCACGACGAGGGCTTCTGGCGTCGCTACCTGTCGATGCTCGTGGCGCAGCGTTTCAACCGGGTCAACTTCATGGTCGGGCTCGGGTACAACTTCCCCTGGAACGTGACCGACGGGTACCTCTATTTCGCGTACCCGTTCCTCGTGGACGTGCCCGGCCACGGTGTTCGGGTTCCGCAGCTCCCGGACGAGGAGCGCGAGCGCAACCTGCAGATGCTGAGGTTCGCCTCCGAGGAGGCGGTCGCCCGCGGGCTGGACTTCCAGATCGGGCTATGGACGCACGCGTACGAGTGGTTCAAGAGCCCCGACGCGCGGTACGCGGTCGAGGGGCTCACCCCAGGATCACGCCGCGTACTGCCGGGACGCGCTCCAGGCCCTGCTCGAGGCCTGCCCCGCGATCGGCGGGTTGACGATCCGGACCCACGGCGAGAGCGGCGTCCCCGAGCGGAGCTGGGACTTCTGGAGGACGGTGCTCGACGGCGCGGTGGAGTCCGGCCGCCGGGTAGGGCTCGACCTGCATTCGAAGGGTCTCGACGTCCCCACGCTGGATATGGCGCTCGCGACCGGCCTGCCGGTGACCATCTCGCCGAAGTACGCGGCCGAGCACATGGGGTGCCGTACCAGCAGGCGGCGATCCGGGAGTCGGACCGCCCCTCGTCGGAGGCAGGTGAAGCCTCGCGTTCCCTGAAGGGGCGGTTCATGACGGTGTGCGAGGCAGCCGCCCGTTCACGGGACAGCTACGGCGACTTCCTCCGAGAGGATCGGCCATACGACGTCGTGTTCCGGATCGGCCGGGACCCAGCGCCTGCTCCTGTGGGGCGACCCGGCGCTCGCGGCGGGGTCGGCCGCCACGCGGGCATCGCGGGAACCCAGGGTCTCGAATGGGCCGAGCCTCTCGGGCTCAAGGGTCGCGAAGGATCGGCGCTGCCG
This sequence comes from uncultured Actinomycetota bacterium, assembly GCA_963702405.1. GTDB lineage: Bacteria > Actinomycetota > UBA4738 > UBA4738 > HRBIN12 > JAJNBA01. Next base: position 344,087 of record CAVPCM010000002.1, read on the forward strand.
GGCTCGAGAGACGGATACGCGGACACCTCGCTGTCGTGCGCAGATGACTGGGAGAAGTACGCGTACATGTTCCGTCTGTTCGGACGGCTGACGTACGATCCGGACTCCGATCCGGAGACGTGGCGTCGCTCGCTCCGCCCGACGTTCGGTCCGCTCGCGGCGTCGGCTGAGATCGCGCTCGGAAGCGCGAGCCGGATCCTGCCGCTCGTCACGAGCGCGCACCATCCGTCCGCGTCGATCACAACGACTACTGGCCCGAGATCTACACCGACATCGGGATCGTCGGTGGAGACGATGGGTCGGTCCAGACCCACTACTACGACACGCCGACGCCCAAACGGTTCGGCACCGTCGTCGCGCTCGACCCCGAAGATCTTCTGCGGCGCGAAGGAGTTCGTCCGCGAGATCATCGCGAAGCGTCGCAGCGGCCGGCACTCGCCCCTCGACGTCGCCGGATGGTGGAGCGGCTGTCCGCGAATGCGGCGGAGCATCTCGAGCGGATACCAGACGGGGGTCGACGATCCGGCGGCCCCGGAGGTGCGGCGCCTCCTCGTCGACGTCGGATCCAGGAGGCCCTCGGCCGCTTCTTCGCGGGGAAGATGCGCGCCGCGGTCCACTACGAGCTCGCTCTCGTCATCGGGGATGTGGCCCCGCTCGCGGACGCGGTGACCGCGTATCGCGAGGCGCGTGCCGCGTGGGCCGAGGCGGTCGATCGAGCGGCGGGCGTCTACGTCGACGATCTGACGTTCGGACCCCAAGCGTTCCTCCGGGGGAGCTGGTCGGACCGGCTGCCGTCGATGGACCAGGACCTCGAGGCCATGGTGGCACTGGCTCGCGCGTCCCTGCCCGGACCGAGGTGACCGACGAGGAGGTTCGACGCGTCATGACCGCCATCGCGGCCGAACCGCCCACGTGGGCCCTCTCGCATGCTCCGCCATCCTCGTTCCATCCGGGCGAGCCGCTGACGCTGCATCTCGGGGTGGGCGACGCAGGTCCGTCCATCGCGGCGGTGGGGCTCCGGTACCGCCACCTCGACCAGTCCGAGAAGCACAAGGAGGTCGAGATGGCACGCGGGTCGGACCGTTTCGTCGCGACGATCCCGGGCGGGTATTCGGACTCGCCGTACGCGCTCCAGTACCACTTCGTGATCAAGGATGCTCGAGGAGGGGCCCGGCTCCACCCGGGTCTCGGCAACGAGTTGTCGGACCGGCCCTACCACGTGGTCCGCCAGGAGCAGGCGCTCCTGCGGTGATCGGATCAGCCTGCGACGCAGGACCGCGACCTGACCCGCTCTCGCGAGGATTCAGAGGCTCGGAACGGAGAACGCGTTCAGCCTGGGCGTGGACATCCAGCGCGTCGTGGACCGCGGGATGGACGTCGTGAGGTTGAACATCGGCGAGCCGACGTCGATTCGCCGTCTCACATCAACCGGGTCGGGGGCGGAGCAGATCTGGCGGGCAACGCCACTACACCGACCCCGCAGGGGACTCCGGCTCTCCGCGTGGTCGAGATCGTGACCCACGTGACCGGACCCGCGGTGTGGAGGTCGACCCGGGACGGGTGGTCGTCACGGCGGGGGCCAAGCCGTCGATCGGCTACACGATGCAGACCTACGTCGATCCGGCGATGAGGTCATCTACCCCAGCCCTGGGTTCCGATCTACGAGTCCTGGGTGACCTTCGTCGGCGCGACGCCACGACCTCTCCACCTGTCGGAGGAGCGAGGCTTCGCCCTCACCGCGGACGACCTGGCTGCCCTCGTCACCGATCGGACCAAGGTCATCGTGCTGAACTCCCCGTCGAACCGACGGGCGGGGTGCTCTCCCAGGGAGATCTGCAGGATATCGCGAGCGTCATCCGCAGGCGCTGCGGCCCGCACGTCCGGATCTACAGCGACGAAGTACTTACGAGCAGACCCTGTTCGATGGTCGGCGACATCGCTCGATCATCAGCGAGGAGGGGATGGCTCATTCGGACCGTCCTCATGAGCGGACACTCCAAAGGCTTCGCGATGACCGGGTGGCGTCTCGGCTGGGTGATCCTGCCGACGGTGGAGGAGGCAGCCGTCTTCACGCGGCTGAACATCAACACCGTGTCGTGCGTGCCGCCGTTCATCCAGGAGGCCGGGCGTGTTGCCTACGAGAGTCCCGAGTCGCTCTCGACGACCGGCGACATGGTGCGCGCGTTCGAGGAACGGCGCGACTGGGTCGTCCCCGCGCTCAACACGATCCTACGGCATCCGATGCCAGATGCCGAAGGGCGCGTCTACGCGTCCGAACGTCGCGGACACGTGCGAGCGACTCGGAACCTCAGCGCGTGGGATGCGCTCCGCGAGGAGGTGCGATCCATGTACGAGCCCTCGGCGAGCTCCAGATGTCCTGCTGTATCGGTACGGCGTGGCGACGATGGTTGCAACTCGTTCGGTGTCATCGGAGCCGAGGCCAGCACTTCCTGCGACGGTCGAATCCGCGACGAGCCTCGAGCGGCTCCGCGAGGGCGTGGGGAGGTTCGCGGAGGCGGCCGGGGACCGTGAGGGTTCCGCCTGTCATGGATGAAGAGCGCCTGTGGGAAACACCCGCTTATGAAGGGTCCGGGCTGCGTCCCTCTCCGCCGGAAGCTAGGGTGAGGCCGTTCTCGGCGAGGGAGTGGGCATGTCCGGAGGCAAAGCGCGCCTGCCACCGCGGTGGTTCGTCGTGACGGCCTGGTACGTGCACCGGTGGATGATCCGTGCTACCGGGGGGCGCATGGGCCTGTGGCGCCCTCGCCCGGGGAAGTGGGGCGCACTGCGGCTCACCACGACGGGCCGGCGCAGCGGCGAGCCGCGGAGCGTGATCGTCGGCTACATCGAGGACGGACCCAACCTGATCACGATGGCCATGAACGGCTGGGGTGCGGCCGAGCCGGCCTGGTGGTTGAACCTGGAGGCTCATCCGGAGGCGGTCGTCGAGCTGGCCCGGGGGATCCGGCGCGAGGTGCACGGCAGAGCTGCGGTGGGCGTGGAACGTGAGCAGTTGTGGCAGCGCTGGCGTGAGACGGACGACAACCTCGACGGCTACGCCGCACGACGCGGGCACGAGACGGCGGTCGTCATCCTCGAGCCGCGTGCGGTGGCCGGATAAGACGGGACCGATCGTTCGACGGCGGGGATCAAAGCCGCGCGATGTGAGAACGTTACCATGGTCATCACCCCGGACCGAGGAGGCGAGATGAAGTCGATCCACCCGTCACGCGAGCTCGCGAAGCCGCACCCCATGCCCGAGTGGTTCAGCGGCCCCGTCCACGTCCACGCGCTCAACGACGGCCGCGCCAGCACCGAGCTCGAGATCCTCGCGGTCTACTTCGATGCCGGTTCGCGGACGAAGCCTCACCGTCATTCCACCGAGCAGTTGCTCTACTTCCTCGAAGGAGAAGGGGTCGTCGCGGACCGGACGGCACGTCGCCGCTATCGGGCCGGCGGCATTGCGGTGATCCCCGCAGAGGAATGGCATTGGCACGGAGCGACCCAGGAACACGCCGCGTGTCACCTCTCGATCCGGCCGGGCGGGCCGTCCACGTGGCCACCCGACGTGCCTATGGATGACTGGGATTCCTACATGAGCGGGATCGAGGACGACTAACGGGTCCGTCCCGCCAGTGGGCCGATATGAGGCCTCTTGCGGTTGGGTTTACGGGAAGACCTGGGAACGTTACCATCCGCCCCAGCCGTGGCTTCGTACACGACCAAGAGCTGAGGCCTATCGCTGGTCTCGGGGAGGGATGGATCCAGGCGGTTCCCACCGTACGGGTCCGAGGGAGGTGGCGCGGTATGAAGTGGCAACGTGCGTTCGGCGCGATCCTGACGATTTCGCTGGTTGCTGTCGCGTGTGGCGGAGACGGGGGTGGTAGCGGAGGCGGCGACGGTGGGTCGAACGAGCCGGTAACGCTCGACTTCTGGGTCTTCGAGTCGGGCGGGATCGGATCGTTCCTCAAGACGCTCGAGTCGGGCTTCGAGGACGCGAACCCGAACATCGACGTCAACATCACCGCCTACCCGGAGGAGAACTACGACGTCAAGCTCGACACGTCGATCGCGGCTGGGAAGGCGCCCGACCTCGTCCTCGTCTTCGGCCCCGAACAGATGCGCGCGGGACTGCTGTTGCCGCTGGACGACGTGGTGGAGTCGAACGACATCGACCTCTCGACCTACGTGCCGGCGATCGTGCAGCCCGGCGACGAGTTCAGCTGCAACTACGAGGGCCAGTCTCTACTGCCTCGGCTCGTACGCGGGCTCGGTGCAGATGCTCTACAACAAGGACATGTTCGACGCGGCCGGGATCGCCTACCCGGCGCCGTGGCCCCCGATGACGCCCGACGAGTTCGTCGACATCGCCTGTCAGCTCACCGACAAGGAGAACGGGGTCTGGGGCGGCGCGGCCTCCGATCCGCTTGGCGTACGTCCCCTTCGACATGCTGTTCAGCCCGGACGGCCACACCGCCGACGGGGTACGTGAACGGGCCGGACTTCGTCCACCAGTTCGAGACCCTCGCGAACGGCGTACGACGACGGGCTGCATCCCGACCTCGAACATCCTGGACCCCTGGGAGCAGGGCCGGGACTACTTCGCGAAGGGTCAGCTCGCGATGGTCATCACCGACTTCCAGGATCTGACGAAGGTCGAGAACGCCGGGATCAACTACGGCTCGACCGGCCGTTCCGACGCCCGAGGGCGTGGAGCCGTACTTCTTCGTGTGGACCGACAGCGTCGGCGTGATGGCGAGCTCGGAGCACCCCGAGGAGGCGAAGGACGTTCATCGCGTACCTGACGACCGAGGGCCAGCGGATCCGCTACGAGACCATCGGCGACATCCCGCTCGACCTCGCGGTCGCCGACGAGGTCGACTGGGCGGACGGGATCCCCGGCCGCGAGGACGGCCTGGAGGTCCTGAGCCACGCCCGGCCGCTGGTCTTCGTCCCGGACCGCTGGGACGTGGCCGGGCCGTACTACGACGCCTGGGGGTTCGTCATCGGGGGTGAGAAGACCGCCCAGGAGGCGCTCGACGACGCGGCGCCCGGCGATCCAGGAGAACCTCGAGAAGGCCTGGGAGGACTGGGAGGAGTCCGGATAGCCGTTCACGCCGACGCACCCGCCGCCGCGTCGGGTCGGGCGGCGGCGGGGCGCCTTCTCGGAAGGGGGCGAGGGTCGACGATGCAGCACCGCTCGGAAGGGGTTGATGGCGCGGAAGGAGCAGCGCGCCGCCTACCTCTTCCTGTCGCCGTGGCTGATCGGGCTCGCCGCGTTCTGGGTGATCCCGATCATCGCGTCCGCCCTGCTCAGCATGAGCGAGTGGAACATCATCACGGCCCCGGAGTGGCTCGGGCTTCGAGAACTACCGGGAGATGCTCTTCGAGGACCGGACGTTCTGGGTCTCGATCGGGGTGACGCTGAAGTTCATGGTGCTCTCCGTGCCGCTGTACATGGTCGTGCGGGCTGCTCCTGTCCCTCGCTGCTGAACCTGAAGATCCGGGGCATCAATCTCTTCCGGACGATCCTGTTCCTCCCGTCCGTGCTGAGCGGGGTGGCCGTTGCGGTCCTGTGGGTCGCGCTGCTGAATCCCGACGTCGGCGCCGTCAACACAACTGCTGCGGGCGATCGGGATCAGCGATCCACCCAGGTGGCTCGACAGCCCGACGTGGGCCGTGCCGTCGGTCGTGCTCGTGGGCCTGTGGGGGATCGGGGGCGGGGCGATCATCTACCTGTCGGGGCTGCAGAACATCTCGGCTCAGCTCTATGAGGCCGCGCTGCTCGACGGCGCGGGGCCGTGGCAGCGGTTCCGCTACGTGACCTTCCCGATGGTGACGCCGACGCTGCTGTTCGTCCTGCTCACCGGCCTGATCGACGCGTTCCAGGTGTTCGACCTCGCGTACGTGCTGAGCCGGGGCGGCACGCAGGGGATCGGGGACTCGCTGCAACTTCTACCTCATCAACCTGTGGAACGAGGCGTTCCAGAACGGTCGGTACGGCTATGCGTCGGCGATGGCGTGGGTACTTGGTCCTCGGCGCCGCCGCGGTGATCCTGCTGATCTTCCGGACATCCGGCCGGTGGGTCTACTACGAGTACGACCCCGAGCGGGAGCGATGAGCCGATGAAGACGCGTCGAGGCGCCCGAGGAGACGGTCGAACACGAGGAGCCGGTCGCGCGGCCGACAACCTCGGGCCGCCGCTACCGTGCTGCGGCAGCGCTCGCTTCAAGATCGCGATGTACGTGTTCCTGCTCGCGGTCTGCGCGCTTCATCCTGCTGCCCGTCGGCTGGATGCTCACGGCCGCCCTGAAGCCCGACCTCGAGCCGGTGTTCACGCCGACGCCGGAGTGGGTCCCCACCGAGTTCTGGGAGTGGGACAACTTCCGCCGGGTGCTCACCGAGGACATGCCCTTCCTCCGCTACATGATCAACACACGATCATCGTCATGGCGAACATCTTCGGCGTGCTGATCTCGTGCTCCCTGGTCGGCTTCGCGTTCGCCCGCCTGCGGTTCCGAGGGAGCAAGGTGCTGTTCTACATCCTGATCGTGACGATGCTGATCCCCTGGCAGGCGCTGATGGTGCCGCAGTTCCTCTTCTTCGTGAAGCTCGGCTGGTACGGCACGTACCTGCCGCTGATCGTGCCGTCGTTCACCGGGAACGGCGTTCTTCATCTTCCTGATCCGTCAGTACATGCGCACGATCCCCAGGGACCTCGACGACGCGGCGCGGGTGGACGGGCTCAACACCTGGCAGATCTTCTGGCGCATCATCCTGCCGCTGTCCACGCCGGTGCTCACGGTGTGCGCCGTCTTCACGTTCCTGTGGAGGTGGAACAACCTGCTCGGGCCGTTGATCTACCTGGACGACGACAGGAAGTTCACCGTGGCGATCGGTCTCGCGAACCTCGTGACGCTCGCCGACACGCCGTGGAACCTGACGATGGCCGCCAACCTCGTCACGATCTTGCCCTGCGTGATCGTCTACTTCTTCGTCCAGAAGAAGCTGATCGGCGGCATCGCATCCGTGGGGCTGAAGGGATGAGCCCGGCGCGACGAGGATCACCTCACCACGACGAGACGGAGTTCGCGTCGATGGCTGAGATCACGCTCGAAGGGGTCACGAAGGTGTTCGCCGACGGGACGGAGGCGGTCCACGTCGCTGGACCTGCAGATACCGGACGGCAAGCTTCATGGTCCTGGTCGGCCCGTCGGGCTGCGGCAAGACGACGGTGCTCCGGATGGTCGCCGGTCTCGAGGATCTGACCGACGGCACGATCCGGATCGGCGGACGGGTCGTGAACGAGATCCCTCCCGGCGACCGAGACATCGCGATGGTGTTCCAGAACTACGCGCTGTACCCGCACATGACCGTGTATCAGAACATGGCGCTCAGCCTGAAGATCCACAAGGTCAAGAAGGACGAGATGAACCGGCGGGTCCAGGAGGCTGCCGCCGTGCTCCACCTCGAGGAGATCCTCCACAAGCGCCCGCGCGAGCTCTCCGGCGGACAGCGCCAGCGGGTCGCGATGGGCCGGGCGATCGTCCGCGAGCCGCAGGCGTTCCTGATGGACGAGCCGCTGTCGAACCTGGACGCGAAGCTGCGGGTGCAGATGCGAGCGGAGATCCTGCCGGATCCAGAAGGAGCTCTGCAGGTGACGACGATCTACGTGACGCACGACCAGACCGAGGCGATGACGCTCGGCGATCGGGTCGCGGTCATGCGGAAGGGCGTGCTCCAGCAGGTTGCGACGCCACAGGAGCTCTACGCGCAGCCCGTCAACCTGTTCGTCGGCGGATTCATCGGATCGCCCGCGATGAACCTCGTCGAGGCGCGGTCTCTCGGGACGCGGACGGCGCGATGTTCGCGAGTTCGCGGGCACCGCGCTCCGGATCCCGGACCGAGGTCGGCCGCCGCGTGCCCGGCGCTGGCGGCGTTCCGCGGACCGCACGGTCGATCCTGGGCATCCGACCCGAGGCCATGGAGGACGCGGCGCTCGTCCCCTCCGTCGGACCCGGACAGCCGGTTCCCGATCGACGGTGGACATCCGCGAGGGCATGGGCTCGGACGTGTACCTCCACTTCAGCCTCGACGCCCCCCCCGTGCTTCACCGAGGACACGCAGGGAGCTCGCCTCCGACATCGACGAGAAGGCGCTCCAGGACCTGAAGGAGCAGGCCAGCGAGCGGCGGACCGACGTTCATCGCGCGGACCGGTCCCGAGACGCGGCGCGACGGTCGGCGGCAGCGTGCGAGATCCACGTCGACACGCGGAAGCTCTACTTCTTCGACCCGGCGACCGGCGACTCGATCGAGTGGCGACCGAGGCCGTCGCATCCGATGGGCGCGTCCGGCGACGCCCAGACCGTGTGACCTCGACGACGCCAGAGCGACTGAAAGGGGCACATGGCGGTCGATGCGAGGCGGGACCACGTCGAGCGCGGCGCTGGCCGACGGCGACGGCATCGTTCGCGCTCGACGCCGGCGTGGGTGGCCCGGGACTTCCTGCCGCCGGGCCGTCGTCTCGGGTGGCCGAGGACGCCTACGAGCTCGGGGAGCGGGGCGCGCTGTGCGAGCGCTGGCTCGCGTCGACGACGAAGGCGGACAATCGCGTCGGGCCCGCCCGATGAAGGGCTGAGCTACCTGGCGCGTCGACGGCCCCGACCGGATCACGCTGAAGGAGGCGGTGGAGAGCGACCCCGGTCGCGATCATGGGGGCGGAGTACGCAGCCGCCCACGACCGGCCTGGGGCGGCTGGCGAAGATCTTCGACTACAGCACGACCGGCTGCCGCTGCCACCTCCACCAGCGCCAGGAGCACGCGGCGCTCGTGGGACCGCCACTCCAAGGACGAGGCCTACTACTTCCCGCCGGGCGTGGACATGGGTCCGCATCCCGGAGGCGTTCCTCGGCCTCCATCCCTCGATCGCCGAGGACGGGAACCACGAGGTCCTCCTGCCGTACCTGGAGCGATGGGACAGCGATCTGATCGTCCGGCACTCGCGCGCGTACACCCAGGTCGCCGAGGAGGGCTTCCACATCCCATCGGGCGTGCTGCACGCGACCGGGGAGCGCGCTCACGATCGAGCTGCAGGAGGACTCGGACGTGTTCGCGATGCTCCAGGCGCTCGAACGCCGAGCACGATCATCTCGAAGGACCTGCTCTGGAAGGACGTGCGGCCGGAGGACCGGGAGGCGAAGGGCGAGCGGTTCATCCTCGAGCTGATCGACTGGGAGGAGAACGGCGACCCGCACTTCTACGAGCACCATCATCTGTCGCCGCAACCGATCGAGGGGTCGCGGCAGCGACGGCGGCGAGGAGCCTGGATCTTCTACGAGACCACGAAGTTCAGCGGGAAGAAGCTCGTCGTGCGACCCGGGCGGCTCGTACGTGACCACGGATCGCCGGCGTGCACAACGTCCTCGTCTGGTCGGGTCAGCGGGCACCTACGGCGGGCTCGAGGTGCAGGGCGGCGACGCCGACAGCTGGACGAGCTGCTCGTCACGCACGACCGCGCCGTCGCCGGCGTCGAGGTTCGCAACACGGGCCGAGGACCTGCTCGCGATCAAGTTCTTCGGTCCGGACGTCAACCCGGACGTCCCGATGATCCAGCGGCGCTGAGTCGCGGATGCGAGCGGCCCGATGACCGCCGAGGACGGGGTCGTCCGGTGGGGCATCCTGGGGACCGGCAAGATCGCTCGCGATCCTCGCGCGGGCGCTCGCGGAGTCACGGGACGGGATGCTGGAGGCTGTCGGCAGCCGGGACGCGCGAGCGGGCGAGCGATCGTCGCCGGGAGAGTTCGGCGCCGCTCGGCCACGACGCCGGCTACGAGGAGCTCATCGAGGACGACGAGCGTCGACCTCGTGTACGTCGCGACCCATCACCCCGCGCACCGGGAGTGGGCGGTGCGGGCCGCGGAAGCGGGCAAGCACGTGTTCTGCGAGAAGCCGCTCGCGGTGAGGGCCTGCCGATGCCGCGGAGATCGTCGAGGCCGCCAGGGCGAACGACGTGTTCCTCCTCGAGGCGTTCGCGTACCGATGTCATCCGCAGACGGCAGCGCTGGTCCCGACTGCTCCGGGACGGTGCGATCGGGGAGATACGGATGATCGACGCGGTCTTCGGCTACGACGCCGGCCCGGACCCGGGAACTACCTGCTCGCGCGCGAGCTGGCGCGGTGGCGGCATCCTCGACGTCGGCTGCTACACGACGTCGATGGCGCACCTCGTCGCGGCCGCCGCCGCGGGCGCACGCGACCGTCGAGACCGTCGACGTGGCGGCGGCCGCCATGATCGGCCCGACGGGCGTCGATCTATCGTCGGCGGCGACGCTCGTCGTTCGAGGGAGGCCTGCTCGCGCGGGTGGCCTGCTCGATCCAGGCCAACCTCGAGAGCAGCGTGCGGATCGTACGGGATCCGAGGGCGTGGTCGCGAGTACCGTCACCATGGCTCCCGGGTCGGATCGGCGCCGACGGCCGAGATCGTGCGTCCAGCGGTCGGGGGAGCCGAGCCGGACGTCGATCGCCGTCCCGCTCGAGTCCGACGTCTACACGGTGGAGGTCGATGCGGTGAACGGGTTCGTCCGAGCGGGGGAGCGGTCGCCGTCGGTGATGCCGTGGGAGGAGTCGCTCGCGAACATGCGGACACTCGATCGGTGGCGGAGGGCGATCGGGCGTGTCGGTACGAGGGTGACGACGAGGACGCGGGAGACGAACGTGGCAACCGTCGCTGACGTTGCGAAGAGGGCCGGGGTCTCGGTCTCGACGGCCGCGCGCGTGCTCTCCGGCACCGGCTACGCCGCCGATGCGACCCGCCGCCAGGTGCTCGATGCCGCGAAGGAGCTCGGCTACGTGCCGAACCAGGTCGGCTCGCAGCCTCCGGACGCGGCAGACGCGGATGATCGGGCTCCTGATCGGCGACGTCGAGAACTCCTTCTATTCCTCGATCGCGAAGAACGTCGAGTCCGTGACGAAGGACGCCGGCTACCACGTCGTCCTGTGCAACAGCGACGACGACGCCGAGATCGAGCGCGAATACCTCACGCTGCTCGAGGTCGATGCGGGTCGACGGCTTGATCGTGACGCCGACCGTCGAAGAACAGGAGGCACCTGGCCCGGCTGATGCAGACGACGTCCCGATCGTGCAGGTGGACCGACAGCGTCGAGGGTCTCGGACGCGGACGCGGTCGTCGTCGACAACGAAGGCGGGCGCGCCAGCGCGGTCTCCCACCTCATCGAAGCGGGGCATTCGCGGATCGGCATCCTCACCGGCGAGCTCGAGGTGCCGACCGCGAGCCAGCGGCTCGCCGGCTATCGACCGCGCGCTGAGCGAGCACGGCATCGCCGTATCCAGGAGTCCTTGATCAAGTCCGGTTCGTTCCATCGGGAGCATGCGATCGAGGACGCGACCGAGCTGATCCGGGCGAGGCCGGCGCCCACGGCGATCTTCGCGGCGAACAACATCCTCGCCGAGGGGACCCTGATGGCGCTCGAGCAGCAGAGCCTTCGCGTCCCGCGCGACGTGTCGGTCGTCGGGATTCGACGACGTGCAGTGGATGAGCATGGTCGACCCGCCGCTGACCACCGTGCGGCAGCCGGTCGCCGATATGGCCCGCACCGCCGCCGAGCTGATGCTGCGGCGTCTCCGCGAGGGTCGTGAGGGGCGGCCGAGCACGGTGGTCTTCGAGACCGAGCTCGTCGTCCGCGACTCGGTCGCGCCGGTCCGCAGGCGCCAAGGCTCGGAAGACCGCCTCCGTCACATGAGGGTGGCGATCGGCCTCGACGTCGGGACGACCGGCGCCCGGGCCGTCGGCGGTCGACGAGCACGGAGGGGTCGCGGCCGCCGCCACGTCCGGGTACCCGTTGCTCACGCCCCGGCCGCAGTGGACGGAACAGGACCCGGCGGAGTGGTGGCGCGCGTCCCGGGAGGTGCTTGCGGCGGTCGCCGAGTCATGCCGGGACGCCCGCCATGACGTCGTCGGGATCGGACTGACCGGTCAGATGCACGGGTCGGTGTTCCTGGACGACGCGGGCGAGGTGATCCGTCCCGCTCTCCTCTGGAACGACCAGCGGACGGGTGCGCAATGCGAGGCCATCACGGACAAGGTGGGCGCCGAGCGGTTGGTCGAGATCACCGGCAACCCGGCGCTCACGGGGTTCCAGGCGCCCAAGGTGCTCTGGCTCCGCGACGAGGAGCCGGAGCACTACGAGCGCGTCGCGGCCGTCCTGCTGCCGAAGGACTACGTCCGGCTCCGGCTGACGGGCGAGCGGGCAACCGACGCCTCGGACGCTGCGGGGACCTTGTTCCTCGATCTGCAGGCCAGGACATGGTCGTCGGAGGTGCTCGAGCGCTCGACGTGCCCGAGGAATGGCTGCCGAGGGTCCTCGAGGGGCCGGACCGATCGGGCGAGGTATCGGCGGGGCTCGCCGACGCGCTCGGGCTCGCGGTCCGGAGCCCGGTCGCGGCCGGAGGCGGCGACAACGCCGCGGCGGCGATCGGGACGGCGGTGACGCGTGCGGGTCTCATCTCGAGCTCGATCGGGACGAGCGGCGTGCTCTTCGCGCACGCCGACGAGGCCGCCGTGGATCCGTCGGGCCGGATCCACGCGTTCGCCCACGCCGTGCCCGACCGGTACTGCCTGCTCGCCGTCACGCTGTCGGCGGGCGGTTCGTTGCGCTGGTGGCGCGACGTGACCGGCCTCGGCTACGAGGAGCTCGTCGCCGAGGCCTCGACCGTCCCGATGGGGAGCGAGGGTCTCGTGTTCCTCCCGTACCTCACCGGGGAGCGGACGCCGCATCTCGATCCGCTCGCGACGGGTGCGTTCGTCGGTCTCACCGCGAGACACACGCGCGCCCATCTGACGCGCGCGCTGATGGAGGGCGTCCTGTTCAGCCTCCGGGACGGGCTCGAGATCATGGGCGAGCTCGGCGTGCACGGGAGCGAGATCCGAGCGATCGGCGGCGGCGCGACCTCACCGCTCTGGCTCCAGCTCCAGGCCGATGTGTACGGCGCGGCCGTCGTCCGTCTCGCGATCGAGGAGGGGGCGGCCTACGGCGCGGCGCTCCTCGGCCATGTGGCCGCCGGAACGTTCGCGGACGTGGAGGAGGCGACCTCCGTGGTGCGGACCCTCGACGACCCCACCGAGCCGGACCCGCGGAACGTCACGGCCGCCGAGGAGACCTACGCGGTGTTCCGGGGGCTGTACGGCACGCTGCGCGACGACATGCACCGGCTGACGGCGCTTACGTCCTGATCGAGGGTCGGGGGAAACGAAATGGATATCTGCCTCATGATCGAGGGCCAGGAGGGCGTGACGTGGGAACAGTGGGTCGCCCTCGCACGCGCGTGCGAGCAGCACGGCTTCGAAGGACTGTTCCGCTCGGATCACTACCTCGCGTTCGCGCGACAGAACGAGCGCGGCGCGCTCGACCCGTGGGCGACGATCTCGGCGCTCGCGGCCGTGACCGATCGGATCCGCCTCGGAACGATGGTCTCCCCGGTGACCTTCCGTCACCCGGCGAACCTCGCGAAGTTGGTGGTGACCGCCGACCACGTCTCCGGGGGTCGGGTCGAGCTCGGCATGGGCGCGGGGTGGTTCGAAGAGGAACATCGAGCGTTCGGGTTCCCGTTCCCCGACACCCGTGAGCGAATGGACATGCTGGCCGAGCAGGTGGAGATCGTGCACGGGCTGTGGGGTGGCGAGGGCGACGTGTTCTCGTTCGCGGGCAAGCATTACCGCCTCGACGCATGCCCCGCGCTGCCGAAGCCGTTCCAGGACCCGCACCCGCCGCTGATCATGGGGGGACGTGCGGGGCCGCGTTCCGCCGCCCTCGCCGCCCGGTGGGCCGACGAGTACGACGTCGTCTACGTGAGATCCGGCCGAGGCGAAGGAGCGGGTCGACCGGGTCTCGGCAGCGTGCGAGGCGATCGGACGTGACCCGGCGAACGGTCCGGCGTTCCCTCCTCACGAAGACGATCGTCGGCGCGGACGAAGCAGAGGTACGACGTCGAGCCGCCGAGCTCATGGAGTGGGAGGAGCATGACGGTGACGCGGACGCGTATCTCGCCGACCTTCGAGCGACCAACGTCGTGGGGACGCCCGAGCAGGTGCTGGAGCGCCTCGCCGAGTTCGCCGCGGCCGGCATCCAGCGGGTCCTGGTCCATCAGCTCGTCCACACGGACCTCGAGCCGGTGGAGCTCATCGGCCGAGAGGTCGTCCCGGAGGCAGCGCGCCTCTAGCGGATGAGACGAGTCCTCCTTACCGGCATGTCAGCGGTCGGGAAGTCCACGATCGCTGAACGCCTCTCCGAGCTCGGCTACAAGGCGATCGATACTGACGTCGGCGGCTACTCCGTTGTTGACGAGCGCGGCGACCAGCACTGGGACGTCGATCGCATCCGTCAGCTCCTCGCGACCGAGGACGTCGATGTGCTCATCGTCATCGGTTCGGACGATGCTCAGGTGCGACTTCTACGCGTACTTCGACCACATCGTCTTGCTGAGCGCGCCGCGCGACGTCATGGTCGAGCGGCTCGCGACCCGGACCAACAACCCGTTCGGCAAGAGGTCCCGACGAGCTGGCGAAGATCCTGGCGGATCTCGAGACGTACGAGCCGCTGATGCGGCGGGATGCGACCCATGAGATCGACACGAGCAAGCCCGTCGACGATGTGATCCATGAGATCCTCAGCCTGATCCGACAGCCACCGGCAGGGTGAGGGCGGGTGTTCGAGCGGGTCAGACCAGAGACAGTGCTGCTTCAAGGAACAGGCGGCTTTCGCCCGAGAGGTCAAGCATGCGCGCCTCTGCAGCGGTGCGGAAGACAGCCTCCTCCTCGTAATCATCGACCACCCTTGCTCGATCGTCGACCGCGCCGGCGTGGGACACGTACACAAGCCAAAGGAAGTCGGGATACGGATATTCGTAACCGCTCGGTTCGGGTGTGACGTGATGGAGGTGCATGAAGCCGAGTTGGACCGGCGGATCGATACGCACCCCGGCCTCTTCCAACACCTCGCGACGCAGCGTCTCCTCGGGTGTCTCGCCTCCCTCGCGGCGCCCTCCGGGGAGGACATGCCACTCATCCCTGTCGCGCACGGTCAATACCTCCTCACCCCGACGTACGACTGACCGCACGGATGTGGCATATGCCAGCGGAGGGGAGTCGCGGCTCAGATAGCTGGCGATCCGCAGTCGGATGATGCCGCCGCGCCAGACCGCTTCACCCTTCGCGACCGGCTTGTACCGAGCCAAGAAGGCGGCCAGGTCAGGTGCCACGTCCGCACGATACTCGCGGCACGGTAGAAGCGCCGTCGCCGGTTTTCGGCATCGCGAGGCTTCGACGAAGGGTCAGCCTTGCTTCACGAGACGGAAGGTGATGAAGCCGGGCTCGCGGCTCAACTTCGCGTGATCCTCAGGGAACAGATCCTCCATCTCGGGCTGGGGGAGCGGTTCGACCAGCCGCTCGATCAGGAACCCGGCGTCCGTGAACTCCTCGCACGTCCGCTGGAGGGGTGCGCGCCAATACCGGACGTGCCAGCGGCCTTCGTGCCAGTCCTCCTCGATGGGGTCCACCGAGAAGTAGCTCCCTCCGAGGCGCAGCCAGTCGGAGGTGGGGTGATGGGTTGACACCACGAGCCGACCGTCGGGTCGCAACACCCGGTGGAGCTCCCGGAGAGCACCGGTGCGGTCATCCACATGGTGGATCACGAGGGCCACCAGAGCGGCGTCGAAGCTCCGATCCTCCAGCCAGTCGAGAGGAGACTCCAGGTCGTGCACGCGAACGTCGAGGCGATCGCCGACCCGCCGACGGGCGAGGCGAACCATCTCCGGGCTCTGATCGAAGCCGACGACCTCGGCCCCGCGGGCGACGAGCTCCTCGGCGTAGAGGCCGGGGCCGCACCCGGCGTCCAGGACCCGCTGTCCTTTGACGTCACCGAGGAGCGCGAGAACGGCCGGGCGATCGTAGAGCGCGTTGTAGGCACCGTCGAAGGCGTGGAGCTCGTACTCCTCCGCGAAGTGATCGAAGAGCGGACCGTCCTCAGCGTTCATGCACGAACTCGACGTCTCTCCCGCGGCCGATCGCTCGGAACACGTTGTCCCGGGTGAGAGCCTCCCGCAGCTGTCGCCCGAAGCGGGCTTCGACCTTGGATCCGAACGTTCCATGGAGGTAGCCGATGTCGCGCTCGTACGCGAGCTCGGCCGGATGGACCACCAGCGAGCTGTCGCTCGAGACGACCACCCGATCGCCGGCTCCCATCGCCACGAGGTGCTCGATCCGCTCCAGCATCTCCTCGTCGTCGCTCGTTCCGATCGCGTCGAGGGAGATCGCCGCTCCGCGGGAGGCAAGCGCCAGGTTCTCGGCGAGCGTCGACTCCTGCGCGTGCGCCCAGACCAGCCGAGTCGCATCGAAGCCCTCGCGCTCCAGCGTTTCGAGCACGACCTCGGCGGCCTCGGCTCGGAGCGAGTGGAGGACGATCGCCGAACCCGTCATGACCGCAGCCATCGCGCCGGCTGCGTTGGACGAGCGTCTCGTCGGCCGTTGGGCCGGCGTCCGTCGTCGCGAGCTTGATGAGCCCCGCTCGGACGTCCGTGCCCTCGACGCCGATGGTGAGCTCGCGGACGAACAGGTCGGCCAGCTCCTCGACAGTGGCTCCGGCCAACCCTGGAGGTCGCAGCGACTTGTAGATCCCCGTCGCGGAGACGATCCGGATCCCGCTCGACGTGGACACGTCGCGAAGCAGATCGACATTGCGGCCGATCCTGATCCCGATGCAGTCGACGAGGAGATCGACGCCGGCTCGCCGAACCTGGGCGAGGCGCTCGAGGCACGCGGTCCGTACCTCGTGCCAGTCGACGCGGCAGTACTCTGGGTGATCCGGTCCCAGGAAGTCGACGAAGAGATGCTCGTGCGCGAGCGCACTCGTGAACCCATCGACCTCGATCGGACCGGTGACCGTCTCGATGGTGACGTCCGCCTGCGTCGGATCCGTCACGTCAGGAGGCCGCGGAATAGTCGACGAGGTTCCCCATCCGATCGGGCGATCCGTCCAGGTAGAGACGGAGGTTCGCGCAGAAGAACTCGACCTCCCATCCCCAGCTCTCGGGGGCGTTCCCGGAGATGTGCGGCGTGATCAGGAGGTTCGGGGCCGACCAGAGATCGCTGTCGGGAGGAAGGGGTTCCTCGGTCGTGACGTCCAGCATCGCTCCTCGGATCGCCCCTTCCTTCAGGGCATGGACAAGAGCCACCTCGTCGACGAGGCCCCCGCGGGCGACGTTCACGAGCATGGCCGACGGCTTCATCGCGGCGAGTTCGGGCTCGCCGATCAAGTGGCGGGTGCTCGAATTCAGCGAGGCGCACAGGGCGACGAAGTCGCTCGCGGCGAGCAGCTCGTGGATCGCGTCCGAGGGCAGGAGCCGGGCGAGCGGCTCGCCGCTGAGGAACAGAGGTGACCGCTTGGTCGCCCAGACCTCCATCCCGAGCGCTCGTGCTGCCACCGCGAGCTCCCGCCCGACGGCCCCGTAGCCCACGATGCCGAGGCGCTTCCCTCTGAGCAGCGAGGCTTCGAAGGAGTCAGCCTCCAGCCACCGCCGTTCACGCTGTCCCTCGAGCCACGAGTGAAGGTTCCGGGAGAGCATGATCATCCCCGCGACGGTGTACTCGGCCATCGCCGACGCGTAGGCGCCCGCCGAGTTCGTGAGGAGGATCTCTCGCTCCGCCATCGCCTCAAGCGGGAGGTGTTCGACGCCGGCGGAGACGCTGTGGACCCAGCGGACGTCTCCATCCCTGATCAGCCGGTCGAACGTCTCCTGGTCGATCCCGGTGACGACCACCTCGAGGCCGGTGGGCGTTCCCTCTCCGAGAACCGGATCGTCGTCGGCGATCAGCGTCGCTCTGCCGTCGGCGGCGGACTCGATCTGCTCTCGATGGCCGTCGAGGAGGAACCGGGGCAACACGACGGAGGGCGTTCGGTCAGGGCGCATGCTCGGCGACGGATGATAACGGTCTCACACCCGCCGCCCATCGCATGTGCCACGATTCGGGTGTGTCCCTCAAGGTGCCGGAACGGCTCGCCGCGAACTGTCGGAAGTCACCGGAGACGACGGCGTGGCTCGAGCGGCTTCCTGGCGTCCTGGCTGAGCTCGAGCGACGTTGGGGGGTCACGCTCGGGCCGCCCTACGACGGCCCTGAGGTCAGCGCCTCATGGGTGGCACCGGTTCATCGCGCGGACGGAACGTCGGCCGTGGTGAAGGTGGGGCTTCCCCACATGGAGGCCGAGCACGAGATCGATGGTCTCCGGTTCTGGAACGGGGACCTGACCGTCCGCCTGTTCGAAGCCGACGACGCCCTGGGCGCGATGCGCCTCGAACGGTGCGAGCCGGGGATCGCGCTCCGCTCCATCCCTGAGCCCGAGCAGGATGTCGTGATCGCCAGCCTCCTCCGCCGGCTCTGGCGCGTTCCGAGCGCTCCCCACCCGTTCAGGCCGTTGTCCGAGATGATCGGTTCCTGGATCGCGGAGACCATGTCGAACGAACCCCGCTGGTCTGATCCGGGACTCGTCCGGGACGGCCTCCATGTGTTCGACGACCTGCTGCGCGAGGCGACGGACGACCACGTGCTGCTCTCGACGGATCTCCATGCAGGGAACGTGCTGCGCTCGCAGCGTGAGCCATGGCTCGTGATCGACGTGATGCCGTTCGTCGGCGATCGCGCGTACGACGCCACGCAACATCTCCTGAACTGCGAAGCGCGGATGCGCCACGACCCGCACGGCACGATCGCTCGGTTCGCCGACTTGCTCGAGGTTGACGCCGAACGCGTGCGCGCGTGGCAATTCGCACGCGTCGCGGCGGAGTCGGGCGGCGACTGGGAGTCGTGGGCGAACCTCGCTCGGTCCCTGATGTAGGCGAGCGCGTCGCCGGGCGACGTCTTACCACCGGGGATCCGGTAGCGAGTGGGGCTGCGATGCTCTCTCCGTGTCATGGGCTTGGGATCCGTCTCTGTATCGAGGGAGCGCGCGCTACTACCTGGAGGGTCGGTTGCCGTACGCACCGGGCTTGGCCGATGCGTTCGCCCGGGAGCTCGGTCTCGACGGGCGCGGACGACTGATCGACATCGGATGCGGTCCCGGCATCGTCGCTCTAGAGCTCGCGGCGTTGTTCGAGGAGGTCGTCGGCGTCGACGCGGACCCCGACATGATCGCGGAAGCGGCACGCGAGGCACGGCGGCGAGGCGTCGAGAACGGCCAGTGGCTCGCGATGCGCGCCGAGGAGCTTCCGGGCGAGCTGGGTACGTTCTGGGTGGCCACCCTGGCGCAGTCGTTCCACTGGATGGACCGGGAACCTGTCGCGCAGGCGATCCAGGGGATGCTCGAGCCCGGCGGTGCGCTCGTCCACGTCAACGCGTTCACTCGGAGTGGCATCGAGGCGGCGTCATCGCCGTACCCCGAACCTCCGTGGGAGGCGATCTCGGCCCTCGTTCGTCGATACCTCGGGTCCGAGACCCTGGCGGGGCAGGGTCGTCGTGACGCGGTGTTCGTGGATATCGATGGCATCTTCGGACGATTCTTCCGCGGTCCCGACGTGGTGATGGTCCTCGACGGGAGGGTCCTCGAACGGACGGCCGATCAGGTCGTCGCGGCCGTGTTCTCGGTCTCGTCCTCGGCCCCGCATCTGTTTGCGGATCGCCTGCCCCGGTTCGAGTCCGACCTCCGCCGAGTGTTGAAGGAGGCCTCAGCCGAGGGACGGTTCGCTCAGCAGGCGGGCGATACCGAGCTGAGGATCTGGCGGCTGCCTTGAGCGACCGCGGCCATAGGAGTGGATCGGTCTAGCCGCCGAACGGGCGTGACGGCAGTCCTCGCACCCCAGGTCGCACGCGGAAGAGACCGCCCGCGAGGGGCTGCTCGCTCAGTGCGGCATCGGTGAGGCCGGACCGTGCGGACGTGACGAAGAGTTCCGAGAGGTCGGGGCCACCGAACGCGCAGCTCGTGACCTGCGTGACCGGGAACCGGACTGTCGCATCCGCGCGGCCGTCGGGGGCGAGACGTCGCACGGCTGAGCCTCCCCAGAACGCGACCCACAGGAAGCCCTCCTCGTCGACGGTCATGCCGTCCGGGAGCTCCCACGACCGAGGGATCTCGACATGGCGCCTGCGGTTCGAGACGGCTCCGGACGTAACGTCGTAGTCGAAAGCATCGATGCGATACGTGGGGCTGTCGATGTAGTACATCGTTCGTCGATCGGGGCTCCAGCCCAGCCCGTTCGAGGTGGTCACGTCGGTCAGGACCTTGGTGAGGCGATGATCCGCGTCCAGGCGATACAACGACCCGAGAGCCCTGCCTCCTACGTCCTTGGTGCCGGCCCAGAACCGACCTGCCGGGTCGCACTTGCCGTCGTTCATGCCCGTCCCCGGCTGGGGGTCCTCGAGCTCGACGATCGGATCGATCTCGCCGGTGGCCGGATCGAGGAGCAGGAACCCACTGTTCGCGGCGAGCGCAACCCGGCCGGAGCTCGTGGGGACCGCCGCTCCCACCGGTTGCCCGGCCTCGAACACCTCCTCATGTTCAGTTCCGGGGTCGAACCGATGGACGAAGCCGTTCGTGATGTCGACCCAGATCAGGAGTCGGGCATCGCCGTCCCACAACGGCGCCTCGCCGAGATCGGCGCGGGCATCCAGGACCAGCTCGACGTCACCGACCACGATCGCCCTCTACACGAACCGGGCGCTCAACCCGCCGTCGACGAGGATCGACGCGCCGGTGACGAAGCTCGCCTCGTCGGACGCGAGGAACGCCACGACGTTCGCGATCTCGCTCGGCTCGCCGATGCGGCCGAGGGGATGGATCGCCGCCATCTCGCGCTTGTGGCGGAGGTGGTCCTCGGCTAAGGAGGGCTCAGCCCTTGGATGCGGTGTCGGGATAGAGGTGCTCGAGGGTGCCGGGCTGGATGCGGGACCCTTCGATGAAGCTGTTGACGTCGGCGGCCTGGAGCCGGATCACCCGGCCCATCCGATAGGCGGGGAGCTCACCCTGGTCGACGAAGCGGTAGAGCGTGCGGGTGGTGATGCCCAGCCGGCGGGCGGCCTCCTGGGTCGAAAGCCACTCGATGTCCCCAGACGGTGCCATTCGTCGCATGATAGCCCACGTCGTCTCGTGTAGTCTCGTGTCTCTTCGAGGGGACCGCACGGCTGGGGGGCCACCATGGAGATCTCGCGGCATCGTGGGCTGCCGGGCGGGCGCGCGGTCCTGGGGGGCGTGCTCATGGCGCTGGCCGTCGTGGCGTGTTCCTCGCCTACGAGCAGGCCGGTCGGGCGCCCGACGACGAGATCGTCGTGGCCACGCGGGCCATCCGCCTCGGCGAGGTGCTGGAGGCCGACCGATCTGCGGACCGTCGACGGCGAGCTGCCCGGGCGGCACGGCGGCCTTCGACGACGTCGACGCGCTGGTCGGACGGGTGCCGCTGGGGCCGGTCGGCGAAGGCGAGATCGTGCAGGCCGGATCGGTCACCGACGGTCCGGCGACGGCCGGCGTGCACGAGGTGGCGGTCGCGCTCCCCGCCGGCAGATCGCGGTCGGCCGGCTGAAGGAAGGCGAGCGCGTCGACATCTTCGTCACCTACGACAGCGAACGGAGTCGGTCGTGCAGGGCGCGCAGGTCGTGCAGATCGGCGCCGAGGACGACGGCTCGCTCACGAGCGACCGCGAGATCTCGCTCGTGGTGGCCGTGCCGAGCGGGGAGGCGGTCGCCGCCGCTCGTGCACGCGCTCCGCACCGGCGACGTCACCGTGGTCCGGTCGACCTTCGCCGAGGCGTCGATCGACGATCCGCTCGAGTTCGAGGCGCACCGGCGGCACCCGCCACGCGCCGACGAGGCCGGGTGATGGCCGGCGATCGGTTCGTCGTGCTCGGCGTCGCGCAGGTGCGGTCGCCGTGGTTCCGGGAGGTGGCTCGCTGGGCGACGTCCGCGATGCTGCCGGTGGAGTTCGTGAAGGCGATGTCGGTCGAGGAGGTGCGGGTCCGACTCCGATCCGGGCGTGGCTACTCGGCGCTGCTCGTCGACGACTCGCTCCCCGGCGTCGATCGCGATCTGGTCGAGCTGGCCGCGAGGGCGGGTGCGCGGTGCTCGTCGTCGACAGCGGGCGGGCGTCGCGGCAGTGGGGCGAGCTGGGCGCGTCGGCCCTGCTGGCCGGGACCTTCGCCCGCGACGAGCTGCTCCAGGTGCTCCAGCAGGTGGCGACACCGATCACCCGTTCCACCGGCGCGACGTCCCCGCCGACCCACGACCGAGCTCCACCCCACCGGCTTCCGAGGTCGGCTCGTGGCCGTCACCGGTGCGCCGGGCACGGGGCGCTCCACGATCGCCGCCGCGCTCGCCCAGGGCCTGGCCAGCGATCCCCGCCACACCGACCTGGTGTGCCTGGCCGACCTGGCGCTGCACGCCGACCAGGCGATGCTCCACGGTTCGCCCGACGTCGTGCCCGGGCTCACCGAGCTCGTGGAGGGCCACCGGTCGGGCGCTCCGTCGATCGACGACGTGCGCGGCCTCACGTGGCACGTCACGACGAGGGGCTACGCCCTGCTGCTCGGCCTGCGCCGGCACCGTGACTGGACGGCGGTGCGGCCGCGGGCGTTCGCCGCCGCGCTGGACGGGTTGCGCCGCGGGTTTCGGATCGTCGTGGCCGACGTGGACGACGACCTGGAGGGTGAGCAGGCCACCGGGTCGGTCGACGTCGAGGAGCGCAACACCATCGCTCGCACCACGATCTCGGCCGCCGACCTGGTGCTCGTCGTCGGCCAACCCGGGCTGAAGGGGCTGCACAGCCACCTGCGATCCACCCGGGCCGTCCTCGCTCACGGGGTGCCCGGCGAGCGCATCCTCCCGGTCATCAACCGGTCGCCCAAGGGCCCGCGCGCCCGCGCCGAGCTCACCGCCGCCTTCGGCGCGCTGCTGGGCGGCGAGCGGCGCGGGCGTCCCCAGCCCGTTGCACGTCCCCGAGCGCCGGCACCTCGACGAGGTCCACCGCGACGGCGCCCGGTTCCCCGACGGCTGGCTCGCACCGGTGGTGACGAGCGTCCAGGCGGTCCTCGACCGGGAGGCGGAGCCGGACGCCGGGACGCCGCCGCGCCGGTCCTCGAACCGGTCCGCCCGGATCGCTCGGCCGGTGGGCCGACGACGAGGACCGATCGACGCTAGGACCGACTAGGCACAGCGCGTCGAGGATCAGCTGCCACGACGCCAGGCCGTGCTCGCACCAGCCGTCCGGTGACACGAGGCACTCGTCGGGCGCGCGGCACACGCCGTCGGCCCGCCACTCCGCCAACGTGCCCTCGTCGGGCGGTGCCCATCCGCTGTTGTGCTCGAACCAGGCGTGCGCGTTGGCGATCGCCTGGCGCTGCCTCCGGCGAGCTCGTCACGGGCTGCATCATGTCAAGGAAGCCGGAGCACCTGGTCGGGGTACAGGAGGTCGGGGTTCGACGGATCCACCAGGCGATCGAGGTTCGCGTCGATCAGCGCCCTCCAGTAGGCGACGAGGTCGCGGCCCGCCGCTTCGTCGACCGCGATCGACCAGAACGAGTCGCCCGGCGCGACCACGATCTCATCGACGGTCGGAGCCGGAGGATCGGGCACCGGGATGGCCACGGAGTCGCCGGCGGCGCGGGAGCCGGCGCGATCGCGTCGTGGTGGACGGTCGTCGTCGTGGACGGGTCGGGGCGGTCGTGGTCGTGGCGGGCGCGACGTCGAGCGGCACCATCACGGCGGTGCCCGGTGGGTCTCCGGCCGGCCGCGACGAGAGGTGACGGCGCCACCATCGCGGCCGTGACCGACAGGCCGGCGGCTCCCTGCGCCAACGAGCGGAGGACGCGCGGGCTGATCGAGTCGGCCAGTCGCTGGAGCCGAGGACCGTGGGCCAGCGGAGCCAGCAGCTGCAGCCCGCCCGCGATCGCCAGCCAGCGTGGCCGCGACCAGGGCGACCAGTCGGACCATCGCGACGATCGCCGTGCCGGGGCCGGCCGCGTCGTACCACTGCTCGAGCGCGACCCACGATCGCACCGGCGGTGCGGCGAGCGAGCCTGATCCCGCGAGCGTGCAGCGCGCCGCCGGCCACGAGGGCGACGATGACGACGGTCCCGACACGACCTGTGCGGCTCATCGGTCGGCGCCAGCCGCGACGGGTACGACGGCGCCGCGAGCTGTCCGCACGGCCAAGCGTCGGGCAGCGGTCAGCCTTCGCTGATGAGCTCGATCGAGTCGGCCACGGTGGCGATGGCCTCGACGCTGATCGGCTCGTCCGCGGTCCAGCGGTCGAACACGAAGACCTCGTGGGTGGAAGGCCGGAAGGCCGCGGG
The DNA here is from genome assembly GCA_963702405.1 of uncultured Actinomycetota bacterium. Classification (GTDB taxonomy): domain Bacteria; phylum Actinomycetota; class UBA4738; order UBA4738; family HRBIN12; genus JAJNBA01. The sequence goes on from CAVPCM010000002.1 coordinate 368,426, forward strand.
CGTGGGGATCCCATCGCACCGCCAGTCGCCGACCAGCAGGTGGTCCCCGTCCTCGCCGACCCGGTATCGCTTGCCGTCGGCCACCAGCACGGAGCCGGCGACCGGCGCGGCGCACCCGGACGTCGGTGGTGCTGATGGTGGGCTCGGCCGGTGGCGTGGCGGCGGGCGGACGGGCTCCCGGCCTGCAGCCGGGTGACGGCCACCACCGCGAGCAGGCCACCCGCCACGGCCAGGCCCAGCGCCGGCAAGAGACGGCGCGGCCGCGGCGGTGGCATCGCTCGGCGGCCGGAGCCGTTCGATCGGATCGGTCGCCGCGGTGTCGTCCGATGGTGCGGGCTGGACCGTGGTCCGGTGCCGGGAACCGCCGCGCTGACGGCCGCCGCGAGCCGTCGCGCCGTGGGCCTCCGACTCGGGGCCTCCGCGGTGGCGTGGTCGGCCAGCAGGAGCAGGGCCCGCCGCTCCCACCCGCGCCAGCGACGCCGCGGACGCCACCGTCGATCCGGGATCGGCTCCGCGTCCTCGTCGTTCCCGAGCAGGTCGATGAGCAGCTGGCCGAGCGGCGGCGACGTCGTCCTCCGGGCGACGCCGGCACGCTTCCGTCACCCAGGCCGCAGAGCCGCGGCCGACCGCTGTCCCCGATGAGCACGTGCGACGCCTCGAGCCGTCCGTGGGTGATGCCGATCTCGTGCAGGTCGGCGAGCGTCGACGAGACGCCGGCGACGATGCCGGCCACCTGCGCGGCGGACGGGCGCCGAAGGGCGGACAGCGAACGACCACCGTGCGCCATCACGAGCTCCCAGCCGTCGCCCGCCGGCGCGCTGCGGAGCACGGACACGACGCCGGGGTGGCTCGCCTGCCGCAGCCGTTCGCCCTCTCGCCGCAACGCCTCGATCGGCGGCGCCGCCGGACGCCCGCTTCACCACGACCGCGTCCTCCGCCACCACCTCGACCCCAGTCGTCACGGGCACGACCGGAGTGTAGTGGAATGCTATGAAAGTTGTCTAGAGGGCATGACCCTACGTGGAGGGGCCGTCCGCCTTCGCCTCGCTCTCCCGCTGCGCCCAGGCGAACACGCCCTTGCTCATCGTGCTGCGCTCCTCCTGGGCACGCCGGCCGAACACGTCGGCCCGCACGCGGTGCACGCCCGCGTCGTCGGGCGCCGCCTGGGCGGCCAGCTCGGCGAGGTGGCCCGCCAGCCGGAGGTCGCCGGCGTCGGCCAGCTCGGCGGCCCGCTCGGCGAGCCGTGCCGGCGCCGCCGGCCAGGGAGGCCACCTCGGCGGCGATGGCGAGCGTCGGTCGGCGGCTTGAGCCGCGCCGGGTTGCCGTCGTACCAGCCGCCGTAGAGGCGCCAGAGGTTGCGGACGACGAACTCGGGCTCGTCGTACACCGGCCGCAGGTAGGGCTTCTCGAGCAGGTGGTCGGGAGCCTTGACGGTGTGCACGATGTCGTCGAGGCGGGCGCCCTCGTTCATCAGCGCCAGGGTCTGCTCCACCAGCGACTCGAGCAGCTCGGCGGCGTCGGAGAGCGCCGCCCGGATGCGGTCGGCGCCGAGGATCGGGAAGCCGTGGCCCGGCAGCAGCACCTCGGCGCCGAGATCCGCCATCTTGCGGAGGCCGATCGCCCACTCGCGCGGGTAGCGCTGCACCTTCTGCGGGTTCCCGCAGTTGGGGCTGGCCCAGATGAAGAGGTCGCCGGTGCAGAGCACCTTGCGGCCGGGGTTCCACACCCAGGTGGCGTCGTCGGTCTCGCCCTTGTCGTGGTGCAGCTCCCAGCGTCTCGCCGCCGACCTCGAGGGTGTGGTGGTCGCGGTACACCTCGTCGGGATGGCGGTACTCGGTCGGCCAGTACGGGCGGCCGAACTGGAACTGCCGCTGGTTGATCACGCCGTTGTACCCAGCGGTGAGCACGTAGCGCTCGAAGCGCGGCGGCACGAGCTCGTGGGCGACGACGTGCGGCGGCTCCCAGCCGTTCGCCTGCGCCTCCTCTTCGAACGGGCGCCATCCCGAAGACGTGGTCGATGTGGCCGTGCGTGTACACGACGGTGCCGAGGCGATCGGTGTTCCAGCCGCGGATCCGCTCGTGGTTGCCGGCCGCCATCACCTGGTTGCCGGTGTCGACCAGCAGCAGCCCGTCGTCGGTGTCGAAGGCGCAGACGTTGCCGAACGACGCGCTGAAGGCGGTGCGATCGGCCACCTCGGCGAGCCCCAGGTCCTGGGTGACGGGGTGGTGGCCGCCGACCTCGGTGGACCCCTCGCCGTTCCACAGCCGCTCCGCGATCTCCAAGCAGGTCTGCCATGCCCCGCAGGCTGGCACAATCCGCGCCATGGCGTTCACCGGCTTCGGCAAGGGTGCGACTGGCGTTCTACGACGACCTCGCCGCCAACAACAGTCGCGAGTGGTGGCTGGCCAACAAGGCCCGCTACGAGGCCGAGGTCCGTCGTCCGATGGAGGAGCTGCTGCAGGACGTGGCCGACGAGTTCGGCGAGGCGAAGCTCTTCCGTCCCAACCGCGACACGCGCTTCTCCAAGGACAAGACGCCGTACAAGACCAACATCGCCGCGGTGATCTACCAGGAGGGCGGCGGCTCGGTGTACGTGTCACTGGCCGCCGAGGGCCTCCACGTCGGTGGCGGGTCGTACCACCTCGAGCGCCCGCAGCTCGCTCGCCTGCGCGGAAGCGATCGACGACGACCGCACCGGCAAGGAGCTCGAGCGCATCGTCACCACGCTGCGAAAGGCGAAGGCCGACGTCACTGCCCACGACGCGGTGAAGACCGCGCCCGCGGCTACTCCCCCGACCACCCCCGCATCGACCTGCTCCGCCTCGGCGGCCTCGCCGGCATGTTCGCCCACCGCCCGCCGCCTGGCTCCACACGCCAAGGCCAAGGACCAGCATCGTCGACGGCTGGCACCAGCTCCAGCCCCTCAACGACTGGCTGGCGAGCACGTCTGACGACGTCTGCAGCGTACGCATGCGGTGCTAGCTCCACAGACGTTGGGTCTACCTCGGGGCGAGGTCGCGGATGGCTTGGCGGGTGTCGGTGCCGAAGGGGAGGATGGCGAGGGCGGGGGTGGTGACGCCGTTGTCGACGTAGCGCTGGATGTGCTCGCGGCACTTCTCGGGCGAGCCCCACACGATGAGGTCGTCGACGACCTGGTCGGGGATGGCCGCCAGCGCGGCCTTGCGGTCGCCTTCCTTCCAGAGGCGCCACATCTCGCCGAGGATCTCGCCGCGGCCCGAGCCACTCGTGGAAGGCGGCGTACACCGGCACGTTGAGGTAGGCGGCGATGGCGAAGCGGGCCATGCCGCGCACGGTGTCGGCGTCGTCGTTGGGCGACACGAAGATGCGCGCCACGACCTCCTTGGGCGAGCCGTCGCCGGCCGCCTGCACGATCGGCGCGACGGTCTTCACGTCGTCGGCGCCCAGCCAGTTGATGATGGCGCCGTCGCCGTCGCGCCCCGCCAGCTTCAGCATCCCCTCGCGCAGCGCGGCGATCAGGATCGGCACCGGCTGCTCCGGGCGCACGCCGAGCTTGAAGCTGCGCACGTTGAACGACGGCGTCTCCATCGTGACCTTCTCGCCGGCCAGGCGCGGCGCGCAGGAACTGCACCATGTCCTTGGTGCGCTGGTACGGGTGCCTCGAACGGGATGCCGTTCCAGCCCTCCACGATCACGTTCGACGACGTGCCGATGCCGAAGGCGAACCGGCCGGGCGCCGCGTCGGCCAGCGACGCCACCGACTGCGCCAGGCACGCCGGGCCGCGCGTGAAGGCGGGGACGATCGCCGTGCCGAGCCGCAGCGACGGTGCCCACACCGACGCCGAGCGCGAGCGGCGTGAAGGCGTCGGCGCCGTTGGCCTCGGACGACCACACGTCGGTGTAGCCGAGGTCGACGAGCTCCTCGACCCACTCCCGCTGGGCGTGGAGCGGGACGCCGTCGAACGGGATGGTCATGCCGTAGCGCTGGTCCATGCGGGGATCATGGCGCGACCAGCAGCAGTAGCGTCGCCCCCGATGGAGAAGCTCGTGTACGGGCTCTGGCGGCGACCGGATCAGGACATCGATCCGATCCGCGCGACGCTGCTCGAGCGGGTGGCGCCGGCGCTCCTCGACCTCGGCGTGCCGGGGCTCCGGATCTGCGTGGAGGAGCCGGAGGGCAAGGCGTTCCGGGTCGGCTCCAACCCCGACGGGAGCCTGCTGGCCGCCTCCGTCTCGATCTGGATCGACAGCTACGACAACCGGGAGCCGCACGAGGCGGCCCTGGCCCAGGTCGACGCGCAGACCTACGGCTGGATCGTCGCCGAGAGCGAGGCGCTGGCCTACGGCGAGAACCGAACGTGGCCCGACGGCGAGCGGTCCCCCGGCCTGTCGATCACGACCTTCTTCGACAAGAAGGAGGGGCTCAGCGACGACGACTTCTACCGGATCTGGCACGGCGAGCACACGCCGCTGAGCTTCGAGATCCACCCGCTGTGGCTCTACGTGCGCAACCAGGTGCTGCGGTCGATCACGCCCGGCGCGCCGCCGGTGCGCGGCATCGTCTACGAGGCGGTGCCCACCGACGAGCACCTGCTCGACTTCAACCTCTTCTTCGGCTGCGCCGAGGAGCCGAGCAAGCTCATCGACAACATCCACCGCGTCAACGACCACATGGACACCTTCGGCAACACGTCCACCCTGCAGTGCGTCCCGATGCGCGAGTGGATCTTCCGAACGCTCTCCACCTGACGCCGTGCGCCACGCTCGGTCCGACGCCCTCGACGAGCTGGAACCGATGCTGCGGCGCTGCCGTGCTGCCCGGGCCTGAAGGAGAGGAGCCGCGGCATCTTCTACCGAGGGAGCCAGGCGTTCCTGCACTTCCACGAGGACCCGTCCGGCCACCACGTCGACGTGCGCCTCGGCGCCGAGCTTCGAGCGGCTTCCGCGTGCAGACAAGGCCGAGCAGCGCGCCGGCGTCCTCACGAAGGTGCGGCAGAGGCGCTGGCCGAGCTGACGCCTTCACGGTCGGCGCCGTCTGGGGTTCGATCGTGATGCGGGACGCCGACGGGGTCCTCGAGGTCGAGGTCGACGTCGCCGAGGTCGAGCCCGTCGGCGTCGGCCTCCGCGACGATCTCGACCTTGGGCTTCTCGCCGTAGATCGCCTCGTCGAGGCCGAGCATCCCCGCCGCCAGCGCGCGCCCGGCCGGCGGCAGGCGATCGCGCACCGATGCGGTGTGGTCGAAGGCCGGGTCGCGGCTGACGACGAAGGTGAAGGACGCCGCGTCGGGCGCGGCCGCGCTGCCGTCCAGGCCGACGACCTCGTCGACGAGCAGACCCGCGTCGCTGGCCAGCTGCCGGAAGCCATCCTGCGTGTACCAGTGCAGCACCCAGGCGCGCTCGAGCACCTCGACGCTCGCCGTCGCGCTCCCGCTCGTACCGGGTGTGGGTCGTCTGCAACCGGGCCTCGTCGTCCCAGTCGACCGCCAGGGCGGTGAACCGCAGCGTCGTGCCGTCGTCGGTGGTGTGGGTGCGCGGCACGCCGAGCCACTTCTCGGGGACAGGTTCGGGTACGAACAGCGGGATGAGCGCCGAGCCGTCGGGCTCGAGGTGCGCGCGGATGCGGGCCAGGGCCCGCCACGCCACGTCGTCGTCGGTCGAGCAGGTTGAAGGACTCGCCGGCCAGGTAGATCGACCGGTAGTGGCCGTGGCAGCTCCATGGCCTGCATGGTCGACTCGTGCAGCGTGACCACCAGGCCGCGTGCGGCGGCGTTGGCGCGGCACCGGGCGAGCATGTCGGGCGACGCGTCGAGCCCTTCGACGTCGAGGCCGCGTGCGCGGAGGTCGAGGAGCGGGTCGCCGTCGCCACAGGCGAGCTCGAGCGCCGGCTCGCCGCAGCGGCGCACGAACCGGACGTAGGGCGCAGGATCCGGGCGCACCGGACGATCGCAACGGCGCGTAGACGTCGGCCACCAGACCCGTGTAGAAGAGCGCCGGATCCAGCTCGTCCATCCGACGAGCATGGCAGGCGAGCGGCTCAGAGCAGCCGCTCCACCTCGCTCACGGCCTCACCCGACCGCACCGAGCTCGTCGATCTCCACGGCCATCCGCGCCGCACCGGCGCGGAGCTCGAGGTCGGTGACGGCGCGGCCGATCGCCTCGGCGATGGCCTCCGGCGACGACGCCGGCGTCGAGCACGACCCCTGCGCCCACGCGCGGCGACCGCGTCGGCGTTGGCGGGCTGCTCGCGGCCGAGGGGGAGGCACACCAAGCGGCAGGCCGTGGGACAGCCCGGCCAGCACGGTGCCGAGGCCGGCGTGGGTGACCACCGCCGATGCCCACGGGAGCATCGCGGTGTGGCGAACGTAGCCAGTGAGCTGCACGCCCGTCGGGCACGTCGAGGTCGTCAGGGTCGAGGTGGTCGCCCAGCGTCACGATCCCGCGGACGGGCGCGGCGCCGAGCGCGGTGACCACGCGCTGCAGCACCGGCAGCTCGTCCATGGGCGTGGTGCCCAGCCCGGCCACCACGAGCGGCCGGCCGTCGTCGACGCCGGGGGTCGCCAGGCGGCGTCGGCGCCGGGCGGTTCCAGCAGCGGCCCGACGTAGCGGACGTGGGCGGGCCGGTCGGGTGACGGGACGTCGAGCGACTCCGGGCACGTCACCAGCACGCGTGGCGCACCGGTCGAGCAGCGCGCCGAAGCTGGCCACCGCCGGCACCTGGAGCTCCGCCCGCACCGTGGCGAGCGAGTCGATGGAGATGGCCATCCCCATCGGGTGGAGGCCGCCTGAGTCGTCGAGGTTGGCGGTGTAGAGCGTGTGCACGAGCGCCACGACCGGCACGCCCGCCGCCTCGCCGGCGCTGAGGCGCGGCCGGGAGCATGTAGTCGCACACGACGAGGTCGGCCTTGCGGGCCTCGGCGAGCACGTCGCGCGCCAGCGGCGGACGGGTCCCACTCGGCGAGCAGCTCGCGGGCGACGAACGGGATGCCGTCGGACTCGAACCGGGGGGCGAGCGACCCGGTGCCGATGCGCGCGGACGTCGTGGCCGCGCCGAGCGAGCTCGGTCGCCAGGGTGATGGCGGGCGGCACGTTGCCGCCGCCGGCCCACGTCACCACCAGGATCCGCGCCATCGCCGGAACCTACCGGCGGGCGACGGTCACCACTTGGCGATGATGTCCTCGGCGAAGCGCTCGCACGCCGTCGACCTTGCCGGCCAGTGTCGGCGTCGGGGCCGCCGTAGAAGTACCAGGGCATCGTGACGAAGTGGGTGACGCCGGCCTCGTGCACACGCCGGTAGCCGTCGAGGTCCCACGCGTCGCTGGCCGACCCGTAGACGGAGAAGGGCACGTGCGTGCGGTCGTACTCCTCGCGGTAGCGCTCGATCTGCTGGCGGATGGCCGCCAGCTCCTCGGTGGTGTGCAGGTCGCTCACCCAGCCGTCGTTGCGCGCCGCCCGGCGCAGCGCCGCTTCGGAGGTGCCGCCGACGTGGATCCCGATCGGTGCCGCCGGAGCAGGGAGCAGCTCGAGGGGCGGGACGTCGAAGTGCTCGCCGTGGTGCTCGACCACCTCGCCCGTCCAGAGCTTGCGGAGCACCTCGAGCATCTCGTCGGCACGCCTGACCGCGCTTGGCGAAGGGCACGCCCATGGCGTCGAACTCCTCCTCCATCCACCCCATGCCGATCCCCAGCCCGACGCGGTCGCCCGACAGCACCGCCGCCGTGCCCACCTGCTTGGCGACGTGCACCGGCGTGCGGGCGGGGAGGATGTACACGGTGGTGAGGAACCGCAGTCGCTCGGTCATCCCCGCCAGGTGGGCGATGGTGATCCACGGGTCGGGCCACTCCGTGCCCATCTCCCACCGCCGGCCACCGTCGGCGGTGTAGGGGTAGGTGGACCGCGTCTCCACGGGGTTGATGAGGTGGTCGGGGATGGTCATGGTGTCCCACCCCGACTCGTCGCCCGCCTTGGCGAGGGCCGTCAGGTCCGCCGCCGGCGAGAACGCCGCTGAGAAGCAGAACCTCACGAGTGGGTGCCGCCGTCGATGCGAAGGTCGGCGCCGTTGACGTGCACGGCATCGTCGGAGCCGAGGTAGGCGATGGCGGCCGCCACCTTCGAGGCGTCGCCCATCCCCGTGGGCGACATGATCCGGTACACGAGCTTGCCGTCGGCACCTTCGGGCAGGTGGAACGCGTCGGTGATCGGCGTGTCGATCGAGCCGGGGCACACCGCGTTGGCCCGCAGGCCCTGCTTGGCGTACTCGATGGCGAGCGTTCGGGTGAGCGCCAGCACGCCGCCCTTCGACGCGGAGTAGGCGGCGGCCCACGGGTGGGCGGCCAGGGCGGCGGTGGACGACGACGTTCACGATGGCGCCGCCGCCGTCGAGCAGCGCGGGGATGGCGGCCTGGCACATGAGGAAGGTGCCGGTGAGGTTCACGTCGAGGATCTGCCGCCAGCTCTCGAGCGCCACCTCGTGGGTGTGCTCGAAGCGAAGGATGCCGGCGCTGTTCACGAGCAGGTCGAGGCGCCCGTGCTCGAGCGCGGCGGCGACGGCGGCCGGGGCGAAGGCCGGGTCGCTCACATCGCCGACGAGCGTCGCGACCGCATCGGGCCGGGCGGCGTCCTTGGCGGTGGCGGCCAGCCCCTCCTCGGCGAGGTCGGTGGCGACGACCGTCGCGCCCTCCTCGACCAGCCGGTGCACCGTGGCCCGACCGATGCCCGACGCTCCCCCCGTGACGAGCGCGACTCGTCCCTCGTATCGCTGCATGCCGCCGAGACTAGAACGTGTTCTAGTTCTGGACCTACTTCCGCGCTCGCCGGACGTCAGTCCTTCCAGAACCGCACGATCGTCGACTGGCTGGCGGTGGCGAGCAGGGTGCCGTCCTCGGCCCAGAGGTGCACGACGCCGTGGCCGAAGCCGTTGGCGATGAGGTCGACCCGGATGTCGAGCAGCACCCACTCGGTGGGGACGAGCCGTCCGACGCGGAGCGTGTTGTCGAGGCTGTTGCCGCCCGCCATCGCGCCGAGGGCCTGCCCGATCCCGAAGGGCACGTAGTCGCCGAGGATCGCGAGCGTGGCGGCCGACATGTCGAGCACCTCGGGGATGCGCGCCCAGAGCGCCGAGCGCCCTCCGACCGACGGCGGGCCGGGCAGCTCCTCGAAGCTGCGGGCGTCGGCGAGGCGCACGTCGATGCGCTCCATGATCGAGTCGGTCGTGTCGTGGCGCGAGATGCGCTTCTCGCAGGCGTCGGGAGCCGGCACGTCGGGCATCTCCGCCCACTGCCCGCCTGCCTCCATCGGCCGCACGCCCAGCGCCGCGTTCACGGTGAGGATCTCGCGGTCGCCCACGTGGCCCACCGCCCGGGCCTGGGTGACCTGCTTGCCCGGCGACGGCGATCGTGACGTCGATGTCCATGATCGACGGGGGGTTGGCGTAGGACAGGTACTGCGCGGTGGCCCACGCCACCGGGCGCTCCGAGCTGCCCTCGAGGGCGGCGATGGCCGCGCCGAGCCCGCAGCCGCCGAAGAGGAACTGGTGGCCGGTGGAGATCCCGGGGGTGATCGGCAGCACCCAGCGCATCGGGTTGTGGGTGGGCTCGAGGCCGAGCCAGGCGGGGGCGTCCATCGGCGCCGAACCTATCGGGTGACGGCAAAGTCCCTGGTCAGCGGGGTGTGTGACGGGTGTCGCAGCCGGCCCAGGCATGACTGTCACACCCCCTGGGTTGACTAGAGGGCATGGCAGGTCAGCTCACCCTCCTCGACACGCCCCCAGGCGTGGCGGATCGACGAAGCCACCCGTGAGGCGGGCCGACGCGGCGTCGCCGAGGCTCGCGCCGCCCTCGAGGCCGCCGTCGCCGCCCGGCGGTGCCGCCGAGGCGGCCAAGGCGGCCCGGGAGCACCCCTCCCACGGCCGCTCCGCCGCCTGACCCGCGCCCTCGCCGTCCTCCGAACCGCCCGCCACCGCTAGCGTCTCCGCCCTCATGGACATCCTCGCGTGGTGCGTCATGGGGCTGCTCGCCGGCGGGCTGGCCCGCCGGGCGGTCGGGGCACCCAAGCGCGGGCTGCCTGGCCACGATCGCCATCGGCATCCTCGGCGCCCTCCTCGCCGGCGCCGCGTCCAAGCTCGCCACCGGCGAGGAGCTCGACACCTTCGACGAGCTCGACCTCGGCTCGGTGTTCGTGGCCTTCATCGGGGCCACCGCGCTGCTGCTCGTCCTCGAAGCCGCCAGTGGTCGCAGGCGCTGAGTCGCCGGTAGGTTGCCGGCATGACTGATGTCGTGATCGTCGAAGCCGTCCGCACCCCCGTCGGGAAGCGCAACGGCGGGCTGTCCACCGTCCACCCCGCCGACCTGCTCGCCACCGTGCAGAAGGCGGCCATCGAGCGGTCGGGCATCGATCCGGCCGCGGTCGGCCAGGTCGTCACCGGCTGCGTGAGCCAGGTCGGCGAGCAGGCCTTCAACATCGGCCGCACCGCGTGGCTCAGCGCCGGGCTGCCCGCTCACGGTGGCCAACACCACCGTCGACACCCAGTGCGGCTCGTCGCAGCAGGCCACCAACCTGGCCACCGCCCTCGTCGGCAGCGGCGCCGTCGACTCCGCCCTCGCCTGCGGCGTCGAGGTGATGAGCCGGGTGCCGATCGGCTCGAGCGGCCGCAAGGACCTCGGCCTCGGCATCCCGATCCCGAAGTCGTACTTCCCGCAGTACGAGATGACCTCGCAGTTCGAGGGCGCCGAGCGCATCGCCGACAAGTGGGGCATCTCCCGCGACGACACCGACGCGTTCGGCTTCCGCTCGCAGGAGAACGCCGCCACCGGCGTGGGCCGAGGACCGCTTCGGCACGCCAGATCGTCCCGGTCGAGGCGCCCGACGTCGACGAGGAGGGCAAGCCCACCGGCACCACCCACACGCGTCAGCCGCGACGAGGGCCTGCGCGAGACCACGCCTCGAGAAGCTGGCCGACGCTGAAGCCCGTCGCCCGCGACGGACGGCGTGCACACCGCCGGCTCGTCGTCGCAGATCTCCGACGGCGCCGCCGCCGTGCTCATGATGACGGCCGAGCGGGCCGAGGCAGCTCGGCCTCACGCCGCAGGCCCGCATCGTCGACACCTGCCTCGTCGGCGTCGACCCGGTGCTCATGCTCACCGGCCCGATCGACGCCACCCAGCGGCTCTTCGAGCGCACCGGCCTCGGCGTCGACGACATCGACGTCGCCGAGATCAACGAGGCGTTCGCCTCGGTGGTGCTGGCCTGGCAGAAGGAGCTCGGGTTCACCGACGAGCAGACCAACCCCAACGGCGGCGCCATCGCCCTCGGCCACCCGCTCGGCGGCACCGGCGCGGTCCTGCTCACCAAGGCCCTCCACGAGCTGGAGCGCACGGCGGCCGCTACGGCCTCGTGTCGATGTGCTGCGGCGGCGGCCTCGGCACCGGCACCATCATCGAGCGCCTCTAGCGCGCTCCGCTCGCCGGCTGCCGCCGGCCGACCATCCCGCCGATCCGCGGAGCCGTCCCGTGCCGCGTCACGCCGTCGTGCCGCGTCGCCGTCGCTGCTCGCGCTCGTCGCCGCGTGCGGCGTCGGCGAGATGCCGCGCGAGCGCGAGCCGGCGCCCGCCGGGCACGGCGCGGTCGTCGCGTCCCGTCGACGGCGACACGATCGTCGTCGACATCGACGGGCGCCGAGGAGCCGGTCCGGCTCATCGGCATCGACACGCCCGAGTCGGTCGGCCCAGGACCGCCCGGTCGAGTGCTTCGGCCCGGAGGCCAGGAGCGCACCGCCGAGCTGCTGCCCGGCCGGCACCGCTCGTGCGGCTCGAGCGCGACGTCGAGGCGCGCGACCGCTACGACCGGCTGCTCGCCTACGTGATCCGCGACCGACGACGACCTGTTCGTCAACCGGCTGCTCGTCGAGGAGGGCTTCGCCGAGTCGATCGCGTACCCGCCCAACACCACCCGCCAGGGCGAGCTCGACGCAGGCCGAGGCCGAGGCCCGGGCCGACGGCGGGGCCTGTGGGCCACGTGCGGCGGCACCGACGTGCCGCTCGCGCCCGGGTAGCGTCGGTCGCCGTGACCGTCGCTCGCCGAGCGCCTGGGCTACGGACCCGACGATCGCCTGCTGATCATCAACTGCGACGACCTCGGCTCGTGCCACGCCGCCAACGTCGGCACCTACGAGGCGCTGCGCGACGGCGTCGCCACCAGCGCCACGCTGATGGTGCCGTGCCCGTGGGCCCGCGACGCGGCGTCCCGCTACCGCGGCGAGGACGTCGGCGTGCACCTCACCCTCAACGCCGAGTACGACCGCTACCGCTGGGGGCCGATCACCCACGCGCCGTCGCTGCTCGACGGCGACGGCGGCTTCCCCCGCACGGTCACCGACGTGTGGGACCACGCCGACCTCGACGAGGTGCGCCGCGAGCTGCCGGGCCCAGGTCGAGCGGGCGATCCTGTGGGGCTTCGACGTGAGCCACCTCGACAGCCACATGGGCACGCTGCAGCTGCGGCCCGAGTTCTTCGACGTCTACCTCGACCTGGCCGTCGAGTTCGGCCTCCCGCTGCGGCTGTCCGGGCGCGTCGAGCGAGCGGGCGATCGGCTTCCCGTTCCGCCGGCTGGCCGCCGAGGAGGGCGTGCTGTTCCCCGACCACTTCGTGCTCGTGCGCGGCGGGGTCGGCTCGCGGCGCACCATCGAGCGGGCGGTGCACGACCTCCGGCCCGGGGTCACCGAGGTCTACGTCCACCCGGCGGTCGACGCCCCCGAGCTGCGGGCCCTCGCCGCCGACTGGCCGGCGCGGGTCGACGACCACGAGCTCGTCACGCGCGACCACAGCCTGCGCCAGATGCTCGACCGGGCCGGCGTCCACCGCATCGGCTACCGGCCGCTCCGCGACCTGCAGCGCGCCGCATGAGGCTCGTCGCCGTCGCCGCCCTGGCGGCGCTGGTGCTCGCCGTCGTGCGTGCGACAGCGAAGCCAGCCCGCCGACCCCGTCCGACCTCGCCGACATCGACCTGTCGCCCGACCACACGATCACCGTGGACGAGGACGGCTACGACCCGGCCGAGCTCGAGGTCGAGAGCCGGTGAGGTGATCCTGCTGGTGAACGAGGGCGACGGGCCGCACTCCTTCACCGCCGACGACCAGGCCTTCGACACCGGCCGATGCTCCCCGGCGAGGAGACCACGCTCGTCCTCACCGAGCCCGGCACGCATCGACCTTCCACGACGTCGAGGCCCCCGACCACGAGGGCACCCTCACCGTGGTCGCCGAGTCAGTAGGCGGTCTGCTTCGACGCGGCCGCGAGCTGCGCGCGGTGCTCGGCGCTGCTCAGCCACCGGCATCAGCGCGAGCACCTTGCCCATGTCGCCGGCCATCTTCGTGCTGCCCCGCATGAACCGCGACCCGCGGGTCGAGCTCGCCACGGCGAGATCGCCTGGGCGTCGGCGTAGGTGTGGGTGAAGGTGACGTCGGCGGCGTCGTCGCCCCGAAGGCGAGCTCGGTGGTGCGGCCGTCGACGATGGTGTGGACGTAGCGGACCTCGCCGTCGGGCGTGCCGGTGACGATGTGCTGCACGCGGGCGGTGGCGCCGGGACGTTCGGGCAGGTCGGCGCCGAGCGAGCGCTGCAGCTCGAGCCACGCCTCGCTCAGGAACGGGCACCTTCGCCACGCTCAGGCGTTGACCTCGGCGCGGAGGCCGGCGAAGAGGTCGTCCTCCGGGGTCGGGGCGTCGACGAGGCTCGTGGCGCGGACGTAGTCGTCGTAGGGGTGGATCCCGCGGGCCACGTCGCGCGGCAGCCCGAACCAGAACGGCGACTCGGGATCGATCTGGGTGGCGTGGGCGAGCAGCGCCTCGAAGCGCACCTCGGCGAAGCCCTCGATGTCGATGGACGTGGTGATGCGGTCGTCCTGCGACGGGCCGCTTGAACCAGTCCTCGCTGAAGGGCGACTCGAGGTTCAGCTCGAGGAACTTCGCGTGCATCAGCTCGATGCGCTTGCGCGACCAGACCGAGTAGTAGATCTTCGACACCTGCCAGGGCTCCCCCGCCTCGGGGTACCAGTCGGGGTCGGCGGCGCGGTCGACGGCGGGCTGGGTGATGTCGTGCACCTTGATGTGGTCGGGGTGCGGGTAGCCGCCCTGCTCGTCGCCGTAGGTGAGGATCACCTGCGGCCGCGTGCGCCGGATGATCGCGACGAGCCGGCCGACCGCCTCGTCCATCGGGGCCTGGGCGAAGCTGAGCGGGTTGGCGTTGGCCTCGCTGTCGGGCATGCCGGAGTCGCGGTAGCCCGAGCATCTCGACCTCGTCGTAGCCGATGATGGCGGCCGCCTTGTCGAGCTCGGCGCGGCGGACCGCGCCGATGTCGGCCTTGACCTCCGGCTTGTCCATGGCCGGGTTGAGGATGTCGCCCTCCTCGCCGCCGGTGCAGCACACCAGCACGGTGCGCACGCCCTCGGCGTGGTAGCGGGCGACGGTGCCGGCGCCCTTGGACGACTCGTCGTCCGGGTGGGCGTGGACGGAGAGCAGGCAGAGCGGTTCGGAGGCCATCGGAGGCGAGGATACCGAGGGCGCGCCGGCCTTCCGACGGCTCGTCGGCCGGGACGTGTCGCGGCCCGTGAGTAGCCTCACCGGCCATGGACGAACCGGAGACGCTGGCGGTGGATCTCGGCTAGATAGCCGCAGGAGGATCTTCGGTATGGGACGAGATGGCAATCGCCCGGCGCCTTCTTCCTACGCACCGCTTCGCCCGATCGGGAGCGGGCGATCGGCGGCGATCCTGGCGTATCGCCGACTATCGCACATGGCGGCGCAGTGGCTCGCGTTCCTCTGTGTGTCGATCGTCGCCTTCGCGGCGTAGCGGCCCGCTCGAGCGCGACGGCTCGACCGCGACGTGAGCAGCTCAGATGGCGTGAGGCTCGCGCCGGCTGATCGGCCGCACAGGGCCTCGGTGCTCGAGGCGATCGAGCCCGACCACCTCGGTCTAGTACGGGTCGAGCGCGCAAGGAGTGGCGAGCCGACGAGGCGTACCGAGTAACCGTGGCAGGTCGGAGCAAGCATCCGGGTCGACGAGAGTCGAGGGCACGCCGGCGTCGATCGTCGACGCCCTAACCGAGGAGCACAAACCGACATGAGCCCGCTCGAGAATCGATCCTGGACGATGCTCACGCTGTTCCCGCTTCATCTACATCGCTGGCGGGAGTCCACATCGTGCGGCCCGTACCAGCGCGGCATCGTCGAGCAGCTCGGCAAGTACAAGGAGACAGTCGACCCCGGCCTGCAGATCATCATCCCGTTCATCGAGACCGTGCGGCTCGTCGACATGCGCGAGCAGATGATCGACGTGCCTCCGCAGGAGGTCATCACCAAGGACAACGTGGTAGGTCTCAGTCGACGCCGTCATCTACTACGAGCCCACCGAACCACAGCGCCTCATCTACAACGTCGCGCAACTTCATCCTCGCCATCACCAAGCTCGCCCAGACGAACCTGCGAAACCTGATCGGCGAGATGCAGCTCGACGAAGCGCTCACCAGCCGCGACTCGATCAACCTGGAACCTGCGCCAGATCCTCGATGACGCCACCGACAAGTGGGGCGTGCAGATCGTACGCAAGTGAGAGCTACGAGCGTGACTCGACCCGCACGCCCAACGTCCACGATGAACTCGATGAACACGAGCAGATCGACAGCGCCGAGCGCACCCGCCGAGCCGGTGCGTCACCGACGGCGGACGGCGGCAGATCCGCCGCCATCGACCACCGCCGAAGTGCGATCGAGCCAGGGCCACGATCCTCGCCGCTGAGGGCCTCAGAGCTAGCAACAGATCCATGGAAGCCGAGCGGTCAGGCCGGCGCAATCCAGGCGGTGGCCGACACCGAGCGCTACCGGCAGCAGATCCGTCGCCCAGGGCCGAGGCGGACACGATCCGCCTCGCGTACACGGCCGATCCACGGACGGCGATCACCGACGCCGGCCTCATCAGCGATCGAAGTACCTCGAGGCAGCTGCAGGTGGATGGACGAACGGCCACGCCACCGAGATCCATCCTGCCCACCGAGATGGCCGGGATCGCCGGTCGCCATCACCAGGCATCACCGAGGCTATGCAGCGTGAACTGGAAGCGCCGAGCCTCGAGCCCCGCGGCCTGACCATCCGCCGAGGTGCCGTCAGCCGAGCAGGGCCGGCCACCGACTCCTCGGGCAGGAGCCCGGCGGCCGGGAGACGGCGCACCAGCTCGCGCCAGCGGTCGCCGTCGGGGCGAGCGAACACCGGCGCCGCCACCGCGCGCGCCTCGTCGCCTCGACCGAGCCCCGCCAGCAGCACCGCGTGCCAGAACGGGAACTCGTGGTGGGCGGGCTGCTGGGACGCCGAGTCGACGTAGATGGCGAGCGCGGCGTCGAGATCGCCGCGCGTCATCGCCTCCTCGGCGTCCTCCATGCGGCGGTAGGCGCGAGCCAGATCGACGAGGCGCCGGATCTCGGGAAGCGGATCCGGGTGGTCCTCCACCCTGACGTCGAGGAGCCGATCGTGGCCGGCGCGCTCGGACGGCGCGCCCGCCACCACCTTGACGGCCGCCGACTGCTGCCCGCGGATGTCACCTCCCGCGGCCTGCGCGGCGTCGAGGGCGTCGACGAGGCGACGGGCGAGCGGACCATCGCTGGCGAGGAAGGCCTCCGCCATCGCCTCCGGGCACCCCGGGCCTGTCCATCATGTTGGCCTGCACGGTGAAGCCGTCGCCCACCACGTGCCCGGCGTGCTCGATGCACAGGGCGCCGGTGTGCACGGCGGCCCGACCGGAGGCGTCGACGATGGCGACCTGGCGGGTGGCGGCGCCCTCGTCGGGACCGAGGATGTCGGCGAGGGCCTCCTCGGGCGTGCGACCCGCGCGCAGCCGGGCCAGCCCGTCGGGGCCGTGGGCCACCTCGGCCATCGCCTGGGTGGCGACCGCGCCGACGCCCGCCTCGAGCCACGGCACCACCGCGCCGGTGCTGAAGAAGTGGGACTGCACGGCGACGCCGAGCTGCCCCGTGTCGGGGCACCGAGCGACGATCGAGTAGGTCACGCCGAGGCCCGGCGCAGCGGTTCGAGGGTGTGCTCGCCGGTGTCCTCGTCCTCGGTGAGGTGCCAGCCGCAGCGCTCCGCCAGCATCGGGTGGCCCTCGTCGGGCCCGGAGGCGATGAGCTCGTCGCCGGCTTCGAGCCGCACGTGGCCTCGGGGCCGGTAGAGGTAGCGGCCGCCGCGCAGGACGGCGAGCACGTGGAAGCCGGGCTCGATGTCGAGCTGCAGCTCGGACAGGGATGCCCCGGCCGCCTCCGATCCCGCGGCGACGGGGACGCGCACGACCACCTCGTCGGACTCGCCGAGCGCGATCGACAGGATCGGGTGCAGCTCCTCCTTCTCCTCGATGAGCCACACCATCTGCTGGGCGGCGTCGCCGAGGTCCTCGGCCGCCTGCGACAGGTGCAGCAGCCCGCGCAGCGGGGCCGGGTCGATGCGGTCGTTGCTCGCGCGGAGCACCCAGAGCTCGAGGCGGTCCTTCATCTCGTCGAGGCGGTCCTCGAGCTGGCGCACCTCGGCCGCCAGGCCCTGGTCGCGCAGCACCAGCGCCGAGTAGGCCAGGCCGACGGCCACCTCGGAGATGTTCTTCATCTCGACCAGCACGTCGACGGCCCGGTCGAGGTCGGACAGCGTGCCGTCCTCGGGCGGCACGGGCGGCTCCCAGAACGGCGCCGCCGCCAGCTCGCGGAGCCGGGGGATGCCGGCCGGCGAGCCGCGCAGGAAGATGACGTCGCCCGGGAGGCAGATCGCGTCGCCGTCGACGTCGGTGATCCAGTCGCGCTCGCGGCGGATGGCCACGACGCGCATGCCCGTCTGCACGGGGAGCTCGAGCGCCGCGAGCGGGCGACGGGCCAGGTGGCTGCCCTCGCGGATGCGCACCCGGTGCGAGACCTCCTCGGCGTTCGACAGGTCGGCGACCAGCTCGCGGGGGATGCCGAGGCGGTGGGTGACGATGCGGGCGATGTCGACGGCGGCGTTGCCGATGCGCTCGATCGAGCTGATCACCTGGAGCACCGACGCCATCGCCTCGGCCTCCTTGGGGTGGCGGGCGGCGAGCACCGACACGGCGCGCATGTCGTGCACGAGGTCGGACATCTGGTCCTCGAGCTCGTCGATCTCCTCGGCCATGTCCGGGTCGCCGAAGTAGAGGGCGGCGTAGGCGAGGTCGACCATGAGCTCCGAGAGGTCCTTGGCCTCGGAGAGCATGGCCCGCAGGTTTCGGGGTTTGGCGTCCATCGGGTGCCGCGAGGATAGGACCTCGCTGGTCCACACTGTTCCCCCGATGCGCCGACGACGACTCTCAGCGCTGTTGGCCGCCGCCCTGCTCGGTGGGTCGGCGTTCGCGTGCTCGTCGAGCGACGGGCGGGACGCTGCCGCCGCCGCGGGTGGCGCAGACGACCACCACACCGAGCGCACCGGTGATCCAGCCGTCGGACGGAGCCGACCGACGTGTTCATGCTGTCCAGCGACTCGTTCGCCGAAGGGGGCGAGATCCCCGTGCGCTTCACCTGCACGGGAGACGAGCTCTCGCCCGCCTCGTCCTGGACGGGCACCCCCCTCGACGCCTCCTCGCTGGCCCTCGTCGTCCGTGATCGCAACGCGGGCGGGTTCGTGCACTGGGTCGTCACCGGCATCGACCCGTTCGTGCAGGGCGTCGGCGAGGGTGGGCTACCCGAGAACGCGATCGAGGGTTGAACGGCGCCGGGTCAGCCGGCTGGCTCGGGCCGTGCCCGCCGGCGGGCACGCGGGGTGCACACCTACGAGTTCGCGCTCCTCGCCCTCGTCGATCCCGTGGACCTGCCGCTCGACACGCCGGCGGAGGAGGCCGCCGCCATGCTCGAGGCCGCCGCCGTCGAGCGGGCGGTGCTCACCGGCACCGTCGCTTCTGCGCTGAAGCGACGCGGCGCTACCGTGCCGCTCGTGCAAGTGGCGGCGTGGGTCGTGGCGGGGATCGTGGTGCTCCTGCGTCGCCGGCGTGATCTCCTACAACCGGTTCGTCAGCCAGCGCCAGCTCATCGACAACGCGTGGTCGAACGTCGACACGGAGCTGCGGCGCCGCTACGACCTCATCCCGAACCTGGTGCGGACGGTGCAGGGGTACGCCGCCCACGAGCGCACCACGCTCGAGACGGTCGTGCAGGCCCGCCGCGAGGCGGTGGCGAGCGGTCGGCGACGTGGGCGAGCAGCAGGAGACCCGAGCAGGTGCTGGTGCACTCGCTGCGGTCGCTCCTCGCCCTGTCGGAGGCCTACCCCGACCTCAAGGCCGACGAGCAGTTCCTCGAGCTCCAGCAGGAGCTCGCCATCACCGAGGACCGCATCCAGGCCGCCCGCCGCCTCTTCAACGGGAACGTGCGCGACTACAACCAGCGCGTCGAGTCGGTGCCGTCGAACCTGATCGCCGCGCTCGGCGGGTTCCGGCGCCGCGACGTACTTCGAGCTCGGCCCGGCGATCCGCGACGCCGAGCCTCCTCGCGTCGAGACCTGAGCGCCGTGCACCCCAGCGAGCGCGTGCGCATCGTCACCGAGACCGCTCGGGCCGTGCTCGAGGACCGCCTCGACGCCGCCACCGGCGCACGGACCCTCGCCCTCCAACAGGAGCAGATCGGGCACCGGCTCCGCTCCGATCGCATCGACGTCACCCAGGCCGAAGCCGACGCGGTGGCCCTCACCCTCCGCCGGCTCGCCGAGCAGGTCTCCGACCACGCCTCCGCGCAGAACGATCCCGAACCCAGCGTCGAGATGGCGAGGATCCTCGGCGAGATCGCTCAGACCTTGCGCTGATCGTCCTCGTCGACGCCTCGTCGACGTCCTCGTCCTCGTCCGTCGTCCTCGGCGGCCTCGGCCTCGATCAGCTGGTCGCCCTCGACCGCTTCCTCGGCGTCGATCACCTCGTCGACGTCGATCACCTCGTCGTCGCTCGTCCACGTCCTCGTCGCCGTCGCGTCGGCCGTCAGCCGCCGCGGCGGCGGCCCTGCATCGTCCGCCTTGCGCACCTGGAACGCGGCGATGCCGACCCCGATCACCGTGGGCAGGAAGATGAAGATCAGCTGTCCGGTCAGCAGGCGTGCCGAAGAGCGTGACGTACATGGCGCGGTTCACGACCTTGGCCGGGGACCGCCTGGACACCGCTCGGAACGCGAGGCCCGGCGCCGATCACCGGGAGGAGGAGGCCCAGGGAGAGCGGCCACGCCGCCTTGCCGTAGGGCTCCTCGCCGCTCGGCATCCAGTCCTCGACGAGGTCAGCCACCTCCTCGGGGGTGGCGTCGGGGTTCTCCTGCACGACGTCCCAGGCGCTCAGGGTCCACTCGCCGACGAGCGCTCCGCGGCTGGTGATCTGGTCGCCGCTCGCGTCCACCGCCACCGGGATGAGGAGGGCTCCCGCCACCGCGGCGGCGACGGCGGCGAGCAGCCCCGACAGGGCGAACTGGTAGCCGGGGGGCTGGGTCTTGCCCGACGCTCCGGCGCGGATCGACCGGCCGGTGGTGCGGGCCCCGCGGAGCCGGGAGAACACCGATCCCCCGCCAGCTGCCGCTGGTGCTCGTGGACCCCGCGCCGCCCCGACCTTGCCGTCGGCCACCTCACCGGCCGCGGCGGCGTTGGCCCGCCGGGCCTCGAGCGCGGCCCGCTGGCGCTGGTTCTGGGTCTGGCGCCGCTGCTTGGACGGTTGCCGCTTCGTCGACATGATGTCCGACGTTACGCGCCGCCCACCGCGCTCACGAAGGCGGCCACGGCAGCAACCACTTCGGAGTCCCCCACGACCGGACGATCGCCTCGATGGTCGCCCGACTGGCGGCGGCGTCGGTCGCCGGCTCGATGCCGGCACCGCTCGCCCAGCGCTCCCAGCCGAGGAGACCCTTGGCGTGCCGGCCAGTGGGGAGGTGCACCTCGTCGGTGAAGGCGAGCGACACGGCCTCGATGCGCCGACCGGCCTCGCGGGTCACCTTGTCGAGCAGCACGGGCTCGGCAGCCTCGTCGACGACGGCCAGCAGCCGTCGATCGGAGGCGGTCAAGCGGTCGGTCTGCCAGCGCGGCGCGCTCGGTGACGACGGCCAGCACGTCGGGCCAGAGCCGTCGCGCCACCATCGTGACCTTGCCGGCCACGAGCTTCAGGCGCAGCACGTGGCCGGCATCCTCGATGGCGTTGAGGGCGTCGTAGATCGGGTGCGCCATCGGATGGGCCCACCAGGACCCGGTCACCGGCTCACCGGCGACGGTCGCCGACGCAGATGGCAGCACCTTGTCGTGCTGGAGCAGGATGCCCTCCCGGTCCAGAGCGGTGAGCAGGCGACGGGCGTGGCGATCCACGGCTGGATCCTGTCCCATCCCGCGCACCGAGCGACGTGGGTGGTGCGAGCCCCCCCTGCGGAGACGCCTGCTCGCCTGATCCCGCCGGCCGCCGCCCACGCTGTTGAATGGGACGAAGTCGGGCACGAAGGATGTGCGGAGGTGGAGCTGATCTGGATGCGGGCGGCCGGGCTGATCCGCCGCGGGTGGCGAGCCACGGTGGTGTTCGCGCTCCTCGCCGGGCTGGCCGGTGGGGTCGCCATGGCGTGGTCGCCGCCGGTCGCCGCACCGGCACGGCCTACGACCGGTTCGCCGCCTACGCCGACGTCCCCGAGCTGCTCGTCAACTTCTGCCCGCCTGACCTCGACGTCGGATCGACGAGAGTCGTCTCGAGGAGTGCTACGCCTACGACGCCGCCGACGAGCGCGACATGATCGCGGCACTCCCCGAGGTGGAGGCGGGCCGCCCGCGGCTCGTTCCGGGGCCTGCGATCGCGCCCGTCGACCACCCCGAGCGACCGCTGGCTGGCCAGCTCGCTCGCGATGCTCGACGGCATCGCTGAGCACCGCGGCCGCTACCAGATCGTCGAGGGCGCGAGCGCGCAGCGCGGCGACGACGAGATCGTCGTCAACGAGGACCTCGCTGAGCGCACCGGGCTGGGCGTCGGCGACCGCGTCGTGCTGACGTTCTGGGGCACCGAGGAGCTCGGGAGCTTCGTCGACGGCGACGGCACGTGCTCCACGGCCCGCAGCGTCGAGGTGCGAGGTCGTCCGGCATCGGCGCGCGCTCACCGACCTGGCGGCCGCGTAGGACGCCGTCGGCCAGGCCGAGGCGTCGGTCGCTCTACGCAGCCCGGAGCTCGCGGACGCGACACCAGCGAGGCCACGGCTTCGGGGGCATGCTCGTCGAAGCCGTCGACGACGACGCCGCGGCCGCGACCGCCGCCATCGAGGAGGCGTTCCCGGACCGAGCTTCAACCTGCGCGCCGGCGCTCGGCGCCGACGAGATCGAGCCCGACCCGCGACGCGATCCGGTACGAGGCCCAGGCCGCTGACGCGCTCGGCCTGGTCGTGGCGCTGGTCGTCGCCGCCTTCGTGGCCAGGCGGTGATCGCGCGCAGAGCCGGCGCGAGTGGAGCGACGGGCCGATCCTGCGGGCCGTCGGGGTCACCGGCCGCGAGGCGCGGCATCGGCCGCCCTCGTCCGCGGCCTGGCGCATCGGCGTCCCGGCCGCTGTGCGTCGCCGTGCGTCACCGCCGTCGCGCTCTCGCCGCTCGGGCCCATCGGCGTGGGCCGACGAGCGGAGGTCGACCCCGGCGTCGGACGTCGACGCGACCGTGCTGGTCCTCGGCGCGCTGGCCGTGCTCGTGGTCGTGACCGTCGCCGCGTGGCCCGCTGCTCCGGGGTCGGCGCTCCTCCGCTCCCGCTCCCGGGCGCTCGGCGACGCGGACCCGTGGACGCCGGCGCTGCCGCCGGTGGCCGCCGCTGGGCGTCCAGCTCGCCCGGCGCCGCGCGGCTCGCGGGTGGAGGTGGGCACCGCGCTCGACGGCTCGGCGCCGCGGTCGTGGTCGCCGTCGCGGCGGTGTGCCTGGCCGCGAGCCTCGACGACCTCGAGCCGACGCCCGACGGTTCGGCGCGCCGTGGGACGTCTCCGTGGGCGGCGGCATCGAGCGGCGAGCCTGACGCGGCGGCGCTCGCTCGAGCCGAGAGCTCGGCCGACGATCGACCGCGGCCGCGGTCATCCGGGCACGGACATGCAGATCGGCGACGAGACCGGCTGGGTCCACGCCTTCGTGCCCGTCGAGGGCGATCGCGAGGGCATCGTCGCACCCACGATCATCGAGGGCCGAGCCGCCGGCCGGACGACCCGACGAGATCGCCGTCGGCGCCGCTCACGATGCGTGACCTCGGGCTCGGCGTCGGCGAAGGTCACGCGTCGGCCGCCGGGGGCGACTCGAGGTGGAGATCGTCGGCGTGGCGGTCATCAACGACACCTTCGAGGCGAGCCCGGGCGCGGAGCCGTCGTCGCGCCCGACGCTCATCGCGGAGGCTGCGCCCGAGGTGCCAGCGGCGATCCGATCGTCGTGCTGCGCCTACCGGACGGTGTCGACGTCGAGGCGTTCGCGGACGCGGTCGCCGACGGTGCACGAGGGCCCGGTCCACGGGCCGCTGACCGCAGGCGCCATGCGCAACGTCGAGCCGGATCCGGGAGCTCCCTTCCTCATGGCCGGTGGTCTGGCGGTGCTGGCGGTCGCCTCGCTCGTCCACGCGCTCGTGCTGGCGTGGGCCGCAACCGTCGGGTGCTCGGCGTGCTGAAGGGCCTCGGCTTCACCCGCGCCAGGTCGCCGGAACCGTCGCCTGCCACGCCACCTCGTACGCGCTCGGCGGCCATGGTCGTGGCGGTGCCCCTCGGCGTCATCGCGGGGCGCTGGGGGTGGCGACTGGTGGCCGGAGCGGCCTCGGGGTCCCCGCCGTGCCGGTGGTGCCCGCCGCTCGCCGTCGTGGCGGTGACGTGGCCGCGCTCGTGCTCGCCGTCGCCCGCCGCGTACCCGGCCTGGCGGCCGGGCACCTGTCCACCGCCGCCGCGCTGCGCTCGGAGTTGAGCGCCTCGGGCGCGGGCTCGCCCATGCGGAGCATGCGTCCCGCTGCTCCGCCTGGCGGCAGCCAGGCGTCCCTAGGGCGTCGCCCAGCGGGCTCAGCGGAAGTCGCGGCTCTTGGTCGGCGCGCCGAGAGGGAGGGCTTCGATGCGGTCGGCGATCACGTTGGTGACTCCCTCGGAGCGCTCGAGGCGGCCGCGCACGAGCATGGCGGGGGCGCTGCGAGCCACCTTGCGGTGCGCGGTCCAGCACCCCTTCGACACCACCACGTTGATGAGGCCGGTCTCGTCCTCCAGGTTCACGAAGAGCGTGCCGCCCGCGGTGGCAGGTCGCTGGCGGTGGGTGACGACGCCGCCCACCAGCACCCGCTCCCCCGGCTCGACGGCGGCCAGGCCGGTGGCGGTGACGACACCGAGCGAGTCGAGGTGCTCGCGGATGAACCGGGTGGGGTGGCCCTCGGGGCTCACGCCGGTGGACCAGAGGTCGGCGCGGGCCCACTCGTCGCCGGTCATCGCCGGCAGCGGCGGCGCGCTCGCACCGGTGACGATGCCAGGCAGCCGCTGGGCACCGTGGCGGTCGGTGCCCATCTGGGCGACGGCGCCGGCCGCCCAGATGGCCTCCCGCCGCGGCATGCCGAAGCAGTCGAAGGCACCGGCGGTGGCCAGCGCCTCCAGCTGCGGCAGGGTGAGCGACACCCGGCGGGCCAGGTCCTCCGGGTCGGCGTAGGGACGACCGGCCGCGATCTCGGCGGCCAGATCCAGCCCGATCCCCCGCACGTAGGAGATCCCGAGCCGCACCGCCGGCCCAGGCTTCCCCCAGGTCCGGGGGCGCATCGCTCCGCCTTCCCCCACACCCCACGCCGAACTTGCGGCCGATCCGGACCCCTCAAGTCGATCTGGGCCGCAAGTACGAGTGAAGTCCTCCACCCCTCGCGAACTTGCGGCCGAGGTCGACTCAGACGGTCGGTCTGGGCCGCAGGTTCGCGAGTTGGTCTCCAGCGTGGCCGTGGCGGCCGACGCGTTCAGATCCGGGGTTCTCACCTCGACGCCGTGGCGGCGGGCGTCTTGCACGAGGGTGTGCGGCGCGTAGAAGCCCATCGGCTGCGCATCCAACAGCGCGGCGCAGAACGCCGCCGGGTACCAGCGCTTCTCAGGGGTGCATCCAGTC